>NZ_JAKUKB010000001.1:0-604901 GCF_022436665.1 Stenotrophomonas sp. Y6
CGGCATCGGCCTCACGCAGGAAGCCGATGATCTGTTCCTCGGTAAAACGCTTCTTCACGTCCAATCTCCTTGGGTTGCGGGATTGGACTCCAAATCGCCGTGCTACTCAAAACCGGGGGGACGTCGCGCCTCAACCCGCCCATTGGGCGCTCCTGGAGGGAGCTGCAGTGGCCGTGACTAGTGCGACTGACAAGTGGCGGCATCTCAGGCCTACTTGAGATTTTGTTCACGACCGATACACACGCGCCTTGTCTAAAGTGATTTACAATGTCGCCCGTGTCAGCCTCCTCACTTCTACTGCGACTGCTCCTGATCGTCATGCTCGTGCTTAACGGCGCGTGGTCGGCATTTGCGTCGATCAGTATGAACCCGGCCATGGAAGCGCAGGCCAGCGAAGTGGCTGCCGCGGTGCAAGGCGACGAAGACTGCGTCGCCCATCACAGTGCTGAGAATCATCCCGATGCCACCTCGATTGAAAGGGCTGGCACTGGGCATGGCGACCATGCCGGTCCCGACTGTTGCAAGTCTTCTGCGTGCCGGTGCGCCTGCGTACACGCGTGCGCGAGCGCACTTCCGGCGCGCCTGCATGTTTCGGTGCAACTGGCCTTGGGCCTGGATGTCATGCCGCTGCCCCTAGGGCATGCGGCACCTGCCTTGCCTCATCTGATCCGACCACCGATCGGCTAAGCGTCCCTAAGCGCCGCAATGGCGCCGTTGGTGTGGCTTGCATGCCTATTTATAGGCCAGCCGCCCGCTCTGTACCACCGCCCGCCGGTGGCAACACGACGCTTGGAGCATTTTCATGTCGCATGATGATTTTCGTGGTCCACACGGTGGACCGCCGCTGCTACCTTCGCGGCGGCGATTTGTCCAGGGCTTGGCCTTGGGAGGCGCAGTCGCAGGATTAGGTTTCTGGCCCAAAGCCAGTTGGGCGCTCAAGGGCCCGGGACAACCCAACGTACTATCGGGCACCGAGTTTGACCTAACCATCGGCGAGACGCCGATGAACTTCACCGGCAAGACCCGCACCGCGATCACCGTCAATGGGTCCGTTCCGGCGCCGTTGCTGCGTTGGCGGGAAGGCACCACGGTCAACCTGCGTGTCTCCAATGCATTGCCCGCTAACTCCCTCCATGGCGCGGACACCTCCATCCATTGGCACGGCATCATTTTGCCGGCCAACATGGACGGCGTGCCGGGCCTGAGCTTTGACGGTATCGGACGTGGTGAGACCTACCACTACCGGTTCACCCTGCATCAGGGCGGCACCTACTGGTACCACAGCCACTCGGGGTTCCAGGAACAAGCCGGGCTCTATGGCCCGATCATCATCGACCCATTGGAGCCGGAGCCCTTCAGCTTCGATCGCGACTACGTCGTGATGCTGAGCGATTGGACAGACCTGGACCCGACGGCCCTGTTCGATCGTTTGAAGAAGATGCCGGGCCATGACAATTACTACAAGCGCACGGTCGGCGATTTTGCGCGCGATGTGAAGCGCAACGGCCTGTCGGCCACGTTGGAAGATCGCAAGATGTGGGGCGTGATGCGGATGACGCCCACGGATCTGTCCGACGTCAACGCCAACACCTACACCTACCTGATGAACGGCACGACCTCGCTGGGCAACTGGACCGGTTTGTTCCGCAGTGGCGAGAAGGTGCGCCTGCGTTTCATCAATGGCTCTGCCATGACGTACTTCGATGTGCGTATTCCGGGGCTAAAGATGACCGTGGTGGCAGCAGATGGCTTGTATGTCCATCCGGTTTCCGTCGACGAGTTCCGCATCGCGGTAGCAGAAACCTTCGATGTGATCGTGGAGCCCTCCGGGCAGGACGCATTCACCATCTTTGCCCAAGACTCCGGTCGCACCGGCTACGTCAGCGGCACGCTCGCCGTGCGCGAAGGATTACGCGCGCCCGTTCCGTCTGTGGATCCCCGGCCGCTGCTGACGATGGCAGACATGGGCATGGATCATGGATCGATGGATATGTCTGGCGGCAGCAAGGGCATGGAAGGCGGCTGTGGTGCGGCCATGGGCATGCCTGGCATGACCCCACCTGCCAGCGGTAACGCGACCTCGGCCCATGCAGGCCATGCGATGCCCGCCGCCGGCGATGGTGCCATGGCAGGCATGCAGCACGGGGGCATGCAATCACACCCTGCCAGCGAGACCAACAATCCCCTGTTGGACAACCAGGCCATGAGCGTGAGTTCGCGCTTGGATGATCCGGGTAATGGCCTGCGCGATAACGGCCGTCATGTACTGACGTATTCCATGCTCAAGAGCACCTTTGAAGACCCTGACGGACGCGACCCCGGTCGCGAGATCGAGCTGCATCTGACCGGACATATGGAGAAATTCTCCTGGGGCTTCAACGGTCAGAAGTTCTCCGATGTCAAGCCGCTGCGGCTGAACTACGGCGAGCGTATGCGCATCGTATTGGTTAACGACACGATGATGACCCATCCCATCCATTTGCACGGCATGTGGAGTGACGTGGAGGACGACAACGGCAACTTCATGGTGCGCAAGCACACGGTGGATATGCCGCCGGGTAGCCGACGCACGTATCGCGTGCGTGCCGATGCGTTGGGCAGCTGGGCGTTCCATTGCCACCTGCTTTATCACATGGAAGCCGGAATGATGCGCACGGTGAGGGTCGACGAATGAACATCAATAGACGCGATACCACCCTGACTGCGCTGACGCTGGCTATCTCGCTGGCCCTGGCCAATGCGGCCAGCGCCCAATCCATGCAGCACGGCTCCATGCCGATGGAGCAGGGCGCGCAGACCCAGACTCAGGATCACTCTGCACAACAGGCGCCGACATCAAAACCTGCGCCAGCCCAAAAGCCTGCAACACCGGCCAAGCCGAGCGAAGCGACGATCGATCATGCGACGATGGGCCACGCCGCGCCGCAGGCTAAAGCAGCCGAGCCTGCCATGCAGGGCATGGACCATTCGCAAATGGGGCACGTCTCGCCCGCGAGCACACCTGCGGCGCCCACAGCACAGGCGCAGTCGATGCAGGGCATGGATCACAGTCAGATGGCACAGCCCGCTGCAGCCGACACCTCTAGTACGGCCACGCCTGCGATGCAGGGGATGGACCATTCCAAGATGGGGCACGGCGCGCCTCCGAGCACGCCCGCAACGCCCAAAGCGCAGACACAGTCGATGCAGGGCATGGACCACAGTCAGATGGGACACGGGCCTGCAGTGCCAACGCAGCCGCGCACCCCGATACCCGCGGTGACGGACGCGGATCGCAAGGCGGCCATCGCGCCGGAACACGCGCATCCGGTGCATGACAACTCGATCAAGAGCTACGTGCTGCTCAATCGCCTGGAAGCCTGGGATGCCGATCCGGGCACCGGGCTGGGCTGGGAGGGCCAGGCTTGGATCGGTACGGACCTCAATCGCGTCTGGCTCCGCAGTGAAGGCGAACGCACGGATGGTCAGACCGAGTCGGCTGATCTGGAAGTGCTCTACGGCCGCAGTATCTCCACGTGGTGGGATGTGGTGGCCGGTGTGCGTCATGACTTCAAGCCTGGGGCATCTCAAAACTTCGCCGCTATCGGTGTACAGGGCTTGGCGCCGATGAAGTTCGAAGTGTCCGCCACAGCCTATCTCGGCGAAGGGGGCCAGACTGCCGCCAATGTCGAGGCCGAGTACGAATTGCTGCTAACCAACCGGCTGATCTTGCAGCCGCTGGTGGAAGTCACCGCCTATGGCAAGAACGATCCATTGCGCGGGATAGGTTCGGGTCTGAGTACCGCTGAGGCGGGGCTACGACTTCGTTATGAGTTCACCCGAAAGTTCGCTCCCTACATCGGCGTGGTGTACGAGCGCGCGTTTGGCAATACCGCAGACATGCGACGCGAGCATGGCGAGTCCTTTGAAGACACGCGCTTGGTCATCGGCCTTCGTACCTGGTTCTAAGGGGAACTGACAATGAAATCCAACAAAAGGATGTGGGTATGGCTCGGTGCCGGCGTGGGATTGGTTGCGGTCGCGGCAACTGCCACGGTCTCTCTGGGCGTGTACAACGTGGCCGCCGACGATCCGCATAGTCGCCCGGTGTATGCGCTACTTGAAACGGCGCGCGAGCGTTCCATTGAGGTGCGCGCCGCCAAGCTTCAGGTGCCCACGAACCTGGATGATCCTGAGCGTATCCGCCAGGGTGCGGGCAACTACAACGCCATGTGCGTGACCTGCCATCTTTCGCCAGAGGCGGCGGCCACCGAGATGAGCAAGGGCCTGTACCCCGCGCCACCGAACCTAAGCAAACAGTCGGTCGCTCCAGCTGAGGCGTTCTGGGTGATCAAGCACGGCATCAAGGCCAGCGGCATGCCCGCGTGGGGCGGCAGCATGGACGATGAGTTCATCTGGAACATGTCGGCCTTCCTGCAGAAGCTGCCCACGCTGGACAAGGCCGGTTACCAGGCGTTGGTGGCCAGCAGTGATGGTCATTCGCATGGCGGCGGCGAGACGCAAGGCCACCATGACGACGAAAAGGCCGAGGATCACCCTGCCCCATCCGAGCCGGGCAACAACTCCATGCCGCATGCGCACCCGCCGGGCGTGGACGACGATCACCACGGCCCGACACTCAGCGACACGGAAGTCGGGTTGGTGGACCACCGCCATCCCAACGGCAAGGTGGAGTCGCACCCTGCACCACACACGCCCGTGGCCGGTGACGGCCATGCGCACACCCATTGATCTCCTTGGAGCCCACGCAATGAACGCAACAGCAATCTCGTTCACCCTCGCACTGGCACTGGCCGTCGTGTCCCCCGCAATGGCGCAGGCGACACAGCCGCACGCACATCACCCCGCTGCCGCGGCATCTGCGAACGTCGACGTCCCAGTCACTGCAGAGGCCGCGGTCGCCGTAGCGGAGCGTTTCAACAGCGCCCTGTCTAGCGGCGATCTGGCCACGGTCGAAGCCCTGCTCGCTGCCGACGTTCTCATCCTCGAGTCCGGGGGCGCCGAACACAGCCGCGAGGAATACATGGGCCATCACGCAGTCAGCGATGCGGCGTTCCTCAAGGGCGCCCATCGCCAGCTGCTCCGTCAGCGTGCACGAACCGCTGGCGAGTTCGCGTGGGTCGGAACCGAAAGCGAGCTGCACGCCCAGAAGGACGGCAAGCCACTGACCGTCCAGAGCACCGAAACGATGGTGCTGAAGCAGACCGCCGATGGCTGGCGGATCGTCCACATCCACTGGTCCTCGCGGACCAAGCGCTGAGCGGAGAACCAGAAATGAAAACCTGCAGATTGAACCGACTGGCGTGGGCGGCTTTTGCGGTCGCCGGCCTGGGTGCCTGCACCCAGGCGGCTACACCCGCGCAATCCACCATCGCGCCCACAGCGCAGGTCGCCCCGAAAACGGCCGACGCGACTCCCGCTACCCTGCCACGCATGACGGTCCACAAGACCCCGACCTGCGGGTGCTGCGGTAGCTGGATCGACCACGTGAAGAAGGCGGGGTTCACCGTGGATGTGCATGACATGGATGACCTGGGTCCGGTCAAGGAGCGCCTGGGTGTCCCCTATGCAAAGGGCTCCTGCCACACGGCGGAGGTCGGCGGATACGTCATCGAAGGCCATGTCCCGGCCGAGGACATCAAGCGCCTCCTCGAAGAAAAGCCGGACGCACGCGGCCTGGTCCTGCCCGGAATGCCGCTCGGTTCGCCGGGCATGGAGGTCCCGGAAGGACGCCAGCAGCCGTATACGGTCGAGCTGGTCCATCACGACGGAACCACCGAACCCTTCGCACAGCATTGATCCGCAAGAGCAACAGGGGGCGGTGTTGCGGGCGCGCCGATTCTCGTCCGCGATGAAGCAGGAGATCCACATGACTCACCATTCCGAAGACCACCGGTCTCAGGCCATGAACGAGTGCATCGACAACTGCACGCAATGCCACGCGATCTGCCTGGAGACCATCAACTATTGCCTGGGCAAAGGCGGTGCCCACGCAGCACCGGAGCACATCGCCCTGCTGGCGACGTGTGCCGATATCTGCGCCACCAGCGCCGACGCGATGCTGCGTGGCGCCAGCGTTCACTCCGTCGTTTGCGGTGCCTGCGCGGAGATCTGCCGCCAGTGTGCCGATGCATGCGATGCCATGAACGACCCCGAGATGACGCGCTGCGCCGATGCCTGTCGCCGCTGCGCGGAAAGCTGTAGTGCCATGGCAGCCTGATGCGTCGGGGATCCCGCCGTAACCAGCGGGATCCTCACTTCGCGAAACCACAAGCATCAAGAGTCGACGAACCGTTGTTTCACTGACAAGCAGGCAGCCAACGCTGTCGGGTCCACCACTGCACGGCCCCAGGAACGGGACCTTGCATCACACTCGCAAAGAGGACAATCCATGAAGTCGTCAAACCTTTTCCGCTCCTTCGCGCTCGTCCTGGCGATCGCTGCAGGGCAGTTCTCGCTGCAGATCGCGCATGCCCACGCTGCGCTGCAGCAGTCCACACCGGCGGCAGATGCGGTGGTGGCCTCTCCAGGCCAGATCGATCTCGTGTTCAACGAAACACTGATTCCGCGGGCGTCGCGTCTCAAGTTGCTCATGAAGCACGGCAGCTCCGCCATGCCGATCGAGAACTTCACCACCGAGATCGTCAACAACGGAAAGACCCTGCGCGCCAGGTTGACTGGTCCGCTTGCTCCGGGCGTCTACACCGTGGAGTACCGCGCGGTCGGTAGTGACAACCACCCCATGCCGGGCAGCTTCAGCTTCACGGTGCGCTGAGGAGTCGCGAATGTTCGACCTGTCGGCTTACGCACTGAGATTCCTGGAATACCTGGTTCTCATGCTTCTTTTCGGCGTCCCACTGTTCGGTTGGTACGGTTTGCGTCGACCGGCACTCGCCCACACCCTGGCCGGGTGGCCATTCATGGGCGTTCTGTTGGTGAGTGCCGCCGTCGGTCTCGTGCTCACCGGGGCCGATGTCGTCTTCAAGACCGCGGGCATCATGGGAATGCCGATTGCCGACGTTGATCGCGAATCGCTTGGCTGGTATCTGCTTGATACGTCCGCAGGCCGCGCAGCCATTGCGAGAGGCGCGCTGCTGATCGCCATGGTATTTGTGCTCGGGTGGCATCGTCGCCGCGGGAAGGTGGAGTCCGCCTACCCGCTGTCGGCGACGCTGGCGGGCGGCGCCCTCGCCTCGCTGGCATGGAACGGCCACGCCGCCGCTGGCGAGGGCGTGGCAGGCGCGGTCCGGCTCTCTGCGGGCCTCGTCCATCTTCTCGCTGCAGGCGGCTGGATCGCAGCGGTCCTGATGTTCCTGGGAATGCTCCTGCGCGGCAAGGACGCTGCGGGCAACGGGCGTCTGCGATCAACGCATGACTTCCTGCATGGATTCTCGACGCTGGGAACGATTTTCGTTGCTGCGCTCATCGTGTCTGGCATCGCGCATTACGGTGATCTCACCGCGTGGTCATTGTCGGCGCTGGTCCAGAGCACCTACGGAAACCTGTTGCTGTTCAAGCTTGCCCTGTTCGGCGGAATGCTGGGCCTGGGAGCGCTGCACCGATGGACGCTGGTGCCGCGCCTTGAACGGGCGCTGGCCGGCGGAGATCCCTCGCAGGAGGTGCGAGCCTTGCGGCAGAGCGTTGCGGCCGAGGCTGCGCTGGCGATCCTGATCCTGATTGTTGTTTCAATGCTCGGGACGCTCAGTCCTGTGTAGCGGTTGCAGTCCCTACGGCAGCTCGAGGCTGGTACCGAAGTCAACGGGGATCAGCGCGGGGGCACTACCACTTGACTCTGGACCATGGTCAAGGGCAGACACTCGGCATCTGGTCCAACGGAGCGCTCCCATGCAGATAGGTCAACTCGCCAGGCGGACACACGTGCCCATCGACACAATCCGCTACTACGAGAGCCACGGCATTCTGCCCGTCCCTATCCGCCGCGATTCTGGATATCGCTCCTACGACGATGCCGACGTGGCGCGCCTGCATTTCGTGCGTCGCGCCAAGGCGCTGGGCTTCACGTTGCGCGAGATCAGCGAATTGCTTCAGCTCTTCGGGCGGTCGGGTGAGGACATGGCGGCGGTACGTGCGTCGGCGGCGGCACGCCTCGTCGACGTCGAGCGCAAGCTGGATGAACTCGCACGCATTCGCGATGGGCTACGCCAACTTGTCGCTGCCTGCCCCGGTCAGGGTGGCATCCAGGACTGCCCGATCCTGGGCGCCTTGTCGAAGGAAGACGCATGAACACGCACGACCACCACCAGCAGGCACACGGACATGGCAGCAGCACTGGCGGGCGCGCGCCTGAAGGGGGTCCGCCAACCGCGCCTCCCGGAACGGTGAAGGATCCGGTCTGCGGAATGAACGTCGACCCGAAGACGTCGCCCCACCACGCCGTAAACGCTGGCACGACGTACCATTTCTGCTCGGCTGGCTGCCGCACGAAGTTCGTCGCCGACGCCGGAAAGTACCTCGCCCCCGGGCCGATCGAGCCAGCGGCCGCAGTTCCGGGCGCCATGTACATCTGCCCGATGCACCCCGAAGTCCGCCAGGACCATCCCGGTACCTGCCCGCTCTGCGGCATGGCTCTGGAACCGGAGATGCCCGGGCTTGACGACGAGGCGAACCCGGAGCTCGTCGACTTCAGCCGCCGGTTCTGGTGGACGCTTCCGCTGACGGTGGCGACGCTCGTGCTGGCCATGTTCGGCCGGCATCTCCCGAGCCTCGAACTAGGCGGCGTGCAGATCCTGCCGCTGTCCATCCACGTGCAGACCTGGGTCGAACTGTTGCTGACCACCCCAGTCGTACTGTGGGCCGGCTGGCCGTTCTTCGAACGCTGCGTGCAGTCGATCCGCAACCTCCATCCCAACATGTTCACGCTCATCGGGATCGGCGTAGCAGCGGCCTTTGGCTACAGCTTGGCCGCCACCCTGGCACCTGGGTTGTTCCCGGCCTCGTTCAACGAGCACGGGCGCGTCGGCGTGTACTACGAAGCGGCGGCGGTGATCGTGTCGCTGACCCTGCTCGGCCAGATGCTGGAGCTGCGGGCGCGTTCGAAGACATCCGCGGCGATCAAGGGCCTGCTTGGGCTGGCGCCGAAGGAAGCCCGACGGCTCAATGCCGATGGCACCGAGGAAGACATCCCGCTGACCCACGTGCACGTCGGCGACCAGCTTCGCGTGCGGCCCGGTGAGAAGGTGCCGGTGGATGGTGAAGTGGTGGAAGGGCGCTCCAGCGTCGACGAGTCGATGCTCACCGGCGAGCCGATCCCGGTCGAGAAGACCGCGGGCGACCAGGTCATCGGCGCGACGCAGAACGGCACAGGTGCGCTGGTGATCCGCGCCGCCAAGGTGGGTTCCGATACCGTGCTCTCGCAGATCGTGCAGCTGGTCGCGCAGGCGCAGCGCTCGCGCGCACCGATGCAGCGGATGGCCGACACCGTCGCCTACTGGTTCGTGCTCGCGGTGCTGGCGATCTCGGTAGCGACCTTCTTCATCTGGGGCTTCTTCGGCCCGGACCCGTCCTGGACCTACGCGGTGCTAAACGCGGTCTCGGTGCTGATCATCGCCTGCCCCTGCGCGCTGGGCCTGGCGACGCCGATGTCGATCATGGTCGCCACGGGCAAAGCGGCGCAGGTCGGAGTGCTGTTCCGCGATGCCGAGGCGATCGAACACATGCGCCGCATCGACACCCTGATCGTCGACAAGACCGGCACGCTCACCGAAGGACGCCCGGCGTTCAAGGAAGTCGTGTCCTTCGACGGCTTCGACGCCGACCGGGTGCTGCATCTCGCGGCCAGCCTGGACCAAGGCAGCGAGCATCCGCTGGCCGACGCCATCGTCGCCGAGGCCCGGCGCCGGAACTTCGAGTTCGACCGCGTGGAGGACTTCGATTCGGTCACCGGCATGGGGGTGCGCGGAACCGTAGCCGGTCATGCGCTTGCCTTGGGCAATACCGCATTGATGGAGGATCTAGGCGCCAATCCCGGCGCGCATGTCGACGTGGCCGAGCGGATGCGTCGCGAGGGTTCAAGCGCCATGTTCCTCGCCGTGGACGGGCGCCTCGCGGGCCTTGTCGCGGTCGCCGACCCGATCAAGGCGTCGGCTGCGGTCGCCATCAACGAGCTGCAGGCCGCCGGGCTGCGCATCATCATGGCCACTGGCGACGGGCTCACCACCGCACGCGCCGTGGCCGCCGAACTCGGCCTGGACGAAGTGCATGGCGAGGTCCGTCCCGAGGACAAGGCCGAGCTGGTGCAGCGCCTCAAGCGCGAAGGACGGCGGGTGGCGATGGCGGGCGACGGCATCAACGACGCGCCAGCCCTCGCCGCGTCCGACGTCGGCATCGCCATGGGCACGGGCACCGATGTCGCAATGTCCAGCGCCCAGATCACCCTGGTCAAGGGCGACCTGCGCGGCATCCTGCGCGCCCGCAAGATCTCGCAGGCCACGGTGGCCAACATGAAGCAGAACCTCACTTTCGCGTTTCTCTACAACGCGCTGGGGGTTCCAATCGCGGCCGGGGTGCTGTACCCCGCGTTCGGGATCCTGCTGAGTCCGATGGTCGCGGCGCTTGCGATGAGCTTGAGCTCGGTGTCGGTGGTCGCCAACGCGCTTCGCCTGGCCAAGACGGCGGCAGTTCCGACACCACCAAGGGCGACCGCGCCGGACCATACCTCCGGTCTGGCCCCGGATTGATCTGGATCAGTTGCATCTGACCGAGCAAAAGGTAACCTCAAGCCATGATCCGCCGTCGTCACCGTAGCTGGTTCCAGCGCACCGTCCTCCTCGCGATGGCGGCATTGCTCTGGTCCCAGTTCGCGCTGGCCAGCCATGGCGGCTGCCTGGGTCTTCCGGGCACACCCGCCGCCGCAGTCGCGGCCGGCGCGGATGCCCCCCACGACCACGGCCACGGCTGCGACGCGGAGCTTCCCTCGGCGGACAGGGCGGTGTGTGCCGCGCACTGCAGCGAGGGGGGTATTTCGGCCGACAGTGGGCGCATCCCACCGGTCCCGCCGCTGTTTGTCGGAGCGTGGGTCTCCTGGTTCGTCGTGGCCGAGGTCGCCGATGCCGGCCCAGGGGTCACGCCCAGCTGGGTGGAATCGCCCCCCAGGCCCGCCTGGCACCGCCCCACCGCCCATCCAGCGGCTCTCCTGCTGATCTGATGCCCGAACGCTGACTGCTCCGCACGCCTCTGTGCGGCGCAGTGCTGTGCGTTCGTGCCGTGCGCGTCACGGCATGTGTTCTGCCTCGTCCGAGCGACCTGCGTCGCGTCGGCCCAAGGACACTGATATGGCATCCCTGTTCGACCCGATGCAGGCCAGGCGCCTGCACCCTTACCCGCTGTTCCGCCGTCGGCCACTGCTCCGGCACCTGCTTGCCTGCGTGTTCGCCGGCGGCTTGTGGACGCTGGCGCTGCCCGCGACCGCCACCGAACCCATCCCGGGGCACAGCCTCGAGTCGATCCGCACCTGGGTTCTGGAACACAACCCCGAGCTGCGGGCCATGGACTTCGAAACCCAGGCCGCCGAAGCGAGGATCCTTCCCGCAGGTGCCCTGCCCGATCCGATGGCCTCGGTTGGATTCCGCGGCCTCGATCCGGACAAGCCCTGGCGCACCGCCGGTGCCGAGCGCGAGGTGAACTACGCGCTGCGTCAGCGCTTCCCGCTCTGGGGCAAGCGTGGTCTGGCGCGGACCGCGGCCAGCCAGGACGCGGTCGCGGTCGGGCTTGACCGCATCACCGCGGCGCGCGACCTGCTGGCAGAGGCTGAAGCGGCGTACGTGCGCTACTGGCATGCCGATCAGGCCGTGGCCGTGCTCGACCGCCGCATCGCCCTGCTCCGGCAGGTCGAGGAAATAGCCGGCGTGCGCTACGCCTTGGGTCGCGCGGCGCAGCAGGATGCCATCCGCGCCCAGGTCGAGCAGACCAGCCTACAGCGCGAGCGGATCGAACGCCTCGCGACCAAGCAGGAGGCGGCCGCCACCTTGAACGCGGTGCTGGGACGCCGTTCCGATGCACCGCTGGCGACTCCCGATGAGGCGCCGCGCCTCGTCGTCCACAGCGCCTCGCTCACCGAGGCACTGGATGACGCAAATGCGCACCCCGCGGTGCGCTCGCAGCAGGCCCGCGCCGAGGCCGCGCGCACGAACGTGGTACTGCAGCGTCGCAACCGCTTTCCCGACATCACCGTGGGCGTGGGTGCGATGCAGTACGGCAACGGCATCGAAAGCACCGAGCTGATGCTCGAGGTCGAGATCCCGTTCCAGCAGCGCGCCCGCCGCGAACGCGAGCGCGAGTCGCGCCTGCTCGAAGACGCGGCGCTGGCCCGCAGAGATGCCACGTTGCGGGCCGTCGAGGAAAGCGGCGCCTCCGCCTGGTCGCAGTGGACCAGCGCACGCGAGCGCCGCGCGCTGATCGAGAACACGCTGCTGCCGCAGGCCGACGCCACCTGGCAGTCCGCGCTGGCCAGCTACCAGGTCGGCGAAGTCGACTTCGGGACGCTGCTGGAAGCACTCAATGAATGGCAGGGCGCCGACCTCGCACGGGTCGATGCACTGCGTGACGAACTGTTGGGCGCCGCCGCCGTGCGCGCCATCGAAGGAGATATCCGATGACCCGTGTCCAGACCCTGTCGCTCGCCATCGGCGTCGCACTCGCCGCACTCGCCGTCGGCTGGATGGCGGGCCGCGCCACGAACGATTCGCCCACCGCAGCCACGTCCGCCGAGGCAGCGGCCGCGGAACGCAAGGTGCTCTATTACCGCAATCCGATGGGCCTGGCGGACACGTCGCCGGTGCCGAAGAAGGATTCGATGGGCATGGACTACGTCCCGGTCTATGCCGACGACGCCCCGCCGGCGGCGCCGGGTACGGTGGTGCTGCCCCCGGACAAGGTGCAGGCGCTGGGCGTGCGCACCGAGGCGGTCAAGCGAGGAGCCATGTCCGCCACCGTGCGCACCAGCGGCACGGTCGAGGTCGACGAGACCCGGCAGTACGCGATCGCGCCCCGCTTTGAAGGCTGGGTGGAGCGGCTGTACGCGAACCAGACCGGCATGCGCGTCCGCGCCGGGCAGCCGCTGCTCTCCGTCTACAGCCCACAGTTGGCGGCGGCGCAGCAGGAATACCGGCTGGCCGACGAGACCGCCCGCAGGTTGGCCGGGTCCGATCCCGCGAGCGCGGCATCGATGACCCGCCTGCGCGATGCCGCACGCACCCGCCTGCGCAACTGGGAAATCAGCGACGCGCAACTCGGCAAGACGGGGCTGGTGCTCACCGCGCCCGCGGACGGGGTCGTGATCGAGAAGCCGGTGGTCCAGGGCGCACGCTTCGAGCCCGGCGAAACCATCCTGCGCCTGGCGGACCTGTCGACGGTGTGGGTGATCGCGAAGGTCCCGGCGGCGCAGGCCGCGGGCATCCAGCCCGGCCAGCCCGCACGCTTTGAAACCGTGGCCTTGCCGGGCCAGGTGGCCGAGGGCGCGGTCACCTTCGTGCAGCCCGTCATCGATGCGATGACGCGCACCGTGGATGTGCGCATCGCCCTGCCCAACCCCGACGGCGACCTCCGGCCGGGGCTCTACGGGACGGTGGTGCTGGAGGAGCCGGGTGCTGGACCGGTCCTGACCGTTCCGCGCTCGGCCGTGCTCGACAGCGGCACGCGCCAGGTGGTGCTGGTCGAGACCGGCCCCGGCCGGTTCGCACCGCGCGACGTCACCCTGGGTCGCCGTGGCGGCGATCGCATCGAAGTGCTCGACGGGATCGCCGAAGGCGAACAGGTCGTGGTCTCCGCCAACTTCCTGATCGACGCCGAAAGCAACCTGCAGTCGGCACTCCAGGGGCTTGAGGGTCATGCAGGACACGGCGCGCCTTCGGGCACCACTGAGGATCCACACGCCGGGCACGGTGAGGACGCCGTCGATCCGCACGCAGGTCATGTTGACGAGGTCGCTGATCCCCACGCAGGCCATGCCATACCGGCGACATCGGGAGATCCACCGGCTGCCGCCAGCGATCCTGGCGCGTCCGACGGCCATGACAGCCATGGCGACCATGGAACGATGAACGACCACGGCACACCTGCTCCCGCCACCAGCCACGAGGGGCACTGACATGCTTGGCCGTCTCGTTGAATGGTCGGTGCGCAACGTCTTCCTGGTGCTGCTGATGGCGCTGGCGATTGTCGCCGGTGGCATCTACGCACTGATGAAGACGCCGCTGGACGCACAACCGGATCTGTCGGACGTGCAGGTGATCGTGTTCACGGAGTACCCGGGGCAGGCGCCCCAGGTGGTCGAGGACCAGGTCACCTATCCGCTGACCAGCGCCCTGCTCGCGACGCCGAAGTCGAAGGACGTCCGCGGCTTCTCGTTCTTCGGCGCCTCCTTCATCTACGTCATCTTCGAAGAAGGCACGGACCTGTACTGGGCGCGCTCGCGCGTGCTCGAGAACCTCAACGTCGCATCGAAAAACCTGCCGGCTGGCGTGGCACCGGCACTGGGACCCGACGCGTCCGGCGTGGGCTGGGTCTACCAGTACGTGCTGCAGAGCGACCGCCACTCGCTGGACGAGCTGCGCGCGATGCAGGACTGGTACCTGCGTTACCAGCTCACCACCGCGCCCGGCGTGGCCGAGGTCGCCAGCGTCGGCGGTTTCGTGCGCCAGTACTCGATCACCGTTGATCCGCTCCGGCTGCGCGAGTTCGACATCCCGATTTCACGGGTGTCCGAGGTGATCGCCGAGAGCAACCGCGACGTCGGCGGCCGCGTGATCGAGATGGCCGAGACCGAGTACATGGTGCGGGGCCGCGGCTACCTGCGCGGTATCGAGGATATCGAGAGCCTGGTTCTGCGCGCCGAAGGGGGCGCACCGGTGCTGATCGGCGACGTCGCCCGGGTCGAACTGGTACCCGATGAGCGCCGTGGCATCGCCGACCTGGACGGCGAAGGCGACGTCGTGGGCGGGATCGCCATTGCGCGCTTCGGCGAAAACGCCCTGGCCGTGATCGGGGGGGTGAAGGAAAAGATCGCCCAGCTTGCGAGTGGACTCCCCGAGGGCGTCAGCGTCCAGGCGGTCTACGACCGCTCCGATCTCATCGTGCGCGCGATCAAGACGCTACGCACGACGCTGCTCGAGGAGAGCCTGATCGTCGCACTGGTGTGCCTGGTATTCCTGTTCCATGCGCGCAGCGCGCTGGTCGCGATCGTCATGCTGCCCGTCGGCGTGCTGATCGCGGTGATCGCGATGCGCATGCTGGGCATGAACTCCAACATCATGAGCCTGGGCGGCATCGCGATCTCGATTGGCGTGATGGTCGACGCGGCGATCGTGATGATCGAGAACGCGCACAAGCACATCGAGCGCTCCGACGGCTCCCGCAGCCGGACCCAGCTGATCATCGATGCCTGTCGCGAGGTCGGGCCGGCGCTGTTCTTCAGCCTGATGATCATCACCGTCTCGTTCCTGCCCGTGTTCGCCCTGGAGGCTCAGGAAGGTCGCCTGTTCAAGCCGCTGGCCTTCACCAAGACCTTCGCGATGGCCGGTGGCGCGCTGTTGTCGATCACGCTGGTACCGGTACTCATGCTGCTGTTCGTGCGCGGCAAGATCGTGCCCGAGCACAAGAATCCGGTGAACCGGTTCCTGGTTGCGGCCTATCGGCCGGTGATCAACGTCGTTCTGCGGCATCGCATGGCCACAATCATGTTTGCGTTGGTCGCCCTGTTTGCAAGCCTGTGGCCTGCATCGCGGCTGGGCAGCGAGTTCATGCCAACCCTCAACGAAGGCACGCTGCTGTACATGCCCGCGTCGCTTCCGGGCATGTCGGTGACCAAGGCCTCGGAGCTGCTGCAGCAGCAGGACCGGATCATCAAGGGCTTCCCGGAAGTGGAGTCGGTGTTCGGCAAGGCGGGCCGTGCCCTGACGGCCACCGATCCCGCACCGCTGGAGATGTTCGAGACCGTCATCAACCTCAAGCCCGAGGACGAATGGCGGGACGGCATGACCACCGACAAGCTCATCGCCGAGATGGACGCGGCGCTGAAGTTCCCGGGCGTCGCCAACTCCTGGACGATGCCGATCAAGGCGCGCACCGACATGCTGGCCACCGGCATCCGCACGCCCGTGGGCATCAAACTCTTCGGCACGGACCTTGAGCAACTCGACGCGCTGGCCACCGAGATCGAAGCCGTGGTGCGCGAAGTGCCGGGGACGACCAGCGCGTTCGCCGAGCGCCTGACCGGCGCCTACTACCTCGACATCACCCCCGACCTGGGCCGCCTGGCGCAGTACGGCGTAACCCTGGGCGAGGTGCAGGACGTGGTGGCGGCCGCGCTCGGCGGCGAGATCGTCACCACCATCCTCCAGGGCCGTGAGCGCTTCAGCGCGATCGTGCGCTATCCCCGCGAACTCCGCGACGATCCGCACCGGATAGGCAGCCAAGTCCTGGTGCCGGTGCCCGGCGGCGCCCAGGTGCCGCTGGGCGAACTGGCGCGGATTGAGGTCAGGAAGGGTGCGCCGAGCATCCGCACCGAGAACGCGATGCTGGCGGCGTACATCTACGTCGACACCCGAGAGAGCGATCTCGGCCGCTACGTGAAGGCTGCGCAGGAAGCGGTCACCGAGCAGGTGCAGTTCCCGCCTGGCTACTACGTGACCTGGAGTGGACAGTACGAATACATGCAACGTGCCGCGGAGAAGATGCGTGTCGTCGTTCCGGTGACGCTGGCGCTGATTTTCCTGCTGCTGTACCTCAACTTCCGCCGTGTCACCGAGTCGCTGATCGTGATGCTGTCGGTGCCCTTCGCACTGGTCGGTGGCATCTGGCTGATGTGGATGCTCGACTACAACACCAGCGTCGCGGTGATCGTGGGCTTCATCGCGCTGGCCGGCGTCGCCGCGGAAACCGGCGTGGTGATGCTGATCTACCTCGACCACGCACTTGAAGCGCGTGCCGCGCAGAGGCAGGCCGAAGGCCGGGCACTGGATTCACGGGACCTGCGCGAGGCCATCATCGAAGGCGCGGTCGACCGCGTGCGCCCGAAGATGATGACCGTGGTCGCGATCATGGCGGGCCTGCTGCCCATCATGTGGAGCAGCGGTACTGGCTCGGAAGTCATGCGCCGAATCGCTGCGCCGATGGTAGGTGGCATGGTGTCTTCGACCATCCTCACCCTGGTCGTGATCCCGGCGCTGTACTCGCTGATCAAGCAGCGGCAGCTGGCCAGGAAGCCGCACCCCTCCTCCGCACTACCCAAGGAGAAGTAGTGATGGGGCCGTTCAACGCAGGCAGGGACCGACGGTTCATGCAACTGTGGCCGCGAACATCCGTCCGTCTACGGCCAATTCGCGCATTACTGGCTTCGCCCACCGCAAGGCCGGTTGACCTGTGTGCGAGACACAGGTCTAGCCTGATCAACACCTCGCCGGGAGCAAGCCGATGACGACCAAGGAAGAAGTGACGCTGCCGCTGATGACGGTCCGCCAGCTGGCACGGCAGGGCGATGTCACGGTGCATGTGGTGCGCAACTACCTGCGGCGCGGCCTGCTGCAGGCGGCGAGGCACACCGAGAGCGGCTACCAGCTGTTCTCGGCTTCGGAGCTCCAGCGCCTGCGCTTCATTCGCACCGCCCAACAGCTCGGCTTCACGCTGGCGGAGATCGAGGAAATCGTCCGCCACAGTGTTCTGCGAAGGAGTCCCTGCCCGCTGGTGCGCGACATCATCCGACGCAGACTCGAAGACACCCGCCAGCAACTGGACAACCTGCTGGCCATGCACGGGCGGATGGAGCATGCCGTCCACGCCTGGAATTCGCTGCCGGACTCCATCCCGACTGGCGACGATGTCTGCGCATTGATCGAATCCGTTGCAGCCGCTGAGGGCGGCGGATTCGTCAGGTCCACCCCGGGGCGACTCCCTGGACGCCGCCCCACTCAGGAGAACTTGCCATGACTGTTCCTGGTCCTGCCACCTCAGGGTCCCGACGTTGGGTCTTCTGGATCTTCCTGGCGCTGGCCCTGTTCTATCTCGGCGTCGAGCACCGCGCCCACCTTGCGGGGACGCTCCGCTGGCTGCCGCTGGCCATCTTGCTGCTGTGTCCCTTGATGCATGTGTTCATGCACAAAGGGCATGGCGGTCATGGAGGCGACGGAAGTCATGGGCGCGACGGCAATGCCGACGACCCACCCCATGGCCACCATCAGAGCCGTCGGAACCGGGCATGGAACGACGAAACGTCCGACACCTCGAACGAAGGACACCGACATGCACGCACCTGACTCCGGCTACGGTCTTTGGCTCCTCGCCGCCATCAACGCCGCGTTCTTCGTCTTCTTCGCCTGGAGCTTCTACAAACCGCTGACCCGTTGGGACTGGCGTGGGTTCGGTATGTTCTCCGCCTTCGTCGTGGCCCTGTTCGCGGAAATGTATGGCTTCCCGCTGACGCTGTACGTCTTGGGCGGGTGGCTCAGCGCCAACTATCCGCAGGTCAACTGGCTCAGCCACGACGCCGGCCATCTGCTGGAGATGTGGTTCGGCTGGCGCGCCAATCCGCATTTCGGTCCATTCCACCTGGCGAGTTTCATCCTGATCGGCGGCGGGTTCTGGCTCCTGTCGGCAGCCTGGCCCGTGCTGTATCGGGCACAGCGTGAGGGTCGGCTTGCCCGGGAGGGCGTGTATGCACGCATGCGTCACCCGCAGTACGTCGCCTTCGTACTCGTACTGACTGGTTTCCTCCTGCAGTGGCCCACGCTGCTCACGCTCGCCAGCTATCCGGTGCTGGTGTGGGCCTATGCCCGCCTCGCGCGTCGTGAGGAGAGAGATTGCCTGAGCCGCTTCGGCGAGGACTACGTGAGCTACATGCAGGAGGTGCCGGCCTTCATACCGCGACGCCGGCGCGGTCCTGTCCGATCGGCGGGGGAAGTCCGATGAAGGCCGACCGTCGTGTTCCATCCCTTTGTGCTCTCGCAGTCTCGCTGTTTCGCCTCACATCCATTCAAGGAGTCCACACAATGAACAACGTCACACATGCCGCCTGTTTTGCTGGCCCACGCACCAATCCCAATCGCTGGTTCGCCGCGCTGGCGCTGGCGGGCGCCTTTGCCTTCTCCTTCGCACTGCCGGGGGCTGCTTCCGCGAGCGAAGGCGGGTTCCGCCACAACGTGTTGATGCGCGGCCAGGTTCTGGAGACGCAGGACGACACACTGGTGGTCTGCGTCGGCAAGGCCGACGGAGCCCAGGTCGACCAGGTGCTGGATGTGATCCGGCACAAGCGCCGTAACCGCGGTCCCCGGGATATCGGGCCGCGCTTTCGCCGGGAAGCCGTCGGTCAGGTGCGCATCACCGGGCTGTTCGACGACCACTACGCAGAGGCTGAAGTGATCTCCGGAAAGCCCAAGGTCAATGACATCGTCGAGCTGATTCGACCGTGAGCAAGCCACGCGTCCGGCGCGATCTGCGTCGGACGTGTGCCCGCTTTCCGCCATCACTTCCTGCCAGAACCGGAGCTCATCATGACCTCGACTTCCCGCCCGACGCTGCAGTTCCTCGGTGCCGCCGGTACCGTCACCGGATCGCGCTACCTGGTCGAGGCCAATGGCCAGCGCGTGCTGGTCGACTGCGGTCTCTTCCAGGGCTACAAGCAGCTGCGCGACCGCAACCGGGCACCGTTCCCAGTCGATCCGGCGTCCATCGACGCGGTGGTCCTGACCCACGCCCATCTGGATCATTCGGGCTACCTGCCCGCGCTGGTCAAACAGGGATTCCGCGGCTGGATCCACTGCACCCACGCCAGCGTGTCCCTGTGTGGCCTGCTGCTTCCCGACAGCGGGCACCTGCTTGAAGAAGAGGCGAAATACGCAGCCCGCAAGGGGTACTCCAAGCACAAGGAACCTCGACCGCTTTACACCGAGGAGGACGCCCGCCGCAGCCTGAAGCAGCTCAAGGGGCATGACTACGAGCGCGACATCGAGGTCGCGTCGGGCTTCAAGGTCCGCTTCCATCCCGCCGGCCACATCCTGGGCGCCGCACACCTCAGCTTGGACGTCCAGGGCCAGCGTCTGCACTTCAGTGGCGATCTGGGGCGTCAGCAGGAATCGCTGATGAATCCGCCCACGCCGCTGCCCGCCTGTGACGTGCTGGTCTGCGAGTCCACGTATGGCGACCGCGAACACATTCCCATCGACCAGGAAGCGGAACTGGCGCCCATCATCCGCCGCGTTGCCGCCCGCGGGGGCGTGATCGTCATCCCCGCCTTTGCCATCGGCCGCGCCCAGGCGCTCATGCTGCATATCTCCCGGCTGCGCGAGCGCAAGGAGATTCCCCGCGTGCCGGTCTACCTCAACAGCCCGATGGCGATCAACGCGACCCGGCATTACCACGCCCACCATTCCGAACACCACGTGTCCGAAGAGGACTGCCAGCGGATGTTCGACGTGGCCACCTTCGTCAACACGGTGGAAGAGTCGAAGGCGCTCAACCGCCAGCGCGGGCCGATGATCATCATCTCCGCCAGCGGCATGATCACCGGTGGACGCGTGCTTCACCACATCGAGGCGTTCGGCCCCGATGACCGCAACGCGATCCTGCTCGCCGGCTACCAGGCCGGTGGAACACGCGGTGCCGCGCTCGCGGCGGGCAAGCCCAGCTTGCGCATGTTCGGTCGCGAGGTGCCCATCCGCGCCGAGGTGGTGCAGTTGCAAGGCTTTTCCGGCCACGCCGACGCCGGGGAGCTGCTGGACTGGATGCGCACCGCGCCATCCGCGCCGCGCGTCGTCTATCTCACCCATGGCGAGCCCGATGCAGCCGACACGTTGCGCGGGCGCGTGCAGCGCGAGCTGGGCTGGCGGGCGCGCGTGCCCGAGCATCTGGAGCGCGTGGGACTGGAGGATGCGCAATGACCGGGCAGGCCGCAGGCCATACCCGCCTGCGCGTCACCCGTGCCGGCATCGACACCTACCAGCAGCCGGTGGTCTACATGCATCGCGACTGCGAAGTCTGCCGCTCGGAGGGCTTTGCCGCGATGACACGCGTGAGGCTGGACGTGGACGCCCGCACGTTGGTGGCGACGCTGAACGTGGTTGTCGACGATCGGCTTGGCCTGGATGAGATAGCCCTGTCGGAGGCCGCGTGGACGCTGCTGGATCCCATGCCCGATGCCTTGGCCTGGGTCGGGCATGCGGAACCCGCGTCGTCGGCAGGCGCGCTCCGGGCCAAGGTATTCGGCGCGCGGCTGGACGACGCGCAGTACCTTGCCCTGGTGCAAGACGTGATGGAAAGCAGGTTGTCGGACCTGGAGCTTGCCGCGTTCGTCACAGCCAGCGCCGGCGACCGCCTGGACCACGCGGAGACGACCGCGCTGACGCGCGCCATGATCGCCGTCGGCCAGCGCCTGGACTGGGGCGAAGGGCCGGTGCTGGACAAGCACTGCGTGGGCGGCCTGCCGGGCAATCGCACCACCCCGATCGTGGTGGCCATCGTGGCTGCGCTGGGCTACCGCATCCCGAAGACGTCCTCGCGCGCGATCACGTCGCCCGCGGGCACCGCCGACACCATGGAGGTCATGGCGCCGGTGGCGCTCGATCTGGCGGCGATGCGCCGGGTGGTGGAGCGCGAGGGCGGCTGCATCGTCTGGGGTGGCAACGTGCGCCTGAGCCCGGCCGACGACATCCTGATCCGGGTCCAACGGCCACTCGACTTCGACAGCGACGGCCAACTGGTTGCCAGCGTGCTGTCAAAAAAGATCGCCGCGGGTTCAACCCACGTCCTGATCGACATGCCAGTGGGTCCGACCGCCAAGGTGCGTGGCGAGGCCGCGGCCCACAGCTTGGGCACGCGGCTTGGACACACCGGCGCTGCGCTTGGACTGCACTTGGGGATCCATCGCACTGACGGCACCCAGCCGGTGGGTCGGGGAATCGGCCCGGCGCTCGAGGCGCACGACGTGCTCAAGGTGCTGCGCAACGCGGCCGATGCACCCGCCGACCTTCGCGAACGCGCACTTGCGCTGTCCGCGGCGCTGCTGGACATGGCAGCGGGCAGCAACGCCGGCACCGGACTGGAGCGCGCGCGCGGCGTGCTGGATTCCGGGGCGGCGCTGGCCAAGTTCCTGGCGATCTGCGAGGCCCAGGGAGGCTTCCGCGAACCGCGGCGGGCAGCATTCACCGCCGACGTCCCGGCAACCGCATCGGGTCGGATCGCGGTGATCGACAACCGCAGGCTGGCCAAACTGGCCAAGCTGGCCGGCGCACCGACATCCCCCACCGCCGGCCTCGAAACCGGTCTGCGGATCGGCGATACGGTCGAGCGGGGACAACCTCTGCTCACCCTGCATGCGGAGTCGCCGGGAGAACTGGCCTACGCCCTGGAGCACGCCGTGACGCTGCAACCTTTTGTGCTTGGAGAGGTTCCATGACCCGTGTGCTGATGCCATTCCCGGCCGATGCAGTGTTGGCCGGCAACATCAACCAGCCCCTGCAGGCGCGCATTGCACCCGTGGCTTGGCGGCACTTCCCAGATGGCGAGTCGCTGGTCACCCTGGACGACGCACTGGCCGGAGCCGATGTGGCGCTCCTGGCCAGCCTGCGCAACGCCGATGCCACGGCCCTCCCGTTGCGCTTCGCCGCCCGGACCGCGCGCGAGTTCGGGGCTCGTTCGGTCGGCCTCATCGCACCCTACCTGGGGTATATGCGCCAGGACACCCGCTTCCATCGCGGCGAGGCGGTCAGTACACCGCTGTTTGCGCAATTCCTCGAAGAGGCTTTCGACTGGCTGGTGACCGTGGACCCGCACCTGCACCGCGTCGAGCGCCTGCAGTCGCTCTACCGCATTCCGACGGTCCACGTATCGGCGACGCCGGCCGTGGCCCGCTGGATCGCTGAGACCGTCCCCGACGCTGTGCTGATCGGCCCTGACAGCGAGAGCGAGCAGTGGGTAGCGGACATCGCCGCCCTGTCCAGCATGCCCTACCAGGTGCTGGCCAAGGAGCGGCACGGCGACTACGACGTGCGCGTCAGCCTGCCCGACCCGGCAGCCGTGGCTGGTCGGACTCCGGTGCTGATCGACGACATCGTGTCGTCCGGCCACACGATCCTGGAGACCCTCGCACACCTGCGCCGGTTGTCGTTGCCGTCGCCGTTGCTGGTCGCCATCCATCCGGTGTTCGCAGGCGACGCCTATGCCCGCCTGCAGGAGGCGGGCCTGGCCCGCATCGTCAGCACTGACACCATTTCCCACCCCTCCAACGCCATCGCGCTGGGTGCGGACCTCGCCGCCGCGGCATCGACCCTGATGACCGCTTCGACCGATTCCCCGGAGGACCCATGAACCTGCATCTCAACTGCTGCACCGCCGACCAGCTGTCGGCCGCCGAGCGCCAGCGGATCCTTGAACTCGCCGACGCCCACCGGCAGGCCGATCCCGCGTTCGCCCACTGGGCGGCCGGCTACGGGGTGATCCGACATGACCCGCTTACCCAGCTCCGGGTCCGCCAGATGGTGCACGAGCTGGTCGCCCTGGGCCGCACGCCGGATGCCGGCACCGCGTGGCAGCGGCTCGCCGCGGCCGACCGCGTCACCAGCGCCGGCATGTGGCTGGTGGCGCACATGACCTACAGCCAGCGCGTTCGTACCGACGGCGCGGCCCTGGAGGTCGATGATTTCAAGACCACGCCTGAAGGCCACACCGGCGGGTCCCTCAACATGGTGCCCGCCTACGCCGGCTACCTGCTGATAGATTCCCTGGATGGCGTCACCCGCGCGTGGATGATGGGCCAGGGGCACTGCGTGGCCGCCATCGACGCGCTGAACGTGCTGGTTGGCAACATGACCGACCGGCACGCCGAACGTTACGACCGCACCGGCGAAGGGCTGAGCCGGTTCGTAAGCGACTTCTATGCCTACACCCTCAATCCGGACGGAACGCCGGCGTCGCCCCTCGGCTCCCACGTCAATGCGCACACCGCCGGGGGCGTGATGGAAGGCGGCTATCTCGGCTTTGCCGAGCTGCAGTACGTGCATGCGCCGCTCAAGGATGAACGCCTGGTCGCCTTCCTCAGCGACGGTGCGTTCGAGGAACAGCGTGGCAGCGACTGGGCGCCCCGCTGGTGGCGCGCCGAGGACAGCGGACTGGTCAGCCCGATCATCATCCTCAACGGGCGCCGCATCGAACAGCGCAGCCAGATCACCCAGCAGGGCGGCGAGCGGTGGCTGGACCGGCACCTGCGATTGAACGGCTTTGATCCGATCGCGCTGGACGGGCGCGATCCGGCCAGCATCGCGTGGGGCATCCACGTGATGGAGTCGCGCCTGCAAGCGGGCGCCGCTGTTCCCGCCGACGTGCGGCTGCCCTATGGCATCGCCGAAACCGTCAAGGGCTTCGGCTTCCCCGGCGCCGGGACCAACGCCTCGCACAACTTGCCGCTGCCGGGGAATCCGGCGAAGGATGCCGCGGCGCGCACGCTCTTCAATGAAGGCGCAGCGGCGCTATTCGTGGCCGCGTCGGAGCTCGAGCAGGCCGTTGCCGCACTCAACAGCCACGATCTCCAGCAGCGGGTGCGCGAGCGCGACCATGCGCTGGCCGATCGCCAGGTGGAACCGCCCCGCGTCCCGGCGATCGCCGACCGCGGCGCCGGCGGTGAGAGCTCGCCAATGACCGCACTCGACGAGCAGTTCGTCGCCATCGCCGAGGCGAATCCGGGACTGCGGGTGCGCGTGGGCAATCCCGATGAGCTGCGCAGCAACAAGCTCGACCGGACCCTGGACGCGATGAAGCACCGGGTGCACGAGCCCGAGCCCGGCGTCGCCGAATCGCCAACCGGCGCGGTCATCACTGCGCTCAACGAAGAAGCCGTGGTCTGCGCGGCGCTCGGCAACAAGGGCGGGCTAAACCTGGTGGTCACCTACGAGGCGTTTGCACCGAAGATGCTCGGCGCCGTACGTCAGGAACTGATCTTCGCCCGCCACCAAGCCCAGGCCGGGCGCCCACCCGGCTGGCTGGGCGTGCCCCTGGTGCTGACCTCGCACACGTGGGAGAACGCGAAGAACGAACAGTCCCACCAGGATCCGACCATGGCCGAGGCACTCATGGGCGAAATGGCCGACATTTCGCGCGTGGTGTTCCCGCCGGACGCCAATGGCGCTGCCGCCGCCCTCGCCCGCGCCTACGCGCAACGGGGCACGGTCACCACACTGGTCGTTCCCAAGCGTCCGGTGCCTCATGAGCTGACCCCGCAGCAGGCCCAGGCACTGGCCGAGACCGGCGCAACATGCCTCGCCGGCGATCCGGAGACGGCGGCGATCCTGCTGGTGGCCACCGGCGCGTACCAGCTGCAGGAAGTGCGCCGCGCACAGGCGCGTCTGGCCGCACGCGGAATGTCGGCCGCGATCGTCTATCTCGCCGAACCCGGCCGATTTCGCGCCCCGCGCGATCCGGAGGAGGCAAGGTACGTGCACTCCGACAGTGCGGTCCAAGCGCTGTTTCCGGTGGGCCGGCCGCGCGTATTCGTTACCCACACCCGTCCGGAGCCCTTCCTCGGTGCGCTGCGCCGACTCGACACCGGCCCCACCACCACCGCGGCGCTGGGCTTCGTCAACCGGGGCGGCACACTGGACGTGCCGGGCCTGCTGTTCGCCAACCGCAGCACCTGGGCGCACGTGGTTGACGCGGCTGCGGGCGTCCTCGGCGAGTCCCGCGACAACCTGCTGTCCGAAGCGGAGCTGGCGGCCGTGGATGGTCGCGGCGATCCGACCGCCATCCTGCGCGCGGAAGCGGGGCCGGCATCGTGAGCCGGCCGGCCAGGACCTCGCGCTGATGGCGGGCACGGTGCGCCGCGGAGGCCAGATCGCCTGGGCCGGACTGACTCTCGGGGTCGCGGTGTTGCGCCTGCGCCGACGCAGACCCGAACGGCTTCCCGCGTACGTCAGCGCCACCCTGGTGGGGCTGGGTACCACCTTCGTCAAGCTGGGCCAGGGTTTGAGCCTGCGCTGGGACCTGCTGCCGGCGCCCTATCGCGAGGCATTGTCGCGGTTGCACAGCGACGTGCCGGCATTTCCTGCTGACCAGGCCAGACACATGGTCGAGCAGGCGTTCGGCGCCTCCGTCGAAGAGCTTTTCGCCAGCTTCGATGACCATCCGCTGGCCGCCGCGTCGGTGGCTCAGATCCATCCGGCACGCATGCATGACGGTCGCGACGTGGTCGTCAAGGTCACCCGGCCCGGCATCCACGCTCAAGTGCAGGCTGACCTGCGGCTGCTTCGACGCACGCTGCGCGTAGCCCAGTGGATCTGGCCGCCTCTGAAGCGACACCGCCCCCTCGAACTGGTGGACGAGCTGGGCGCATTCCTGCGCGATGAAATCGACATGCGTCACGAGGCGCAGAACATGCGCCGCATGGCGAAGGTGCTCGATGCCCTGCCCGGCATCACACAGCCACATGTCGTTGAGCCCTACGCCACCCGCGACGTGCTGGTCCAGGATCGTAGCCACGGCACCCGCCTGGAAGCCGCTTATGGAACGGCGGCGGCTCCCGCACTGGCAAGGGCGCTGCTCGGTGCCTACGTGCATCAGCTCTTCGGCGCCGGCGTCTTCCATGCGGACCCGCACCCGGGGAATCTGTTCTTCTTTGACGACGGTCGCCTGTGCCTGCATGACTTTGGCTCGATCGGCGTGCTCGTCCCTGCATCCCGGCTCGCGCTCGGCGGCATGGTCGAGGCCATTGCGGCCGACGACGCCGAGGGCGTGCTGGATGCAGCGATCGCCATGGGCTTCTTCCCGCCGCAGGTCGACCGCCGCTCGCATGTGCGCGAGATCCACCTGATCCTGGCCGAGATGGCCAGCCGTCCGCTGGCGCAGTGGTCCATTGCCGAGGCAATCTGGCGCGTGGCACGCATTGGGCAGGGCGCTGGCTTCCGGCTTCCGGCCCACCTGCTGTCCCTGATCCGGACGCTGTTCCTGGTCGAGAACACGCTGCGGGCGCTGGATCCGGATCTGGACCTGCTGGGGACGCTGTCCGCGCAGGCGGCCGCGATCGCCGACATTGCCGAAGCCAGCCGCCCCAGCGGCAACAGGCCGCTTGCCATGCGGCTGGCCCGCACTGCGCGCCAATTGCCACAGATCGCCACCGACCTGTTGCGGCAGGCGCAACTGAGCGACGGACGACCCGCCTTCTCCGTACACCACCATGGCCTGAGTTCCACGCAGGAGGCAATCGCGCGCACGGGCAACCGGCTGGCGTTGGCCCTGGTCACCTTGGGCCTGTACGTAAGCGGTGCGCTGTTGAGCCTGCATTCCGACGGCCCGCAAGTGTTCGGTCACATGCCTTTCCTGGCTATGGTGGCTTTCGCTGCTGCGGGATTGCTCTCACTGCGGCTGGTGATGGCCATCGCCAGATCGGGACACTTGTAACAGAACACTGATCTATCTCCCCGCTGGTGCCCGGCGCATCAGTGCATCCAGGAAGGCAGACCCATGACGCAACACAATCATCATCATCAAGATCATCAGGCGCGCGGCGAGCAACAGCCGCATCCCCGCACGGGTGCTGAAGGTGACGTCCATGCCGGGCACGACAAGCACGCCGGCCACAGCGTGGCGAGCTTCCGCGACAAGTTCTGGCTCACGCTGCTGCTGACCATCCCCACTCTGATCTGGAGCGGGATGATCCAGCATTGGTTCGACTACACCGCACCACAGTTCCCGGGGTCGGCGTACATCCCGGCGGTGTTCGGCACGATCGTGTACTTCTACGGCGGCTCGCCGTTCGTCCGCGGCGGATACCACGAGCTGAGAAATCGCCTGCCGGGCATGATGACGCTGATCTCGCTTGCGATCACCGTCGCCTTCTTTTACAGCGCGTTGGTCACGCTCGGCGTTGTCGAGGGCTTGGACCTGTGGTGGGAGCTGGCGACGCTGGTGGCGATCATGTTGCTCGGCCACTGGATCGAGATGCGTTCGATCAACCAGGCACAGGGCGCTCTCAAGGAACTCGCGAAGCTGCTGCCTGATATGGCGGTGCGGTTGGATGAGGCCGGTACCGCGAAGGAAGTCCCTGTCGCGGAACTGAAGCGCGGCGACCTGCTGCTCATCAGGCCCGGCGCGAGCATTCCCGCCGACGGCGTCGTGAAGGAAGGGACCAGCGCCGTCAACGAAGCGATGATCACCGGCGAGTCCAAGCCGATGGACAAGTCGACGGGCGACCGGGTGATCGCCGGCACCGTCAACGGACAGGGCTCGTTGCGTGTCGAGGTGACGGGAACCGGCGACGAGACCGCGCTCGCGGGTATCATGAGGCTCGTCGAGCAGGCCCAGACGTCGCGCTCGCGCGCCCAGGCCCTGGCGGACCGGGCGGCGTTCTACCTCACGATCATCGCCATCGTCTCCGCCGCGGTTACCGCCATTGTCTGGCCACTCCTCGGTCGACCGTGGAGCTTCACGATCGAGCGCGTAGTGACCGTGCTCGTGATCGCCTGTCCCCATGCGCTAGGTTTGGCCATCCCGCTGGTGACCGCCATCTCGACCACGATTGGCGCACGGAACGGCCTGCTCGTGCGCGATCGACGCGGCCTGGAAGAGGCCCGTTTGCTGAACACGGTCGTGTTCGACAAGACAGGCACGCTCACGCTCGGTTCGCACCGCGTCGTGAAGACCACTGCCGCCGATGGACTCACCGACGACGAGGTGCTTCGCGTGGCCGCGTCGGTCCAGCGCGACGCTGAACATCCGATCGCGCAGGCGCTGATGACCAGCGCCAAGGAACATGGCATCGACGTTCCGATGTCGCAGGACTTCGAGTCCATGCCGGGACGCGGCGTGCGCGCAGTCGTCGAGGAGCGCTCGCTCCACGTTGGCGGGCCGGGTCTGTTGAGAATGCTCGCGGTCGAACCGCCGGAGACGCTTCGGCGGGCTGCCGAATCAGCGGCAGCCGATGGTCAATCTGCAACCTACCTGGTGGAAGGCGACCGGGTGCTCGCCGTGTTCGCGATCGCTGACGCCATCCGTCCCGAATCGTTCGATGCGGTCAAGCGTCTGCACGACGAAGGACTGGAGGTTGTCCTGCTGACGGGTGATTCCACGGCGGTCGCAAACGCGGTCGCGAAGGAACTCAACATCGACACCGTCTTCGCCGAGGTATTGCCCGAGGACAAGGTGGCAAAGATCGAGGAGCTGCAGGCCCAGGGCAAGCGCGTCGCGATGGTGGGTGACGGTGTCAATGACGCTCCGGCGCTGCTCACGTCCGACGTCGGCATCGCCATCGGCACAGGGACGGACGTCGCGGTCGAGGCCGGCGACGTCGTACTCGTGCGCAGCGACCCGCGCGACGTGCCAGCGATCATCGAATTGAGCAAGGCCACCTATCGCAAGATGATCCAGAACCTGTGGTGGGCCGCCGGCTACAACATCGTCGCCATCCCTCTCGCCGCTGGCGTTCTCGCCGCATGGGGGATCCTGCTGCAACCTGCGCTTGGGGCAGTGCTCATGTCGCTGAGCACCGTCGTTGTGGCAATCAATGCGCAGTTGTTGCGCCGGGCGGTGCGGTCCCCATGAACATGATTCGGGGACACCTGTGACCACGCGCCGGCTTCTTGCACTCAACGTTGGCTCGTCCACCCTCAAGGGCGCGTCCTATCTGTTCAACACTGAGGGACACGGCGCGCAGTCTCGTCTGCTCGAGCGCTCCCGGGCCGAAATTCCAGTCGGCGTGGATGCGCAGGAGCGCCTTGCCACCCTGCTCGAGGCATTGTCGGAGCCGTGGCCCAGCCCCGACGTGGTGGTGCACCGAATCGTACATGGCGGTGACCTGCACGACGCCCGCGAGCTCGACGAAACCGTGCTCGCGAAACTGGATGCATTGGTGCCGTTCGCACCCTTGCACCAGCCGGTAGCCCTCGCTTTCGCGCGTGCCGCGCGCATGCGTTGGCCGCACGCGCGCCAAGGCGTGGCCTTCGACACCGACTTCCACGCGTCGCTCGCGCCCTGGAGCCGGCGCTTGCCTGTCCCTGAAGCATGGGATGCGCTGGGCATCCGCCGCTACGGTTTCCATGGACTCGCCTTTGCCTCCGCGCTCCGCATAGTGGCCAGCCACGACGCTGGAATCCTGAAGGGCCGCGCTGTCTTCGCGCATCTGGGGGGGGGCTGCAGCGTCTGCGCCGTCGAGGGCGGCCGCAGCCGCGACACCACCATGGCGCTCACTCCGCTGGGTGGAATCCCGAGCCCTACCCGCTCCGGAGATCTCGATCCCGGCGCGTTGCTGTATCTGCTGAGGCATGAACGCCTGGATGCGCAGGCGCTTGAAAACGGCCTGTACCGCAGTGCAGGCCTTGCCGGAATCGCCGGCCATGGCGACATGCGCGTGTTGCTGACGGATCCCGGCCCGCAGGCCCAGCTTGCCGTGGAGCTCTTTGCAGTCCGGATTGCGCAGTCCATCGCGGCCATGGCCACGGCAATTGGCGGTCTCGACCATGTCGTCTTTTCCGGCGGCATCGGCCATCGCGCGCCGGTTTTGCGGGCTCGCATCGTCGCGCGACTGGCCTGGCTCGGCCTGGCGCTGGCACCTGACGTCAACGATGCTGGAGCCACGCGGATCGACCGCGGGGGCGGGCCGAGCATATGGAACGTCGCGATCGATGAGGAGCGCGAACTGGCTGAATCGGCACTCGCCTGGCTGTAGCCACGACACGCCCCAAGGGTCGGCTCCGGTGGGGAATCACTCCTCGATCCGTGACGACGTGAGCACCGCTGCGAATCCACCACCGGGGGTGCGCATGTTCGTGGTCTGGCCCTGGTACAGCCTGGCCGCGAACAACAGGACACCCGCCTCGGACGCGAAGCAGCGCACATCCGCCTTGAGGGACTGGCCCCCATGCACGATCCGCATGCTCGGTGGCGCGAAGGCCTGTGCGATGTAGGTCGCCGACGCCATAGACGCCCAAGTCCGCCGGGTCAACTTGTCGCCCCGATAACTCCCACGGCTGCCAAACCCTGCTGCAGGCTTGAAGAAATATCCGTTGCGCACTGCCCACAACGCATCCCGGTTCGCGGGCACGAGTTCGACCGTGGGCGGGATCACCTGGCCCAGCAGTGCCGTCGAACCCGCATCGACCCCGAACCCGCCGAGCAGAGCCGGGTCCCCGAGCACCGCAAGGTTGCGCTTGTCGGCAAACAGCGCGTGTGCTCGGGGATGCGGCATCAGCGCGACGTCCCCTGCCAGGTAAGCCTCACGAATGTCTGCATGCGAGGCATCCTCGAGCGCGAAATCGGTCAACCGGTTGTAGACAGTGTCGATTCGACCGTGGGCATCCTCAAGCCCGTCCGAACCAAACGACAAATCCTCGGGAGCGCTGATCACGCAGTCCACGCCATGGTCCCGAAACGCGTTCGCGTACAGCACAAACTCGGGGTAAAGGAACTGCGCTCGCGGAGTGCTGTCCACGATGGCCAGGCGCGACGGCGTGCGCCCGGATTGCTGCCGAGCATCCTCCATCCAGGCCGTGACGGCCGCATCACGCGCTTGGGCCGCGTTGGTCCAGGTGGCCCATGCTGGCGGCGCGCAAGACCGCACGGCATCGAGCAACAAGGCATTGAGGAGCAGACCGCCTGGATTGGTGTTGACCTCGATCAGCCGCGGGCCATCGACCGTCAGGTGAAAGTCCAGACCCAGGACGCCCCCCGCCGAACCCGGATCATGGGTTGCAATGTCAGGGGCCCATTGCAGGACCCGTTGGCTATATCCCGGGTTTCCTGCGACGTCGAAGACCGCCGCCGCGACTCGTCCCATGGCCTCCAACGCGGGCCGATCAACGAACAAGGCATAGGGTGAAAATAAGTGCGCGTGTACGGCGGGATCAGTCGTGAACTCCGGAAAGGCACCCCGGATCGACTCGTGCAGACGGAGGATGTCGACCACTTCGCATGCACACCGCTGGTTGAGCGGCGCGCTTTCCAGGGTGGCACAGTCGATCTCGCAGCCTGTCTGTCCAACTATTATCGGAGTCCGCGGTTCAACCACAACAGGGATTGTTCTGTTGGATCGGTGGACATGGCACTGTTCCGAACGAGCAGAACACACAGCAGTCGCCTTGATGCGGACGCAAAACCGCTCCACAGCCCGTGCACTCATAGAAGAATTGACACGCTGTGATGGGCATTGTCTCGGTCGCCCGATGGCCGCACTCCGGGCAGGTCAAGATGCTTTCCAGCTTGACGTCACTCACCGCCAGTCCGCACCTTGGCCGGGAAGCCTGCTTCCGTGACTGCACGCGCGATTCCGGCTGCATCCGTCTGGCTCGATTCGAACGTCACCGTGACTGTTTCAGCCCGGGTGTCCACCTTCACATCGGCCACGCCCGGCACCTTCTCCAGCGCCTTCCTGATGGTGATGCCGCAGGCGGGACAGGTCATGTTCTCAGCATCGAGCATCACTACGGTTGCGGGCGTCGCAAGAGCGGCACCGACCGACAGAGCAGCCACCAGGGCCAGTATCCACTTGTGCATCGCGCCTCCTACAGAATCCAGACGATGTAATAGGGAAACAGCAGCAACAGGACGATGAGGGCTGTCGCCAACCAGAGCCAACGTCGCCTGCGTCGCAGAGCGTCCGGGGCGATGCAACTGCCATCCACACCGCACCGTGCCGCCGGTCGATACAGCATCCAAAACGCCACGGCCAAGGACAGTACGGCGGCGGCGCTGAACCAGGGCCTCAAGGGATCGAGAGCTGTCAGGGTGCCGATCCAGGCGCCACTGATGCCCAGCAGGACCAGCACCAGCGGCACGACGCAGCAGACCGATGCGCCAATGGCGGCGATGCTCGCGCCAACGATGGCTGGAACAGACGATTTGGCCGGGGTTGTTTGCATCAGAGCATACTAGCCTCTGTACCTAGGTACGGAGTCAAGCCGTGCGTCCGAACACGTTTACGATCAGCCGGCTGGCGGCGGCGGCCGATGTGCACGTCGAAACCGTGCGCTACTACCAGCGGCGTAGGCTGCTGCGTCAACCCGAGCGACCCATAGGAGGCGTGCGTCGTTACGACGAAAACGATGTCAATCGGCTTCAGTTCATCCGGCGCGCTCAGATGATGGGATTCAGCCTCGACGAGATCGCTGGCCTGCTAGAGATCACAGGCGAAGGTTCTTGCGAGCAGACCCGTCAGCTGACCGAGCGAAAGCTCGTCGATGTCCGTCTACGAATCCGCGAGCTGCGACAGCTGGAGAGGGATCTCGAACAGAAAATAGCGCGGTGCGCCCAAGTGCCGGCGGGAGAGTGCTGCCCAACCCTCGATTTTCTGGAGCGGCCAATAAAGCCAGCTGCGACAGGCAGTTAGCTCACTTTCGGCCCGTTTTTACACGAATCCCTGCCGACCCTCGACTGCGTGTAGGCGCGGTAGCCCGCGTCGGTTCGGTTCGCCGGCGGGATCAGGCCGATTTCCTCGTAGTAGCGGATCATCTTGGCCGAGACCTTCGATGCCGTGGACGCTTCACCGATGTTCATGGTCGTCCTCCTTTCTCAATGTGAAGCCGCGGAGGCCGTATCCAGCGGCGGCTGGAAGCGGCGCAGGCGCAGTGCGTTGCCGAGCACGAACACGCTCGACATGCCCATGGCCGCAGCGGCGAATACTGGCGACAGCAGCACGCCCCAGGCCGGGTACAACGCCCCGGCGGCCACGGGGATCAGCGCCGTGTTGTAGGCGAAGGCCCAGAACAGGTTCTGGCGGATGTTGCCGATGGTGGCCTTGGACAGCGCGATGGCATTGGGCACGCCCTGCAGGTTGCCGGACATCAGCACCACGTCGGCCGATTCCACTGCCACATCGGTGCCGGTGCCGATCGCCAGACCCACGTCGGCCTCGGCCAGCGCAGGCGCATCGTTGATGCCGTCGCCCACATAGGCGATCTGGCCGTGGGTGGCCTTCAGCCGGCGCACCGCCTCGACCTTGCCCTCGGGCAGCACCTCCGCCACCACCTCGTCGATGCCCAATTGCCTGGCGATGGCCTGCGCCGTGCGCGCGTTGTCGCCGGTGATCATCGCCACCTTCAGGCCGAGCTGGTGCAGGGCCGCGATGGCGGCGGGCGTGCTGGACTTGATCGGATCGGCAACCGCGATGATGGCGGCCAGCCGGCCGTCGATGGCGGCATACAGAGGCGACTTGCCTTCGTTGCCCAGCCGCTCGGCCGTGCCGGCGAAGCCGCCGACGTCCAAACCCAATTCGCGCATGAAGCGATCGGCACCCACTTCGACACGAACCCCATCCACGGTGGCGCGCACCCCCATGCCGGTGACCGAATCGAAATCGGCCATGGTCGGCAGCGTGGTGCCTCCCTCCGTCGCAGATTCGACGATGGCCCGGGCGATCGGGTGCTCGGAACGCGATTCCACGGCAGCGACCTGCATGAGTACCTGCCTGCGGTCGAAGCCGGGAGCGATCTCCAGGTCGGTGAGCACCGGGCGGCCTTCGGTGAGCGTGCCGGTCTTGTCCACCGCGACCACCTTGGCGTCTCGAAGCAACTGCAGCGCCTCGCCCTTGCGGAACAGCACGCCCATTTCCGCGCCGCGGCCGGTGCCGACCATGATGGACGTGGGCGTGGCGAGCCCCATGGCGCAGGGGCAAGCGATGATCAACACGGCCACCGCGTTGACCAGTGCGAAGGTCAGCGCCGGGGACGGCCCGAAGATGAGCCAGGCCAGGAACGTCAGCGTCGCCGCCAGCATCACCGCCGGCACGAACCACAGTGTCACCTTGTCCACCACGGCCTGGATCGGCAGCTTGGAGCTTTGCGCCTGCTCGACCAGGCGGATGATCTGCGCGAGCATCGTCTGACCACCCACGGCGGTGGCGCGCAGCGTCAGTGCCCCCTTCTGGTTGACGGTGCCGCCGACCACCGGCGAGCCGATCGTCTTCTCGACGGGGATCGGCTCGCCGGTGATCATCGACTCGTCCACGAAGCTGCGGCCCTCGGTCACCTCGCCATCGACCGGCACCCGTTCGCCGGGACGCACCTCCACCATGTCGCCCAACGCCACATCTTGGATCGGGATATCCACCGCGCGGCCATCGCGCAGCACGTGCGCTTCCTTGGCCTGCAGCTTGACCAGCCGCTTGATGGCCTCCGAGGTGCGGCCTTTGGCGCGCGCCTCCAGGAACCGCCCGAGCAGGATCAGCGCCACGATGACCGCGGCTGCTTCGTAGTAGACGTTGACCGTTCCCGCCGGCAGCAGGTTGGGGAGGAAGGTGGCCACCACCGAGTAGCCGAACGCCGCGGCCGTGCCGACCGCGACCAGCGAATTCATGTCCGGCCCCAGGCGCATCAGGGCCGGGAAGCCTTTCGTGTAGAAGCGCCGTCCAGGGAAGGCCAGCACCAGCATCGTCAGCACGAACTGCAGATACCAGCTCTGCTGGATGCCGATGGTGGACTTGATCCAATGGTGCATCCCGGGGACCAGGTGCGAGCCCATTTCGAGCACGAACACCGGCAGCGCCAGCACGGCGGCCAGGATCAGGTCGCGCTTGAGTCCGGCCCGTTCGGCGTCTTTCTTCTCCGCAGCCTCGTCGTCGGCCTGGGCGCTGTTATCGACGGCACGTGCCTCGTAGCCGGCTTTCTGGACCGCGGCCACCAAGGCATCCATCGAGGCCGTTCCGCGCACGGTGGCGCGCTCGGTCGCAAGGTTAACGGCAGCCTCTGCAACGCCGGGCACCGCCTTGAGCGCCTTTTCGACACGGCCCACGCACGAGGCGCAGGTCATGCCCTCGACCGCCAGCTCCACGGCGCTGGCAGGCACCTCGTAGCCCACCTTCTCCACGGCCTGGATCAGCGCCGCGCGATCCACCGGGCCGGCCAGGCGAATCTCCGCTTTCTCGGTGGCAAGGTTGACGGACACGCTGTCCACGCCCTCGACCTTGGTCAGGGCAGCCTCCACGCGGCCGACGCAGCTCGCGCAGGTCATGCCCTCGATGGGCAGACTGATAGGGGCTAACGCGGCCCGGCTATCTGAGATGCTTGGCGTGCTCATGGTTTACTTTCCATAGTTGAAGTCCGACATGGGCATAGCTTGCGGCTTACCATCGTGGGAAGGTAAAGCACTATGTTGCAGATGGCACTGCCCACTGTCGATGGCTGCAACTTTGTCGGTCCCGGGAAGGCAGGGACGGCCTTCCAAGGATAGGAATCAGCACGAGCGCGACGATGGTCACCCGGCGGACGGGGATGACGCCCCCGCCTGTGCTTCAACGGGTTCCTGCTCACCCCGGCCCGCGGGCAATCCCGCTCATCGCTCGAATTGAAGATCGCTCGCTGCTCACCGGCATCTTCTACGTGCTCGCATACAGCGGCTTCTTCTGGCCCATCCTCGTCAACGTCCTTGCGCCAGCGATCCCGAAGACTGCGATGTTCGCTCTCTCGGCAGCCGTTGGCCTTGCCACCGTGATCCCCGTGCGCAAGCAGCGGATCGGATGATCCGAAACCATTGCATATCGTGCCGCAGGTCACTTCTGAACCAGCGACGCGCGGCATCTGGCGGCATGGATTACCGAGAAAAGATACCCCTTGACCTTCCCACCGTGACAAGGCCCACAGTGCCAGTTCCCTACCAGTAACTCCATTGGAGAAATCTCATGATCAGTTTTGAAGTCAAGGACATGACCTGCGGGCACTGCGTCAGCATGATCACGAAGGCGCTGAAGGCAGCGGATCAGGATGCCAAGTTCACCATCGATCAAAGCCAGGGCCTGGTGCAAATCGAATCGAGTAGCGCTGATCCGAAGGAACTCCAGGACGCCATCGCCGATGCGGGCTATACCCCCGTCCTGATCGAACAAAGCCGCGCCGCCGCATCGGCTTCGGCGAAGACCTGCTGCGGCGGCGGCAAGTGACACCGCTTGACCGTCATCAGGCTCGCCGACTCCCCGGCGGCGCTGCGCAGCGGGCCTAGACCACCTGTGAACGATAGGGGTCTGGAGATGGAAGCCCATCGCATCAAGCGGAGGCAAATTCCGGCATCGTATTTTGGGGTCGTCCTTGGAGTCGCCGGCCTGGGACAGGCCTGGCGCTCCGCTGTGCAGCTCTGGCATTTGCCTTCTGCCATTGGCGAAGCCCTGCTCGCGATGGCCGGACTGATCTGGGCTGCGCTCATCATCGGCTACGTCTGGCAGTCGATTCGGAATTTCGAGGCGGCAAAGGCCGAGTTCCTGCATCCGGTCCAGGGTGGAACGCCCGCACTGATCGCGGTTTCCACCTTGCTCATCGCCATCGCGGTGATCCCGTATTCCATGGCCCTTGCGTGGCTCCTGACGATCGGCGGCATTGCCTGGAATATCGGCTTTGCGCTTTGGCACACCGGCACGCTCTGGCAAGGCGGGAGGAACTCGGAGGACATGCTTCCGACCTTGTACCTGCCCACGGTCGCAGGAAACCTCACCACGGCGGCCGCACTGGGCGCGCTAGGCAGTGCTGATTGGGGATGGATTTTCTTGGGTGCGGGATTCTTCTCGTGGCTGGCCCTCGAATCCCTGGTCATCCATCGCCTATGGCACTCGACATCGATACCGGCGCCGCAACGTCCGCTGATTGGTATTCAATTCGCGCCACCCGTCGTTTGCGCCATGGCCTGGTTGGCCCTGTCTCCCGGCAGCACGGACCACTGGCTTCTCATGCTGTGGGGCTATGGCCTTTTCCAGCTATTGCTTGGCCTTCGCCTTGGCCTTTGGTTGGGCGTGCAGCCCTTCATCCCCGCCTACTGGGCCTATACCTTCGGTGTGGCCGCTGCAACCGTCAGCGGCCTGAAGCTGGCACAGGCCGGCATCCATTCGGCACAGGTTCTGGCCGTGCCGGTTTTCGTCGGCGCCAACGTGTTCATCGGCTACCTGGTCATACGGACGGTCCACCTGCTCATTACAAGCAAGGACACACCGCAACGGGCTACCGGGGGACAGCGATGAAGATGGCCGGCGGCCCAGCCCCCCAGGCACGGCTTTATTTTCGCTTAATCGGACAAGCCCAGCATCCGGCTTCTAGCCAGTTCTCTTTCACCACGCGAGGAAACGAAAAATGAAAACAACAGTCTTTTCCCTCCTTTTTGCAGTACTGGCTTTTTTCGCCTCCCCAACGAACGGCTTTGCCCAAGGCCCGCAGATGCCCGACATCAACAAGATGCCGGACATCGTAATTCCCTATGAAGGCACCTCCACCAAGTTCGCGCTGATGGTTTCGGACGTGCTGCACTTCAAGGCCGCTGTGTTGACCGCCAAGCAAATGGACGTGAAGAAGAAAGGACTGACCTTTGAAATCGTGGCCGTAGGCGCGGTGGTCAAGGATCTTGCAAACGACCATTCACTGGCCGAGTGGTTTGCAAAAAGCGAGGACTACGGTGCCAAGATCGTTGTCTGCGAGAACGCGATGGCCGTGTTCGGGGTCACGAAGGACCAACTGGACAAGAGACTGAGCACAACCCGAAGCGGAACCATCCATCTGCTTGAGCTTAAGGACAAGGGATATAACACCTTGCACATCTAGTTCCTATTGAACTGGGCACGGATGTTTGCCGGGAAACCGCTTTCGTTCACTTTTTCGGCTTGGTGGGCCCGGCAAATATCCGGGCTCGCGGCTGTGCAATTCACTTCGCCAAGCCATTACTTCAGGAGAACCCTATCCATGTCCATGAAAGAACTGATACGCAAATATGCAAGCCTGCTCATTGCGGGCTTTATCGCCGCAGGAGCTGCTGCCAGCGCGTCCGCCGAATCGGCACCAGCGCCTAGTGCTGGAACGAAATCGTTTGTGCTGCAGCAGATAAGGAACGCGACGATCAAGATCGACTACGGCGACGTCAGGTTTCTGGTCGATCCGATGCTGGCGAAAAAAGGCTCATATCCCGCGGCACCGGGAAGCTTCAACAGCGAAATCCGCAACCCTACCGTAGACCTTCCCATACCCCTTGAAAAAGTGATCGACGTGGATGCGGTAATCGTCACGCATCTGCACTTCGATCACTGGGACAACGAGGCCAAAGAACGCATCCCGAAAGACATGCCGATCTTTGCGCAGAACGATGAGGATGCCAGAACGATCCGAGGCTCAGGCTTCCGGGACGTGCGCGTCTTGAATGAGGCAACCGAATTCAAGGGAGTCCGCCTGATCAAGACAAGCGGCCAGCATGGCAGCGACGCTGCAATGGCCGTCCGCGGGAAACTTCTGGGCACGGTGTCTGGCGTGGTCTTCCAGCGCCCAGGCTTCAAGTCGCTCTACGTGGCTGGCGATACCGTCTGGAATACCCACGTCCAGGACGCTCTCGCCACATACCACCCGGACGTCATCGTCCTGAACGCGGGCTATGTGCGATTCAACGATATCGATGGCGCCATCATCATGGGCAAAGAGGATCTATATCGAGTGAATCAAGCCGCCCCTGGCGCTTATATCGTGGCGGTGCACTTGGAATCCCTGAACCATGCGACGCAAAGCCGGCAGGAACTGAAGGATTACATCAAGGAGAAATCGCTCGACCCTCAGCGAGTCCTCGTTCCCGATGACGGCGAAAGCTACAGCTTCTGAATGGCCCTTTCACCAGACCGACAGTGGTATCGGAGCAGTCCCGACCCTGGAGATACCCCCGCATGAAACGACGTCATTTTCTGATTGCCGCTGCGATGGTGCCCTTGGCGCCGCTGGCCAATAGCGTTTTCGCCCAAGAGGCTTTCAAAGCGGGCAAGGATTTCCTGGAGCTGGACAAACCCGTGCCGGTCGATGCGCCGCCTGGCAAGGTGGAGGTCATTGAGTTCTTCTCGTACAACTGTCCGCACTGCGCTGCCTTCGAGCCGCAGCTCGAAATCTGGACCAGGCAACTTCCCTCCATCGCATCCTTCCGGCGAGTTCCTGTGCCCTTTGTAGGCAGCGACGTGGAAGCCAAACAGCGCATGTACTACGCACTGCAGGCTCTGGGTAAGGAGGACGAATTCCGACCCAGGATCTTCCGGGCCATCCATCAAGAGCACCAACGCCTATTCGGCGACGATGCCATCCTAGCTTGGGCCGACAAGCAACCTGGACTGGACGGCAAGAAGTTCGCCGAGGCGTATCACTCGTTCTCGACCATGACCAGAGCCAAGCGCGCAACGCAGACGACCAGTGATTTCAAGGTGGCGGGCGTGCCGGCGCTAGGCATCGCCGGACGTTGGTACGCGGACGGAGAAACCGCCGGCAGCCCCGAGCGCGCGCTTCAGGTAACCAGTTTCCTGATTCGGGAAGCAAGCCGGGCGTGAGGGTTGCCCGGTACTGCTCAGGAGACCGGGCCGGTGCTGCCTTGCAGCGCAAGGCCCGCCGCCCGCCATTCGGGCACGCCCCCCGCCAGTGGCGTGGCCTGCATCCCGTGAGCCTGCAAGATGCTCACGGCCTGCATGGATAGCACACAGTACGGACCGCGGCAGTAGGCCACGACCTCCGTATCCCGGGACAGTTCACCGATCCTGTCGGCCAGTTGCTCCAGCGGGATATTGATCGCGCCCGGCAAATGAGCCTGCGCGAACTCCTCATCGCCGCGAATGTCCAGCAGCACCACGGCCCCTTCATCCATGCGATCAAGCAGGCCGTCGATCGAGACCGATTCCATCTCCTGGGGCCGTTGACGGCTATCGGCGATGGCCTCGCGGATGCGGGAATGCTGGAACTCCACGTAGTCATGCAGCGCCACGACCACCGAGGCCAACGGTCCCGGCCCGAGGCGATAGAGCATGTGCTTGCCATCGCGCCGCGTCTGCACGCAGCCAGCACGCTTCAGGTGCTGAAGGTGCTGAGAGGCGTTCGCCACCGTGATCCCGGTCAGCTCGGCCAGTTTCTCGACCGACCGCTCCCCACGCACGATCTGCTCCAGCAGCGCCAGGCGATGCGGATGCCCCAAGGTCTTGGCGACTTCGGCCAATGGGTCCAGACGGCTGCTGCCGTCGATGTGGGCGGGCGGGTTCATTGACGCCACGATACCATCGCACTATCATTCAATCAAATAATTGAACGTATATTGCAAAGCATATCCCCGCCCGCGCACGACTGCTGTAACCGGCAGCCATGCCTCCCATCCGCTGCTCAACCAAGCCTCTCTGCTTGCAGCGATCCGCACTGGCTGCGCCAGTGACTCCTTTCCAACTTCAGGAGCCCCCATGCTTCAAGAGCTGAACAACGACAATTTCGATACGACGCTCGGCCAGGTGCCCGGCGTCTATGCCGTCCGCTTCTGGGCCGAATGGTGCGGCCCGTGCAGGGTGATGTCCCCGATCTTCAAGGACGTCGCCCGCGACATGCAGGATCGCGCGCACTTCGGCGAGGTCGATATCGACCAGGCCCCGGAATTGGCTGGCCGCTTCGGCGTGCAGAGCATCCCAACGGTGGTGCTGTTCAAGGATGGCCAGGTGATCGACCGGATGACCGGCGCAGCGCCCAAGCCCAACGTCCTTCGCTTCATCAACAACCACCTCGATTGAACCGGACGGTGCGACCACTCGGCATCACCGCGTCGGCCGTAGCGCACCTGCAGCCCCCCGACCGCCCATAGAGAACAACACCAATGACCCATGTAAGAGTGAAACCTTGGCAGGACGGCGATAACGCTCCCCCCGAGCTTCTGGAAAACATGCAAGCCCGTCGCCCGAACGGCGAGCTGATCGGTATCGATCGCGTCTTGCTCAAGAGCTTTCCCCTGGCAACCGGCTGGAACGGTTTGCTCGGTCGCGTGCGGGCAGAGTTTGAGCTGCCCCTCGAATACCGAGAACTCATCATGTGCCGCGTTGCCGTGCTCAACCGGGCCGAATTCGAGTGGAATGTCCACAAGCCCGCCTACCTGCAGGCCGGGGGCACGCCAGAGAAATGCGATGCGCTGCGCGCCGACGGTATCGCTTCGCTTTTCGACGGCAAGGAGCGAGCGCTGCTGGAACTGACGGACCAGTCCACCCGCAACGTCGAAGTCGATGCTGCCGTCATCGAGAAGCTCAAGGCCTTCTTCGGAGAGCAGCAGACGGTAGAGGCGGTCGCGACGGTCGCCGCCTACAACATGGTGTCCCGCTTCTTGGTCGCCCTTGCGATCTGAGCATGCCGACCCGCCTTCCAATTGATCAACCGACACTCATCATGACCATGGCAACACACCATCAGCTCATCATTCTCGGCTCCGGGCCGGCCGGCTGGACCGCCGCGGTCTACGCCGCCCGTGCCAACCTCAAGCCACTGGTTCTCACCGGCCTGCAAATGGGCGGCCAGCTCATGACCACCACCGAGGTGGACAACTGGCCGGGCGTTGCCCATGGGCTGATGGGGCCGGACCTGATGACGCGCATGCAGGCCCATGCCGAGCGCTTCGAGACCGAGGTGGTATTCGACCACATCCACACCGCCGATCTGTCCAAGCGCCCGTTCACCCTGACCGGCGACAGCGCGCAGTACACCTGCGACGCGCTGATCATCGCCACCGGCGCCACCGCCAAGTACCTGGGCATTCCGTCCGAGGAAGCCTTCAAGGGCCGCGGCGTCTCGGCCTGCGCCACCTGCGACGGCTTCTTCTACAAGGACCAGGATGTGATCGTGGTCGGCGGCGGCAACACCGCGGTGGAAGAGGCGCTGTACCTGTCCAACATCGCCCGCAAGGTCTACCTGGTGCACCGCCGCGACACCCTGCGCGCGGAGAAGATCATGCAGGACAAGCTGTTCGCCAAGGTCGCCGCCGGCAAGATCGAGACCGTCTGGCACCACGAGGTGGACGAGGTGCTGGGCAACGACATGGGCGTGACCGGGGTGCGGGTGAAGTCCACCCTGGACGGCAGCACCCGCGACATCGACGCCCACGGCTTCTTCGTCGCTATCGGCCACAGCCCGAACACCGAGCTGTTCAAGGGCCAGTTGGCGATGAACAACGGCTACCTGGAAATCCGTTCCGGCTTGGGCGGCAACGCCACCCAGACCTCGGTGGAAGGCGTGTTCGCCGCCGGCGACGTGGCCGACCAGCACTACCGTCAGGCCATCACCTCGGCCGGCTTCGGCTGCATGGCGGCACTGGACGCGGAGCGATTCCTCGACTCGGCCGTTGTCCGATAAGGAACGCGCCATGGCCGGATGGAGAGGCAGGCGATCAACCCCTTGCATCGAGGCATCGAGCCTCTATCCAGGGAAAGTGCTGTCCCTCGGTGCGTTTGTTCCCGGCAGGGAAATCTCCGCGATCAGGCCGCCTCCATCCCTTGGCCTCAATTCAAGACTGCCACCGAAACGCTCCGCAATCGCACGCACGATCGAAATGCCCAGGCCTGACCCATCCTTGCTGTTCCGGCCCTGGTCGCCACGCCAAAAGCGCTGGCCGATTTGCGCTGCCTGCTCGGTAGTGAGGCCAGGGCCACGGTCCGATACAGTGATCAAGCACCGCGGCACATCCTGTTCCAAGAGCACGCTGACATCGATCACGGCATCTTGGGGCGAATAGCGCATCGCATTGTCAACCAGGTTGCGAACCGCCGTTTCCAGCATCGACCTGGGCACTGGAGTTCCGATGCTTTCGCCGTTGACGGTCAGCGACAGGCGCTTGCCTTCGTCGGCGTTCCATTGCCCCAGCACGCCACGGACACAATCGGCCACGCAGGTGCAGCCGTCCGCCTTGTCGGCAGGTGCCTCGGCACGGGCCAGGGTCATCATCTGGTCCAGCGTGCGCCGCAGTCGCTTCACCCCTTCCTCTGCACTGGAAAGCGAGGAAGCCACCTCGTCGCCCTCGCTGATCCTGGCTACCTGCAGGTGCGTGTCGATTACGGTCAGCGGCGTGCGCAATTCGTGCGCCGCGGCATCGGTGAATGCCCGTTGGCTGGAGAGCGCCCGTGCCAAGCGCCTGAGAAGCCCATTCATCGCATCCAGAACCGGACGCAGTTCGGAGGGCGAGTGGTTGACGGCGATCGGGGATGTATCGTCCGCATGCTTGTCACGCAACTGCTGTGAAAGCGCCTTCAGCGGGGACAGCCCCCGGCCGATGCCGATCCAAAGCGCAGCCAAGCCGCCGAGGAAGGCGATCACGAACGGTACGCCAGCCACGCTCAGCAATTCGTTGATCAGCATGTCCCGCTGATCCACGCGATCGGCCGTAGTGATCTGATAGCCATCGGCACGAAGAACGTAGACCCGCCACTGGTGCCCCAGAACCTCCCGCGTACTGAAGCCTGTCGGCAGCGACTCAAATTCCGAATGAGGTCCAGTGGTCGTGCGTGCCAGGATCTCCCCACGCAGGGATCGAATTTCGCATGCGATGCCTTCCTTGCCGCTGACGCGCACGGCCTCGGTGAAGTCGGTAGCCGCCGAGTTGGGGGCCAGTGCCGCGCGTTCAAGAAGCCCCGACACCATGCGTGCCGACATGGCAAGACGACCGTCGAGCGTTCGGTCGAGATTGGAATGAACGCCGCGCATCATCCAGCCCGCGGCAGCGCTCCACAGAACCAGCAGCGAAATGCCGGCGATCAGAACGGCGCGAAGGCGCAGGCTCATGACGTAAGCCTCCAGCCCAGCCGATAACCGAGTCCGCGAACCGTCTCGATCGCCTCGGCCCCGAGCTTGCGGCGGATGTTGTGGATATGCACGTTGAGCGCATTGCTGCCGATTTCTTCCCCGAGTCCGTACAGGCGTTCGTTAAGCATGTCGGGGGGCACCCACCGGCCATCGGCGTTGGCGAGATGGGCCAGCAAATCGACTTCGCGGCGCGACAAGGTGACGGCCTCGCCCTGGAACCAGGCCAGCCCGCTCTCCGGCTCCAATCGCAAAGGGCCGGCCGAGATGACCTGGGCAGCGCGACCTTGCGTGCGCCTGACCAGCGCGTGCAACCGGGCCGCGAGTTCCCGCAGGTCGAACGGCTTGACCATGTAGTCGTCGGCACCGTCATGCAGCCCCTTGAGCCTGTGCTCGATGGCGTCGCGTGCGGTGAGGATCAAGACGGGCAACTGCGGTTCGACCGCCCGCATGCTGGCCAGCAATTCCATGCCATCCCGGTCGGGCAGACCGAGATCGAGTACCAAGGCATGAAAGGTTTCTTCTGCGTGCACGGTTTCCGCGTCCTGTGCCGTGAGGACATGCTGGACGGAAATGCCGTGCTTTCGCAAACCGGCGACGATTCCCTTGCCGATCAACTCGTCATCCTCTACCAGCAGTACCCGCATTTCCGCTTCACCTTGCCTCGATCAAATGCTCATGGTAGGACAGAAATCCCTTTCACGTCAGCGAAAAAATAGGCCCTCACGGCACTTTAGTTTCGCTTAATCGAGCGAGCGCATCCTTCAAGCAGCTTTGCTTGGAGGATTCGGATTTGGCTTTTTATCGGCGCATAGTTGCGATCTTTCTACTGTGTTGTTGCATGGTCGGCAGCGCCTGGGCGAATGGCCTTCTTCCCTCCTGGGGCAGTAGCGAACGGCAGTTTTTGGACGTTGCCGAAGTATTCAAGCTGGACCCAGCGCAGCAACAAGGCGACTCGTTCTTAATTGCAGGACATATCGCCGATGGCTACTACGTTTACCGCCATGCCATCAAATTGGTCGATGCGCAGGGCCATGAGATCAGCCTGACCCTTCCAGCAGGAACTGCCAAGCACGACGAGTTCTTTGGCGACACGGAAATCTATAAGGGTGATGCGCTCAATCTGCGCTTTCCCGTCACTGCCGCCGGCCCGCTGACACTCCATTGGCAAGGGTGCGCCGAAGCAGGCATCTGCTATCCGCCGCAGACCGTAAACCTGGCACTGCCGGAAGTGGCAGCAGGCACATCTACCGCAGGCAATGGCTCCACGCACGAGAGCCCAACCGCGGCACCCGCCAGCCAAGGCAGCGTGGCGGGGGCGACCGAGATCGCCGAGGATCAAGCGGCAGCGCAGCGGCTTGCCGCACTCGGCCCCGTATGGGGAACGCTGCTGTTCTTCGGCTTCGGGTTGCTGTTGGCCTTCACGCCATGCTCGCTGCCGATGATCCCCATCGTCTCCTCCATGGTCGTAGGCAGCCAAGCCAAGCCGCGACGGGCCTTCTTCCTCTCCCTGTCCTATGTCGTGGCAATGGCGGGCACCTACGCGGTGGTGGGTGTGGCCGCTGGCGTGGCCGGTGCCAACCTGCAGGCCACCCTGCAATCGCCTTGGCTGCTGGGAGCGTTCGCGGCCCTGTTCCTCGTCCTGGCAAGTTCGTTGTTCGGCCTGTTCGAGCTGCAGATGCCTTCGGCCCTGGTCAATCGTGTCGAGTCTGCCGGCAGAGACCGCTCGGGCGGCAGCATTCCCGGCGCTGCAGCACTGGGCTTCCTCTCGGCGCTCCTGGTCGGCCCCTGCATGACCGCGCCATTGGCGGGTGCATTGCTGTACATCGGGCAGACCGGCAGCGCGGTCTATGGCGGAATGGCATTGTTCGCGCTGGGTTTGGGCATGGGATTGCCCCTGTTGGCCATCGCCGTGTTCGGTGCCCGGGTCCTACCTCGCCCGGGCGCATGGATGGATCGCGTGCGCGTGGCATTCGGCTACGTCATGGTCGGCATGGCCGTGATGATGCTGACGCGCTTCCTGCCCGGCACCGTGGGCCTGGTGCTTTGGGGGGCCTGGGTCTTGTCCGTGGCGATTGGCCTGATCGCCTGGGGTCAGGCCGTGGCGGCGAAGCATCGGCTGGCATGGACGCTGCGGTCCGGTGCTGTCTTCGCCGGCTTGTGGTCCGTCCTGATGCTGGTCGGCGCTGCGTCCGGGGGCGAATCCGCTTTGCAGCCGTTGGCGCATCTGCGCGGTGGATCGACTTCGGCCGCATCTGCCGAGGCCGGTGTCGCTTTCGTTCAGGCGAAATCGGTCGAGGATGTGGATGCGCATTTGGCCCAGGCGGCTTCGCGCGACCAATGGACCCTGATCGACTTCTACGCCGACTGGTGCGTCAGTTGCCATGTGATCGAGCGCAACGTATTCGGAGACCCGGCTGTCGCGTCCCGGCTGGCGCGCATGCAGGTGGTGCGGCCGGACGTCACGCGCAATGATGCGACCGACCAGGCTCTGCTCAAGCGCTGGGGCGTCATGGGACCGCCCACACTCATCCTGGTTGGCCCGGACGGCAAGGAACGCCGGGATCTGCGCGTGGTGGGTGAGATCGATGCTCGCACCTTCCTGGATCATCTGGACAAGGCGGGCTCCTGATGATCAGCGTGGGGCCTTTCTCCATCCAGGTCGTGGCTGTCTTCGCTGCCGTGCTGCTGGCCTGGGCAATAGCTCGCATGGTTGCCAAGCGACTGCCCGACTCGCCGTACAAGGCGGCCGGCGGAATGCTTATGGACGCGGTGTTCGTGGGGTTTGTAGCAGCTCGCCTGGGCTATATCGCGCAGTGGTGGGACGAGTACGCGCAGTCGCCAATGTCCATGTTCTTCATCGGCGACCAAGGCTTCACCTGGTGGATAGGCGTCGCGGCAACGCTGGTGTTCATCTGGTGGCGCACCCGTTCGACCCGGGCATTGCGCCGCCCTGTACTGGTAGGTGTTACAGCCGGACTTTTGGCGTGGTTTGCCGCAGGTGGCGTGCTTGAGCTGTTGCAGCGCTCGGCACCGCCGCTACCGGCCTTGGCGCTCGCCACGCTCGACGAAAAGCCTGTTGTCCTGAACTCCTATATCGGACGGCCAGTCGTGCTCAACCTCTGGGCTTCATGGTGTCCGCCATGTCGTCGCGAAATGCCGGTGTTCGAGCAGGCGCAAGCGCAGTATCCCGAGATCGCTTTCGTCATGGTCAACCAGGGTGAAAGCGCCCAGCAGGCGCGTGCCTTTCTCGAAGCCCAAGGCCTGCAGCTCAAGGATGTGTTGCTCGACCCTGCTTCCCAAACCATGCAGGCGGTTGCTTCGCGAGGCCTGCCCACCACGTTGTTCTTCAATGAGCACGGACGCCTGGTGGATACACACCTGGGCGAACTCTCGATGGCCAGCCTCAAAAACACGGTGTCGCGCCGTTTCGCGCAATCCCAACAGATCAAGACAGAAAAGGAATAATCATGTTTGCAAAACGCTCTCGCATTTCTCTCTTTTTGGCCGCCAGCCTGCTGTTGGTCACCGGCTGCAGCCAAGCGGAAACCGCCAACCAGCCACCCGCCCTGAAGGCACTGGAGGATCAGGGCCTGACCGTCATGCAGGAATTCAAGGTCGGAGGCGGACTGCGCGCTTTCGCGGCAGTTGCCGGTGACAGGCCCGTCGCCATTTACATCACGAGCGATGGCAATGCCATCGTGGGAACACGCCTGAATGCCAAGGGAGAGCCGATCGATGAGGCAGCCCTGAACAATCTGGCGGCCAAGCCGCTCAGCGACAAGGAATGGGCGCAGCTCCAATCTGCAACCTCTGTCCGGGACGGGCAAGCGAATGCCCCGCGCATCGTGTATGCCTTCTCCGACGCCAACTGTCCCTATTGCCATCGCTTCTGGGAAGCCGCACGTCCTTGGGTCGATGCTGGCAAGGTCCAGATTCGGCACATCATGGTCGGAATCATCAGGGAAGACAGTCCCGCCAAAGCTGCGGCAATCCTGGGTGCCGCTGATCCCTCGGCAGCGTTGCTGGAAAACGAGCGGAAGTATTCCCAGGGCGGGATTACACCGGCCAAGAGCATTCCAGCAAATGTACGGAAGACCCTCGATGACAACCAGATGCTGATGTTGAGCATGGGCTTCCGCGGAACTCCTGGCATCGTCGTTCGTGGCCCCGATGGCGTACTCAAGAAATATAACGGCATGCCTCAGGGGCCCCAGTTGGCCGAGGTGCTGGGACCACGCTGAGACCCATCCTTTGGCGCGCGAATGCGATATGTGCCGCATCGCGCGCCAGAGCTGCACCTACTGGGCTAACCAACTGCAATTCAAGGAGGTGAATCATGTCCACTAACCATCGCCTGATTGCTGGCTTGTTTTTTGGCCTGGTGTGCCTGCTTGTCGCCGCTCCGTCGGCCGCAGGAGTCGATTGGCCCAAGGATGGCTGGAGGGTGATTGAGACGAGCCAGAGCTATTCGGAATTGCTCGCCAATCTCAAGAAAGCGGTCTCCGCGAATGACCTGAATGTTGTCTTTGATGTTGGCCCGACGGAGGCTGCTGCAAAGCGCGGCATCCACATTCCGGGAAACCGGGTGGTGGGGGTCTTCAACAACAAGTTTGCCGTCGATATTTTGCGCCTCAGCGTGCCGGCGATGATCGAGGCACCAGTCCGGTTTTATGTGACTGAGCGGGATGACGGGCATGCAACGCTGTCGTGGGTCGAACCCAGTCATATTTTCGCGCCATATATCGAGGACGTTGGCAGCAGCGATGACGCAAAAATGCTGCGTCAGGAAGCGGAGGAACTCGATGTTCGCTTCTCTCGGATTGCATCCGAGGCTGCACAAGGAAAATAGCTGAAAGGGGCGTTCACTATGCTCTCGCTGACAGGTGGGCTGCTGGGCCTCATCATCGGAGCCGTGCTGGGATTGACCGGCGCCGGCGGCGGCATCTTCGCGGTGCCGGCGTTGGTTTTCGGCTTAGGCATGGACATACGTAGTGCCGCACCCGTGGCGCTGCTTGCGGTGGGTGCGGCGGCGGCATTGGGCGCTGTACAGGGACTGCGCCGGGGTATTGTCCGGTACAAGGCCGCGATGGTGCTGGCGGCCGCCGGCACCGTGACTGCCCCGCTGGGTGTTCAGCTCGCGCACTGGCTTTCGCCGCGGTGGCTGAACCTGGTCTTCGTGGCCATCATGCTCGTCATCGCGTACCGGATGTTCCTGTCCTCGCGCAGCACCCAAGCCGATGGCGACTTGCGCGACGAGCAGGCCAAGGCGTGCAAGGTCTCCAAAGACACGGGGCGCTTTCTCTGGAACCTGCGAACCGCGACCACGCTGGGCAGTATCGGCGTCGTGTCCGGCTTGGCCACGGGCATGCTGGGCGTAGGCGGCGGCTTCATCATCGTCCCAGCCTTGGCGCATTTCAGCGAGCTGCGCATGCACAGCATCGTCGCGACCTCGCTCATGGTGATCGCGCTGCTGTCCGCCGTGACCGTGTTCATCGCATGGAATCATGGCCTGCTCCTTACCGCGCCTACTTGGGCATTCGTACTCACCGCGCTGGTGGGCATGGCGGGTGGTCGCGCTGTGGCGCTAAGGATTCCTTCCAAGATGCTGCAGCGGGTGTTCTCGATCACCTGCGTGTCCGTGGCGGCTCTCATGCTCATGCGCAACGTGGGCTAGAGATTCGCTATTTGGTTAATTGATTGGACGGAGATTTCCAATGCAGGCAAGGAAAGTAGATATCGCCATCATCGGTGCTGGAACCGCCGGCATCACGGCATTTCATGCACTCAAGGCGGCAGGAAAGGATGTCGTCCTGATCGATCGTGGACCGCTGGGAACGACCTGCGCGCGCGTAGGGTGCATGCCGTCGAAGGCCGCTTTGCATGCAGGGATGCGATGGACGACGGCCAAGGAGTTGCCCGCGGGCGTCACGCTCTCCGCGCAAGGGCCACAGGCTTTGTGGCGGCATACCCGCCAGACGCGGGATGCTCTAGCCGGTGCCGCCGCGGAGCGCACGCGCAAGGCTGCCGGCGAAAACCTGATCATGGCCGAGGCTCGCTTTGTCGCGCCAGGCATCTTGGAAGTCGGCGACCAGCGTATCGAGGCGAAGGCTTTCATCGTAGCCACGGGTTCGCATCCGGTGGTGCCCAAGTCGCTGGGCGGCGCGGCCTCCCACATCCTCACCACCGACACCCTTTTCGAGCAGAAGGAACTGCCGCAGCGCCTGGGGATTCTAGGACTGGGAGCGATCGGTCTGGAACTTGGCCTGGCGCTGTCGCGGCTTGACGTGCAGGTGATCGGTGCCGACCAACAGGACACGATCGGCGGTATTCAAGATCCCGAGGTGCAGGATCGGGCGCTTTCGAGGTTCGGCGGCGAGTTTCCCATGTGGCTGGGGGCACCCGTCGAAGTTACCCTGGCAGGCGACAAGGTGCGCATGCGCACCGACAAACATGAAGCGCTCGTGGATCGCTTGCTGGTCGTGACTGGCCGCCAGCCCAATACCGAAGCGCTCAATCTGCAAGCGGCAGGCATCCTATTGGACAAGGCAGGCCGGCCGAACATCGACGCCTCCACCATGCAGGCATCGGATGCACCGATCTTCTTCGCGGGCGACGTGCAGCCGGATCGTCCGCTGATGCACGAGGCCGCCGACGAAGGCCAGATGGCGGCCCAGGCCGCCTTGACGCGCCTGCGTGGCGAACAATGGCAGGGAGCGCCGCGTCGGGTGCCGATCAGCATCCTGTTCACCGATCCCGACGTCTGCGCTGTCGGCATGTCCTACCAGGCCGCAATGAAGAAAGATGCCGTGGTCGGCATCGCGGACGGTAGTGGCAACGGGCGCTCGAAGATCCTCGGTGCCCAGGACAACCTGCTGCGCATCTACGTCGAACCCGGCACTGGCTTATTGCTTGGGGCCAGCATGTTGCTGACGCGAGGCGAGCATCTGGCGCACTTGCTCGCCTGGGCAATCCAGGCCAAGCAGACCGTCAATGACCTGCTGACGATGCCGTTCTACCACCCATCCATCGAGGAGATGCTGCAGAGCGCCTTGAAGTCGGCATCCCAGCAACTCAACCCGTAAACGGACTCCTTCTTTCCGCCATCACGCCCGAACCATCATGAGCCAAAACATCCAGAACCAAGCGTTGAAAGTGATCCTGCATGCGCCAACTCCCGCAGCACTGGAGCGCGCACGCAAGAATGCGGTCAATCTCCTGCGCGAAGCGCCTGATGCCGAGCTGCGCATCATTCTCAATGCAGAGGCTGTCAAGGCAGCACTCGATCAAGCGCATGCCGAGGTGGACATCCACACCTGGGTGTGCCCGACGACGCTGACCCGGATCGGCAGGGAGAACCGGCCGCCGCTCCAGGTGATGGCAGGCCCAGCCGTGATCGAAATCGCGCGCATGCAGCGGACAGGATGGGTCTATATCAGATCATAGCAACAGGCCGCCCAGGCGGCAGAAGGGGCTGGGGACATGGAACTGCGACATCTTCGCTACTTTGTCGTCTTGGCTGACGAGCTGCATTTCACGCACGCCGCGGAGCGGCTGCATATCGAACAACCGCCCTTGTCTCGGGCGATCAAAGAGCTGGAAGACGAACTAGGGGTCGTACTCTTTGATCGTGATCGCAGAGGAACGCGGCTGACCGCCGCAGGAGTTGCCTTCCTGCAAGACTCTCGCAGGCTTTTCACCGTTCTCGAACAAGCCCGGGAGAACGTCAAGGCCGTCGCGGCGGGTTTGCGGGGTAGCCTGCGTATCGCGGTGTCTGATGGAGCAATCGACCCTAGGCTTTCATCGTTCCTGGCCCGTTGCCGCGCCGAAGAACCAGAGATCGAAATACGCCTGTCCGAAGTACCCTTGGCCGAACAGATGCGGGGGCTTCGATCCGGCGATTTCATGATCGGCTTCGCACACACCGCGGATGTCAACGACGGTATCGTTGCCGAACCAATATGGCGAGACCCGCTGGTAATTGCCGTACCGGCACGGCACGCGCTACTCGCTCACAAGGAAGTGCCACTTCATGAACTTAGCGGTCACCCGCTTGTCTTGTGCGATCCGCAAGTCTGCGAGGGTTACTGCCGCGAGCTGGCGCGCCTTCTAGGACCTCTGGGACACCAGAAAAACGTCGTTGAGCATGTAACCTCTTTGGACATGATGCTCACGCTGGTCGGTGCCGGTTATGGTGTTGGCTTCATGGCCGCGAACAGAACTCCAGCCACACAGCGGCCTGATGTCGTAATACGCCCGTTGGCTGTTGAATCCGCAATTATTACGACCTACGTGCTTCGGCCCGACAATAGCGCCTCTTCGGCCTCTCTGGAGCGGTTTATCGCGCGCCTGCGCGAAGGGCTGGGCAACTAACCTGGCTCAAGATTCGACAGTGGAATCCATATTGCGCTCCGTGGCGGCCATTAGATCGGTCCCACTCATCTTCAGCGCGGTGGCGATTTTCAGTATCAGGGCCAAGGAGGGCAAATGCTCCCCTCGTTCGATCTTGCCCATGTGGGAACGCTCTATTCCAGCCAGCCCGGCCAGTTCCTCCTGAGCGATGCCCTGGTCCATGCGGAACGCGCGCACAGCCTTGCCAAAAGCCTGGGCTGGCTCGGCTTCATATCTGGTTGTGCCAGGGGGACGCCCCCGTTGAACAGTACGCCTCTGCATCGACAGAAGCGTCAGGCAGTCACTAGAATTTAACCACGTTAAATTTAACTCACGGGTATCATGTCGGATTGGTTTCTTGATCAATTCTCTTCTTGGGGGCTCTTATGCACGATGCCACCAGCCCGTCCCCCCGTCTTAGGCTTGCGGTAGCACCGGGCGTATCGTCATCTCAACTCTCGGCGCTTCTCGCGCGTCAACGCGCAGAGGAGCCGAGCGTCACCCTCGCGGTTTTCGAGGTTGCAGGTGACGTCCTGCTTGAGGGGCTTCTTGAAGGCCGCTATGACGTCGGGATGTCGCTTCAGGGGTATAGCGACCCCGCTCTCAAAACGCAGCTCTTATGGACCGAGACCATGGCTGTCGCCATGCCGACACGGTTCCACTTATTCGACCAGGCGAAGCTCGCCATCGCCGATCTTCGGGACTATCCCGTCTATCGCTGGCAGGCAGAAGCCTGCCCCCTGCTGGATGAGAGGCTGGCCTCCCTCATGCCAGTGGACCAGGAAAACCTCCAACGGGTGACTTCCTTCGAGATGATGGCGCTATGGGTCGCAGCGGGCTATGGCGTCGGGGTATCTACGCGATCGCGCATTGAGCGTGCCCATAGATGGGGGATCACCGTGCGACCGCTCGCCGGCGGTCCCTACGAGATCGCGACATACCTGCAGCGGCCCCACGCGCAAGCCAATTCCACTTCGGAGCGGTTCGAGCGCAGAGCGCTGCAAGTCACCGGGGCTGACATCACATAGTGGCACCTACGGCCGGGGCCATCATCCCGGCCATAGCTGACGCGCAGGATCAGGCCCCCTCAAACACTACCGCGCTGTCCACCAGCCGACGCACGCTCTGCCGCACATCGTCGGGGGTGGGCCACATGGCAACGGCCTCGGGCGCATCCGCATGGCGCTGGTAGTCGCCCATGATGACCCGGATGATTGTGGGCACATTGGTCGGCGTGACCGCATCGATGGCCGCACGATCCCCCAGATCGGGGTGTGGCTGGGTCAGCATGCGGTATAGCTCCCACGAATCCGCGCGAGGGCACTGGTTCATGAGCACCTGGGCCAGCTTGTGCTTGAGCGGCACCAGTTGCCAGTCAGGAACCCGCTGCCCCCGGTTGCCCAGACTGATGGACAGCAGCTTGCCCGCTTTCAGCTCCCGATTGATCTGATCCTTGGACTTCCCAGCCAGCTTGCCGAACAGCGGGACCGGCAGGTTGTTCGGCGACTCGTACATCGCCAGCATTTCCTCGCGCTCGCGCTGAATGGCGGAGACTTCCGGCTCCGGGGCATGCGTCGGGGGTGGCGGCACCTGCGACAGCCTCTGGAACGTGATTCCGCCGCTGTTGGGGGTCACGACGATGGGCGTAGCCACCACGGGCGAGACACCGGAGGCAACAGGCTCGGCCACCGTGGGGGCCGCACTCACCACATCCTCCGCTTCTGCCATCACCGGCACCCCGTCGATACGAATGGTCAGGTGCGCGCTCGCAGCTTCCACTTCGCCCTGTTCGAGCAGGTCGAGGCGATCGGCCCAGTCCTGCATCATGCGGCGTCGCGGCTCAACGTACTTGGCGTGGTTGTAGGCCGAGCTGACCTTGTTCGGGTCGGAGTGCGAAAGCTGCGCGTCCACCCAAATCTTCGGGTATCCGATCTCATTGAGCGCGGTCGAGATGGTGCCGCGGATTCCGTGGCCGGTCAGGCGCCCCTCATACCCCATGAGCTGCACGGCCTTGTTGAGGGTGTTCTCGCTGATGCGTTTCTTGAGTTCGCTGCGATGCGACAGCAGGTACTTCTGCGCCGGCCGCATCACGCCCAGGAGATAGCGGACGATCTCGACGGCCTGCAGGGACAGGGGCACGATGTAGGGCGGCACGTCCTGCGGCCGCTTGCCGGCCTTGCGCATTTCGTCCTGGAGCTGCTTGACGACCTGTGGCGGGATGATCCACAAGCCGCGGTCGAGGTCGAACTGCTCAGGTTCGGCCAGCCGCAACTCGCCCGTGCGCACCCCCGTCAGGAACAGCAGACGGACACCAAGCTGGGTCTGCCAGCCGCGGGGGTTGTAGAGCCGGAGCTTCTGAAGGAACTCGGGCAGCTCGGGAAGGTGCAGGTAGGGGTTGTGTGCCACCGGGGGCTTGGGCTCGGCCACCACGTCCAGGTCTGCGGCCGGGTTGACCTCCAGCCCCTCGGCGATGACCAAGGCATAGCGGAACATCTGGTTGAACCAGGTACGGACCTTCTCGGCGGTGGTGAACGCCTTGCGCTTCTCGATCGCCGCCACGACGCCCACGAGCTGGGGCCGACGAATGTCGTAGATCGACATCTTCCCCAGGGTGGGCAGCACGTCCTTGTTAAAGATGCGCAGGATCTGCGACAGCGTGCTCTGGCGGCCTTCCTTGAGTTCCTTGCGGCGATGCTCGACCCAGGCATCGAAGACGTTCTTGAAGGTGTATTCGCCTGCCAGCCTGGCCGCGTGCCGGCGCTGATCACGCTCGATCCGGGGATCGATCCCCCTGGCGATCAGGGCTTGGGCCTTGTCCCGCTCGGCGCGGGCCTCCCGCAGGCTGAGGGCGGGATAACTGCCCAGGGACATGCGCTTTTGCGTGCCCAGCCAGGAATAGCGGAAGATCCATGACTTGCCGCCTGCGGCAGAGACCATCAGGCTCAGGCAGTCGTTGTCGTGGAGGGTATAGCGTTTGCCGGTGGTCTTGGCCTGCCGGACGATCAGATCAGAGAGTGCCATTTCGAGGCTCCTAAGTGATGACTTAGGCCTTATGCTCGTCATGGTTCCCGCTCAGCCCCAGCAACTATACGGAAGCCGCCTCACCCGTATTCCTGTGCCTAAATTGGCGCCTAAAAAAGGCTGGCTGTGGGTGGATTTCCGTGGCGCTCGCTGGAATGAAAAAAGGGGCCGAAGCCCCTCTTTTCAACGACTTACAGACGTCAGTAGAAGTCTGTAGATCATAACTTGGAGCGGGAAACGAGACTCGAACTCGCGACCTCAACCTTGGCAAGGTTGCGCTCTACCAACTGAGCTATTCCCGCTTGGGAGGCGAAATTCTACATGCAATCGCCTACCTGTCAACAGCCCTGTTTCATCTTTTTTTCGACTGCGAGCGCGCGGCGATTTCGTCCTCGCGCAGGCTCGGCCAGGCCGCGCGCAGGTACTGCACGGCGGACACCAGCGTGAGCAGCGCGGCGATCGCCAGCATCCAGTCGCCGATGTGGAATATCGGCCCGCCCAGCCAGATGTCGGTCACCGGCGTGTTGGGGGATACCGAGTACAGCAGGCACAGCAGCGCGATCATCTGCGCGGTGGTCTTGATCTTGCCGATCATCGCCACCCGCACCTTGGCGCGCTGGCCGATCTCGGCCATCCACTCGCGCAGCGCGGATACCGCGATCTCGCGACCGACGATCACCGCGGCCCAGAACGCCATCCATGCGGTCGGGTGGCCCTGCACGATCAGGAACAGCGCCACGGCCACCATCAGCTTGTCGGCCACCGGGTCGAGGAAGGCGCCGAACGCCGAATGCATCTGGTAGCGGCGCGCGACCCAGCCATCCAGCCAGTCGGTGATCGCCGCCAGGCCGAACACCGCGGCCGACGCGAAGTTCGTCCACGTATACGGCAGGTAGAACACCAGCACCAGCACCGGGATCATCACGATCCGCAGCAACGTCAGCCAGGTGGGTACGGTCAGGGTCATTACAGCTTTACTCCGCTGCCGGATCCGGGATCGACAGTCCGTGAAGGTTAGCGTAGATGCGCGTTGCAAGGGCGGCATTGATGCCTTCCACGCGCGCGATCTCGGCTTCGCCGGCCGCTTTCAGCCCGGCCAGTCCACCGAAATGCTTGAGCAGGCTGGCGCGGCGCCGCGGGCCGATGCCGGGAATATCCTCCAGCCGACTGGTCATGCGCGCCTTCTGCCGGCGTCCACGGTGCCCGGTGATCGCGAAACGGTGCGCTTCGTCACGCACCTGCTGGATGAACTGCAGCGCCGGCGACGCCGCGCCCGGGCGGATCTCACGCCCGTCGGGCAACACCAGCGCCTCGTGGCCGGCGCGGCGCTCGACGCCCTTGGCGACCCCCAGCAGCAGCACGCCCTCGACCCCCAGGTCGGCCAGCGCGGCCTGCGCCTGCGCGAGCTGCCCGGCGCCACCATCGATCAGCAGCACGTCCGGCAAGGCCGGCAGGTCGCCACTGCGCGACGCGGCGCGGGAACGCCCGCCGTCGCTGGCATCGGCGTCCGGCGCCGCCATCTCCGCGGCCTCCAGCGCGCGCCGGAAGCGGCGGTCGATGGCCTGGCGCATCGCCGCGTAATCGTCGCCGGGCTCGATGCCGCTGATGTTGTAGCGCCGGTACTGCGCGCGCACCGGGCCGGCCGCGTCGAACACCACGCACGACGCCACCGTGGCCTCGCCCATGGTGTGGCTGATGTCGAAACACTCCACGCGCCGGACCGGTTCGGCCAGGCCCAGCATCTGCCGCAACGCCTCGCTGCGCGCATGCTGCGCACCACGGCTGTCGAGCTCGCTGACCAGGCTGATCTGCGCGTTGCGGCTGGCGAGTTCGACATAGCCGGCACGCTCGCCGCGCACGTTCCATTTCAGAACCACCTTGCGCTCGGCGGCGCTGGCCAGTGCCGCCTCGATCATCCCGGCGTCGGGAATCTCGCGGTCCAGCAGCACTTCCGGCGGTGGCGCGTGCTCGGCGTAGTACTGCGACACGAACGCGCCCAGCACTTCCTCGGCGCTGTCCTCGCCGTTGGTGCGCGGGAAGAACGCGCGCGTGCCGAGGTTGCGGCCATCGCGGAAGGCCAGCAGCAGCACGCACGCGCTGGCGCCCTGCATCGCGCAGGCCAGCACGTCCAGGTCGGCGGCGCGGCCGTCCACGTACTGCCGGTTCTGCATGCTGCGCAGCGAGGCGACCAGGTCGCGCAGGCGCGCGGCGCGCTCGAACTCCAGGGCGTCGCTGGCCTGCTGCATCGCCTGCACCAGTTCATCGGCCAGCTGGTCGCTGCGGCCTTCGAGGAACAACGCCGCGCGGCGTACCGATTCGTCGTACTCCGCCTGCGCCACCAGCTCCACGCACGGCGCGCTGCAGCGGCCTATCTGGTACTGCAGGCAGGGCCGCGAGCGGTTGCGGAACACGCTGTCCTCGCAGCTGCGCAGCTTGAACAGCTTGTGCATCAGGTTCAGCGTCTCGCGCACCGCACCCACGCCCGGATACGGCCCGTAATAGCGTCCCGGCACCGAGCGCGGACCGCGATGCAGGGCGATGCGCGGCCACTGCTCGCGGGTGAGCAGCACCTGCGGATAGGTCTTGTCGTCGCGCAGGGAGACGTTGTAGCGCGGTGCCAGCGACTTGATCAGCTGGTTCTCGAGCAGCAGCGCCTCGGCCTCGGTGCGGGTGACGGTCACGTCCATCCGCGCCACCTGCGCAAGCATCATCATGATGCGCCGGCTCTTCGGCGAGCCGTTGAAATAGCTGCCCACGCGCTTGCGCAGCGCGCCGGCCTTGCCCACGTACAACAGCGTGTCGTCGGCCGCATACATGCGGTACACGCCTGGCGCGGTGCTCAGCGCCGCCGCGTACGCCCGGCCGTCGAACCCGCTTGTCACCGTACCGCTCATTCCTCGATCGGCACGTGGCCCAGTTCGCCGCTGACCGGGTCGAACCGCAGGATCGCATGGGCATCGGTCTCGGCGATCCACACCGCGCCGGCGGCCACTGCCAGCGCGGCCGGGCCGTGCAGGCGCCGCGGCAGGTTGACGGTGGTCAGGTCACCGCCCCCCAGGCGCAGCATGCGCAGGCAGCCGTTGCCGGCGTCGGCGATCCACAGCAGCGGCGATTCGGTGCCCATCGCGATGGCCTGCGGATACTGCAGGTGCGCGCGGGCGCGCGGCCCGTCGGTATTGCCGAACTCCCACGGCCCCTGCCCCACCAGGGTCTGCACCACGTCGCCGCGCAGCTGCACCGAGCGGATCGCCGACCCCAGCGCGTCGCAGACATACAGCACCTGCTGCACCGCCACCACGCCGCAGGGCTGGGCGAACGCGGCCAGATGCCCACCGCCGTCGCGCACTTCCAGCGCACCGGCGCCGGCGCGCCAGCGCAGCGCGCGGATGCCCAGGTCGTAGCTCCAGATGTGGTTGTCACCGGCCATGGCGATATGCAGCTGGTTGTCGGCGATGGCGATGTCCAGCGGGTGGCTCAGCGGACTGTCCCAGGGCTGCGCCAGCACGCCGGCCACCGGATCGCCGGCGCGGCCGGTCCCGCACAGGGTGTCGACCTGCCCGCTCGGCAGGTGGATGCGGCGCACGGCATGGTTGCCGGTATCGGCGACATAGAGCATCTCGCGCTCTAGCGCCAGCCCATGCGGCCGGTTGAACGCCGCCTCGGCCGCCGGCCCGTTGACCAGGTCCGCGCTGCCGACGCCGAACTGGCGCAGCACGCGCCCGCCATGGGTGCATTCGAGGATGCGGTGGCGGCCGGTATCGGCGACATAGAGCCGGTCGGCGCTGGCCGCCAGGCCAGCGGGGAAGCGCAGTGGCAGGCGTGGTTCCACGTTGGTTTCCGCAACCGCGCGCAGGTCCTCGTCGGCAGGCCGCGCCAGTCCTTCGCACAGCGCGTTGAGGCTGCGCTCCAGGTCGCCGGCGGCGCCCACCAGGCGCTCGCGTTCCTGGCCCTGGGCATCGATCAGCAGCAGCGTCGGCCATGCCTCGATGCCGAAACGGCGCCATGTTTCCCACTGCGCGTCGAGCAGGATCGGTGCGCCGACGCCATGCCGGCGCAGCAGCTTCAGCGCCGGCTGCGGCTCACGTTCGAAATCGAAGCGCGGCACCTGCACCACCAGCAGTTGCACGCGCCCGGGGTTGCGCGCCTGCCACTGCAGCACCTCGAGCAGCCGCTGCACGCACCAGACCGAAGCGGCGTTGACGAAGGCCAGCACCAACGGGCGGCCGGCGTGGTCCTGCAACGTGGACGGCGCCGCATTGAGCCAGATGCCGGACTTGGGAAGATCCATCGCAGGCTGAGCGTTCATGGGCCGATTATGCCGGAGTCGGGCGCGGCCGACAGGCGCCTGACCGCCGCCTCGGCCGCCGCCTCCAGCAGCGCCCAGCTGTGCTCGAAATCCGCCTCGCCGCCGTAATAGGGATCGGGTACCGCGCTGGCGCTGGTGATCCCGGCCCAGGGCAGCAGCAAGGCGGCCTTGGCGCGCGCCTGCGGCGGCGCCAGCGCCCGGGCCTGGTCCAGGTTGTCCGGGTCCGCGCACAGGATGTGGTCGAAACGAAGGAAGTCGGCGGGCTGCAGCTGGCGCGCGCGCAGCCCGGAGATGTCCACCCCGTGGCGGCGCGCGCAGGCCACCGCCCGCGGATCCGGCGCCTTGCCGCGGTGCCAGCCGGCGGTCCCCGCCGAGTCCACCTCGACCCGCCCGGCCAGCGGCGAACGCGCGATCCGCGCGCGCAGGGCGCCCTCGCCCATCGGCGAGCGGCAGATGTTGCCCAGGCACACCACCAGCAGCTTCAACGCGCGCCCTCCAGCCGTGCGACGGCACGCGCCAGGTCTTCCGGGGTATCGATGCCCGGCGGGAACGGCTCCGGCGACAGCGCCACGGCGATACGGAAGCCCGCCTCCAGCACCCGCAGCTGTTCCAGCGACTCGACCTGCTCAAGTGTCCCCGGTGGCATCGCCGCGAACTGCTGCAGGAAGCCGGCCCGGTAGCCGTAGATGCCGATATGGCGCAGCCATTGCGCCTGCGGCAACTGCGCGGTCGAGCGGGCGAAGGCGTCGCGGTGCCAGGGAATGGGCGCGCGGCTGAAGTACAGCGCATCGCCCCGCGCGTTGCGCACCAGCTTGACCACGTTGGGGTCGAATAGGGTCGCGGCGTCCTCCACCGGCGTGGCCAGGGTCGCCATCGGCGCCTCGCTGGCCGCCAGCGTCGCCGCCACCGCGCGGATGCCGGCCGCCGGCGCGAACGGCTCGTCGCCCTGCAGGTTGACCACGATGGCCCGCTCGTCCCAGCCGGCGTGGCGCGCGCATTCGGCCAGCCGGTCCGTGCCCGAAGCATGGTCATCGCGGGTCATCGCCACGCGGATGCCGTCCAGGCCATCGAGCGCGTCGGCGATCCGCCGGTCGTCGGTGGCCACCCACACTTCGCGCGCGCCGGCATCCAGGGCGCGCCGCGCCACGTGCACGACCATCGGCTGCCCGGCCAGCAGGGCCAGGGGCTTGCCGGGCAGGCGGGTGGACGCATGGCGCGCCGGGATCGCCACGACGAATTCAGGAACCGCGTTCATCTGTACTCCTTGCCCGCTCCGGGCTGCACTGGATGGCCCCGCACGGCGCGACGCGCATGCCCGCGCGGGGACGGAGATCGCCGCTGAGGATAAGGGTTGCCACCGCCGCGGCGTACGCCCGCATGGCCAGGCTTCGACCGGGTTCGCATTTGCCGCGCACGCCAGCCCTGCCCGCCGGTGGCCTGCACCGGCGCCGCCGCGCGCGGCGCACGCATCACGCCCGCGCCAGCTTGCCCAGGCGGTCCAGCAGCGCGACCCAGAACGCCGCGGGCAGTTCGGCCTGCAACGGCACCGCATAGTGCCAGTCGGTGGCGAACGCCTTGCACTTCACCGCGTCCTTCTCGGTCATCAGCACCGGCAGCTCGCTGCCGAAGGACAGGTCCGATGCCTGGTAGCGGTGGTGGTCGGCGAACGCATGCGGCACCACGCCGATGCCGCGGGTGCGCAGCATCTGGAAGAAGCGCTGCGGATGGGCGATACCGGCCACGGCATGCACCCGCTGCCCGGCGAAACCCTGCAGCGAACGCTCGCGCCCGCCACGCAGCGGGCGGGCGCTGTCGATGCGCAGGCGCATCGTCCATTCACCGAACCCGGCCCCCGGCGGGACCTCACCGGCATCGCTGGCCTGGCCCAGGTTGACCACCCGGAAATCGCAGTCGCGCGCCCGCGCCACCGGTTCACGCAGCGGGCCGGCCGGCATCAGCAGGCCGTTGCCGTAGCGCCGCTGCGCATCGACCACTTCGATCTCGATGTCGCGCGCCAGCCGGTAGTGCTGCAGGCCGTCGTCGCAGACCACCACGTCGCAGCCGGCCTCGAGCAGCGCCCGCGCCGCGGCGACGCGATCCCGGTCCACGCGTACCGGCACGCCCGTCTTCCAGGCGATCAGCAACGGCTCGTCGCCGGCCAGTTCCGGCGCCAGTTCCGGGGTGACCCAGCGGGCGCTGCCAGCGTCGTCGCGGCCGTAACCGCGGCTGGCCACGCCCGGCTTCCAGCCCGCCTCGCGCAGGCGCTCGACCAGCGCGATGGTCAGCGGCGTCTTGCCGGTGCCGCCGGCGGTGATGTTGCCGACCACGATCACCGGCACCGGCACCTGGCGGCCACGCAGCCAGCCGCGGCGGTACAGCTCGCGGCGCAGGCCGGCGACCGCGGCATACAGCGGCGCCAGCAGGCGGGCCGTCCACGGCACCGGGGCGCCGTCATACCACCATGGCGGCGTCTGCGTTCCCTTGCCGGCCATCAGACCTGCCTTTCCCGGAACTGCATCCGGTAGAGGTGCTCGTACAGCCCGCCCAGCGCCAGCAGCTCCTGGTGGGTGCCGCGCTCGACGATCCGCCCCTGGTCCATCACCAGCACCTGGTCGGCATGCTCGATGGTGGACAGGCGGTGCGCGATCACCAGCGTGGTGCGGTCGGGCATCAGCCGCTGCAGCGCATCCTGCACCAGCCGTTCGGACTCGTTGTCCAGTGCCGCGGTGGCCTCGTCCAGGATCAGGATCGGCGCATCCTTGAGCATGGCGCGGGCGATCGCCAGGCGCTGGCGCTGGCCGCCGGACAGGCGCCCGCCCTTGGCGCCGACCTGGGCATCCACGCCCTGCGGCAGCTGGTCGACGAATTCGCGCGCGTTGGCGCCGGCGATGGCCTGTTGCAGCTGCTCGGCGCTGCGGCCCTGCAGTTCGCCGTAGGCGATGTTCTGGGCGATGCTGCCATCGAACAGCACAACCTGCTGCCCGACCAGCGCGATCTGCCGGCGCAGGTCGGCCAGACGGTACTCCTGCACGGGATGTCCATCGAGCAGGATCTGCCCGGACTCGGGCTCGTAGAAACGCGGAATCAGCTTGATCAGGGTCGACTTGCCGCTGCCCGAGCGGCCGACGATCGCCGTCACGGTACCGGGACGGGCGACGAAACTGACACCCTCCATCGCCGGCCGGGCCTGGCCCGGGTAGCGCGCGGTGACGTCGCGGAATTCCAGCAGGCCCTCGGCCCGCTGCAGCCCGCGCGTGCCCGCGTCCGGCTCGTCCTGGGCATCGAGCACCACGAACAGGCGCTGCGCCGAGGCGATGCCGCGCTGGGTCATGTTCTGCACGTTGGTCAGCTGCTTGAGCGCGGGGATGATCGTCATCATCGCCAGCATCATCGACACGAAGTTGCCCACCGACAGGCGCCCGGCGGCGGCCTCGTGGCCGGCGATCAGCAGCAGCGACGCCAGGCCGACCGCACCGATCAACTGCACCATCGCCGAGGAGATGCTGCGCGTGGCTTCCACCTTCATCGCCAGCTTCAGGTTGGTGTCGGCCAGGCCGCCGTAGCGCGCCAGCTCGCTGCGCTGCGCACCGTAGATCTTCACCTCCTGGTGGCTGGACAGGGTCTGGTCCGCGGCCTGCAGCAGTTCCGCGCCACTTTCCTGGATGCGGTGGCTGATGCGCCGGTAGCGCTTGGCCACCTTGTTCATCACCCACGCCAGCGGCGGCGCCAGCACGAAGATCGCCAGCGTCACCTGCCAGCTGTACCACAGCATCGCCGCCAGCGAGACCAGCACCTGCAGGGATTGCTGCAGCACCACCTTCATGGCGTCGACCGCGGCCTGCGCCACCTGGTCGCTGTCCGAGCCGAGCCGCACCAGCATCGACGGCACCGGCTCGGTATCGAACTGCAGTCCGGGCAGGTGCAGGTATTTGTCCAGCACCCGCACGCGCAGGTCGCGGGCGATGCTGCGCGCGGCCCTGCCCATGCCGATGTCGGTCAGGTAACCGGCGATGCCGCGCAGCAGGAACAGGCCGATGATGGCCAGCGGCATCCACCCGTTGATGTCCTTCGGATTCACCAGGTTGTTGGTGATGGGGCTCATCAGCATGAGGAAGCCACCACCGGCCGCGGCCTCGATCAGCATGCCCAGTGCGGCCATCATCAGCAGCCCGCGGTAGGGCTGCGCGAACCCCAGCAGGCGCCGGTAGGTCTGCCAGGGTGTTTCGCTGAGGCTCATCGCTGCACCTCCGGTGCCGTGGCGATGGCGATCCGGCGGAAGCCGAGCTGCCCCAGGGCATCCTGCACGGTGACCACCGCCTGGTACGGCGTGCGCGCGTCGGCGCGCAGCAGCACGGTCTGCCCGCGGTCATCGCCGGCGACCTGGACGATGGTCCGCTTCACCGATTCCACGTCGGTGCGCAGCACCTCGCGGTCGTTGATGAAATAACGGCCATCGGCATTGACCAGCACGCTGAGCGAGCGCGGTGGCTCGGCATTGCGCTGGTCGCTGGCGGTCGGCAGCTGCACCTGCAGGGTGGAGCGTGCGTCGAAGGTGGTGGTGACCACGAAGAAGATGATCAGCACCAGGATCACGTCGATCAGCGGCACCAGATCGATATGCGGCTCTTCCTGGGCCCGGTCGTTGCGGATGCGCATGCGGGGTCAGGCCTTGGCCACTGCCGCTGCCTGCGCGGCCGGCTTGGCCGCGGCCATCACCGCAGGGCGGCCGTCCAGGGTATCCAGCAGCGCGCCGGCTTCGTGTTCCATCTCGATCACGTAACCGTCCACGCGCGCGCGGAAATAGCGGTGGAACATCAGCGCGGGGATGGCCACGATCATGCCGGTGGCGGTGCACACCAGGGCCTTGCCGATACCGCCGGCCAGCTGGTTCACGTCGCCCACGCCATGGTCGAGGATGCCCAGGAACATCTGGATCATGCCGATCACCGTGCCGAGCAGGCCAAGCAGCGGGCCGGCCGATGCGATGGTACCCAGCGCGTTGAGGTAACGCCCCATCCGGTGCACCAGGTGGCGGCCGGTGTCCTCGATGCGCTCGCGGATCTGGTCGCGCGGGCGGTTGCGGGCTTCCAGCGCCGCGGCCAGCAGCGCGCCCAGCGGCGAGTTCGCGCGCAGCGATTCGATGTGGGAAGCGTCCAGCTTGCCGCGCGCGGCCCAGTTGCGCACCTCCTGCCCCAGCCCGGGCGGCAGCACCTCGTTACGCCGCAGGCTCCAGAAGCGCTCCAGGACAATCGCCAAAGCCAGTACGCCCAACAGCAGCAGCGGCACCATCGGCCAACCGCCGGCCTTGACCAGTTCCCACACGTTTCAACCCTCCGGCACGACAGCCGTCTTTTCATCCGCCGATAGGATAACAGCCGCCCGCGCCCGCCCAGCAGCATCCCACAGGCGACGACGCCACGGCCGGCGCTCGCGCACCTGCAGGCCCTGCGCCCCCAGCCAGACCCTGACCGCGCCGCTCGCCGGCGTCGCCAGCACCTCGGCCCCCGCCCCCCGCCAGCGCTCGACCACCTCCGCCCGCGGATGGCCGAAACGGTTGCCGTGTCCGGCCGACAGCAGCACCAGGCGCGCGCCGGTGGCCGCCACGAATCCCGGCCGGGACGAGCCGGCGCTGCCATGGTGCGGGGCCACGACCACCTCGGCCCGCAGCGCCGGGCGCTGCCGGCGCACCAGGCCGGCCTCGATGACCTCGCCGATATCCCCTGCCAGCAGCATCGCGCCATGAGCGGAACGTATCCGCAGCACGCAACTGGATTCGTTGCGCAGGTAGGGAAAGCCGGCAGGCGGATGCAGGTATTCGAACTGCACGCCATCCCACTGCCAGCGCAGGCCGGCGACGCAATCACGTGACGGTATCGACGGTTGCATGCCCGGCGGCGCATGCCAGGCCATGACCGGTAGCGCCGCGCGGAGGGCGGCGATGCCGCCGGCGTGATCGTTGTCGCCATGGCTGACGACCACCGCATCGAGCCGCCCCACGCCCAGGGCGCGCAGCGCCGGCACCACCACCCGCGCACCGGCGTCGAAACCGTCGCGCACCGCCGGCCCGGCGTCATAGAGCAGGCGGTGGCCGCGGGTACGCACCAGCACCGACAACCCCTGGCCGACGTCGAGCAGGACCAGCTCGACCTCGCCATGCCGCGGAAGCTCGCGCCCCGGCCACAGCAGCGGCAACCACAGCAGCAGTGCCAGTGATTTGCCCGGCACCGCACGCGGCAGCAGCAGCCAGCCCGCGCCGGCCAGCGCGAGCGGCAACGCGGGACCGGCCGCCTCCGGCAGCCACCACAGGGCGAAGCGGCTGCCCCCCAGCCACGACAGCGCGGACCAGCTCAGCTCGAAGCACCAGGCCGAGGCGCGCCACGGCCCGCTGCCGGCCCCCGCCAGCAGCGCCTCCAGCCCCGTCCCCAGCAGGGCCAACGGCACCACCACCAGGCTCCACCACGGGATCGCCAGCAGATTCGCCAGCGGGCCGGCGAGCGAGGCCTGGTCGAACAGCACCGCGGTCAGCGGCAACAACCCTATCGTTGCCACCGACTGCGCGGACAGGAAGCCACGCAGCCAGTGCATGCGTTCGGGAAGGCACCAGGCCAGCCAGGCCACGCCGGCGAAGCTCAGCCAGAACCCGGCGGTCAGCATCGCCAGCGGATCCCAGCCGAGCACCAGCAGCGCGGCGAGCGCCAGCGCACCGAAAACGCTGGCCGGGCGGCGCCACAGCCTGGCCAGTGCCACCACGGCCACCATCAGCACCGTGCGCACCGTGGGCAGGGCGAAACCGGCCACGGCCGCATAGCCGACGGCCCCGGCCACCGCGGCGAGGGCCGCGGCATGGGAACGCGGGCAATACCGCCCCAGCCAGGGAAGCAACCACCAGGCTGCGGAGGCGGCCAGGGCGATGAAGCCGGCGACCATGCCGACGTGGAAGCCTGAAATCGCGATCAGGTGGGTCAGGCCGGTGGCGCGCAGCATGTGCCAATCGCCCTCGTCCAGCGCCCGGGTATCGCCCACGGCCAACGCTCGTACGTAGCGCGAGGCCGGGGTTTCGATGGCAGCGTCGATCCGCCCGGCGATGCGTTCGCGCCAGGCATCGATCCCACGCGGGGGCGCCAGTCGCCGCCCGCTGCCGCTCACCACCAGCCCGGTAGCGGCGATCCGCCGCGCCAATGCATTGCGCTCGGCGTCGAACCCGCCGGGGTTGGCGAGCCCGCGGGGGGCCCGCACCCGCACCTGGAACCGCCAGCGGGCGCCGGCCTGCAGCGCCAACCGGGGGCCCGGTTGGGTGCTCCCGAAATCGTCGTACCAGGCCAACTGCAGCAGCCGTCCGCGCAGTGCGTCAGGCTGGGCCGCGTCGCCGTCGACCCGGAACCGGAAGCGCGTCCGCCTGGACTCCACTTCCGGCAGCGACGCCACGGTGCCGGCGACGGACACCACGCTGCGTTCCAGCGCCGGCGGCAGCTGCGCCTGCAGCGCCCAGCCGGCCTGCAGCGCCGCCCAGCCGGCCCCTGCCAGCAACGCCCCGCAGCACGGTGCACGGCCCGCCGCCCAGAGTGCCAGCCCGGCCAGCAGCGCGCTCCAGCGCACCCCGGGCGGCGGCAACCCCGGCATCCACAGCACCATGCCGACGCCGGCCAGGAAGCAGGCCGCGGCAGCCTTGCCCAAGCGCGGGCAAGCCCGCGTACCGGTGGCAGGGCGCAGCGCCCGAATCCAGTCGCGGCGTCGCTTGCACACGGCCCATCCCCTTCCGCCAGCCCGTCCCCATGCTGCCCGGGCGATGGCGCGCCCGCCGTAGGCCGGTCACGCATCCACGATGCAGGAAATGCCGTGCCGTGGCTTGGGCCAGCCCGCAGCGCCGGGCCTGCAGGAAAACGCCGCCGCGGAAACCACGCAAAAGAAAAGCGGGCCAGAGGCCCGCTTTTCCGAATGCAGCACAGGTACCCGGGCTTATTCGGCCGGGGTGCCCTCGCCTTCCTCGACGGCCTTCATCGACAGGCGGATGCGGCCCTGCTTGTCCACTTCCAGCACCTTGACCTTGACCACGTCGCCTTCCTTCAGCTTGTCGCCGACCTTCTCCACGCGCTCGCTGGAAATCTGCGAGACGTGCACCAGGCCGTCCTTGCCCGGCAGGATGGTGACGAACGCACCGAAGTCCATGATCTTGGCGACCTTGCCTTCGTAGATGCGGCCCGGCTCGACGTCCGAGGTGATCTGCTCGATGCGGCGCTTGGCTTCCTGCGCGGCGGCGTTGTTCACCGAGGCGATGGTGATGGTGCCGTCGTCCTGGATGTCGATCTGGGTGCCGGTTTCCTTGGTGATCGCCTGGATCACCGAACCGCCCTTGCCGATCACTTCGCGGATCTTGTCCGGGTGGATCTTGATGGTCAGCAGGCGCGGCGCGTAATCGCTCAGCTCCTCGCGCGGCGCGGTCAGCGCCTTGGCCATCTCGCCGAGGATGTGCAGACGGCCGGCCTTGGCCTGCTCCAGCGCCTGCTTCATGATCTCTTCGGTGATGCCTTCGATCTTGATGTCCATCTGCAGCGCGGACACGCCTTCGGAGGTACCGGCGACCTTGAAGTCCATGTCGCCCAGGTGGTCTTCGTCACCCAGGATGTCGCTCAGCACGACGAAACGGTCGTCTTCCTTCACCAGGCCCATGGCGATACCCGCCACCGGCGCCTTGACCGGCACGCCGGCATCCATCAGCGCCAGCGAGGAGCCGCACACCGAGGCCATCGACGAGGAACCATTGGATTCGGTGATCTCCGACACCACGCGGATGGTGTACGGGAATTCCTCGATGGTCGGCATCACCGCCAGCACGCCGCGCTTGGCCAGGCGGCCGTGGCCGATCTCGCGACGCTTCGGCGCGCCGAAACGGCCGCACTCACCCACCGAGTACGGCGGGAAGTTGTAATGGAACAGGAAGTTTTCCTTGTACTCGCCGGAGACGGCATCGATGATCTGGCCGTCGCGGGCGGTGCCCAGGGTGGTGACCACGATGGCCTGGGTCTCGCCACGGGTGAACAGCGCCGAACCGTGGGTACGCGGCAGCACGCCGGCCTTGACGGTGATCGGGCGCACGGTGTCCAGGGCACGGCCGTCGATGCGGACCTTGGTGTCCAGCACCGAATCACGCATGGTGCGGTACTCGAGCTCGCCGAACTCCTTGGCCAGTTCGGCCGGGTTCCAGCCCTCGGCGGCGACGCGGCCGGCCAGCTGCTCGGTCACGTCCTTCTTGATCGCGGCGATGGCATCGCGGCGCTGCAGCTTGTCGCGCACCTGGAAGGCGTCGGCCAGCTTGCCGCCGATGGCTTCCTTCAGCGCCGAGATCAGCGCCTCGTTCTTGGCCGGGGCGACCCAGTCGCTCGGCTTGGTGCCGGCTTCGACGGTCAGTTCGTTGATCGCGTTGATGACCTTCTGCATCTCGCGGTGGCCGAAGGTCACCGCGCCCAGCATCACGTCCTCGGACAGCAGCGCGGCCTCGGACTCGACCATCAGCACGGCGTTGGCGGTACCGGCAACGACCAGTTCCAACTGCGATTCCTTCAGCTCCGACACGGTCGGGTTGAGGATGTACTCGCCGTTCTTGTAGCCGACCTTGGCGGCGCCGATCGGGCCCTTGAACGGGGTGCCGGCCAGTGCCAGCGCCGCCGAGGCACCGATCAGGGCCGGGATGTCACCGTCCACTTCCGGGTTCAGCGACATCACCGTGGCGATGATCTGCACTTCGTTCTTGTAGTCTTCCGGGAACAGCGGGCGGATCGGACGGTCGATCAGGCGCGAGATCAGCGTTTCCTTCTCCGTGGCGCGGCCTTCGCGCTTGAAGAAGCCACCCGGGATGCGGCCACCGGCGTAGAACTTTTCCTGGTAATCAACGGTCAGCGGGAAGAAGTCCTGGCCTTCGCGCGCGCTCTTGGCGGCGACGGCAGTGACCAGCAGCACGGTGTCGTCCATCTTGACGATGACGGCGCCGCTGGCCTGGCGGGCGACTTCGCCGGTCTCAAGCGTGACGGTGTGCTTGCCGTACTGGAAGGTTTTGGTGATTTTTGCCACGGAGGGTGTCCTTGGGGATGCTGTCTGCGAATGGACCGTCGGCGACCCTTGTCACCGGCGGGCGGCCGGAGTTCCGGCCCTGGAGATGTTGCTGAACTGCAAAAACAAAACCGCGGCGCATCGCTGCGCCGCGGGGGGATTGTTGCTTAGCGACGCAGGCCAAGCTTTTCGATCAGGCCCTTGTAGCGCTCGACGTCCTTCTTCTTCAGGTAGTCGAGCAGGCTGCGGCGGCGGTTGACCAGCTGCAGCAGGCCGCGGCGGCTGTGGTGGTCCTTCTTGTGGACCTTGAAGTGTTCGGTCAGCTGCTCGATGCGGGCGGTCAGCAGGGCCACCTGGACTTCCGGCGAACCGGTGTCGTTGGCGCCGCGCTTGTTGTCTTCAATAACTTTCTGGGTGTCGATCGACATGATGTTTTCTCTGGATGCGTGGCCGGCAGGAACGTGCTGATGACGCACCGCGCAGCTCGCCGTTTAAGGAAGGCGGCCCGCCGACGGCGGACCGGTGCCCGGCAAAGGGCCGCAGAATTGTAACGATCCGCGCCTGCGGCCACAAGGCGCAACCTGTATCGGCGCCCCTGCCGGGCGCGGCGGGTCAGAGGTTGAAACGGCGCTGCGGCGCCAGCATGCCGGCCGCATCCACCTGCCCCAGCCCAAGGGCCTTGCCGTCGTCGGCGAACACCGCCACCTGTCCGCGCGGCCACGCCGGATCCCGCAGGCGCTGGCCCATGCAGAAGCGCTGCGCGCGCAGGGCATCCAGCTCGACCCGGCCGAAATGGCCCAGCCCCGCCTCCAGCGGCAGCAGCCATTCCAGCAGCGCCGCGTCGTCACCGGCTTCGGCCAGCTCGCGCAGTGCGTCCAGGCCGATCATGCGCGGCGCCAGGAACGGCTCCACCCACAGCCGCCGCAGTGCGGTGATGTGGGCACCGCAGCCCAACGCTTCGCCCAGGTCGCGGGCGATGCTGCGGATATAGGTGCCCGAGCCGCAGGTCACCCGCAGCCGCAGCCATTCAGGTTGCTGGTCCAGGACCTCGATCGCCTGTACGTGGACCTCGCGTTCGGGCGCTTCGATGGCCTCGCCGCGACGCGCCTTCACATACAGCGGCTCGCCGCCCTGCTTCAGCGCCGAGTACATCGGGGCGCGCTGGCGGATGTGCCCGGTCAGCGGCGCCAGTGCCTGGTGCAGCGCCTGCGGGTCGAGCGCCGGGACCGGACGCTGCCGCAACACCGCACCGTCGGCATCGTCGGTATCGGTGGTCGTGCCCAGCGCGATCTGCGCGTCATAGGCCTTGGCCGAGCCCAGCAGCAGGCCGGCGATCTTGGTCGCCTCGCCGAAGCACAACGGCAGCAGCCCGGTGGCCAGCGGGTCGAGACTGCCGGTATGCCCGCCCTTCTCGGCACGGAACAGCCGCCGTGCCACCTGCAGCGCGTTGTTGGAGCTCATGCCGGCAGGCTTGTCGAGCAGGACGATGCCATCCAGGCGGCGGAATTGGATACGGGGACGCATTAGTTCTGCCTCGGTCTGCCTTGTTGCTGCGGTTGCAGTGGCCTTGCGGCCTTGGATCTTGGGGCGTCCTTCCACAGCGGCCCAGCCGCGGACAAACCCGCTGGCCGGCACGCAGGGATGGCGCCGGTTCTGGAAGAGACACGGATGTCCCGGCCGGCAATCCCATCGGCGCAGCGGCCCGTGGCGCGCAACACGCCGGGCGCGCTGGCAGGGCGTGCTTGCCAGCCAGCAATGGCAGAGCGCCGCTCTGGACAACCTGTGTCTGCACGGGCGAAGAAAGGTAACCCGCTCCTTGCGCGTGAGCGGAACCAGCCGCTTGCGCCATGGGCTGCCGCGGCCGCGAAACACCGCGGCCCGCCCCCGCCCGCTCCGCTCGCATCCACCCTGCGGGGGAACATTTCCCGGCAGGAGAAGACACACGCTCGAACGCTCAGGCCTTCTCGCCTTCCTCGCCATCGGTGCCGGGCTGCGCCGACTGCACATCCGGCAGGTCGCGCAGCAGGTTGTCGATGCGTTCGCCGCGGTCCACCGAATCGTCGTAATGGAAATGCAGCTCCGGCACGTGGCGCAGCTTCATCGCCCGGGCCAGGCCCATGCGCAGCTCGCCGGCCAGTTCGCGCAGGCCCTTGACCGCCTCGACCGAACGCTCCGGCATCAGCGCGGTGACGAACACCTTGGCATGGGCCATGTCGCGGGTGACCTCCACGTCCGAGACACTGACCGATGGCAGGCCATGCTCGCGCACGGCGGCATGCACCAGCGTGCCCAGATCACGGCGGATCTGCGCGGAAACTCGGTCGGTACGGTGGAAAGTCTTGGGCACGGAATCTCGCTCGTCTGATTGTTGCGGGGAAAACGCGGCCGGCCCGCGTCGCGCGGGCCGGCCGGTACGGCGTCATTACAGGGTGCGCGGCACTTCGATGCGCTCGAAGCACTCGATCTGGTCGCCCGCCTTGACGTCGTTGTAGGCCTTCACGCCGATACCACACTCGGTACCGTTGCGGACCTCGTCCACGTTCTCCTTGAAGCGGCGCAGCGATTCCAGTTCGCCCTCGAACACCACCACGCTGTCGCGCAGCACGCGGATCGGCTTGTTCCGCTTGACCACACCCTCGACCACCATGCAGCCGGCGACCGCGCCGAACTTGGAGCTGCGGAACACGTCGCGGACCTCGGCGATACCGATGATCTCTTCGCGGATTTCCACGCCCAGCAGGCCCGAAGCCACCTGCTTCACCTGGTCGATCACGTCATAGATGATCGAGAAGTAGCGCAGGTCGACGCCGTTGGATTCGATGATGCGACGGGCCGAAGCGTCCGCACGCACGTTGAAGCCGATGACCGTGGCCTTGGAGGCCACCGCCGAGTTGGCGTCCGATTCGGTGATGCCGCCCACGCCGGAGTGGATCACGTTGATCCGGATCTCGTCGTTGGACAGCCCCACCAGCGACTGGCTCAGCGCCTGCACCGAACCCTGGACGTCGGCCTTGATCAGCAGGTTCAGAACCTGCTGGCCTTCGCCCTTGCCCATCTGCGCCATGATGTCTTCCATGCGGCTGCCAGCACTGGCGACCAGGCGCGACTCGCGACGCTTGGTCTCGCGCTGCTGCGCCACGTCCTTGGCCAGGCGCTCGTCGTCGACGACCACGAAGTCGTCGCCGGCATCCGGCACGCCGGACAGGCCCAGCACCTGCACCGGGATCGACGGGCCGGCCTCGGCCACCTGGCGGCCGGTCTCGTCGAACAGCGCACGCACGCGGCCGTACTGGATGCCGCACACCAGGTAGTCGCCCTTCTTGAGCTGACCCTGCTGCACCAGCACCGTCGCGACCGGGCCACGGCCCTTGTCCAGCGAGGATTCGATGACCACACCGCTGGCGCGGCCTTCGGCCACGGCCTTCAGCTCCAGCACTTCGGCCTGCAGCGAAATCGCATCCAGCAGGTCGTCGATGCCCTGGCCGGTCTTGGCCGAGATCTCCACCATCTGGGTGTCGCCACCGAAGTCCTCGGCCACGACCTGCTCGGCGAGCAGTTCGTTCTTGACCCGCATCGGATCGGCGGACGACTTGTCGATCTTGTTGATCGCCACCACGATCGGCGCGTTGGCCGCGCGGGCGTGCTGGATGGCTTCGCGGGTCTGCGGCATGACGCCGTCGTCGGCCGCCACCACCACCACCACCACGTCGGTCAGCTGCGCACCGCGGGCACGCATCGAGGTGAACGCGGCATGGCCGGGGGTGTCGAGGAAGCTGATGACGCCCTTGGGCGTTTCCACGTGGTACGCGCCGATGTGCTGGGTGATGCCGCCGGCTTCGCCGTTGGCGACCTTGGTGCGGCGGATGTAATCCAGCAGCGAGGTCTTGCCGTGGTCAACGTGGCCCATGATGGTGACCACCGGCGGACGCGGCACGGCGTCGCCCTGGTCGGCATCGGTGATGGCCAGCAGCGCGTCCTCGGCATCGTTGTTGCCGGCACGTACCGCCTTGTGCCCGAGCTCCTCGGTCACCAGCGCCGCGGTGTCATGGTCGATGGACTGGGTGATGGTGGCCATCACGCCCATCTTGAACAGCGCCTTGACCACCTCGCCGCCCTTCAGCGCGAGCTTCTGCGCCAGGTCGGCCACGGTGATGGTGTCGCCGATGGCGACCTCGCGCACGACCGGCGCGGTCGGACGCTCGAAGCCATGGTTGCCACCACCGCCGCGCGACTGCTCGGCGCCACGGCGGCCCTGCGGCGCGCGCGCGCCCGGACGGCCGCGGGAATTGCTGTTGTTGCCGCCGCGGCGCGCGCGGTCGGACGGCGACAGGTGCAGCTGGCCGCCGAAGCGGTTGCCGCCATTGTCGTCGGACGACTGCGGGCCACGCGCCTTGCTGCCCGGCTTGGCATGCGCGGCGCGATCGTCGCGCACGGCGTGCGGACGGCTCGGCGAAGGCGCATGGCGCACGTTCTTCACCACCGGCTCGTCATCCTCGTCCTCGGCGGCGCGCGGCGGTGCCTTGGCGGCCTGCGCGGCCTCCTCGGCGGCCTTGCGCTCGGCCTCGGCACGCAGTCGTTCGGCCTCTTCGGCCGCCTTCTGCTGGGCGATCTGCTCGGCGCGCGCGCGGTCCTTCTCGGCGAGCATGCGCTGCTCCTCGAGATTGCGCTGGCGCGACTCCTCGAGCTTGCGCAGGATCTCGGCGCGCTCGGCATCCGCATCCATCGGCGCGCCGGCGGCCGGCTTGACGTAGGTACGCTTCTGGCGCACCTCGACGTTGACCGTGGTCTTGCTGCGGCCGGCGTTGACGGTCACTTCCTGCTGCGTACGGCGGCTCAGGGTGATCTTCTTCGGCGCGGCGTCAGCCTCGTCGGCGACCTGCTCGTCCTTGCCGTGGGAACGGCGAAGGAAACCGAGCAGCTTCACTTTCTCGGCGCTGGTCACGACCTGGTCGGGACCGCTGAACTTCATGCCGGCCTGGGCCAGCTGTTCCAGCAGTTTCTCCACCGGCGTGTTGACCAGTTGGGCGAGCTTGCGGATGGTGGTTTGCTGCGACATTCGGATCCTATGATCTTGTTGGCGCCCCCTCGATACGGACGAAGGCAGCGCGGAGTCTACGCCCTGAGCGGCTCAGGGCCCTGTTCATCGCTGGCTCATTCGCCGCGCTCCAGACGGGCGATCTCCTCGGCGCGGGCTGCCAGGACCAGCGCCGCGGCGCGCTCCAGGTCCATGCCCTCGATGCCGAACTCCAGGACTTCGTCGGCCGCCAGGTCCGACAGGTCCTCGCTGGTGCGCACGCCGTTCCCGGCCAGCGCATAGGCCGTGGCCTCGTCCATGCCCGGCAGCGCCAGCAGGTCCGCCGCCGGCACGCCTTCCTCGGCGCCCTCTTCCACCGCCAGCGCCTCGTTGAGCAGTGCGTCGCGGGCACGGGCGCGCAGTTCCTCGACGATGTCCTCGTCGAAGCCCTCCACCGCCAGCAGCTCGCCGATCGGCACGTAGGCGATTTCCTCGACGGTGCTGAAGCCCTCGCTGACCAGGATGCCGGCGATTTCCTCGTCCACTTCCAGCTTGTCCATGAACAGCTGGCGGGCGACGGCCTGCTCGGCCTCCGACTTGGCGGCGACCTGGTCCTGGGTCATGACGTTGAGCTGCCAGCCGGTCAGGCGGCTGGCCAGGCGCACGTTCTGGCCGCCCTTGCCGATCGCCTGGGCCAGGCGCTCTTCGGCCACGGCCAGGTCCATCGAGTGCTTCTCCTCATCGACGATGATGGACTGCACCTCGGCCGGCGCCATCGCGTTGATGACGAAATTGGCCGGGTTCTCGTTCCACAGCACGATGTCCACGCGCTCGCCGTTGAGCTCGTTGCTCACCGCCTGCACGCGCGAACCGCGCATGCCGATGCAGGCGCCGATCGGATCGGTGCGGCTGTCGTGGGCGATGACCGCGATCTTGGCGCGGTCACCCGGGTCGCGGGCGCAGGCCTTGATCTCGACCAGCCCCTGGCCGACTTCCGGCACTTCCAGCTTGAACAGCTCGATCATGAACTCGGGAGCGGCGCGGCTGATGAACAGCTGCGGGCCGCGCGGCTCCGAACGCACCTCGGCCAGGTAACCGCGCACGCGGTCGCCGGCGCGCAGCACGTCGCGCGGAATGCCCTTGTCCTTGGGGATGAACGCCTCGGCGTTGCCGCCCAGGTCGACGTAGATGTTGCCGCGCTCGGCACGCTTGACCACGCCGGTCACCAGCTCGCCGACACGGTCCTTCCACGCGTCCACGACCTGCTGGCGCTCGGCCTCGCGCACGCGCTGCACGATCACCTGCTTGGCGGCCTGCGCGGCGATGCGCCCGAAGTCCGGGTTCTCGATCTGCTCCTCGATATAGTCGCCGACCTCGACGCCGTCGGCCTCCTCGATCGCGTCCATCAGGCGGATCTGGCGGTCCGGCGACTCCATCACCACGTCGTCGGCCACGACTTCCCAGCGGCGGAAAGTCTCGTAGCTGCCGTCCTTGTGGTCGATCGAAACGCGCGCGAGCACGTCCTGGTCCACATAGCGCTTCTTGGCCGCGGAGGCGAGCGCCGCCTCGATCGCATCGAAGATCACTTCGCGCGGCACGCCTTTCTCATTGGCGACCGCGTCGACTACCAGCAGAAGTTCCTTGCTCATCGGCTTACTCCGCGCGCGGCTTGCGGGCCGCGGTTTCGTTATTGGATTTGTTCCTGGCCGCGCTCCCCTGCCTGGGGGCCGGGCCGGTCGGTTTGGTCGGAGCCAGGCCAAGCGCGGCCCAGTCCGGAATGATGCGCGCCTTGTCGATATTGTCGAAAGCCGCCACGAACGGCTTGCCATCGACCACGAAGGTCACGGTGCCGGCATCGGCATCCACCGCGGCGATCTCGCCCTGCAGGCGGCGCCGGTTCTCCTGCGGCAGCTTCAGCCCGACCTTGGCCGACTCGCCCAGGTGGCGCTCGAACTGCTCCAGGGTGAACAGCGGCCGGTCCACGCCCGGCGAAGACACCTCCAGCGTGTAGTTGCCGCTGATCGGATCCTCGACGTCCAGCTGCGCGGAGACCTCGCGGCTCACCCGCTCGCAGTCGTCGATGTTGACCACGCGTTCGGGCTGCTCGGCCAGCGGCACGTCGATGTACAGACGCAGCGTGGCGCCGCCCGGCGCCGGCAGATACTCGGCGCCCAGCAGATCCAGGCCCAACGCCTGCACGGTGGGGCCCAGCAGATTCGCGATTTCAGTAGCCTTGTCGCTCACAGCCTGCCTTGATTTGGGTAATGGGAAACGGGAAGAACCGGCCGGACTTTTCGTTTTGCGGAAACAACAAAGGGCCCGACTGGGCCCTTTGTCCGGTATGAATCCGGTGACTGGATTCCGGTTGCAGGAACGGAAGCAATCGTTCCTGCGAGCCCAGATTCAGCCTTCCACAACAGATGTTGAAGAAGGCCGGAACTGGTAGCGGGGGCAGGATTTGAACCTGCGACCTTCGGGTTATGAGCCCGACGAGCTGCCAGACTGCTCCACCCCGCAGCAGAAGCGGAATTATGAAGTAATTGGACCGTTACCGCAAGTCTTTTTTACTTCATTGTTTCAGGGGATCCGGGGATTCCGCTGAAACCCGGAACGCTCCACGTTCCGGCTGACCATCCTGCGATGGCCCGGCGATACCGGCTTGCCGGTACCGCCCTCAACTCAGTGCGCGCATATTACATGAATCGCGCCGTTTTGTATCGCTTTTTATGACAAATGAGCAAATGCGTTGCGCATCCAGGCCAGCAGCGGCCCCAAGGCCACCGGCAGCACCAGCAGCGCCACGCAGTTCACGCCCAGCACGATGCCCAGGAGACGGTCATTGTTGCGCGGCAGCGGCTCGCCCACCGGCTCGTCGAAGTACATGACCTTGACCACGCGCAGGTAGTAGAAGCAGCCCACCACCGCGCTGATCACGCCCAGGATCACAAGCCACAGCAGGCCACCGTTGACCGCCGCGCCCAGCACCGCCAGCTTGGCCCAGAAGCCCAGGAACGGCGGGATGCCGGCCAACGAGAACATGGCGCACAGCATGAGCCCGGCCATCCACGGATTGCGCGCATTCAGGCCCTTGAAGTCGTCGATGCTCTCGGCCTCGAAGCCCGAGCGCGACAGCGCGACGATCACGCCGAAAGCGGCGGTGGACATGATCGCGTAGGCCACGGCGTAGAACATCGCCGACGAATAGCCGGCGGCGCCGCCGCCGGCCACGCCCATCAGCAGGAAGCCGATGTGCGAGACCGTCGAATAGGCCAGCATGCGCTTGAGGTTGACCTGGGCGATGGCCATCAGGTTACCCACCACCAGCGACAGCGCAGCAAGGCCGGCGAGCACGTACTGCAGCTCGCTCGACAACGGGCCGACGCCGGCTTCGAGCAGGCGATAGGCCATGCCGAACGCCGCCAGCTTCGGGGCCGAACTGATGAACAGCGCGATCGGCGCCGGCGCACCCTGGTAGACGTCCGGCAGCCACATGTGGAACGGCGCGGCACCCAGCTTGAAGGCGACGCCGGCGACCATGAACACCGCGCCGGTCAGCAGCAGCACACGCTCGTCCGACTGGGTGGCGGCGGCATGGATCACGTCCAGGTGCAGCGAACCGGTGGCGCCATACACCAGCGACATGCCGTACAGCAGCAGGCCAGAGGCCAGCGAGCCGAGCACGATGTACTTCATGCCCGCTTCGGCGGCCAGCTTGTTGTCGCGGTTGCTGGCCACCAGCGCATAGGAACACAGCGCCAGCAGCTCCAGCCCCAGGTAGACCATCAGCAGGCTGCCGGCGGAGACCAGCAGCATCATGCCCGCGGTGGCGAACAGCACCAGCACCGCGATCTCGCCCTGGTACAGGTTGCGCTCGCGCAGGTAGCTCCAGCCATAGATCAGGGTCAGGCCGCTGACCAGTACCACCACCGTCTTCATGACGTCGGCGGCGTTGTCGCGGATGAACATGCCATGGAACACCTCGCCCTGCCCGCCCACGCCGCCAAGCAGCATGGCGAAAGCAACGGCAAGGATGGCGACCGACAGGAAGTGGGTCCAGACCTTGTGGCGGTTGCTGATGAACAGGTCGAGGATCAGCAGGGCGAAGGCCCCGCCGATCACCACCAGTTCTGGCAGCAACGGCGGGAGGTCGGCGGCGGTCAACGGCAGTAGCGTCGGCGTTGTCATCATCAAATCCTGGAATCAATACTCTCGACGGGGCCGCTTACAGCAGCTTGCTCGATGCGATCTGCATCGCCAGCTTGGCGATGGAGGGCTCCATCAGTTCGGTCAGCGGACGCGGATACACGCCAAGCGCCAGCGTACCGACCGCGAACACACCCAGCACCAGCCATTCGCGCCCGTTGATGTCCTTCATCTCGGCCACGTGGGCGTTGCCCACCTCGCCGAAGAACACGCGCTTGTACAGCCACAGCGAATACGCCGCGCCGATGATCAGCGTGGTGGCCGCAGCCAGCGCCACCAGCGGCTCCCACTGGAAGCTGGCCAGCACCACCATGAACTCGCCGACGAAACCACTGGTGCCCGGCAGGCCGGAGTTGGCCATGAAGAACAGCAGCGCGAATGCGGCGAACCACGGCATCACGTTGGCCACGCCGCCGTAGTCGGCGATGCGACGGGTGTGCAGGCGGTCGTAGAGCACGCCGATGCAGGAGAACATCGCGCCGGACACGAAACCGTGCGAGACCATCTGCACCATCGCACCCTGCAGGCCGAGGCGGGCGGCATCGGCGTTGCCGGCCTCGCGCACCAGCCACAGCGCGGTGAACGTGCCCAGGGTCACGAAGCCCATGTGCGCGACCGAGGAATAGGCCACCAGCTTCTTCATGTCGTCCTGCACCAGCGCCACCAGGCCGACGTAGATCACCGCCACCAGCGACAGCGCGATCACCAGCCAGGCCCACTCGTGGCTGGCATCGGGCACGATCGGCAGGTTGAAGCGCAGGAAGCCGTAGCCGCCGATCTTCAGCGCGATCGCCGCCAGGATCACCGAACCGGCGGTCGGCGCTTCCACGTGGGCGTCCGGCAGCCAGGTGTGCACCGGGAACATCGGCACCTTGACCGCGAAGGCGATCAGGAACGCGAAGAACACCCAGGTCTGCTCCCTGGCCGACAGCTGCAGCTGGTACAGGTCGGCCAGCTGGAAGCTGCCGCCCTTGATGTACAGGTAGATCAGCGCCACCAGCATCAGCACCGAGCCGAGGAAGGTGTACAGGAAGAACTTCAGCGCGGCATAGATGCGGCGCGGGCCACCCCAGACACCGATGATCAGGAACATCGGGATCAGCATGGCTTCGAAGAACACGTAGAACAGCATCGCGTCGGTGGCGGCGAAGATGCCCACCGTCACGCCTTCCAGGATCAGGAAGGCGGCCACGTACTGGTTGACGCGCTTGTCGATCACGCCCCAGGCGCCGACCAGCGCCAGCACGCCCACCAGGGTGGTCAGCAGCACCAGCGCGATGGCGATGCCGTCCACCGCCAGGTTGTAGCCGATGCCGTAGGCAGGAATCCACGGATGCTGCTCGACGAACTGCATCACCTCGGCGGCGGTGCGGTCATAGCCGGTGAGCAGGCCGAGGCTCAACAGGAAGGTGAGCAGTGCCACCGCCAGGGACGCCCAGCGGGCAGCCTGGGCGTTGCGCACGGCAAGAATCAACGCACCGCCGAGGATCGGCAGCCAGATGAGGATACTGAGTAGGGGCCAGTTCGACACGTCTTCTTATTCCGTACAGGTCAACGCGAGAAATGCATCAGCAGGCCCAGCAGGGCGATCAGGCCGATGATCATCACGAAGGCGTAGTGGTAGAGGAAACCGGATTGGGTGCGGCGCAGCAGGTTGGCGGCAAGCTCGACCACGCGGGCCGCGCCGTTGACCACACCATCCACCACGTTGCTGTCCACGGCACGGGCGGCCTTGCCAAGCTTGACGCTGCCACCGGCGAAACCATCGATCCACAGCTTGTCGAAGCCGTACTTGTTCTCCAGCACCGATACCACCGGCGCCAGGGCCTTGCGGGACTTGCCTGCCAGCTCGGGCTTCCAGATGTAGAACACCCAGGCCAGGATGAAACCGGCCACCGTCAGCCAGAACGCCGGCATCATCATGCCGTGCAGGGCGTAGGCCACCGAGCCGTGCCAGAACTCCCTGCCCACCGCGGCGATGGTGTCGCGCGCCGGATCGTAGAAATCGACGATGCCGGTGAAGAACGACAGGGTCTGGCCGGGGATCCCGGTGGCGGCGGCGTGGCCGTCCCAGCCGGTGCCGAACAGCATCGGGCCGATGGTGAAGAAGCCGATCAGGATGGACGGGATCGCCAGCAGGATCAGCGGCAGGGTCACCACCCACGGCGACTCGTGCGGCTCGTGCGCGCCGTGGCCATGCGCGTCGCCATGGTGGTGGGCGTCGTGGCCGTGGTCGTCATGCGCGTCACGGAAGCGTTCCTTGCCGAAGAAGGTCAGGAACAGCAGGCGGAAGCTGTAGAAGCTGGTGACGATCACGCCGCCCAGCACCGCCCAGTAGCCGTAGGTCGCCACCCAGTTGTCCGAGGTGTGGGCATGCAGCGCGGCCGCCTCGATGATGGTGTCCTTCGAGTAGAAGCCGGCGAAGAACGGCGTGCCCACCAGCGCCAGGGTGCCGATCCACATGGTGATGTGGGTGATCGGCATGTACTTGCGCAGGCCGCCCATCTTCATCATGTTCTGCTCGTGGTGCATGCCGATGATGACCGAGCCGGCACCCAGGAACAGCAGCGCCTTGAAGAAGGCGTGGGTCATCAGGTGGAACACCGCGCCCGAATAGGCCGACACACCCAGGGCGACGGTCATGTAGCCCAGCTGCGACAGCGTCGAGTAGGCGACCACGCGCTTGATGTCGTTCTGCACGATGCCGATCAGGCCGGTGAAGAAGGCCGTGGTGGCGCCGATGAACAGCACGAAGTTCAGCGCGGTCTGCGACAGCTCGAACAGCGGCGACATGCGGGTCACCATGAAGATGCCGGCGGTGACCATGGTCGCAGCATGGATCAGCGCCGAGATCGGGGTCGGGCCTTCCATCGAATCGGGCAGCCACACGTGCAGCGGCACCTGCGCCGACTTGCCCATCGCACCGATGAACAGGCAGATGCAGATCAGGGTGGCGATCGACCAGATCACCGGCTCGCTCAGCACCTGCACCGGATGGCCGAACAGGTTGATCGAACCCGACCACACCTGGATCAGCGCATTGGGGTCGTTCAGCAGCGGCGCATTGGCGAACACGGTGGCGTAGTCCAGGGTGCCGAACACCCACAGTACGCCGGCGATACCGAGCAGGAAGCCGAAGTCGCCCACGCGGTTGACCAGGAACGCCTTCATGTTGGCGAAGATCGCGCTGGGCTTCTTGAAGTAGAAACCGATCAGCAGGTACGACACCAGGCCCACCGCTTCCCAGCCGAAGAACAGCTGCAGGAAGTTGTTGCTCATCACCAGGGTGAGCATCGAGAAGGTGAACAGCGAGATATAGCTGAAGAAGCGCTGGTAGCCATCGTCATCGGCCATGTAGCCGATCGAGTAGATGTGCACCAGCAGCGACACGAAGGTCACCACCACCATCATCATCGCGGTCAGGCGGTCGACCATGAAACCGACATGCGCGGCGTACTGGCCGACTTCGAAGAAGGTGTAGATGTTCTGGTTGAACGGCTGCGCCCCGCCCCACAGCAGCTGGTACAGGGTATGCAGCGACAGTGCGCAGCTGACCGCCACGCCCAGGATGGTGGCGTACTGGGCGCCCTTGCGCCCCACCTGGCGACCGAACAGGCCGGCGATGATGCTGCCGAACAGCGGTGCGAGCACCACTGCGATCAACAGACTCTTGGAGAGAGTGATTTCCATCTGTGGGTCAGCCCTTCAACGAATCGACTTCGCCAACGTTGATGGTGTGGCGGGTACGGAACAGGGTCACCAGGATCGCGAGGCCGATGGCGGCTTCCGCCGCGGCCACGGTCAGGATGAAGAACACGAACAGCTGGCCGGCGGTGTCGCCGAGCTGCCGCGAGAAGGCGACGAAGTTGATGTTCACCGACAGCAGCATCAACTCGATCGACATCAGCAGCACGATGATGTTCTTGCGGTTGAGGAAGATGCCGGCGACGGAGATGCAGAACATCACCGCGCCGAGCGCGAGCATGTGGCCCAGGGAAATCATGGCTTGGCCTCCTCGCCGCCTTCGTTGTGCAGGGTATCGGTCAGCGGCACCGGCTTCTCGGCCGCCATCTTCACGATGCGCAGGCGGTCGCTGGCGCGGACACGGGTCTGCTCCGAGGGATTCTGCGTCTTCACGCCGGTGCGGCGGCGCAGGGTCAGCATCACCGCGGCGATCACCGCCACGGTCAGGATCACCGCGGCGAACTCGAACGGCAGCAGGTACTCGGTGAACAGGCTGCGCGCCAGCCAGGTGATGTTGGAGCTGTCGGCGGCCGCGGCGGCGGCGTTGTCCGCCGGGAACGGGGCGGCCGCACGGGCCTTGATGCCGATCAGGGTCAGCATCTGCAGCAGCATCACCACCGCCACCACCAGCCCGACCGGCAGGTAGCGCACCCAGCCCTCGCGCAGGCTGTCGGTTTCGACGTCCAGCATCATCACCACGAACAGGAACAGCACCATCACCGCGCCGACGTACACCAGCACCAGGGTAACGCCGAGGAACTCGGCGCCGACCAGCAGCCAGACGCAGGCGACGGAGAAGAAGGTCAGGATCAGGCACAGCACGGCATACACCGGGTTGCGCACGCTGATCACCGACAGGGCCGACAGCCCCGCCACGACCGAGAAGAACCAGAAGGCGATATTTACCCAATCCATCTTTCGGTCCTCAGCGGAAGGCGGCGTCGGCGGCGCGGCGTTCGGCGATCTCGGCTTCCAGCCGATCACCGATGGCCAGCAGCTGCGGCTTGGTGACGATGTTCTCGCCACGGTTCTCGAAGTGGTACTCGAGGATGTGGGTTTCCACGATCGAATCCACCGGGCAGCTCTCCTCGCAGAAACCGCAGAAGATGCACTTGAACAGGTCGATCTCGTAACGCGTGGTGCGGCGGGTACCGTCCTCGCGCTTGGCCGAGTCGATGGTGATGGCCAGCGCCGGGCACACCGCTTCGCACAGCTTGCAGGCGATGCAGCGTTCCTCGCCGTTCGGGTAGCGGCGCAGCGCGTGCAGGCCGCGGAAACGCGGCGACTGCGGGAACTTCTCCATCGGGTACAGCACGGTGTACTTGGGCTTGAACGCGTACTTCAGCGTCAGCCACATGCCGGAGACGAGCTCCAGCAGCAGCAGGCTCTTGAAATAGTGGGTGATCTTTTTCATGAATCAAACGCCTCTCTGGATCACGCCGTAGAACACGAGTAGTGCGGTCACCGCGATCCACGCGATGGTCAACGGGATGAACACCTTCCAGCCCAGACGCATGATCTGGTCGTAGCGGAAGCGCGGGAACGTGGCGCGGAACCAGATGTAGGAACTGGCGAAGAAGAACACCTTGGCCAGCAGCCACGGCCAGCCACCGTTCCAGATCCAGTCGACCCACGGCGACACGTCCGCCGTGACCCAGCCCTGGATCGGGCTCAGCCAGCCGCCCAGGAAGAAGATCGAGATCAGGAAGCTGATCAGGATCATGTTGGCGTACTCGGCCAGGAAGAACAGCGCGAACGCACCGCCGGAATATTCGACCATGTGGCCGGCGACGATTTCCGACTCGCCTTCCACCACGTCGAACGGGGCGCGGTTGGTCTCGGCCACGCCGGACACCCAGTACACGACGAACAGCGGCAGCAGCGGCAGCAGGAACCAGTCGAACAGGCCCGAGCTGCCCTTCTGCGCCAGCACGATCTCGGTCAGGTTCAGGCTGCCGGCGGCGATCATCACCCCGACCAGCGCGAAGCCCATGGCGATCTCGTAGCTGACCATCTGCGCGGCCGAACGCATCGCGCCGAGGAAGGCGTACTTGGAGTTGGACGCCCAGCCGGCCAGGATCACGCCGTAGATGCCCAGCGAGGTCATCGCCAGCAGGTACAGCAGGCCGACGTTGGCGTTGGACAGCACCAGCTTGTAGTCGAACGGCACCACCGACCAGGCGGCGAACGATGGCGCCAGCACGATCAGCGGCGCCAGCACGTACATCGCCTTGTGCGCGTTGGCCGGGCGCACGATTTCCTTGAACAGCAGCTTGGTGACGTCGGCGAAGGCCTGCAGCAGGCCACCGAGGCCGACGTACATCGGCCCGTGGCGGACATGCATCCAGCCGATCAGCTTGCGCTCCCACAACACGTAGAACGCTACCGACACGATGATCGGCATGGCGATCACCAGGATCTTCAGCACCGTCCACAGCACGATGCCGATGTCGCCCAGCGCCAGCAACCACTGGTGCAGCGGATCGACCGCGTTCAACAGCAACTCGTTCATGCAGCCACCACCGTTACCCGAGCGGCGCCCAGCGGCGCGGTGGCGCCGTGGCCCGATTCAATCCAGACCGCACCGGCGGCGACGCGCGCGTCGACCACGACCGGCAGGGTCGCCTTGCCGGCATCGGTGCCGACCTTGGCCATCTGCCCTTCCACCAGCTGCAGGCGCGCGGCGTCATCGCTGTTGAGCACGATGCGCGGCGCGTTGTTCAGCGGGTGCGCCTGCAGCGCCGCGGCGCGGCGGACCACCGCGTCGGTGCGGTAGATCGCGGCGGTCGACGCCACTTCCAGGCCCTCGCCCGCCACCTGCGGCTGCGCGGACGCGGCCACCTTCACCTGCACCGGCTGCAGGCCGGCACGCAGGCCTGCCAGGTCGGTGAAGCCGAAACCGGCCAGCTGCAGATCGCCGCCCAGGGCGCGCAGCACGCGCCAGCCCTCGCGGGCCTCGCCCGGCAGCTTGCCGCCGGCACGGGCCTGCTGCTCGCGGCCATCGAGGTTGGTCAGGGTCGCGTCGATTTCCGGCAGCGCGCCGATCGGCAGGATCACGTCGGCCACGTCGCGGGTCGACGCGCAGGCGAACTGGCTGAACGCCACCACCCCGGCACCGGCCAGCGCCTTGCGCGCGGCGGCGCTGTCGGCGAAGTCCAGGCCCGGCTCGATGCCGTACAGCACGTACGCCTTGCGCGGCTGCGCCAGCATCGTGGCGACGTCCTTGCCGGCCGGCAACACGCCGGCGCGGGACAGGCCGACGGCATTGGCGCCCTGCGGGATGCGGCACAGCCGGGCGCCGGTAGCGGCGGCGAATTCGCGCGCGGCGGCACGGATCGCGGCGGCCTGCGGATGGTTCTCGGCGATGCCACCGACGATCAGCACGGTATTGCCACCGCCCTGCACCGCCGCACGCAGCTCGGCACTGGCCAGCGCGTCGGCGAACTTCGACGGGGCGACGATCTGCTTGCCGGCCAGGGTGAACGCGAAGTCGAAGTCGACCGGATTGATCGCGAACACCTGCGCGCCATGCTTGGTCTGCGCCTTGCGCAGGCGCGCGTGCAGCAGCGGCAGCTCGTGGCGGATGTTGCTGCCCAGCAGCACGATGCGGTCGGCGCCTTCGATCTCGGCCAGCGTGGCGCCGAACACTTCGGCGGACGCGGCGTCGGAGAAGTCGCGGTTGTCGATGCGGTGGTCGATGTTGGCGCAGCCCAGGCCAGCGGCCAGGCGGGCCAGCAGCGCGCCCTCCTCGTTGGAGGTCGACGGGTGCACCAGCACGCCGAGGTCGTCGCCACGGTTGCCGTCCAGGATCTCGCGGGCGGCGGCCAGGCCTTCGGCCCAGCTCACTTCCTTCCACTCGCCGTTGACCTTCTGCAGCGGCTTGAGCGCGCGGTCCGCGGCGTACAGGCCCTGGTGCGAATAACGGTCGCGGTCGGACAGCCAGCACTCGTTGACCAGTTCGTTGTCACGCGGCACCGCGCGCAGCACTTCGCCGCGACGCACGTGCAGGAACAGGTTCGAGCCCATCGCGTCGTGATAGCCGAGCGATTCGCGCGCGGTCAGCTCCCACGGGCGGGCGCGGAACTGGAACACCTTGTTGGTCAGCGCACCCACCGGGCACACGTCGATCACGTTGCCGGACAGCTCGGTGGTCAGCGGCTTGCCGTCGTAGGTGCCGATCTGCAGGTTCTCGCCACGGTACATGCCGCCCAGCTCGTAGGTGCCGGCGATTTCCGCGGTGAAACGCACGCAGCGGGTGCACTGGATGCAGCGGGTCATCTCGGTGGCGACCAGCGGGCCCATGTCCTCATCGGCCACCACGCGCTTGCGCTCGTTGAAGCGGCTGACAGAGCGGCCATAGCCCAGCGACACGTCCTGCAGCTCGCACTCGCCGCCCTGGTCGCAGATCGGGCAGTCCAGCGGGTGGTTGATCAGCAGGAACTCCATGACCGAACGCTGGTACTTGAGCGCCTTCTCGTTGCGGGTCTGGATCTTCATGCCATCCATGACCGGCGTGGCACATGCCGGCGACGGCTTGGGCGACTTCTCGACGTCGACCAGGCACATGCGGCAGTTGGCCGCGATCGGCAGCTTCTCGTGGTAACAGAAGCGCGGGATCGGGATGCCGGCCTTGTCGGCGGCCTGGATGATCATCGACCCCTTGGGCGCGAACAGCGTCTGCCCATCGATCTCGATGGTGACGTGCCCTTCCGGCACCACCGGCGCCTCGCTCGGATTTACAGGTTGCGCGCTCATGCGGCAGCAGCCTCCACCTTCTTGCCGTCAACCATCGAATGACCGTTGACGATGTAGTACTCGAATTCGTCCCAGAACTGGCGCAGGAACCCCTGGATCGGCCATGCCGCCGCTTCGCCGAAGGCGCAGATGGTGTGGCCTTCGATCTGCCCGGCGACGGTGCGCAGCTGGTGCAGGTCTTCCATCGTGGCCTTGCCGGCGACGATGCGCTCCAGCACGCGGTGCATCCAGCCGGTGCCCTCGCGGCACGGGGTGCACTGGCCGCAGGATTCCTTGTGGAAGAACTGGCTGATGCGGCAGGCGAACTTGACGCAGCACACGCTGTCGTCCAGCACCACGATGGCACCGGAGCCCAGGCCCGAGCCCAGCGCGCGGATGGTGTCGTAGTCCATCGGCAGGCCCTTGAGCTGCTCGGCGGTCAGCACCGGCATCGACACGCCGCCCGGAATCGCGCCCTTCAGCTTGCGGCCCGGGCGCAGGCCACCGGCCATTTCCAGCAGTTCGTCGAAGGTGGTGCCCAGCGGCACCTCGAAGTTGCCGCCCTTCTGTACGCAGCCGGACACCGAGAAGCACTTGGGGCCGCCGTTGGCGGTCTTGCTCAGGCCCTTGAACCACTCCGGGCCGTTGCGGATGATCGCCGGCACCGAGCCGTAGGTCTCGGTGTTGTTGATCGTCGACGGCTTGCCGTACAGGCCGAAGTTGGCCGGGAACGGCGGCTTGTAGCGCGGCTGGCCCTTCTTGCCTTCCAGCGACTCCATCAGCGCGGTCTCTTCGCCGCAGATGTAGGCGCCGGCGCCCAGCGCCGCGTAGATGTCGATGTCCACGCCGCTGCCCAGCACGTTCTTGCCCAGCCAGCCATGCTTGTAGGCATCGGCCAGGGCCTGCTCGAAGTGCTCGAACGGCTCGTGGTGGAACTCGCCGCGCAGGTAGTTGTAGCCCACGGTCGAGCCGGTGGCGTAGCAGGCGATGGCCATGCCCTCCACCACCGAGTGCGGGTTGTAGCGCAGGATGTCGCGGTCCTTGCAGGTGCCCGGCTCGGACTCGTCCGAGTTGCACAGGATGTACTTCTGCGGTGCGTCCTTGGGCATGAACGACCACTTCAGGCCGGTCGGGAAGCCCGCGCCGCCACGGCCGCGCAGGCCGGACTGCTTGACCATCTCGATCACGTCGGCCGGCGCGATCTTCTCTTCGAGGATCTTGCGCAGCGCGGCGTAACCACCGGTCTTGAGGTAGTTTTCGTACGACCACGGGGTGTCGTAGTGCAGCGTGGTGTAGACCACGTTGTGCGGAAGCGGCGCCGGACCGACCGGGCCCCTGGATTCGTGGTGTGCCATGCCTTACTCCAGCCCGTCCAGCAGCGCGTCGACCTGGTCCAGCGTCAGGCGCTCGTGGTAGTGACCGTTGATGACCATCATCGGCGCGCCCGCGCAGCCGGCCAGGCACTCTTCCTCGCGCTTGAGGTAGACGCGGCCGTCCGGGGTCGATTCGCCGTGCTTGATGCCCAGCTTCTTCTCGCAATGGCGCACGATGTCCTCGGCGCCATTGAGCCAGCAGCTGATGTTGGTGCAGATGGCGACGTTGTTGCGGCCGACCTTCTGGGTTTCGAACATCGAATAGAAGGTGGCGACCTCGTAGGCCCACACGAACGGCAGGTCCAGGTACTTGGCCACCGCGGCGATCAGTTCGTCGCTCAGCCAGCCCTGGTTCTGCTCCTGCGCGGCGTGCAGGCCCTGCAGCACCGCCGAGCGCTTGCGCTCCGGCGGGAACTTCGTCAGCCAGTGATCGATGTGAGCACGGGTCTTGTCGCTCAACACCACCATCGGGTCGACGTCGCGCGCCGCCTCGAAATTACCTGTCGCCTTCATCGGCCGACCTCAACCAATAGCAGATCCTGGGAAACCGGTGCCTGCAGCAGCATGGCCGCGCTGGCACCGGGCGTTGTGCGCTTGCCCGGCATTACCGGTCGACCTCGCCGAACACGAGGTCGTAGGTGCCGATCATCGCCACCACGTCGGCCAGCATGTGGCCGCGCACGATCGAGTCGATCGAGGACAGGTGGGCGAAGCCCGGCGCACGCAGGTGCACGCGGAACGGCTTGTTGGCGCCGTCGGAGACCAGGTAGCAGCCGAACTCGCCCTTGGGCGCCTCGACCGCGGCGTAGGTCTCGCCGGCCGGCACGCAGTAGCCTTCGCTGAACAGCTTGAAGTGGTGGATCAGCGCTTCCATGTCGTCCTTCATCTCCGCACGCGACGGAGGGGCGACCTTGAAATTGCGGACCATGACCGGGCCGGGGTTGGCCTTCAGCCAGCGCACGCACTGCTGGATGATCCGGTTGGACTGGCGCATCTCGGCGACGCGGACCAGGTAACGGTCGTAGCAGTCGCCGTTGGTGCCCAGCGGGATGTCGAAATCGACCGCGTCGTACTTGGCGTACGGCTGCTTCTTGCGCAGGTCCCAGGCGATGCCCGAGCCGCGCAGCATGGCGCCGGTCATGCCCCACGCCAGCGCGTGCTCCGGGCTGACCACGCCGATGCCGACGGTGCGCTGCTTCCAGATGCGGTTGTCGGTGAGCAGGGTCTCGTACTCGTCGACGCGCTTGGGGAACTCGTTGGTGAAGTTCTCCAGGAAGTCCAGCAGCGAGCCTTCGCGGGCCGCGTTCAGGCGCTTGAGCGCATTGCCCTTGTGCCAGCGCGATTCCTTGTACTTCGGCATCGTGTCCGGCAGGTCGCGGTAGACGCCGCCCGGACGGTAGTAGGCCGCGTGCATGCGCGCGCCGGACACCGCCTCGTAGCAGTCCATCAGCTCTTCGCGCTCGCGGAACGCATACAGCATCACCGCCATCGCACCGAGGTCGAGCCCGTTCGAACCCAGCCACATCAGGTGGTTGAGGATGCGGGTGATCTCGTCGAACATCGTGCGGATGTACTGCGCGCGTTCCGGCACCTCGATACCCGCCAGGGTCTCGATCGCACGCACGTAGGCGTGCTCGTTGCACATCATCGAGCAGTAGTCCAGGCGATCCATGTAGCCGATCGACTGGTTGAATGGCTTGGACTCGGCCAGCTTCTCGGTGGCGCGATGCAGCAGGCCCACGTGCGGGTCGGCGCGCATGATGGTCTCGCCGTCCATCTCCAGGATCAGGCGCAGCACGCCATGCGCGGCCGGATGCTGCGGGCCGAAGTTCATGGTGTAGTTGCGGATCTCCTGCCGGGCTTCGGCGGGATTGCTGGCAAAGGCCCCGGTGGCCTGGTGGAACTCGCTCACTTGCTTGCCTCCGTCTGCGCGCGCTCGCCTTCGGCGGTCTGGAAGCGGGCGTCGTCGCGGATCACGCGCGGCACGCCCACGCGCGGCTCGACCGAAGTCACCGGCTCGTAGACCACGCGCTTCTTTTCTTCGTCGTAACGCACTTCGACGTTGCCGATCAGCGGGAAATCCTTGCGGAACGGATGGCCGACGAAACCGTAGTCGGTCAGGATGCGGCGCAGGTCCGGGTGGCCTTCGAAGATCACCCCGTACAGGTCGAACGCCTCGCGCTCGAACCAGTTCAGGCCCGGCCATACGCTGGTCAGCGACGCGACCACCGGCAGCGCCTCGTCCGGGGCGAAGCAGCGCATGCGCAGCAGCTGGTTGTGCTGGTAGGAACGCAGCTGCACGACCACGGCGAAGCGCTGCTTCGGCAGCGCGTCGGGCTGCGCGCCATTGGCGGTTTCGTGGCTGGGGAACTCACCCCAGGCGAAGCGGCCGGCACTCTTGCCTTCGACACCACGGCTGAAGCCGTGCGAGGAAACGTCGGACGTATCCCACTCGTCGCTGCCGTAGCCGAGATAGTCGACGCCGCACAGGTCGGTGGCGTGCTCGAAGCCGAACTCGTCGCGCAGGGCGACGGCCACGGCATGCCAGTCGGCCGACGGAACCTCCAGCGTCACTTCGCCGCGCGGTTCGACCACGGAGACCTGCGCACCGGCGAAACGCGCGCGAAGTCGGTCGATGAGTGAAGGTGCTTGCTGGGCCATGGGGGCTGGCGTGCTCTTGACTTGAAAGGGAATCAGCGGGCGATGGTCTGGGTGCGCCAGATCTTCTTCTGCAGCTGCAGGATGCCGTACACCAGCGCCTCGGCGGTCGGCGGGCAGCCCGGGACGTACACGTCCACCGGCACCACGCGGTCGCAGCCACGCACCACCGCGTACGAGTAGTGGTAGTAGCCACCGCCGTTGGCGCAGCTGCCCATCGAGATGACCCACTTCGGGTCGGGCATCTGGTCATAGACCTTGCGCAGCGCCGGGGCCATCTTGTTGACCAGGGTGCCGGCGACGATCATCACGTCGGACTGGCGCGGCGACGGGCGGAACACCACGCCATAACGGTCCAGGTCCAGGCGCGAGGCGCCGGCGTGCATCATCTCGACCGCGCAGCAGGCCAGGCCGAAGGTCATCGGCCACATCGAGCCGGTGCGCGCCCAGTTCAGCAGGGCGTCGACGCTGGTGGTGACGTAACCCTTCTCGAGCAGCGGATTGTCGCCTTCGGGCCGGAGGATGTCGTCAACCCGCCCTTCCGGGATGGGGTTGTTCATCAGGCCATCGAGAGTCTGAATCACTCCCATTCCAGCGCTCCCTTCTTCCACACGTAGATAAAGCCGAGGAACAGCATGCCCACGAACAGGCCCATGGTGACGAGCGAGCGGGCGCCCAGCTCCATGAACACCTGGGTCCAGGGCACGATGAAGATGATTTCCAGGTCAAAGACGATGAACTGGATGGCGATGAGGTAGTAGCGCACGTCGAACTTCATGCGCGCGTTCTCGAACGCCTCGAAGCCGCACTCGTACGGCGACAGTTTCTGCTCGTCGGGGCTGCGGGGGCCAAGGAAACGACCGATCAGCATCAGGGCGACGCCGATGCCGGTGGCGACGATCAGAAACAGCAGGGACGGCAAATATTCGGCCAGCACAGCGATTCTCTCTTGCCTCTGCCCGGGCACCTGCAGGCGCCCGCGCATGGGGATTGACGGGACTTGCCTCGGCGGGAGCTGCCGCATCCCGCATACCCGCATAACAAACTCATGGTGCCCAAGAGGGGACTCGAACCCCTACGACTTGCGTCGCTACCACCTCAAGGTAGTGCGTCTACCAATTCCGCCACCTGGGCTTACTTACGTCAGCGCACCGGCTCTGCAGTGCGGCGCGTATTGTAACCGTCTTCAGTCTTTATGCGAGCCCTCGGCGGGCTTTTCTTCGCTCTGCGCCGGATTATTTGCCGCAGGCGCCGCCTGCGGCACTTCGCCCGCGGCCGCGGCCTGCGGAACGGACTGCAGCTCGCCCGCCGGGGCGGCCGGAGCCGGCGCCTGGGCCTGGGACATGACGCCCAGCCCCTGCTCGGCCGGGCGCGCGCCATGGCTGGCGTACCAGGCCATGAACAGACTGATGCCGAAGAACACCACGGCCAGCCACTTGGTGGACTTGGACAGGAAATTGGACGCGCCACGGGCGCCGAACACCGTACCCGAAGCACCGGCGCCAAAGCCCGAGCCCGCCGCCGCGCCGGAGCCGCGCTGCATCAGGATCAGCGCGATCATCGCGACCGCCACCAGCACATAGACCACATTGAGGATCAACATCAGCATTTGAAATCCGTCCCGGACAGTTCCACCGTTAGCGACCGGCTGCCGCCCTCGCGATGGCCAGGAAATCTGCCGCCACCAGCGAAGCGCCGCCTACCAGCCCGCCATCGACGTCAGGCTGTGAGAACAGCTCTGCAGCATTGTCGGGCTTCACGCTGCCGCCATACAGGATCGGCAGCGAATCAGCGATTCTAGCATCGCGCCCGGCGACTTCGCCACGGATGAAGGCGTGCACGGCCTGCGCCTGCTCCGGACTGGCGGTACGGCCGGTGCCGATGGCCCAGACCGGCTCATACGCCACCACCGCCCCGGCGAAGGCATCGACCCCGGCCAGCTCCAGCACCGGCGCCAGCTGCGCGGCGATGACCTGCTCGGTCTGCCCGGCTTCGCGCTGCTCCAGCGTCTCACCGACGCACAAGACCGGCACCAGGCCGGCATGCACCGCGGCCACGAACTTGCGCGCGACCAGCTCGCTGCTTTCATGATGGTACTGGCGACGCTCGGAGTGGCCGACCAGGCCGTACCTGGCCCCCACGTCCACCAGCATCGCGGCCGAGACCTCGCCGGTGTAGGCGCCCTTCTCGTTGCTGCTGACGTCCTGCGAGCCGAAGGCCAGCGCGGTGCCCTCGAAGTCCTCGACCAGATCCCCCAGGTAGGGCAGCGGCGGCAGGATCACCAGCTCGACCCCCTGCAGCGGCAGGCCGGCAGCCACCTGCCCCACCAGTTCGGTGGCGAATTGACGGCTGCCATGCAGCTTCCAGTTACCGGCAACGATGGTGCGGCGCATTCAGGAGCGACTCCAAGGTGAAAAGTGGGCGAAGGATAGCCCACTCCGGACAGCCGCAGGACAACCGGCGGACAACACAAGACACCCGCCGCGCCGACCGCCGCGGAGCCGCACACCGCCCGCCGCGCGCAGGCGGCATGACGGCGAAGGCCGCCTCGCGGCGGCCTTCGTTGCTTACTTCAGCTTGATCTCGCGCAGGCGTTCCTCGAGGAAGCCATGGGCGGTGATCGCCTCCGGGTACCGGCTCGGGTTGTCCGCGGTGATGCACGAGGGCAGCACGTCGATCAGGAAATCCGGGTTCGGGTGCAGGAAGAACGGCACCGAGTAACGCGGCTGGCGGGCCAGCTCGCCCGGGGGGTTGACCACGCGGTGGATGGTCGACGGGTACACATGGTTGGTCAGGCGCTGCAGCATGTCGCCGATGTTGACCACGATGGTGTCCGCATCGGACGTGAACGGCACCCACTCGCCATCGTGCGACTGCACTTCCAGCCCCGCGGCGCTGGCGCCGACCAGCAGGGTGATGAAGTTGATGTCGCCGTGGGCGCCGGCACGCACGTTCGGGATGTCGTCGGTGGTGATCGGCGGGTAGTGGATCGGACGCAGGATCGAGTTGCCGTTGTTGGTCTTGTCGGCGAAGAAATCCTGCGGCAGCCCGATGTGCAGGGCCAGCGCCGACAGCACGCGCGACCCCAGGTTGTCCAGCGCCTGGTACAGGCCATAGCCGCGCTCGCGGAACCCGGGCACCTCACTGGGCCACAGGTTCGGCGGCATCACCTCGCGGTACGGCGAGTCGTCGGGGATTTCCCGGCCGATGTGCCAGAACTCCTTCAGGTCGAAGTGCTTGGAGCCCTTGGCGGTCTCCACGCCGAACGGGGTGTAGCCGCGGGCGCCGCCGCCGCCGGCCACGTGGTACTTGCGCTTGACCTCTTCGGGCAGGGCGAAGAACGCCTTGAAGGCATCGTAGGCCGCGTCGATGTCGGCCTGCGGGATGCCGTGGTTGCGGATGCCCGCGAACCCCCACTGGCGATAGGCCGCGCCCAGCTCGGCCACGAAGGCCTCGCGGTCGCTGTCGAAGCGGGTGATGTCGAGGGTTGGGATCTTGCTCACAGCGGTTCCTGGCTTGTCATGGATATCCGGGCCGGCAGCACCCTGTCGCCCGTCTGAATATTGTGACAGATCGCCCTTGTGGCCGGTCGCTGACACATTGATACAAAAGGATACAATTCGAGCGCCCGCGGCGGGCGCCGGACCGGCACCCCGCCCCGGTCCCTCCCCCACCCCGTGGCCTGCATGGAACCCGCCCCGCTGACGGACCGCCCGCTGAAGATCCTGCATACCGAAGCCGCGCGCGGCATGGGTGGCCAGGAGATCTACCTGCTGCGCCACCTGCTGGCCATGCGCGCGCGTGGACACGACATGTCCCTGCTGTGCCAGCCCGGCGCGCGCCTGGCCGAGGCCGCGCGCGACCACGGCTTCGTCGTGCACACGCTGGAGATGGGCGGGCTGCCGCGGCTGCTGCGGGGCATCCCCGCGGTACGCCACCTGGTGCGCACGCACCGCTATGACGTGGTCAACGTCACCAGCCGCCGCGATGCGCTGATCGCCGCCGCCGGGGCACGCCTGGCGGGCGCTCCGCTGGTGGTGCGCTCGCGCCACCTGATGAGCCCGGTGCACTCGCTGCTGACCTACACCTGGCTGCCGCAGCGGGTCATCACCGTCAGCCAGTTCGTCAAGCGCCTGCTGCAGGAGCGCGGCATCGCCCCGGGGCGGATCGGCGTAGTGCCGCCGATGGCGCAATCGCCGCTGCCCAGCGGCGATGAACCGCCGGCGCGCTCCTGGGCCGAGCTGCGGCAACTGCGCGCCGAGATCCGCGCCGGACTGGGTTTCGGCGAGGACGACGTGGTGGTCGGGTGCGTGGCGGTGCTGCGCGAGCCCAAGGGCCACCTCGACCTGCTCGACGCGATCGCGCCGCTGTGCCGGGCGGACCCGAAACTGCACCTGCTGATCGTCGGCGACGGCGAGCCGGTCATGGCGCGGCTGAAGGCCATGCGCGCGCAGTACGGCATCGAAAGCCAGGTGCACCTGCCCGGCTACCGCGCCGACGCGGCGCGACTGATGGCCGGCTTCGACGTGTTCGCCCTGCCCAGCCACAAGGAGGCCGCCGGGACCGTGTTCCTGGAGGCCGCCCAGGCCGGCGTGCCGATCGTCGCCACGCGCGTGGGCGGCATTCCGGAAATGGTGGTCGAACAGGCCAATGCTATTCTCGTCGCGCCCGGGGACCCGGCCGCGTTGACCGCCGCGCTGCGCACGCTGGCAGCCTGCGGCGAACTCCGCCAGGCGATGGGCCGCGCCGGCCTGGACTGGATCCGCGGCGAACACCGCTTCACGGCGGCGGGGCATTGCGAAGCCACCGAACACCTTTACCACCAGTGGCTCGAGGAATTGGGACATGGCCCACGCCAAGTCGGTACCGGTGCTGATGCACCACCACGTCAGCCCGTCGCCGGGCATGATCACCGTCTCACCGGAAAACTTTGAAAGCCAGATCGCCTGGCTGGCCGCCGACGGCTGGACCTCGCTGACCATGCAGCAGTACGCCGGCTTCCTGGCCGGCGCGCCGGTGCCGCGCAAATCCATCCTCATCACCTTCGACGACGGCTACCTGGACAACTGGGTCTACGCCCACCCTGTCCTGCAGAAGTACGGCATGCACGCGGTCGTGTTCCTGGTCACCGGCTGGATGGGCCAGGGCGAGGTACGCCCGCACGCGGGCCAAGCCGGCATGGCGCTGCCGTCCACGCCGGACCACCGCGGCTGCGAGGACGCGATCTTCCGCCTGGACCGCGCCGACGAGGTGATGATGCGCTGGAGCGAAGCACGCGCGGCCATCGCCGCCGGCACCTTCGAGATGCACTGCCATACCCATACGCATACCCGCTGGCTGCGCATGGAAATCAGCCGCGAGGCGAAGTGCGCGGGCATCCGCGAGGACCTGGTGCGCGCACGCGATGAACTGCGCAGGGAACTGGGCGAGGCCTCCGACACCCTGTGCTGGCCCTATGGCGATTTCGACGAGGACTACGTGCGGATCGCGCGCGAACTCGGCTTCCGCTACCTGCATACCACCCATCCGTTCGGCCGCAACCTGGTGGGCGGGGACCCGGAGCACATCTACCGTTTCGCCATCCGCAACCGGCCGGCGAAGTGGCTGCGCAAGCGCATCGCCAGCAGCTACCACCCATTGATCGCGCCGCTGTTCAACCGCTTCAAGGCGCAGCGCCGGGGCATGGTCGCCGGGCCGTGACCGGCGCCGGGCGCCCGGCACCGCCGCGGGGCAGCGCATGCCGCCGGCACGCCAGGCTGCCTTCAGGGATGGCGGGAAGACAAAGCAAAACGCCCCGGGATCCGGGGCGTTTGGTCATGCCGCGGCGGCCTTGACCGCGTCGGCCAGGCGCTCAAGGGTGGCCTGCATCAACCCGGCGTCGTCGGCCTCCACCGTCACCCGCACCACCGGCTCGGTGCCGGACGGACGCAGGAACGCGCGTCCGCGCCCGACGATCGCGACCTGCGCGCCGGCCAGTGCCGCGGCCACCGCGGGTGAGCGGACGATCTCCTTGGCGGACATGCCCTGCCCGACCCGGACATTGATGGTCTGCTGCGGCACCCGGCTGAGCCTGGCCAGCGCGTCCTGCAGGGTGATGCCGCGGCGCCGGAGCACCTCCAGCACCTGCAGCGCGCTGATGATGCCGTCGCCGGTGGTGGCCCGGTCCAGGCACAGCAGGTGGCCCGACGCTTCGCCGCCGAGCACGCCATGGTGTTCCAGCAGCGCCTTGTGCACGTAGCGGTCGCCGACGTCGGCGCGCAGGAAACCGATGCCGGCCTGCGCCAGCGCCTGCTCGAACCCGTAGTTGGTCATCAGCGTGCCCACCACCGGCCCGTGCAGGCGGCCACTGGCCTTCCAGTCCAGCGCCAGCAGGTACAGCAGGTCGTCGCCATCGTGCACCACGCCATCGCTGTCCACGAACAGCAGGCGGTCGCCGTCGCCGTCGAAGGCGATGCCCAGGTGGGCTCCGCTGGCGCGCACCCGGGCGGCCAGCGCCTGCGGGTACATCGAGCCGACCCCGTCGTTGATGTTCACGCCGTTGGGCTCGACGCCCATCGCCTCGACGCTGGCACCCAGTTCGCGCAGCACCAGCGGCGCCACCTGGTAGGTCGCGCCATTGGCGCAGTCCACCACGATGCGCATGCCCTGCAGGTCGAAGTCGCGCGGCACCGAATTCTTGCAGGCCTCGACATAGCGGCCGATCGCATCGCGCGTGCGCACCGCCTTGCCAAGCTGCTCCGAGGCCACGGTCGCGAACGGCTGTTCGAGCGCGGCCTCGATCGACAGCTCGGTGGCGTCGTCGAGCTTCTCACCCTGCGCGGAGAAGAACTTGATGCCGTTGTCGTGGTGCGGGTTGTGCGAGGCGGAGATGACGATGCCACCGTCGGCGCGCAGCGAGCGGGTCAGGTGCGCCACCGCCGGGGTCGGCATCGGCCCCATCAGCTGCACGTGCACCCCGGCCGCCACCAGCCCGGCCTCCAGCGCGGCCTCGAACATGTAGTTGGAGATACGCGTGTCCTTGCCGATCACCACCAGCGGCTTGCGGCCGGCGACGCGCGCCTGGGTGGCGCGCACCAGCGCCTGGCCGTAGGCATTGCCCAGGCGCAGCACGAAATCGGCGGAAATCGCGCCTTCACCGACCCGGCCGCGGATGCCGTCGGTGCCGAAATACCTGCGCGCCACCATCAGGCGGCGGCCACGTCGTCGGCCGGGCGCTCGCGGCGCATCAGCATCGCCAGCAGGTCGGCCAGGCGCTGGCGCATCTCGCGGCGGTCGCAGATCTGGTCGATGGCGCCGTGCTCGAGCAGGAACTCGGAACGCTGGAAGCCTTCGGGCAGCTTCTCGCGCACGGTCTGCTCGATCACCCGCGGGCCGGCGAAGCCGATCAGCGCCTGCGGCTCGGCGATGTTGATGTCGCCCAGCATCGCGAACGAGGCGGACACGCCACCGGTGGTGGGATGGGTCAACACCGAGATGTACGGCAGGCCGGCTTCGCGCAGCTTGCCCAGCGCGGCCGAGGTCTTGGCCATCTGCATCAGCGAGAACAGGCCTTCCTGCATGCGCGCGCCGCCGCTGGCGGAGAAGCACACGAACGGCGCACCGATTTCCAAGGCGGTCTCGGCCGCCAGTGCGAAGCGCTCGCCGACCACCGAGCCCATCGAGCCGCCCATGAAGGCGAAATCGAACGAGGCCGCGACCAGCGGGTGTCCCTTCACGGTGCCGCGCATCGCCACCAGCGCGTCGTACTCGCCGGTGTTCTTCTGCGAGGCCTTGATGCGTTCGGCGTACTTCTTCTGGTCCTTGAACTTGAGCAGGTCGGTCGGCCCGAGGCGCGCGGCGATCTCGGTGGTGCTGTCGGCATCGAACAGCGACGCCAGGCGGGCCCGGGCGCGGATCGCCATGTGGTGGCCGCACTTGGGGCAGACCTCCAGGTTCTCCTCCAGCTCCGGACGGTACAGGGCGGCACCGCAACTGCTGCACTTTTCCCAAAGCCCCTCGGGGACGCTGCGTTTCCGGTTGGGCGTGTTGTCGGTGCGGATGCCCGAAGGCATCAATTTGCTGAGCCAGCTCATGCGGGATGAAGGTTCCGTTCTAGGCGGCCCGGGGGCCGCGACAGGGCCGACAGTCTAGCGCGCGGCGGCAAACCGACGGTAGCGTACAGAGCCCGGGTCGGCAGCATCGCCCGGAAACGCGATGGCACCCCGCCCTGTCCGATCGGCCTCCCCCACGGGTCGTCCCGCCGGCCAGCCGCGGGACGCGCCAGCGTCCGCCGCGGACAGGTCCGCGCGGCCTTAGGGGCGGGCGCCGCCCTAGGGCGCTGGCACCGCGCCCGGCAGGCCACTGCCCGGTGCGTCGTGCGCCCCCAGCCAGCGCCGCCGCACGGCGCGGTCGCACGGGTCCGAATAAAACCGCGCCAGCAGCGCCCCGAGCGCCCAGCACAGGCCCAGCAACGGCAGGTACCACCAGAACCCGGAACGGATATCGCTGCCACCGTGGCGGTACAGCGCCACCAGACCGAACACCACGAACATGTGGGTCAGGTAGATTTCGTAGCTGAGCCGGCCGCAGGCACGCAGCCAGCCCAGTCCGCGCATCGGCGCGCCCGCACCGCCGCCGTGCAGGCCGGCAATGAGCATCGCCGCCGACCCGGTCAGCACCAGCATGTAGCCGTTGCCGAGCGACGCCCACAGCTCGCGCCCATACAGCGGCACCGCCAACAGGCCCAGCACGCCCGCCACGCGCAGCAGCCGCGCGGTCCGCGGCGGTGGCGGCCAGCGCTCGATGAGCAACGCGGCCAGCACGCCGGTGGCGATGGCCGCCATTCCCGGCAGATAGGCCTTCTCCTGCCATATCGCGTTGCCCGCCAGGGCGGCGCGGGTGAACGGCAGCGACAGCGCCGCCAGCGCCAGCAGCACAAGCAGCGGCGTGCGCCGGCGCAGCAGCAGGCACAGCAGCGGGAACCCCAGGTAGAACACTTCCTCGATCGACAGCGACCACAGCACGTCCCAGCCACCGGGCAACCAGCCGGTGCGGCCCTCGTACCAGTTCAGGTGCAGGCCCAGGGCCGAGAACAGCGCGCCGCCCAGCGACTGGCCTTCGCCGTCGATCACGTAGGACGGCACGCCGGCCAGGTGCAGCACGCTCAACACCGCCAGCAGCAGCAACAGGCACGGCAGGACGCGCGCGGCACGGCGCACGTAGAAGGCGTGCAGGTCGATGGACGACAGCGCGCCCCAGCGCCGCAACGAATGCGACGCAATCAGGAAGCCGGACACGACGAAGAACACGAAGACCGCCTCGTAGCCGTTGTAGCCCAGCGCGTCGAGCAGCCGCCGCGGCAGCACGTCGCCCAGTGCGGTATCGCGCAGCGGGATGCGCAGCGCCAGGTGGTGCAGCACCACCATCACGATCGAGACACCACGCAAGGCGTCGATGCCGGGGTTGCGGCCACCGGCCTGCATCATTGAACCGTTCAAGCGCCATCCTGCGGACCCGGGCCGGTCCGCATTATCCATGCCCGTCACCCGCGCGTGGCGGGTGCGTCGCTCAGGCGTCCAGCGCCTGCCGCAGCGGCGCCAGGAAAGCGCCGGCGGCGTGCACCGCCGCTTCCACGGCGTCGGCCGTGGCCATCGCCGCGACCAGCGCGCTGCCCACCACCACGCCATCGGCATCGACCGCCATCGCCACCGCACTGGCCGCGTCCTTGATCCCGAACCCCGCCACCACCGGCACCTTCGAGCGGCTGCGCAGCAGCCGCAGGCGTTCGCCGGCGGCGGCACTGTCCAGCCGCTCCGAAGCGCCGGTGACGCCGGCGAAACTGACGTAGTACAGGTAGCCCTGCGCGGCGTCGCACAGGCCATCGAGCCGCGCCTGGCTGCTGGTCGGCGAGGCCAGCAGGATCAGCGCCAGCCCGGCGGCGCTGAACGCGGCGCGGATCTCGGCGGCTTCTTCCGGCGGCAGGTCGACCAGCAGCACGCCGTCGACGCCGGCTTCCACCGCCTCGCTGGCGAACCGGGCGGCACCGCGGATTTCCACCGGGTTGAGATAGCCCATCAGCACCACCGGAGTGAGCGCGTCCTGCATGCGGAACCGGGCCACGCTGTCGAGCACGTAACGGCGGCCGGCACCGCGCGCCAGCGCGCGCTCGGAACTGCGCTGGATCGTCGGGCCGTCGGCCATCGGGTCGGAAAACGGCACGCCCAGCTCGATCACGTCGGCGCCGGCGGCGACCAGCGCGTGCATCACCGGCACGGTGGCTTCCAGCGAGGGATCACCGGCGGTGATGAACGGGATCAGCGCCTTGCGCCCGGAGGCGCGCAGGCGGGCAAAGCACGCATCGATACGGTTCACGGTCATCTCAGGCACATCCTTCAATCAGTTCCACCGCATCCGGCCGGCCCCAGTAGATCGAGGTCACCACGCCGTCGAGGGTTTCCAGGCGCAGCGCCAGGTTGGCCTGCGCGTCGGTCCAGGTCAGGTAGTCGCCGTTGGGCGATACGTAGGCGTGCGGGCTGACCACGACGCCTGCCGGCAGGCGCTTCTTCGCCTCGGCCACGTCCATGCCCACCCACAGCCCGAACGGCACGACGGGCGCATCCGCCGGCCGCGTGTCCACGCGCACTCCCGGGTCGCCTTCGCCATCCACGTCGAAACGCACGATGTGGTCGGCGATCACCATCATCGACATGCCTTCGGGCAGCGAGCCGCGGTCGTAGTACTCGCAGTCGCCCTCCATCGCCTCGCGCATGCCGGCCGCTACGAAGGCCGCGTCGCCCGGCGCCTTGCCGAACGCGGCGCCGATCCGCAGGTCGCCCACGGCGGCCAGCTGCGCCGCTGCATCCCTCGCTTCCGGTGCCGGCGTGGCCGCGGGCGGCGCCGGCGTGCACGCCGCCAGCGCCAGCGCGAGGCAGGCCAGCGCGACGCCGCGCATGACCGGCGCGCGCGGCGCCTGCCTGCCGTCGGTGGCGGATCGGATCAGGCGCGGCGCACAGGCGATGCGCGGGCATTCCGGGCAGTAGGTGGCGGATCCGCGCTGGGCGCAGCGGGCGCGTGGGCAGGCACTCACAGCGACAGCCCTTCGCGCGCGGCGATGGTATGCACGTCCTTGTCGCCGCGGCCGGACAGGTTGCACAGCACCAGCGCGTCCTTCGGCAGGTCGCGCGCCAGCTTGATCGCCTGCGCCACCGCGTGGCTGGATTCCAGCGCCGGCAGGATGCCCTCGGTGCGGGTCAGGCGGTGGAATGCCGCCAGCGCCTCGTCGTCGGTGATGCCCACGTACTGCGCGCGGCCGCTGTCGGCCAGGAACGCATGCTCGGGGCCGACGCCCGGGTAATCCAGGCCGGCGGAGATGGAATGGGTCTCGGTGATCTGGCCGTCGTCGTCGCACAGCACGTAGGTGCGGTTGCCATGCAGCACGCCGGGGCGACCGGCCGAGATGGAAGCCGCGTGGCGCCCGCTGGCGATGCCGTCGCCGGCCGCTTCGGCGCCGTAGATCTTCACCCCGCGGTCGTTGAGGAAGGCATGGAACAGGCCGATCGCGTTGGAGCCGCCGCCGACGCAGGCGGTGATCGCATCGGGCAGGCGGCCGTAGTCTTCCAGCATCTGCGCGCGCGCCTCGCGGCCGACGATGGCGTTGAAGTCGCGCACCATGCGTGGATACGGGTCCGGGCCGGCGACGGTGCCGATGATGTAGAAGGTGTCGCGCACGTTGGTCACCCAGTCGCGCATCGCCTCGTTGAGCGCGTCCTTGAGCGTGGCCGAGCCGCTGCTCACCGGCACCACCGTGGCGCCCAGCAGCTTCATCCGGTAGACGTTGATCTTCTGCCGCTCGATGTCGGTGGCGCCCATGTAGACCACGCACTCCAGGCCCAGGCGCGCAGCCACGGTGGCACTGGCCACGCCATGCTGGCCGGCACCGGTCTCGGCGATGATGCGGGTCTTGCCCATGCGCGCGGCCAGCAGCGCCTGGCCGATGGTGTTGTTCACCTTGTGCGCGCCGGTATGGTTGAGGTCTTCGCGCTTGAGCAGGATCTGCGCGCCGCCGACATCACGGCTCAGGCGCTCGGCGTGGTAGATCGGGCTGGGCCGGCCGACGTAGTGCTTCAGGTCCTTGTCATAGGCGGCGATGAACGCCGGATCGACCCGCGCCTGGTCGTAGGCGGCAGCCAGCTCCTGCAGCGGCCCGACCAGGGTCTCGGCGACGAAACTGCCGCCGTAGCGTCCGAAATGCCCGTGGGCGTCGGGGAAGGCATGGAAATCGGGGATGGGTGCAGCGGTCATGGCATCACGCGGGGCGGGACAGGCCTGCACCGTAGCGCACGCGCGCGTCCGTGAAAATCGATATATGCGCTGTAATGTGTTAGAAAAACTCACATGAAAAAACAACCGGGCAGCTGTTCTTCTTGGCAACACCGCCCGCAGGGTGGCGCGGGGCCGGCTTTTGCTCCTGCAAAACCGGCATTCCCGCCACCCATGGCGGTCTGGGGTGCGCCATGAAAGAACGGCAGGACAGCCGTTATTCACGGCGAAGCCGCCCGCAGGGTGGCGCGGGGCCGGCTTTTGCTCCTGCAAAACCGGCATTCCCGCCATCCATGGCGGTCAGGTGTGCGCCATGAAAGAACGGCAGGACAGCCATTGCTCACGGCGAAGCCGCCCGCAGGGTGGCACGCGGCCGGCTTTTGCTCCTGCAAAACCGGCATTCCCGCCATCCATGGCGGTCAGGTGTGCGCCATGAAAGAACGGCAGGACAGCCGTTATTCACGGCGAAGCCGCCCGCAGGGTGGCGCGGGGCCGGCTTTCGCTCCTGCAAAACCGGCATTCCCGCCATCCATGGCGGTCAAGGGTGCGCCATGAAAGACGATCACGCCCTGCCCTCGCTCAACGCCCTGCGCGCCTTCGAGGCCGCCGCCCGGCTGCGCAGCGTCAGCCTTGCCGCCGACGAACTGCACGTGACCCATGGCGCGGTCAGCCGCCAGGTGCGGGCCCTGGAGGAAGAACTGGGAGTGGCGCTGATCGAACGCGACGGCCGCGGCATCCGCCCCACCGCCGCCGGCAGGCGCCTGCAGGAAGCCACTTCCGGGGCGTTCTCGCAGCTGCGCGACTGCGTGGCCGCGCTGCGCCGGGGCAAACGCAACGACGCCTTCGTGCTCGGCTGCCCGGGCAGCGTGCTAGCGCGCTGGATGATCCCGCGCCTGCAGCAGCTGCAGCGCGACCTGCCGGGCCTGACCCTGCACCTGGCCGCGCAAGACGGCGATTTTGCGCCACGGCTGGCCGGACTGGATGCCGCCCTGCTGCTCGGCCAGGCGCCGTGGCCGGCCGGGTGGAGCGTGCATGGCCTGGGCAGCGAGCGCATCGGCCCGGTGTTCAGCCCGTCCATGCATGGCGCGCAGCGGCTCGTGCACCAGCCGCCGGAGGCGCTGCTCGAGCACGCGCTGCTGCACACCCGTTCGCGGCCCCAGGCCTGGCCCACCTGGGCCACGCTCAACGACCTGGACCCTGCGGCGCTGCGCCAGGGCACTGGCTTCGAACACCTGTACTACCTGCTCGAAGCGGCGGTCGCCGGACTCGGCATCGCCATCGCCCCGGAGCCACTGGTGGCCGACGACCTGGTCAATGGCCGCCTGGTCGCACCGTGGGGGTTCGTCGACACCGAGGGACAGTGGGCGCTGTGCACCGCCGGCGGCGACCGGCACCCGCGGGTCGACGCGCTGGCGGACTGGCTGCGGCGGCAACTGGCCGCGTAGGCGGGCACCGCGTAGGCGCCGCGGCAGGCCCGCGTTTACGCGGGCGCGTCGTGCAGGTCCGCGCGGCGCACTTCCTCGACGAAGCGGCGCATGCGCTCGCCATCCTTGATGCCCGGCGCCGACTCGATGCCGCTGGAGACATCCACCCCCCACGGCTGCACCGTGGTGATCGCATCGAACACATTGTCCGGGCGGATGCCGCCGGCCAGCAGGAACGGCCGGTGCAGGCCGGCTGGCACCTGCGACCAGTCGAACGCCACGCCGCTGCCGCCGCTGCCACCCGGCGCGTGGCTGTCCAGCAGGAAACCGACCGCATGCGGGTGGGACTGCTGCAGCCCGCGCGCGGTGACGGCCTGGGCGCCGCCCATCGCCACCGCCTTCAGGTACGGCATGTTGAAGGCGCGGCAGAAGGTGTCGTCCTCGTCGCCGTGGAACTGCAGCAGGCTGGGCCGCACCGTGCGCATCACCTCGCGCACTTCCTCGCGGCTGTTGTCGCGGAACAGCGCCACCACGTCGACCATTGGCGAGATCGCCTGGCGCATGGCGCGGGCTTCGACCGGCGCCACCCGGCGCGTGCTGCCACGGGCGAACACGAAGCCGATGGCGTCTACGCCCAACTCGCTGGCCAGGCGGATGTCGCCGGCGCGGGTCATGCCACAGAACTTGATGCGGGTGCGGAACTGCGTGCGGGTCATAGCGTCACCTCGGCCGGCAATTGCCACTGGTCAGGATACAGCGGGCCCACGAACACCAGCCCCTGCGGCGGCGCGGTCGGCCCGGCCTGCGTGCGGTCGCGCAGCGCCAACAGCTCGCCGATCCACGATTCGGGCTGCTCGCCGGCACCAACCAGCAGCAGCGAGCCGACGATGTTGCGCACCATGTGGTGCAGGAAGGCGTTGGCCTGCACCTGCACCTCGACCACCTCGCCCTGGCGCACGACCGAGATCGCCTGCAGTTCGCGGCGGGCATGCAGCGCCTGGCACTGCACGCTGCGGAACGAACTGAAGTCGTTCTCGCCCAGCAATGCCTGCGCCGCGCGGTGCATCGCACCGGCGTCCAGCGGGCGCCGCTCCCAGCTCAGCGTCTGCCGGTACAGCGCCGGCCGCACCTGGCGGTTGAGCAGGCGATAGCGGTAGCGCCGCGCACGCGCGGAGAAACGCGCATGGAAATCGTCGGCCACCGGCACGCACCAGCGCACGCACACCGACGGCGGCAACCGCGTGGTCGTGCCCAGCACCCAGCCGCGCGGCGTGCGCGCGACGTCGCTGTCGAAATGCACCACCTGGCATTCGCCGTGCACGCCGGCGTCGGTACGCCCGGCGCAGACCACGCCCACCGGGGCATCGGCCACCGAGGACAGGGCCGCCTGCAAGGTGGCCTGCACGCTGGCGCAGCCGCTCTCACCCAGCTGCTGCCAGCCCTTGAAATCGCTGCCGTCGTATTCCACGCCCAGCGCATAGCGCATCGTCAAACTTCTCCTGTCGCCAGCCGCGGCCGGGGCGGGAATCCCCGGCGGACGCCTGTTCAATCCGCGTCGCGCTGGGACCACACCGCCAGCTCGTTGCCGCCGGGCTCGATGAACTGGAAACGGCGGCCACCGGGAAAGGTGAATTCGGACCTGCTCACCCGCCCGCCATGCGCCAGTACCGCCGCCTGCAACGGCGACAACTGGGTGGCGTGCAACACCACCAGGGGCGCACCGGCGGCGCTGGTCACCGGTTCGCCGCGGAAAAAGCCGCCCTGCAGGCCGCCGTCGTCGAACGCGGTGTAGTCCGGGCCGTAATCCTCGAAACTCCAGCCGAACACCGCTTCGAAAAAGCGCCGGCTCGCCGCGGGATCGCGCGAGGCGAACTCCACGTAGTCGATGCGCCGCTCATGCTTCACAGCCGCCTGTTGTCCGCTCATCGCAGCCGTCCCAGTAGTTCCATTGCTTCGGCGCGCGCCTGCACGTCCTCGCCCGCCGCCACCTCGTTCAGCAGCGTGCGCGCGGTTTCCGCATCGCCCAGGTCCAGATAGGCGATCGCCAGTTCGAGCCGTTCGCGCCCGGCCGGGGCCGGATTGAGCGGCGCCAGGCTGGCCATGTCGGCGGCCGGCCAGGTGTCGGTGTCCTGTGCGGCGGGTTCCGCCGGTGCGCCCTCAGCGCCCGGCACCGGTGCCGCGTCGGGCGACAGCACCGGTTCCTGTCGCGGCGGACGCGATGCGGGGGTGCCAGCGGATGGCCTCGACCAGAACGGCACGGCTTCGGCTTCGGCCTCGGCCTCGAGCTCGACTTCGGATTGGCGGGCGGCGGGCGCATGTTCCTGCACGGCAGGCACGTCCCGGGCCACGGCCTGCGCCTCCACCGCGGGCATTGCCGCGGCCAGCGCGGACAACTCCATAGCGGCAACATGGCCGGCGGCCGGCGCCGGCGGCAGCGGTGAAGGCCGGCGCCGGCGCGACAGCCACCAGCCCGCCGCGGCCACCACCAGCAGCAGCACCCCCAACCACGCCCATGGCGCCGTACCTGCCGGCTCCTTCTTCCCGACCTCGGCCAGGCGCTGCTGCGCCGCGGCCAGGTTGCTGTCCTTCATCGCGATCAGCGACTGCTGCTGTGCCTGCAGCTTCTCCAGCTCGGCCACGCGCTCGCGCAGTTCCTGCAATTCCGCATCGCGCGTGGCGAGGTCTTCCCTGGCCTGCCGCAGTTGTTCGTTCGCCGCCATGTCGCCCTCGCCACCGGCCTCGAGCCCGGTCGTCGTTCCTGCCGCCTGTTGCGCGCCGGCCACCGCCGGCGCGATTTCCAGCCGCGCATCGTTTGCCGCCGCCGGCGCCGTCGCCGGCCTGGCCACGCTGGCCGCCGCACCGGCCAGCGCCGGCTGCGGAATCGGCGCACGCGCCTGGCGCCACTGCGCGACATGCTCGCGCACCAACACGCGCGCGGCGGCGCTGTCGATGCGTTGCAGCTCGCCGCTTTCCGGCACGCGCAGCACGGCCCCCTGGCGGAGCAGGTTGACGTTGCCGCGGATGAACGCCTCGGGGTTGGCGCGCAGCAGCGCGACCATCGCCTGGTCCAGGGAAACGCCGTTGTCACGGGCCAGCTGGCCGGCGATGCCCGACAGCGTCTGGCCGCTGCGTACCGGCGCCAGGGAGCCGTCCGGCGCCGTCGCCTGCGCCACGGGCGCCGGACGCGGCGCAGCGGCCGGGGCGACCGCGGCCGTGGCCGTGGCCGTGGCCGGCGCGGGCTTCGGCGTTGCGGTTGGCGTGGGCGCCGATGCCGGCAAAGGTGCCGGCTCGCGCACGATCAGGTTGGACGGGGCCGCCGCCGGCGCCTCGATCACCGGCTCGGCGACCGCGGTGGCGGCCTCCGGCGCGGCGACCAGCGCGGAGTATTCGCGCACCAGCCGCCCCTGCCCCCAGTCGACCTCGATCAGGAAGCTCAGCGCCGGCACCTGTACCGGCGTCGCGCTGGTCACCCGGACCACCGCCCGCCCCTGCGCATCCTGGGCGAACTGGAACTGCAGTTCGCCGACCAGCCCCTCCGGGCGCGACAGGCCGACGCGCTCGAAGGTCGCCGCCGACGCCAGCCCCACCGTGGCGCGCTCCAGCTCGCCCGGGTCGCTGGAGATCACCGGAATCTCGGCCACCAGCGGCTGCCCCGGCCTGGACAGGACGCGGATGTTGCCCAGGCCGAGGGCAAGCGCGGCGCTGCTGTACAGCCCCAGCGCGAGCACCAGCATGCCTTGTATCGAGCGCGTCGCGCCCCTGCCCCTTGGTTTCATGCCGGCAAATATACCGGCACAGCCGGGTTCCGAATACCGCAGGGACGACACCCCGGCGCGGCGCGCTGGCGGCCCACGGTCTGCTGCGCAAACCGCGTGGCCCGTCTCTCGTTTGCCACGGACACGCCAGCGCTGCGCGCTGTCGCCCCACGGTCTGCTACGCAAACCGCGGGCCCCGTCTCCCGCTTGCCACACCCCCCGCCTTCGGCGCGCCCCCTGACGCAGGGGGCTGTGTTCCAGATGCGATCCGAGGGTTGCGGTACAGCGGACCCGGCGTTGTGCCGGCCTGGCCTCTCAGCCGCCGTTGGCGACCAGCTCGGCCAGCTGCACCGCGTTGAGCGCGGCGCCCTTGCGGATGTTGTCGGCCACCACCCACATGTTCAGCCCACGCGGGTGCGAAAGATCCTCGCGGATACGACCCACGTAGACCGGGTCGGTGCCCGAGGCATGGGTGACCGGGGTCGGGTAACCACCGGCCCGGCGCTCGTCGACCACCTTCACCCCGGGCGCGGCGGCCAGCAGTTCACGCGCCTGCTCGACGCTGATCTTCCTGCGGGTTTCGATGTTCACCGCCTCGGAGTGTCCATAGAACACCGGCACCCGCACCGCCGTGGGGTTCACCTGGATGCTGTCGTCGCCGAGGATCTTGCGGGTCTCCCACACCAGCTTCATCTCTTCCTTGGTGAAGCCGTTGTCCAGGAACTCGTCGATATGCGGGATCAGGTTGAAGGCGATCTGCACCGGGAACTTGGCCGGCTCGATCTCCTGGAACCCGAGCAGCTGCGCGGTCTGCTTGCCCAGCTCCTCCATGCCGGTCTGGCCGGCGCCGGACACGGACTGGTAGGTGGCCACGTTGATGCGCTCGATGCCGTATTCGCGGTGGATCGGCGCCAGCACCGGCATCAGCTGCATGGTCGAGCAGTTGGGGTTGGCGATGATGCCGCGCGGGCGGTTCTTCGCCGCTTCCGGGTTGACCTCGGACACCACCAGCGGCACGTCGTCGTCGTAGCGGAAGCAGGACGAGTTGTCGATGACGACCGCGCCGGCGGCGGCGAACTTCGGCGCGTATTCCCTGGAAATGCCGCCACCGGCGGAGAACAGGGCGATCTCGACGCCGGTCGGATCGAACGTGGCCAGGTCCTGGATGGTGACCTTTCCACCGTTGAACTCGACCTGCTGGCCGGCCGAGCGCTCGGAGGCGAGCAGGCTCAGCGTGCCCACCGGGAAACCGCGCTCGGCGAGGATGGCCAACATGGTCTGGCCGACCGCGCCGGTGGCGCCGACGACGGCTACATGGAAACGACGGGCTTCATTGCTCATGGGGGTGTACTCGAAAAATGGGGAGGGGGAACACACGTCGAGCCAGGTTCGGGGAACCTCCGGCGACAGCCGCGGAGGCTCCCTATCGTTTGTTGATGTCGATCCTGCCGCCGGCATCGCCCACGCCGGCGCCGCCGGCCAGCAGCCCGGCATTGACCACGTTGGCCGGGCGCCCGGCGTTCGCGCCCAGGCCAAGGCCGGCGAGCAGGTTGTCCACCGCCCGCTGCACCATCGCCCGGCGCGTGGCCAGCGAGGCGCTGCCGATATGCGGGGTCAGCACGATGTTGCGCAGCGCCCGCAGTTCCGGACGCACGTCGGGCTCGTTCTCGTACACGTCCAGCGCGGCCGCGGCCAGGCGGCCATGGGCCAGCGCGTCGGCCAGCGCGAGCTCGTCGACCAGGCCGCCGCGGGCGATGTTCACCAGGGTGGCGGTGGGCTTCATCCTCGCCAGCGCGGCGGCGTCGATGAGGTGGTGGTTCTGCGCGCTGTAGGGCAGCGCCAGCAGCAGGTGGTCGACGCGGCCCAGCAGTTCCTCGAAGCCGGCGTAGCGCGCGCCGGCCGCCTGCTCCACGTCCGCGGGCAGGCGCGAGCGGTTGTGGTACAGCACCGTCATGCCGAAGCCGTGGTGGCCACGGCGGGCGATGGCCTGGCCGATGCGGCCCATGCCGACGATGCCCAGGGTGCTGCCGTGCAGGTCGGCGCCGAGCATGGTGGTGAACGACCACTGCCCCCAGTGGCCATCGCGCAGCCAGCGGTCGGACTCGACGATGCGCCGCGCCGCGGCCATCAGCAGTGCGAAACCGAGATCGGCGGTGGTCTCGGTGAGCACGTCGGGGGTGTTGGTGGCGATGATGCCGGCCGCGCCCAACGCCGCGATGTCCAGGTTGTTGTAGCCGACGCCGACGTTGGCGATGACCTTCAGCGACCGGGCAGCGGCGATCTCGGCCGCGCCGATGCGCTCGTTGAGCGTGACCAGGGCGCCATCGACCCCGGCCAGGCGCGCGGCCAGCGCCGCACTGTCATGGGCGGTGATGGCCGTCGTGGCGTCCACGTCGCAGTACGCGGCCAGCTGCGCGACGGTGTCGTCGAACAGCGGCTGCGCCACCCAGACGCGGGGCCGCCGCTCAGCCATCGAGGCGGCCGGGGATGCGCGGTTGCACCACGCCGACGTCGCCGCACTGCGCGCGGTGGCGCAGCGCCTGGTCCATCAGCACCAGCGCCAGCATCGCCTCGGCGATGGGGGTGGCGCGGATGCCGACGCAGGGGTCGTGGCGGCCGGTGGTGACCACGTCGACCGCATTGCCGTGCACGTCCACCGTGGCGCCCGGCAGGCGCAGGCTGGAAGTCGGCTTGAGCACCATCGAGGCGACGATCTGCTGGCCGGTGGCGATGCCGCCGAGGATGCCGCCGGCATGGTTGGACTGGAAGCCGTCCGGTGTGATCAGGTCGCGGTGTTCGGTGCCCTTCTGCGCGGCGCTGGCAAAACCGTCGCCGATCTCCACGCCCTTGACCGCGTTGATGCTCATCAATGCCGCGGCGATCTCGCCGTCGAGCTTGCCGTAGATCGGCTCGCCCCAGCCCGGCGGCACGCCGTCGGCGACCACGTTGACCCGCGCTCCGACCGAATCGCCGGACTTGCGCAGCGCGTCCATGTACGCCTCCAGCGCCGGCACCTGGGCCGCATCCGGCCAGAAGAACGGGTTGTCCTCCACCGCGTTCCAGTCGAAGCCCGTCGGCGTGATCCCGCCCAGCTGCGACAGCCAGCCGCGCACGGTCACCCCGTGGCGCTGCAGCAGCCATTTCTTGGCGATCACCCCGGCGGCCACGCGCATGGTGGTCTCGCGCGCCGAGGAGCGGCCGCCGCCGCGCGGGTCGCGGATGCCGTACTTCTGCCAGTAGCTGTAGTCGGCATGGCCCGGGCGGAACTGCGCGGCGATATTGCTGTAGTCCTTGCTGCGCTGGTCGGTGTTGCGGATCAGCAGCGCGATCGGGGTGCCGGTGGTGCGGCCTTCGTACACCCCGGACAGGATCTCCACCTCGTCGGCCTCGCGCCGCGCCGAGGTGTGCCGGCTCCTGCCGGTGGCGCGGCGCTGCAGGTCGTGGGTGAACTCCTCCGGCGCGATCTCCAGCCCCGGCGGGCAACCATCGATCACGCAGCCGATCGCCGGCCCGTGCGACTCGCCGAAGGTGGTGACCGTCAGCAGCTTGCCGAAGGCGTTGGAGCTCATCGCTGCGCCGCCAGCTCGGCGATGCGCGCGTGGTGCGCGCGCAGCTCGGCGGCCTCGACCGCGAAGATGCCCATCTGCCCGACCTTGAACTCGATCCAGGACATGAACACTTCCGGCAGCAGCTTGACCAGGTGCTGCTCCGAATCGCCCACCTCGCAGATCAGCAGGCCGTCCTCGCTCAGGTGGTCCGGGGCATCGCGCAGGATCTTCAGCACCAGGTCCAGGCCGTCGTCGCCGGCGCGCAGCGCCAGTTCCGGCTCGTGCGCGTACTCGCGCGGCAGCGCATCGGTCTCGTCGTTGGTGACGTACGGCGGGTTGGTGACGATCAGGTCGTAGACCCGGCCCTGCAGGCCGGCGAACAGGTCACTTTTGACCAGTTCGACGTTGTGCGCGAGCAGGCGCTCCTTGTTCTCGGCCGCCAGCGACAGCGCGGCGTCGTTGATGTCGCTGCCGTCCACCTGCCAGTTCGGGTAATAGTGGCCCATGGCGATGGCGATGCAGCCCGAACCGGTGCACAGGTCCAGCGCGCGGGTGACCTCGCGCCCGGCCAGCCACGGTTCGAAACCATTGAGGATCAGCTCGGCGATCGGCGAGCGCGGCACCAGCGCGCGCGCGTCGCTCTTGAAGCTCAGCCCGGCGAACCACGCCTCGCCGGTCAGGTAGGCGGCGGGCACGCGCTCGGCGATGCGGCGCTCGAACAGCGCCAGCACCTGCTGCTTCTCCTCGGCCAGCAGCCGCGCCTGGCCATAGGCCGGGCCCAGGTCCGGCGGCAGGTGCAGGGTATGCAGCACCAGGCTGGTGGCCTCGTCCAGCGCATTGTCGTAGCTGTGCCCGAAGGTCAGGCCCGCGGCATTGAAACGGCTGGCGCCGTAGCGGATCAGGTCGATGATCGTGTGGAGTTCGGCGGCCGCCTGGGCTGTCATGGCAATACGGGGGGCAAGAGTGGTCTGCGATTATAGGCGTGCACCCGGTATATTGAGCGCCCGGTTGCAGCCGAAACTGCGGCGATGTCCCGGCATCGGGCCGCAACGCCCCGGCAAGCAGCCGCCAGCGCGCACGGCCACCGCCCCCGCAGACCCGCGCCCCGCCCTGGCGGGGCCGCCACCACCCCTACGGAGAAACGGTCCATGTTCAACCGCAATACCGGCATCGTCCTGGCCATCGCGCTGGCGGCAGGGCTGGGCCTGTTGCTGGCGCAGAAGGTATTCGGCCCGGCCGGCAACGGCGGCCACCAGGCCGGCTCGATCATTTTCTACCCCACGCCACGGCCGCTGCCCGATTTCAGCCTCAGCCAGTCCGACGGTACCCGCCTGATTCCCGGTGAGCTGCGCGGGCACTGGACCCTGGTGTTCCTGGGCTTCACCTCCTGCCCGGACGTGTGCCCGACCACCCTGTCCGAACTGGCCCTGGCGCAGAAGCAGTGGGAGCGCATTCCCGAAAGCCTGCGCCCGCGCGTGGTGTTCGTGTCGGTCGATCCCGAGCGCGACACCCCGGCACGGCTGGGCGAATACGCCCATGCCTTCCACAAGGACACCCTGGCCGCCACCGCCGACGTGCCGTCGCTGGAGCGCTTCGCCACGCCGCTGGGCCTGGTGTTCCAGAAGGCCCCGGGAAAGAACTACAAGACCAACCCGAACGACTACAGCATGGACCACTCGGCCAGCATCGCGGTGCTCGATCCCGAGGGCCGGCTGGCCGGGCTGATGCGCCCGCCGTTCGACCCGAAGCTGATCGCCAGCGACCTGACCAAGCTCACCGGAACCACCGCACCATGAGTCTGTTGACCACGCTCACCCATGCCCTGCCCCATCGCCTGCTGTCGTCGATGGCGCGCTCGCTGGCCTATTCGCGCAACCCCCGCGTGTCGCGCTGGCTGATCGACACGGTGACCCGGAAGTTCAACGTCAACCTGGCCGAGGCGGCCGACCCGGACCCGCGCAGCTATTCCAGCTTCAATGCCTTCTTCACCCGCGCGCTGGCCCCCGGCGCGCGCGTGGCCGATGCCGACCCGCGTGCGCTGCTGATGCCGGCCGACGGGCGCATCAGCCAGCTCGGCGCGATCGAGGACGGTCGCATCTTCCAGGCCAAGGGCCAGTCGTTCACCGCCGCCGAACTGCTCGGCGACGCCAGCGCTGCCGAACCCTTCGCCAACGGCCTGTTCGCCACCGTGTACCTGTCGCCGCGCGACTACCACCGCGTGCACATGCCCTGGACCGGCACCCTGCGCGAAACCGTGCACGTGCCCGGGCGCCTGTTCAGCGTCGGCCCGGCCGCGGTGGCCCACGTGCCACGCCTGTTCGCCCGCAACGAGCGGCTGGTGTGCCACTTCGACACCGACTTCGGCCCGATGGTGCAGGTGATGGTCGGCGCGCTGCTGGTCAGCGGCGTGGAAACGGTCTGGAGCGGCGAGGAAATCCCCGCCTACGGCGACCGCATCACCCGCAAGGACTGGCGCGGCAAGGGGATCACGCTGGAACGGTTCGCGGAGATGGCCCGCTTCAACTACGGCTCCACCGTGATCGTGCTGCTGCCGCCGGGCGTGGCGCGGTTCGATCCCGCGTTGAAAGCCGAAAGCCCGGTACGGCTGGGGCAGGCACTGGCACGGCTGACGTAATGACCTGTTCCGGCGCGGCCACATCGCGACGCGTAGCGACGCGCTCACCCCGCTGGCGCCCTGGCGTCAGTGAGGCGCGGTGCGCTTCATCCATGGCCCCACCGTGATCGTGCTGCCGTCGCCGGGCGTGGCGCGGTTCGATCCCGCGCGGAAAGCCGAAAGCCCGGTGCGACCGGGGCAGGCACTGGCGCAATTGAAGTTGCATCTCCCAAGACGGACGAAGCGCCGCCAGCGGAAACCGCCAGCACAATGACGAAACAGGAGCGACTCACGTCGCTCCTGTTTCGTTTCCCATGCAAGTCCATCGTGAACGACTCACCACTCCGGTTCGCGCTCCGGCAGCAGCGCGCGGATCACCGCGCCGTCGGCGCCTGCGGCCAGCTTCTCGGCCTCGGCGATGGGAATGTCCACGTCGATCAGCCAGCCCTCCTCGTCGGCCTGCTCGCTGCGGATGACCTCGAGCTGGTGCAGCCGCGAGCGCAGCCGGCCAGCGCCCGGCGGCAGGCGCACGCGGCCGGTGACGTGCTGCAGGCCCAGGCGCTTGCCCAGCACCGACTGCAACAGGTCCAGGCCGCGACCGTCGCGCGCGGAGATCCACACCCGCTCGCGGCGCGCCTCGTCCGGCACGCCGTCCTGCGCGTCGTGACGCACCTCGGCGCCCTCGATGCGGTCGATCTTGTTGAACACCAGCAGTTGCGGCAGCTCACCCGCGCCCACCGCCTCCAGCACTTCGTCCACCTGGGCGATGCGTTCCTCGCGCAGCGGATCGGCGGCGTCCACCAGATGCAGCAGGAAATCGGCCTCGCGTGCTTCACTCAGGGTCGAGCGGAACGCCGCCACGAGTTCGTGCGGCAGGTCGCGGACGAACCCCACGGTGTCGGCCAGCATCGCGTTGCCGCCGGGCAGCGCGATGCGGCGCACGGTCGGGTCGAGCGTGGCGAACAGCTGGTCGGCGGCGTAGGCGCCGGCACCGGTCAGCGCATTGAACAGGGTCGACTTGCCGGCATTGGTGTAGCCCACCAGGGCCACGCGCGGCATTTCGCTGCGCACGCGTGCGCGGCGCATCTGGGTGCGCTGCACCTCGACTTTTTCCAGGCGCTTCTGCAGCTGCTCCACCCGCTTCTGCAGCAGGCGGCGGTCGGTTTCCAGCTGGGTTTCGCCGGGGCCGCGCAGGCCGATGGAACCGCCGCGCTGGCGCTCCAGGTGGGTCCAGCCGCGCACCAGGCGGGTGGCCAGGTGGCGCAGCTGCGCCAGTTCCACCTGCAGCTTGCCTTCATGGCTGTGCGCGCGCTGGGCGAAAATGTCCAGGATCAGCCCGGTGCGGTCGATCACGCGCCGCTCCAGGAACCGCTCCAGGTTGCGTTCCTGCACCGGGGTCAGGGCATGGTTGACCAGCACCAGGTCGGCACCGGTGGCGTCGGCCATGGCCTTGACCTCGTCCAGCTTGCCGCTGCCGATCAGGGTGGAGGGGTTGGGGCGGTCGATGCGCGCGGTCACGGTGGCCGCGATGCTGGCACCGGCCGAGCGGGCCAGGTCGGTGAACTCTTCCAGCACATCCTCTTCCAGCCGCCCTGCGTGCGGCTGGATCAACAGCGCGTGTTCGCCTCGTTTGGAGCGGTCAAACACGCGCCACGTCCTGCTTATTCGTTGTCGTCATCGCCTGCCTGACTGCTGTCGGCCGATTGCACGTAGCCGCCGCCCGGCCCAACGCGCACGTTGCGCGCCGGCACCACGGTGGAAATGGCGTGCTTGTAGACCATCTGGCTGACCGTATTGCGCAGCAGCACCACGAACTGGTCGAACGACTCGATCGTGCCCTGCAGCTTGATGCCATTGACCAGGTAGACCGAAACCGGCACGCGCTCGCGGCGCAGTGCGTTCAGGAACGGGTCCTGCAAGGATTGCCCCTTGGACATCTTCAACTCCTCATTATTGTTCTTATCGACCCGGGCCATGCGGCTTCCCCTGCCTGCCCGGAACCGGGATGTTACACCGCCCGGCGCGCTTCATCGCCCCAAAAACAGGGAAACCGCGTCCTGCAGGCGGCCGTCGTCGGTGGCCGGATCGAACCAGCGCGCATCCAGTTCGCCGCGCAGCCAGGTCAGCTGGCGCTTGGCCAGCTGGCGGGTGGCGAAGATCGCCTTGTCGCGGAAGCCGGCGGCCGTGTCCTGCCCGTCCAGGAACTGCCAGGCCTGGCGGTAACCCACCGCGCGGATCGCCGGCAGGTCGAGCGGCGCCGCCACCCCGGCCATCTGCGGCAACGCGCGCAGGCGCCGCACCTCGTCGAGGAAACCCGCCGCGAGCATCAGGTCGAAGCGGCGCTCGATGCGGGCGTGCAGCAGCGCACGCTCGGCCGGTGCCAGCACCAGTTTGAGCACGCGCGCCGGCAGCCGGGCCACACCGGGCTGTGCCTGCCAGTGGCTGATCGGCTTGCCGGTGAGCCGGTACACCTCCAGCGCACGCTGGATGCGCTGCGGGTCGGTCGCGTGGATGCGCCGGGCCGCGGCCGGATCGACCCGGGCCAGCTGCGCATGCAGCGCCGGCCAGCCCAGGGCGTCGGCGTCGGCGGCGATCTGCGCGCGCAGCGCCGGGTCGGCTTCGGGCATCGGCGACAACCCCTGCAGCAGCGCCCGGAAGTACAGCCCGGTGCCGCCGGCCAGGATCGGCAGCCGGCCGCGCGCGACGATGTCGCGTACCGCGGCGGCGGCATCGGCGGCGAACTCGGCCGCCGAGTAGCCCTGCCAGGGGTCGCGCAGGTCCAGCAGGTGATGGGGAATGCCGGCACGCTCGGCCTGGTCGGGCTTGGCCGCGCCGATCTCCAGGCCGCGGTACACCAGCGCCGAATCGACGCTGACGATCTCGCCACCGTGGCGCCGGGCCAGTTCGATCGCCGCGGCGGTCTTGCCCGACGCGGTGGGGCCCATCAGCGCGATCGCCAGCGGCCGCGTGTCGACCGCCATCAGTCCTCGTCCGGCCAGCGCGGCGGCGGCGCACGCTCGCTGCGCCCGGCCGGTACCGCATCGAGCGCGGCCAGTACCTTGAGCGCGTCGACCGTGGCCGCGACATCGTGCACGCGCACGAGGCGCGCACCGCGCTGCACCGCCAGCAGGTGCGCGGCGACCGAGCCGGCCACGCGTTCGGCGGCGACGGCGCGGCCGGTGACGTCGCCGATGCAGCGCTTGCGCGACAGCCCGGCCAGCAACGGCACGCCCAGCGCCAGCAGTTTTTCCTGCGCGGCCAGCAGCGCGAAATTCTGCGTGGTGTCCTTGTTGAAGCCGTACCCGGGATCGACCACCAGCCGGTTGCGGGCGATGCCGGCCATCTCCGCGGCGAACAGCCGCTCGGCCAGGAAACGCTGCACGTCGCCGGCGACATCGTCGCTGGCCCATGCCACCCCGGCATCGTACGGGCCGCCCACCGCATGCATCAGCACCACCGCCGCGCCCGCGTCGGCCACCGTTTCCAGCGCGCCCGGCTGGCGCAGCGCCTGCACGTCGTTGACCATGCCGGCGCCGGCCGCCAGCGCCGCGCGCATCACGTCGGGCTTGAAGGTATCGACGCTGACCGGCACCGGCGTGCGCGCCACCAGTGCCTCGATCACCGGCACCACGCGCTCGATCTCCTGCTGCGCCGACACCTGTTCGGCGCCGGGCCGGGTGGATTCGCCGCCGATGTCGAGGACATCCGCGCCCTGCTCGACCAGCGCCAGCGCGTGGGCGACGGCCGCCTCGGCACTGAAATGCCGGCCGCCGTCGGAGAACGAATCCGGGGTGACGTTGACGATGCCCATCACCCGCGGGCGGTCCAGCCACAGCGGCCGCCCGGCACAATCCAGCACAGGTGCGATATCGAACATCAGCGCCGGCTCCTGGCCCGGACCACGCTGCCGAGCACACTGAGCGCCACGCCCAGCACGATGCCGATGAAGATGCCCGCCAGGTAATGGCCGGTCTTCACCCCGAAGGCGACGCCGGCCACGGTGGCGATCACCATTTCCGGGATGTGGGTAGACGTCTTGGGAGAAGGTTCGTTCATGCTGCGAAGGGTAGCGGAGGATGGGAGGAAAATACCCCGGTCGTCATCCGACCGGCCGTGGCAGCGGCCGATGCGCCCCCAGGGCGGGAGGGCCGCGGTACACCCGCGCCAGGCCGGGCATAAAAGCAACGGGCCGGGAAAACCCGGCCCGTCGTGCGTGCATGGCAACGGCGGTGGCTCAGTGCTGGCCGGCCGGGTCGGTGATCGGCGCCACCGGGCGCTCGTCGCCGCCCTTGTCGCCGTCGGACGGGTCGCTCTTGCCCTTGTCCACCCAGCCGGCCGGCGGCGAAGGCTTGCGGCCTTCCATGATCGCCTTGACCTGCTCGGCGTCGATGGTTTCCCAGTCCAGCAGCGCCGCGGTCATCGCTTCGACGATGTCGCGCTTCTCTTCCAGGATGCGGCGCGCCACGTTGTACTGCTCGTCGAGGATGCGGCGGATTTCCGCGTCCACCTTCTGCTGGGTGGCCTCGGAAATGGTCTTGCTGTGCATGCCGTAGCCGGCTTCCTCGTCGGCATAGACCATGGTGCCGAGCACGTCGGACATGCCGTACTTGGTGACCATGCCACGGGCCAGCTTGGTGGCGCGCTCGAAGTCGTTGGAGGCGCCGGTGGACATCTCGCCGACGAAGATCTCCTCGGCGATGCGGCCGCCGAACAGGATCGCCAGCTCTTCCAGCATGCGGTCCTTGTACTTGCTGATGTGGTCGTGCTCGGGCAGCTGCCAGGTCACGCCCAGCGCCCAGCCGCGCGGCATGATGGTGACCTTGTGCACCGGGTCGGCCTTGGGCAGCGACATGGCGACCACCGCGTGGCCCGACTCGTGGTAGGCGGTATTGCGGCGCTCGTCCTCGCGCATGACCATGCTGCGGCGCTCCGGACCCATGTAGATCTTGTCCTTGGCGTCCTCGAAGTCCTGCATGCTCACTTCCTGCTTGCCGCGGCGCGCGGCGAACAGGGCGCCCTCGTTGACCAGGTTGGCCAGGTCGGCGCCGGAGAAGCCCGGGGTGCCGCGCGCCAGCACTTCCGGCTTGACGTCGTCGGCGGCCGGCACCTTGCGCAGGTGCACGCGCAGGATCTGCTCGCGGCCCTTGATGTCGGGCAGGCCGACCATGACCTGGCGGTCGAAGCGGCCCGGGCGCAGCAGCGCCTTGTCGAGCACGTCCGGGCGGTTGGTGGCGGCGATCACGATCACGCCCTCGCCGCCCTCGAAGCCGTCCATCTCGACCAGCATCTGGTTCAGGGTCTGCTCGCGCTCGTCATGGCCACCGCCCATGCCGGAGCCACGATGGCGGCCGACCGCGTCGATCTCGTCGATGAAGATGATGCACGGGGCGTGCTTCTTGGCCTGCTCGAACATGTCACGCACGCGGCTGGCGCCGACGCCGACGAACATCTCGACGAAGTCCGAGCCGGAAATGCTGAAGAACGGCACCTTGGCCTCGCCGGCGATGGCGCGCGCCAGCAGGGTCTTGCCGGTGCCGGGCGGGCCGACCATCAGCACGCCGCGCGGGATCTTGCCGCCGAGCTTGGTGAACTTGGACGGGTCACGCAGGAAGTCGACCAGTTCGCCGACCTCTTCCTTGGCCTCGTCGCAACCGGCCACGTCGGCGAAGGTCACCTTGATCTGGTCCTCGCCCTGCAGCTTGGCGCGCGACTTGCCGAAGGACATCGCGCCCTTGGCGCCGCCGCCACCGCCCTGCATCTGCCGCATCATGAAGATCCAGAAGCCGATCAGCAGCAGCACCGGCAGGAACTGCAGCAGGATCGACCAGAAGCTCGGGCCGCTGGCCGGCTTCATGCGCACGATGTCGACCTTCTTGGTGTAGAGCTGGTCGATCAGCTTCTCGTCGCGCGGCGCGTACAGCGAGCCCTCGCTGCCGTCGCTGCGCTTGAAGCGGATGGCATTGGTGGTCAGGGTGGTGTCGTCGGTGAACTCCACCGACTTGATCCGGCCCGCGTCCACTTCCTGCAGGAACTGGGTGTAGTTGCTGGCATCGCTGGCCACGGGCGTGCCGCCGCGCGGGGCGAAGCTCTGGAACACCACCATCAGCACGACGGCGACAACCACCCATAGCAGGAGGTTCTTGGTCAGGTCGTTCATCCTCATCGGCTCCGGTGTTCCTCTAATTTCTGACGCGATTCGTATGGTGTCGAGCTTACTTGATCTGCGTGCGCTTGCCCTGCCCGAGCGCATAGACCTCGGGCGAGCGCTTGCGCGAGGCTTCCGGCTTGCGGATCACGACCTTGTCGTAACGGCGGCGCATTTCCCGCACGTAGTCGTCAAAGCCGACGCCCTGGAACAGCTTGATCAGGAACGCCCCACCCGGCTTGAGATGGTGATCGGCGAAATCCATCGCCAGCTCCGCCAGGTGCATCATCCGCGGCTGGTCCACCGCATCCATGCCACTCTTATTGGGGGCCATATCCGACAGGACAAGGTCTACCGGCTGGCCGCCAAGCATGGCCTCGAACTGGGATAGGACGGTTTCTTCCCTGAAGTCACCATGAAGGAACTCCACGCCGGCCAGCGGCGGCATCTCCAGGATGTCCAGCGCCAGTACGCGGCCGCTGTCGCCCAGCTGTCTCCGCACCTGCTGCGACCAGCCGCCTGGCGCCGCGCCGAGGTCGACCACCACCATGTTCGGCTTCAGCAGCCGGTCGCGCTGGAGCAGCTCCTCCAGCTTGTAGGCGGCGCGCGAGCGCATGCCCTCGGCCTGCGCCTTCTTCACGAAGGGGTCGGAGAAATGCTCCTTCAACCAGCGTTGACTGCTCTTGCTGCGGGACATCGGAATGCGGCCTGTAGGGGTGGTCATGATACCCTGAACCCCCTTGATAACCCGTAATCACTGCATGTCCATCGTTCTCACCCCGGCCCAGAACCGATTCCTGCGCGGCATGGCCCACGATCTGAAAGCACTGCTGCAGATCGGCGGCAAGGGGGTCACCCCCGCCTTCCTGGCGGAACTGGACGAGGTGCTGGAACGCCATGAACTGATCAAGGTGAAGATCGCCGCCGAGGACCGCGAGGCGCGCGAGGCGATGGTCGCCGAGCTGGTCCAGGCCAGCGGCGGCGCGCTGGTCCAGCGCATCGGCCATGTCGCCGTCCTGTACCGCCCGGCCCGGGAAAAGCGCCAGATCGTGCTGCCCCGCGGCTGACCCGCCGAGAAGCCAAGATGCAACTGAGCCGCGAACTGCCCGACTACATCTATGCCCTGCGCTCGGCCGACGGCCGCCAGGCCCGGGTCAACGACCAGACGCTGGCACGCAGCTTCATCCTGTCCCCCGACCGCTTGATCGAAGACTGGTCGGTAAGCGCGGTCGGCCGGCTGAGCGTGGCCGACCTGGCGCCCGCGCTGGAACAGAACCCGGCCGTGTTCATCCTCGGCACGGGCGAGCGCCAGGTGTTTCCGCCGGTGGAGGTCATGGCCGCCTGCCTGACCCGCGGCATCGGCATCGAAGTGATGAACAACGCCTCGGCCGCGCGTACCTTCAACGTGCTGGCCGGCGAAAACCGCCGCGTGGTCGCGGCCTTCATCCTGGAGTGACGCCTGGCGTCACGCGGCCTGGGACTGCTGGCGTACGCACCTTCCTGTTTTCTCATGCGGGGCAAGCCCCGCCTCTACAGGCCGGCGTTCAGCGCAATGGCTCGCCCTTGAGCCAGCAGACGAACAGCAGCGCCACGACCACACCCGCATTGCAGGCGACGAAGCGGGCCGGAGCAGCGGCCGGCGGAAAGATCACGAAACCGGCCACCAGCAGCGCGGCCGCACTGGCATAGGCGAGCCATCCCTGCCACGCCAGCGGCCAGCCCCAGCCCCATCCATGCTCCTTGGCGGCGAACCAGTAACGCGATTTGCCCATGCGCTCCTCCATCACCCGGCACCCGACCGACGCAAATATCCTTGACCGCGGCGCGGCCCGGGGCCGCTGGCCGCGGAATCCCCCCTGACACCGGCCGCAGGCGGCGTTTCAGGCGGATGCCGCGCCCTGCGCTGCAACAGCCCGGACAGGAGCGGGCCTGCCCCGGCCATCAGCGCCCGCAGTACTCAGCGCGGCGGCGGCCACGCATCCTGCCACCGCTGACGGCGCGGGTCGAACGCCGCCAGCACGACATGCAACGGAAGCAGGGCGGAACACGTGTGCTTATGCCGCCGGCCAACGCCCCCCGTTCCTCCGCGTGCCATCATGGAGCCGCCTGCGGCAACCCGCATTCGGCCGGCTACTTCTGCGGCAGGTACTGCAGCGGATCCACCGGCTTGCCGTTGTAGCGGATCTCGAAGTGCAGCATGTCGCGCGAGGTGCCGGTGCGGCCCATTTCCGCGATCTGGTCGCCGGCCTTGACGTTCTGCCCCTCGTTGACCAGGCGCTTGCGGTTGTGGCCGTAGGCCGACAGCCACTGCTCGTTGTGCTTGATGATGATCAGCTCGCCGTAGCCGACCAGACCGGCACCGGAATAGACCACCACGCCCGGGCCGGCCGCGCGTACCGGCTGGCCGCTGCTGCCGGCGATGTCGATGCCCTGCTTGGTGGTCTCGCCGGCGACGAAGCGGCCGACCAGCGCGCCGTCGGCCGGCCAGCGCCAGCCGATGCCGCTGTTGGCCGGCGCCGGCGTCGCCGCGGGCGGCGGCGCCGATGGCCGCGTGGCAGTCGCGCTGCCGCTGCCGGCCGCCGGGCGCGTGGCGGTGGCGCCGCCCGGATACAACCGCAGCGTCTGCCCCGGGTAGATCGCGTTGGGATTGGACAGGCCATTCCACGCCGCCAGGTCGCCCGGGGTGATGTTGTGGATGCGCGCCAGCGCGTACAGCGTGTCGCCCCGGCGCACCACCGCGGTCTGGCCCGGCTTGGGCACGGATGTGCGCGGCGTGGCCGCGGCCCGGGACGCGCTGCTGCCGGAAGGCTTGACCACCGTGGCGGTACCGCAGCCTGCCGCCATCGCCACCAGCAGCAGTACCGCCATGCCGGCGACCGCCCTGGAAGCGCCCTTGATCCTTACCTCTGCATTCATGCGAATTTCGCCCTCCATACCAGCCAGCCCACCAGGCCGGCGACCAGCGCGGTCGCGATCCAGCCCAGCGGTTCGATCCAGCGCCGCAGCGCATCGGCCGCGCGCGCGCCGCCGAAGCGGATCACCGCCGCCAGCACGTATACGCGCTTGCCGCGCCCGACCAGCATGCTCAACACGTACTGTGGCAGCGGCACCCCCACGATACCGGACGCCCAGGTGAACACCTTCATCGGGATCGGCATGAAGCCGCCCAGCACCAGGAAGGTGAACACCGCCCACGGCGATTCGACCATCTTCGCCTGCAGCGTGGCGATGCCCGACTCGATGGCCGGCAGCATGCCCAGCGCGGCGAACAGCGGCTTGATCGCCTCGAACGCATAGTGGCCCAGCGCATAGCCGACCATCGCCCCGACCATCGAGCCGGCCAGGCTCAGGGTGGCGAAGCGCCAGCCCTTGCGCGGCTGCGCCACGCACATCGGCATCAGCATCACTTCCGGCATCACCGGGAAAATGATGGCCTCGATGAAGCTCAGCACGGTCAGGTAGGTGGGCGCGCGCTTGTGGCTGGCCCAGTACAGCGCGCGGTCGTACAGCGGCCCGAATATCTTCATCGTCGCGGGTTTCCCGTGTCAGTCCAGCAGGCCCGAGAGCAACGGCACGAAGCTGACCGGCGCCAGTTCCTCCTGCACGATGCCGTCCGCCTGGCGGGTAAGTTGCAGCAGCACCTGCCCGCCGGGGCCGCCGACCGGCGCCACCAGGCGGCCACCCACGGCCAGCTGTTCGATCAATGCGTCCACCAGCGCCGGTGCCGCGGCGGTGACGACGATGGCGTCGTAGGGGCCGTGCTCGGGCCAGCCGATGCGGCCGTCGTCATGCTTGCTGCGGACGTTCATGCCCAGTTGGCGCAGGCGCTTGCGGGCCTGGCGCAGCAGGTCGCCGATCCGCTCGACGGTGAACACCTCCAGCCCGACCGCGGCCAGGATCGCCGCCTGGTAACCCGAGCCGGTACCCACTTCGAGCACCGTCCTGGGCGCCACCTGCAGCACCGCCTCGGTCATGCGCGCCACCACCCAGGGCTGGGAGATGGTCTGGCCGTGGCCGATTGGCAATGCGGTGTCCTCGTAGGCGCGCGAGGCCAGCGCCTCGTCGATGAACAGGTGCCGCGGCACCACCCGCACCGCGTTGAGCACGCGTTCGTCGCCGATGCCCACCTCGCGCAGGCGATCGACCAGGCGGTCGCGCACCCGCTGCGAGGTCATGCCGCTGCCGACCGCCTCCGGGGACAGGCGCAGGCGTGGCGTCATGCCGGGCGCTCCAGCGTCGCCGACAACCCGCCCACCCAGCTGGCCACCTTTTCCAGCGCCTCGTAGCGGGTCAGGTCGACCTGGATCGGGGTGATCGAGATATGGCCGGTGCGCACCGCATGGAAATCGGTACCGGGGCCGGCATCCTGCTCGGAACCGGCCGGACCGATCCAGTACACGGTATTGCCGCGCGGATCGGTGGCCGGGATGCAGGCCTCGGCGCGGTGGCGGTTGCCCAGCCGGGTGACCTCGAACCCGCGGATCTCGTCCCACTGCAGGTCCGGCACGTTGACATTGAGGATGGTGTCGGCGGGCAGCGGGTCGGCCTTCAGCCGCGCCACGATCTCGATGGCCGCGCGCGCGGCGCTGAGGAAATTCCTCGCCTCGTGGCGCTGGGTCACCAGCGACACCGCAACCGACGGCAGGCCGAGGAAGCGCCCTTCCATCGCCGCGGACACGGTCCCGGAATAGATCACGTCGTCGCCGAGGTTGGCGGCGTTGTTGATGCCCGAGACCACGATGTCCGGCTCGTGTTCCAGCATGCCGGTCAGCGCCAGGTGCACGCAGTCGGTCGGCGTTCCGCTGACCGCGCAGGTGTAGTGGTCGATCCGGCGCAGCCGCACCGGCTGGTCCAGGGTAAGGGAATTGCTGGCGCCGGAGCGGTCGCGGTCCGGTGCCACCACGGTGACCTCGTGGCCGGCATTGCGCAGCTCCTCGGCGAGCATCCTGATGCCGGGGGCGTCCACGCCGTCGTCGTTGCTTACAAGTACGCGCATTGAAGACCTGAATCGCTGAATCCATGACGGCGCTCCCGCAGCCCCGCCGTCTACCGCCATCCCGCCGGCGTGCTGCACGCCGGCCGGCATGGCCCGATCCGGCATGATACCGGAATGCGCCCACCGCCTTCCCGTGACGCTCTCCCCATTGCCGCAGCCGTTACGCTATGCACATGTCGCACCCAGAAGACGAAGACGACGGCGCCCTGTTCCGCTCGGCGATCGGCGAGGTAACGCCGCTGCGCAAGGTGGATGCGCCGGCGATCAGCCGGCCACGGCCGAAGCCGCGCGCGCGCATGGCCGAGCAGGACGAGGCCCAGGCGCTGGGCGAGTTCGCCCGGCTGCTGCATTCCAGCGCGCCGCTGGAAGCCGGCGACGTGGCCAGCTACCGCCGCGACACCCTGCCGGCGCGCATGTTCCAGCGACTCAGGCGCGGCCAGTACTCGGTGCAGGACGAACTGGACCTGCACGGCGCCAGCGTCGCCCAGGCCGAGCACCTGCTGCGCGAGTTCCTGCTGGAGGCGCACGCGCACGACCACGGCTGCGTGCGCATCATCCACGGCAAGGGCCTGCAGTCCGATGGCGGCGCGCCGGTACTCAAGAACCTGGTGGACCGTCTGCTGCGCCAGCGCAACGACGTGCTCGCGTTCCACTCCGCGCCGCCGGCGCAGGGCGGCACCGGCGCGGTGCTGGTGCTGCTGGCGCGGCGCTGAGCGGCGCCAGCCCGCCAGCGATCCATCGCGCGCCGGCGGCGGGCGCGACGCGGCCGCCAGGCGCAATGCGTCCGCCTCCCGCCAGGCGATGCGCCACGGCCCCTTCTCCTTCCGCGGGCGCGCGTAGCGGCTGCGCGCGCGCCGCCCCACACGCCGGGAGGCGCCACGCGGAGAACCTCCGGCTTACGCCGGGGCGACGGTATCGGCGCGGCTGGCGTCGGCCACGGGCCCCAGTTCATGCAGCACCGCGGTGGCGTAGCAACCTGGTGGCAACGCGAAGGCAAGCTCCAGTACGTCGTCCTGCAGCCAGGCATGGCGCATCAGCGCCGGCCGCAGCCGCAGCGCGCGGCGCTCCTGCTTGAGGCCGGCCTGCTCCAGGCCGGCGCGCAGCGCCAGCGCCTGCTCATCGGCCAGCGCGGCCTGCTCCAGGGCCAGCGCGGCACCGGCGGTGCGCAGCTCACCCGCGCCCCACAACGGCCCGCTGGGGTGGATGTCGAACCGCGCCAGGCGTTCGGCCAGCGCCTCGCTCATCGGCTCGGGACCGAACACCGAACGACTGCCGTCGAGCATCCACACCTCGCCGTCCAGCGCAGCGTCCCAGTTGCCCTGCTCCACCCGCGCGGCGAGCACCCGGTTAAACAGGGCCGAGCGCGCCGCCGACAGCAGCATGGAGCGCTGGTCCTTGCGCACCCGGCGGCCGCCGAACATCGCCAGCGCCGCCGGCACGTTGCCGCCATCGCGGCCGAAGCGCTGTTCGCCGAACCAGTTGGGCAGGCCGCGCGTGGCGATGGCCTGCAGCCGCGCCTCGATCGCATCCCGCCCGCCCTGCACCCCGCGCAGCACCAGGGTGAAGCGGTTGCCGGCCAGCGCACCGCGCTGCAGCTTGCGGTTATGCCAGGTGGAGGCGAGCACATGCACCTCGTCCGATTCCAGCAGCGCCAGGTCCGGCGCGACCCGCCTGGGCAGATGCACGCTGAAACGCTGCGTGGTCACCGCATGCCGGTCCTTCTGCCCGGCGTAGCTGACGCCCATTTCCGGCACCCCGGCCCACTGCGCCAGCTGCCTGGCCACGGCCACGGTGTTGGCGCCGCGCTTGCGGATGTCCAGCAACAGGTGCTCGCCCTCGCCGCTCGCCTCGAAGGCAGGCAGTTCATCGACCTGGAAGTCCTCCGGCACGCTGCGCATCGACGCGCTCAATACCGGGGCGCCATAGGCAAGGGGAAGATCCATCATGTCGGTCCTGAACAATGGCCCGGCCTGCCTGCCGCGGGCGCGCCAGTGACGGCGGGCCTGCCGGGGCAACCCGTGCGGAGGGCGGCGCTGCTGCCGGCGCCGCGCCGGGCGACGCCCGGTCGCGGCCGGCGACACGCCTGCGGAATGGAAATCATGCGGGAAGCAGCAGCACCACCGCCTGCGCGGCGATGCCTTCCTCGCGGCCGGTGAAGCCCAGCTTCTCGCTGGTGGTGGCCTTGATGCTGACCCGGTCCGGCGCCACGCCCAGCAGTTGCGCCACCGTCTCGCGCATCGCAGTCGCATGCGGGCCGACCTTGGGCCGCTCGCAGATCACGGTGATGTCGGTGTTGCCCACCTGCCACCCGCGCGCGCGCAGCAGGCCGTTGCAGTGGCGCACGAAATCACTGCTGTCCGCGCCCTTCCAGCGGTCGTCGCTGGGCGGGAAGTGCTGGCCGATGTCGCCCAGCGCCAGTGCCCCCAGCATGGCGTCGCACAGGGCATGCAGGATCACGTCGCCGTCGCTGTGGGCGAGCACCCCGCAACGGTGCGGCACGCGCACGCCGCCGAGCATGACGTGGTCGCCTTCGCCGAAGGCGTGCACGTCATAGCCCTGGCCGATGCGGATGGGGGGAAAAGCAGAAGGATTCATGGCGTCGGATCAGGTTGTGGTTCAGGCCCGCGCGGGCGGCGCCGGACGGGCGTCAGCCACGCCGCGACAGCTCGAACTCGAAGCGGGCCAGGTCGGCCGGGGTGGTGACCTTGAAGTTGCACTCGTCGCCTTCGACCAGCAGCGGTCGCGCGCCCTGGCGCTCCATGGCCATGGCCTCGTCGGTCACCTCGACACCGGCGCCGGTCGCTTCCAGCAGCGCGCGGGTCAACTGGTGGCGGCGGAACAGCTGCGGCGTGAGCGCGCGCCACAACCGCTCGCGTGGTTCGGTGCGGTCGATGCCGCCATCGTCGCCGGCGCGCTTGAGGGTGTCGCGCACCGGGGCAGCGAGGATCGCGCCGACCGGATCGGCGCGCCCCACCTCCAGCAGCCGGCCCAGGTCGGCGGCCGGCAGGTTCGGGCGCGCGGCGTCGTGCACCAGTACGAAGTCGTCGGCACGCACGCTTTCCGGCAGCGCCTGCAACCCGGCCAGCACCGAGGCGGCACGGGTATCGCCACCGGTGCAGGTCAGCACCGGCTTGCCAGCGAAGTCATTCCAGCCCGGCCAGTCGGCATCGTGCTCGGCGATGGCCACCATCACCCCGGCCACGCCGGGGTGCGCCAGCAGCGCCGCCAGCGTATGCGCGAGCAGCGGTTCGCCGGCGGCGAGCAGGTACTGCTTGGGCACCGGGCCGCCGAAGCGGGTACCGCGACCGGCAGCCGGCACCACCGCCCATACCTGGGTGGTCATGGCACGACCTCCTGGGTGGCGGCGTCGTGCGCGCCCGGCTGGGCAACGCCCGGCCGCGCCACCGGGGCGTCCTCGACCACGCGGTAGAACTTCTCGCCGGGCTTGATCATGCCCAGTTCGCTGCGCGCCCGCTCCTCGATGGCGGCCTCGCCTTCCTTGAGGTCCTTGACCTCGGCGGCGAGCGCATCGTTGCGCTGCTGCAGGCCCTCGTTGTCGCGCTTCTGGTTGGCGACCTGGGCCTCGAGCATCATCACCTCGCCCGAATTGCCCGGCCCGAACCAGAAGCGGTACTGCAGCAGCGCCAGCAGTACCGCGAGCACCAGCAGCAGCCAGCGCCAGTCACGCATCGGCGTCAGCGCTTGAGCGAGACGAACGCGTCACGCCCGGCGTAGCGCGCGTTGCCGCCGAGGGCTTCCTCGATGCGCAGCAACTGGTTGTACTTGGCCACGCGGTCGCTGCGGCACAGCGAGCCGGTCTTGATCTGGGTGGCGGTGGTGGCCACGGCGATGTCGGCGATGGTGGTGTCCTCGGTTTCGCCGGAGCGGTGCGAGACGATCGCCGCGTAATGCGCCTTGTCGGCCATGGCGATCGCCTCCAGGGTCTCGCTCAGGGTGCCGATCTGGTTGACCTTGATCAGGATGGCGTTGGCGGTGCCCGACTCGATGCCCTCGGCGAAGATCTTCGGGTTGGTGACGAACAGGTCGTCGCCGACCAGCTGCACCTTGCCGCCGATGCGCTGGGTCAGCAGCTTCCAGCCGGCCCAGTCGTTCTCGGCCAAGCCGTCCTCGATGGTGATGATCGGGTACTGCGTGGTCCAGTCGGCCAGGAAATCGACGAACTGCTCGGAGGTCAGGCGCTTGTTCTCGCCGACCAGGTTGTACTTGCCGTTCTCGTAGAACTCGCTGGAAGCCACGTCCAGGCCCAGCAGGATGTCCTCGCCGGCGGTGTAGCCGGCCTTGCCGATGGCTTCCAGGATGGTGTCCAGCGCCTCGACGTTGCTGCGGAAGTCCGGCGCGAAGCCGCCTTCGTCGCCCACCGCCGTGCTCAGGCCGTGACCCTTGAGCACCGACTTGAGCGCATGGAAGATCTCGGTGCCGGCGCGCAGCGATTCACCGAACGAGGTGAAGCCGGCCGGCAGCACCATGAACTCCTGGAAGTCGACGTTGTTGTCGGCGTGCGCGCCGCCGTTGATGATGTTCATCATCGGCACCGGCAGCGACGGCGTGGCGCCGGTCTTGCCGGCCAGGTACTGCCACAGCGCCTGCTTGTTCGAGGCGGCGGCGGCGTGCGCGGCAGCCATGGAAACGCCCAGCAGCGCGTTGGCGCCCAGCCGGCCCTTGTTCTCGGTGCCGTCCAGGTCGATCAGGCGGCGGTCCAGCCCGGCCTGGTCCTGCGCATCGAAATCCTTCAGCGCCGCGGCGATCGGGCCGTTGACGTTGGCCACCGCATCGCGCACGCCCTTGCCCAGGTAGCGGGTCTTGTCGCCATCGCGCAGTTCCACCGCCTCCTTGGTGCCGGTCGATGCGCCCGAGGGCACGGCGGCACGACCGAACGAGCCGTCGGCCAGGGTGACTTCGGCTTCCAGCGTGGGGTTGCCACGGCTGTCGAGGATTTCACGGGCGTGGATCTTGGCGATAGTGGTCATGGTCTGGGGGATGGACTCGTTTGGGTAGGTCTGGGAATGGGAAACCGGCCGCAGTTTAAACGAAGCCGGGGCCGGCGCGGCGCGATGCTTGCGGCTGAAAACGCAGGCACGCCGGCAGGCCCTGAAACGATGATGGCCCGCATCGAGCGGGCCATCCGTCGCCTCACACGGTGGACTCGAGGAACCCGTGCTTCTTGGTGATCGAATCCAGCGCCAGCAGTGTTTCCAGCAGCGCTTCCATCTTGTCCAGCGGCCACGCGTTGGGGCCGTCGGACAGCGCCTTGGACGGATCGGGATGGGTCTCGGCGAACAACCCGGCCACGCCCACCGCCACCGCCGCGCGCGCCAGCACCGGCACGAATTCGCGCTGTCCGCCGGAACTGCTGCCCTGCCCGCCCGGCAGCTGCACCGAATGGGTGGCGTCGAACACCACCGGGCAGCCGGTGTCGCGCATCACGCTCAGCGAGCGCATGTCGCTGACCAGGTTGTTGTAGCCGAAGCTGGCGCCGCGCTCGCAGACCATGATGTCGTTGTTGCCGGTGGAGCGCGCCTTTTCCACCACCGGCTTCATGTCCCACGGCGACAGGAACTGGCCCTTCTTGATGTTCACCGGCTTGCCGGCGCTGCACACCTTCCTGATGAAATCGGTCTGCCGCACCAGGAATGCCGGGGTCTGCAGCACGTCGACGACCGAGGCCACCTCGTCCATCGGCGTGTACTCGTGCACGTCGGTCAGCACCGGCACGCCGATCTGCCTCTTCACCTCGGCCAGCACCTTCAGGCCCTCTTCCAGCCCCGGGCCGCGGAAGCTGGTGCCGGAGGTGCGGTTGGCCTTGTCGAAGCTGGACTTGAAGATGAAGTTCATCCCCAGCCTGCCGGTGATTTCCTTGAGCTTGCCGGCGGTATCGAGCTGCAGCTGCATCGACTCGATCACGCACGGGCCGGCGATCAGGAACAGCGGCTGGTCCAGGCCGACTTCGAATCCGCAGAGCTTCATTCAACTACCTCGTGTTTGTAGCCCTCTCCCGACGGGAAAGGGGTTGGATGAGGGGCCGGGGCCAGGCCCTTGCGGAACCGGGAATCCAGGCCTTCGCCGGCGTCCCGCCCGCCCCTACGGTGCGCCCTCCCCCGCAGGAGAAGGCGGAAACGAGCGTCAGGCCCGCGCTTCCTTCAACAGCTTGCCGCCGGCCTTCTTCTCGCGCGCGGCGCGGATGAAACCAATGAACAGCGGGTGCCCGCTGCGCGGCGTGGACAGGAACTCCGGGTGCGCCTGGCAGGCCAGGAACCACGGATGCACGTCGCGCGGCAGCTCCACCACTTCCACCAGGGTGTCGTCCATCGACTTGCCGGAGATCACCAGCCCGGCGTCCTCCAGCTGGGTGCGGTAGCGGTTGTTGAACTCGTAGCGGTGGCGGTGGCGCTCGGCCACCACGTCCTTGCCGTACAGCTCGCGCGCCAGCGTGCCCGGCTTAAGCCGCTGCTCCTGCAGGCCCAGGCGCATGGTGCCGCCCAGGTCGGACTTCTCGTCGCGCTTCTCGACCTCGCCGCTGGCGGTGCGCCATTCGGTGATCAGGCCGATCACCGGGTTCGGCGACTGGCGGTCGTTCTCGGTGCTGTTGGCGCCGTCCAGCCCGGCCACGTGGCGGGCATAGTCGACCACCGCCGCCTGCATGCCGTAGCAGATGCCGAAGTACGGCAGCTTGTGCTCGCGGGCATACCTGGAGGTCAGCACCTTGCCCTCGAAGCCGCGGTCGCCGAAGCCGCCCGGCACCAGGATGCCGTCCACGCCCTCGAGCGCGGCCATGCCGCCTTCTTCCAAGTCCTGCGCTTCCAGCCACTTGAGGTTGACCCGGGTGCGCTGGCGCAGGCCGCCGTGCTTGAGCGCCTCGCCGACCGACTTGTAGGCGTCCTGGTGGTCCACGTACTTGCCGACCACGGCGATGGTCACCTCGTCCAGCGGGTGCAGGGCCGCATCCAGCACCGCCTCCCACTCGGACAGGTCGGCCGGGCCGGCCTTGTCGGCGAGCTTGAGCTGGTTGACCACGATTTCGTCAAGGCCCTGCGCGTGCAGCCCCATCGGCACGCGGTACAGCACGTCCACGTCCGGCACGCTGATCACCGCGCGCTCGGAGACGTTGGTGAACAGCGAGATCTTGCGCCGCTCCGAATCCGGGATGGCCTGCTCGGAGCGGCACAGCAGCACGTCGGGCTGGATACCAATCGAACGCAGTTCCTTGACCGAGTGCTGGGTCGGCTTGGTCTTCAGCTCACCGGCGGCGCCGATGTACGGCACCAGCGTCAGGTGCATGAACAGCGCCTTCTCCGGGCCGCGCTCGGTGCGCACCTGGCGGATCGCCTCCAGGAACGGCAGCGACTCGATGTCGCCGACGGTGCCGCCGATCTCCACCAGCGCCACGTCGTAGCCCTCGGTGGCCTCGTCGATGCAGCGGCGGATCTCGTCGGTGATGTGCGGGATCACCTGCACGGTCGCACCGAGGTAGTCGCCGCGGCGCTCCTTGCGGATCACGTTCTCGTAGATGCGCCCGGTGGTCACCGAGTTCTTGCGGCTCAGCCGGGTATGGACGAAGCGCTCGTAGTGGCCCAGATCCAGGTCGGTCTCGGCACCGTCATCGGTGACATAGACCTCGCCGTGCTGGAAGGGACTCATGGTGCCCGGATCGACGTTGATGTACGGATCCAGCTTCATCATCGTGACCTTCAGGCCACGCGCCTCGAGGATGGAGGCCAGCGACGCGGCGGCGATGCCCTTGCCAAGCGAGGACACCACGCCGCCGGTAACGAAAATAAGGGGGGTCATGGCTCACTTGCCTCCCGGAAAGCCCTAGTTTAAAGGTTGTCGCGCGAACACCCAAGCACCGGATGCGGCGACCGCGGAAAATCCTGCCCGCGACGCGCCGGCCTTGCGGCCCGGCCGCCACGGGGCGGTAACAAAAAAAGACGCCCCGGCCTGCGCCGGGGCGTCCACGTTCATCGGGAAACCCGCGTCAGCGACGCTTGCGGGCTTCTTCCTCTTCCTCTTCGCGCGGGGCCGGCTGCTCGCCCCGGGCCTTTTCCTGGGCGGCGGCGGCGGCGCGGCGCTTGGCCTTCTGCTCGGCCTCGCTCTGCGCCTTGTCGGCGGCGGCCTGGGCGGCCTCGCCCGTCTTGGCCTTGTCCACGCTCTGCGCCATCACCAGCGGCACCGCCACGACGGCGGCGGCAGCCACGGCCAGAACCAGCAATTTCGACGATTTCATTGTCATCCTCCGGAGTCTCCGCCGATTCAGGGGGATCGGCTGCGTACGTTCCAGGGCGCACAGGATACCGCCCCGCGCCTCTCCCCGCACTGAACATCGGCGTGCAAATTTCCCCGGCAGACCGCAAACTTGCCCGTCGCATCAGCGCCTTATCGAGATACATGAACGCCCGCTACAACGCCGCCGACATCGAAGTCCTCTCCGGCCTGGACCCGGTCAAACGCCGCCCCGGCATGTACACCGACACCGCGCGCCCGAACCACCTGGCGCAGGAAGTCATCGACAATTCGGTGGACGAGGCGCTGGCCGGGCACGCGAAGACCGTGGAGGTCGTGCTGTTCAAGGACGGCAGCTGCGAGGTGAGCGACGACGGCCGCGGCATGCCGGTCGACATCCACCCGGAGGAGAAGATTCCCGGCGTCGAACTGATCCTGACCCGGCTGCACGCCGGCGGCAAGTTCAGCAACCGCAACTACACCTTCTCCGGCGGCCTGCACGGCGTCGGCGTGTCGGTGGTCAATGCGCTGTCCACGCTGGTGGAGATCCACATCAGGCGCGAAGGCAGCGAGCACCGCATCAGCTTCCGCGACGGCGACCGTGCCAGCCCGCTGGAAGTGGTCGGCTCCGTCGGCCGCAGGAACACCGGCACCCGGCTGCGTTTCTGGCCGGACCCGAAGTATTTCGACACCCCGAAGTTCAACGTGCGCGCGCTGCGCCACCTGTTGCGCGCCAAGGCGGTGCTGTGCCCGGGCCTGACCGTCCGACTGACCGACGAGGCGACCGGCGAGACCGAGACCTGGCATTACGAGGACGGCCTGCGCGACTACCTCAAGGCCGAGCTGGGCGAACGCGAGATGCTGCCGGCCGACCTGTTCGTCGGCGTCCTGAAGAAGGAAACCGAGGCGGTGGACTGGGCCGTGGCCTGGCTGCCGGAAGGCGAACTGGTGCAGGAAAGCTACGTCAACCTGATCCCGACCGCCCAGCACGGCACCCATGTCAACGGCCTGCGCACCGGGCTGACCGAGGCGCTGCGCGAGTTCTGCGATTTCCGCAACCTCCTGCCGCGCGGGGTCAAGCTGGCGCCGGAAGACGTGTGGGACCGGGTGTCGTTCGTGCTCTCGCTGAAGATGACCGATCCGCAGTTCAGCGGCCAGACCAAGGAACGCCTGTCCTCGCGCCAGGCCGCCGGCTTCGTCGAGGGCGCCGCCCACGATGCCTTCAGCCTGGCCCTGAACCAGAACGTGGAGATCGGCGAGAAGATCGCGCAGATCGCCATCGAGCGCGCCAGCGCGCGGCTGAAGACCGAGAAGCTGGTGGTCCGCAAGAAGGTCACCCAGGGCCCGGCGCTGCCCGGCAAGCTGGCCGACTGCATCAGCCAGGACCTGTCGCGCACCGAGCTGTTCCTGGTGGAGGGCGACTCGGCCGGCGGCAGCGCCAAGCAGGCCCGCGACAAGGATTTCCAGGCGATCCTGCCGCTGCGCGGCAAGATCCTCAACACCTGGGAAGTGGCCTCGGGCAGCGTGCTGGCCTCGGAGGAAGTGCACAACCTGGCCGTGGCCATCGGCTGCGACCCGGGCAAGGACGACCTGTCCGGCCTGCGCTACGGCAAGGTGGTGATCCTGGCCGACGCCGACTCCGACGGCCTGCACATCGCCACCCTGCTGACCGCGCTGTTCCTGAAGCACTTCCCGGCGCTGGTCGCCGCCGGCCACGTGTTCGTGGCGATGCCGCCGCTGTTCCGCGTGGACGTGGGCAAGCAGGTGTTCTACGCGCTGGACGAGGAAGAGAAGCGCTCGCTGCTGGAAAAGGTCGAGCGCGAGAAGATCCGCGGCCAGGTCAGCGTCACCCGCTTCAAGGGCCTGGGCGAGATGAACCCGCAGCAGCTGCGCGAATCCACCATCCACCCCGATACCCGCCGCCTGGTGCAGCTGACCGTGGACGACGAGGAGCAGACCCGCTCGCTGATGGACATGCTGCTGGCCAAGAAGCGCGCCGGCGACCGCAAGGGCTGGCTGGAAAGCAAGGGCGACCTCGCCTCCCTGGAGGTCTGACCCGGCACTGCGCCCGTGCCCGCCCAGGCGACCGGCGCCATGGGCGCAGCGCGCGGCGGACGCGAGGGCCGGCCTGCCACGCACGGTGCGCGGCCACCGTCGCGCCGCGGATGCGCGCAGCAACTGCGCACCGGCATCGCTCCGTGCCCGGGATTGCCCATCCGGGCCGGCGCCGCATGGCTTTGGGCACATTTGCCGCTCCCGCCACGGGCCTAGGATCGTGCGTTTCCCGATCCCCAGGTCATCCGCATGAAACACCTGCTGTACGTGGCCGCGCTCGGCGCCGGCCTGCTGTTCGCCGCGCCCGCGCCGGCCAGGCCCGCCGCCGACGCCGGCGACGACAAGGCCGCATCGACCGCGCCGGCACCGTTGCCGGCCGATGCCTCGGTCCGCCAGAGCATGCGCCTGGAAGGCCGCACCCTGGACTACACCGCCACCGTCGGCTCGCTGCCGGTGCGCGATGCGCAGGGCAAGACCATTGGCGAGGTGGTGTTCACCGCCTACACCGTGCCCGGCAAGGACCGCCCGGTCACCTTCGCGCTCAATGGCGGCCCCGGCGCCTCGTCGGTGTACCTGAACCTGGGCGCGGTGGGGCCGAAGGTGGTGGCCTTCGGCAGCGAGGGCGACAGCGCCTCGGCGCCGGCCACGCTGCGCGACAACCCCGGCACCTGGCTGGATTTCACCGACCTGGTGTTCATCGACCCGGTCGGGACCGGCTTCAGCCGCTCGCGGATTCCCGACGAGGAAGCGAAGAAGCAGTTCTTCAACCCGTCCGCCGACATCGAGTACCTGTCGCGGGTGGTATACGACTGGCTGCTGAAGAACCAGCGCATGACCTCGCGCAAGTACCTGGCCGGCGAAAGCTATGGCGGCTACCGCGGCCCGCGCATCACCCACTATCTGCAGACCCGGCTGGGGGTGGCGATGAACGGGCTGGTGCTGGTCTCGCCCTACCTGAGCCCGACCCTGGAGGACAACAGCGACGTCTCGCCGATGGCCTGGATCCAGACCCTGCCGTCGATCGCCGCCGCGCACCTGGAGCGCCAGGGCCGGCTCACCGATGCGGCGATGCGCGAGGTGGCCGAGTACGCCCGCAGCGACTACGCCAGCGCGCTGATGAAGGGCCGCTCCGACCCGCAGGCGACCGAGGCCATGCTGCGCCGGGTCACCGAGCTGACCGGCCTGGATTCGGTGTTCGTGCGCCGCGCCGGCGGCCGCCTGGAAACCCAGGCCTACCTGCGCGAGGTGTTCCGTGACAAGGGCACGCTGGGCAGCCGCTACGATTCCAACGTCACCGCCTTCGACCCCTTCCCCACCGATCCCGAGCAGCGTGCCAACGACCCGCTGCTGGACAGCATCATCGCCCCGACCACCACCGCCATGGTGGACTTCGTCACCCGCGTGGTCGGCTGGAAGGTGGATGCGCGCTACCACGCGCTGAGCTACGAGGTGAACCGCCAGTGGGACCGCAATGGCGACCTGCGTGCCGGCGCGGTCACCCAGTTGCGCCAGGCGGTGGCCATCGACCCGCGCCTGCAGGTGCTGATCGCGCATGGCTGGAACGACCTGTCGTGCCCGTTCATGGGTTCGATCCTGACCGTGGACCAGATGCCGGCCATGGGCAGCGACCCGCAACGCGTGCAGGTGCGCAGCTATCCGGGCGGGCACATGTTCTACAGCCGCGCCGACAGCCAGGCCGCGTTCCGCCGCGACGTGCGCGCCATGTACCAGCGCAACTGACGCCCACGCCGGCGCACAACGAAAGGCCCGCCGGGAAAGCGGGCCTTTCTGCATGCAACGGCCAACGGGCCGGCGGTCGGCTCGACCGGCTCAGTTCCAGCCGGCCAGCTCGAACAGCTTCAGGATCAGGTAGGCGCAGCCTCCGGCCGCCGGGATGGTCAGGATCCAGGCCCAGATGATGCGCTCGATCACCCCGATGCGCAGCGACTTCGGGTTCTTGGCGAAGCCAACGCCCATGATCGCGGTGGAGATGCTGTGGGTGGTCGAGACCGGCATGCCGAAGTGCGCGGCCAGGGTCAGGATGGTGGCCGAGCTGGTCTCCGCGGCGAAGCCGTGGATCGGGTGCAGCTTGACCATCTTGTGGCCCAGGGTCTTGATGATCTTCCAGCCGCCCGAGGCGGTACCGGCGGCCATCACCACCGCGCAGGTGAGCACGATCCACATGGCAATGCCATCGCCGGCATGCGCGTCCGGGTGCATGAACGCCAGCCACGACGGCAGGTTGTCCAGCGCGCCGGTGGCCTCGGCGCCGATCAGGGTCATGGCGATGATGCCCATGGTCTTCTGCGCGTCGTTGTGGCCATGGGCGAAGCCCATGTAGGCGGCCGAGACGATCTGCGCCTTGCCGAAGAACGCATTGACCCAGCGCGGACGCGCCAGCCGCCGCAGCACGCCACCGGCCCGCGCCATGCCGGCGATGATCGCCCACAGCAGGCACATCACCACGATGCCGAGCAGGAAGCCGGCGATCGGCGAGGTGATCATCGGCACGAACACCTTCCACAGCAGGCCCTTGTTCTGCGCCCAGTTGCCGAGGTTCTGCGACCAGATCAGCGCGTCCCAGTTGTTGTGCGCGGCGGCCAGGCCGGCGCCGCACAGGCCGCCGATCAGCGCGTGCGAGGACGAGGACGGCAGCCCTTTCCACCAGGTGATCAGGTTCCAGACGATGCCGCCGAGCAGCGCGCACAGGATCACCTGCGGGGTGACCTCGACCACGCTGGTGTTGAGCAGGCCGTTGGCGATGGTCAGCGCCACCGCGGTGCCGGTCAGCGCGCCGATCAGGTTCATGCCCGCGGCCAGCATCACCGCCCAGCCGGGCGAGAGCACCTTGGTGGCCACCACGGTGGCGATGGAGTTGGCGGTGTCGTGGAAGCCGTTGATGAACTCGAACACGAGCGCCGCCAGGATCACGACGAGGACAAGGGTCAGCATCGCAGCTGCCCCCTCGGGTCAAGCGGGAAGTCCCGCCGCGCCGTGGCGGGACGGGGGGTGTGGAAGCGCGGCTCGCGGGCATCGGCACGGCCGACGCACCCGCTTCCGAAGCCGGAAATGCACGGGATCCGCATCATGGCGATCACGAGTTCTTCAACACGATCTGGTAGACCACCACCCCGGCCTCGCGGCAGCGGTCGATGGCTTTTTCCAGGATCTCGAAGAATTCCTTGAGCAGGAACATCTGCAGGTTGTCCAGGCGCCCGGAATAGATTTCCCGGTACAGCTCGAGCATCAGCCGGTCGGCCTCGTTCTCCAGCGCGCGCAGCTTCTCGTTCATCGCCGTCATGCGGTCGATGTTCATGTGGCGCAGGTCCTTGACCATGTCCACCACCACCCCGGCGGCCTGCTCCAGCATCGCCGCGCGCGGGGCGAAATCGATGTGCGCCAGGTGCTGGGTGGCCAGCGCATAGCGGTCGGCGAACTTCTCGATCTGCTTGGGAATCTTGTACAGCGCCGAGCCCAGCGCCTCGATGTCCTCGCGCTCGATCGGGGTCATGAAGCTGTCCACCAGCGCCTGGCTGATCTTGTCCGAGGCCGCGCGCTCGCGCAGGCGCGCCAGCTTGAATGCATCCAGGGCGGGCTCGCGGTCGGCTTCGCGCATCATCGCGTGCAGCGCCTTGGCGCTGTCGGCGGCGGCCTGGGCGGCCTCGTCGAGATAGGTGTAGAACTGCTTGCCGGAGCCGAAAATGGTCTGCAATGAAAACATTGGAAATGCCTGTCCGCCGTCGCGGAAGGGACGGCACCGGGGCGAATTATGACGGCTGGATGACGTCTCGGGTATTCCCGGCCGGTTCCCGCCCACGAAAATGAACAGGCGGTTGCCGGCACCGCATGCCGGTTTGCTAAGATGCGCCGGCGCCCTCCGCGGGCGCACCCTATGGACGACGACCCTTACCCCCCGCCGCAGCGCCCGGGCAAGCCCCTGAGCCCCTGCCGCCACCGCAAGCACCCTCCCTCCCTGCCAACGACCCGGGGAGCGACCCGTGTTTGAACTGATCCTCATCGTTTTCGCCCTGATCCTGCTCAACGGCTTCTTCGCCATGTCCGAGATGTCGGTCATGACCTCGCGCAAGAGCCGGCTCAAGCAGATGTCCGCCACCAGCAAGCGCGCCGAGCGCGCCCTGGCGCTGGCCGAGAAGCCCGAGAACTTCCTGTCCACCGTGCAGATCGGCATCACCGTGATCGGCGTGCTGACCGGCTTCCTCGGTGGCGAAGCGCTGGGCGAAGCCATCGCCGCCTGGATCCAGGGGCTGATGCCGGGCTTCGACTACGCCGGCGCGGTCGGCAAGGCGCTGGCGGTCACCCTGATCACCTTCGTCACGCTGATCTTCGGCGAATTGGTGCCCAAGCGGCTGGCGCTGACCCGTTCGGAGGACATCGCCGGGCTGGTCGCGGTGCCGATGGGCTGGCTGGCCACGCTGGCTTTCCCGTTCGTGTGGCTGCTGTCGCGCACCACCCGGCTGGTGCTGCGCCTGCTGGGGCTGGGCAACACCGATTCGGCGTCGGTGACCGAAGAAGAGATCCGCATGCTGGTGGCCGAAAGCCACGAGGCCGGGGTGATCGACATCCACGAGCGCGACATGATGAACCGGGTCATGCGCCTGGGCGACCGCACCGCCGACAGCCTGATGACCCCGCGCAACCGCATCGCCTGGCTGGATACCAACGCCGATGTCGAGAAGAACCTGGAGACCATGCACGAGCATGCGTTCTCGCGTTACCCGGTGTACCGCGGCAACGACCAGGACATCGCCGGCATCCTCGAGGTCAAGTCGCTGGTCACGCGCCGCCTGCAGGGCGACACCCATGCGCTGTTCGAGAACCTGCGCGAGACGCTCTATGTCTCCGAATCCACCCATGCGATGAAGCTGCTGGAGATCTTCCGCGAGGAGCACCAGTCGATGGCGCTGGTGGTGGACGAGTACGGCGAGATCCAGGGCCTGGTGACCATCAGCGACCTGATGGGCGCGGTGGTCGGCCGCCTGCAGGCGCCGGAGAACACCGACGAGGACGCCCTGGTGGTCACCCGCGAGGACGGTTCGCTGCTGGTGGACGGTTCGCTGCCGGTGGATGACCTGCGCGAGCTGATGGGCGGGGTCGAGCTGCCCGATGCCGAGGAAGGCGACTACTACACCCTGGCCGGCATGTGCATGCACTTCTTCGGCCGCATCCCGCACGCCAGCGAGTACTTCGACTGGGCCGGCTGGCGCATCGAGATCGTCGATCTGGACGGCGCCCGCATCGACAAGCTGCTGCTGCGCCGGCTGCCGGAAGAAGACGAAGATGACACCACCGGCTGAGCCGCAGGACCGCGGGCCAGGCGCCGGCCCGGCCGCGGCGGGTGGCTACCGCAACGAGGGCATCCGCACCCTGCTGTCGATGTTCGAGCACGGCGACCCCGGGGAACAGCAGCCGCTGGGCAGGATCCTGCAGGGCCTGCAGGAAAGCGCGTTCGGCGTGTTCCTGTTCGTCGCCATCCTGCCGGCGTTCATTCCGGTGCCCGGCATCGGCGGCGCGGTCAGCGGCCCGCTGGTGCTGCTGATCGGCCTGCAGATGATGGCCGGCCTGGCGCGGCCCTGGGTGCCCGGGTTCATCGCCCGGCGCGGGCCCAGGCGAGGCACCATGCACCGCTTCCTGGGCCGCATCGATCGCCCGCTGCGGCGCCTGGACCGGATGCTCAAGCCGCGCCTGCCGGCCCTGGTGGGGCCGCTTCCGGCGCGGGTGTTCACGGGGCTGCTGCTGGTCATGACCGGGGTGCTGCTGTCGCTGCCGATCCCGCTGACCAACTATCTGTTCGGCTTCCAGCTGCTGCTGTTCGCGCTGGCGCTGATCGAGCGCGATGGCGCGCTGATGCTGTTCAACTGGGTCGCGGCGCTCGCCGCCGGCCTGTTCTTCGGTCTCGGCTCGGGACAACTGGTCGGCCACACCGTCGAACTGTTCCAGCGCTGGACCAGCTGAGCCCTGCCGCGCGGGCCGTCCCGGGCGCCGCACGCGGCGCCCGCAACCACCGCGGTCCCGGCCGACGGCTCAGTGCCGCGCCTGCCAGGCCTGCATCGCCAGTTCGAACGAGCGCAGCCGCGCGGCATGGTCGAAGATGTTGGCGGTTAGCATCATTTCGTCGGGCCGGTGGCGCGCGGCAAAGGCCGCCAGCCCCTCGCCCACCTGCTGCGGGTCGCCGAGTACGGTGCAGGCCAGCGCCCGCTCCACCCCGGCCTTCTCGTGCGGCTCCCAGAACGCCTCGATGTCGTCCACCGGCGGCGGGATCCGTCCCGGACGGCCGCGCCGCAGGTTGACGAAGCTCTGCTGCTGGGTCGTGAACAGCCGCCGGGACTCGGCCTCCGACGCGCTGGCCACCACGTTCAGCGCCAGGATCGCCCAGGGCGCCTGCAAGCGTGCGGACGGGCGGAAATCGCGGCGGTACAGCGCCACGGCCTCGTCCATCGCGTCCGGGGCGAAATGCGAGGCGAACGCGAACGGCAGGCCCATCGCCGCCGCCAGCCGCGCGCTGAACAGGCTGGAGCCCAACAGCCACACCGGCACGTCGATGCCCGCGCCCGGCACCGCCTGCACGCCCTGCCCCGGCTGCACCGGCTCGAAGTAATGCAGCAGCTCGGCCACGTCCTGCGGGAACTGGTCGGCACTGTCGAAGTAGCGGCGCAGCGCGCGGGCGGTGGCATGGTCGGTACCCGGCGCGCGGCCCAGCCCCAGGTCGATGCGCCCCGGATACAGCGAAGCCAGGGTGCCGAACTGTTCGGCCACCTGCAGCGGCGAATGGTTGGGCAGCATGATGCCGCCGGCGCCGACGCGGATGGTCGAGGTGCCGCCGGCAACGTGCCCGATCAGCACCGAGGTGGCCGCACTGGCGATGCCCGGCATGTTGTGGTGCTCGGCCAGCCAGTAGCGGCGATAGCCCCAGCGCTCGGCATGGCGCGCGAGGTCGAGCATGTTGGCGAACGCCTGGCCCGGCGTGGCGCCTTCGCAGACGGGGGCGAGGTCGAGGACGGAAAGGGGAATCATGCGGCGGCTTCCGGCAGGAGGTCCCTGCAACATGGGGCGCGCGGGGCGGTTTCCCATCCCTGCGCGCGGCGCCGGCGGCCGAACACTGTTTTCCGGCCCGTCGCACACGCGTTCGCAGCGGCAGGGCAGCCCGGCCGGGAGCCTCGGCGGGCAGGCCGCATGCGGGGCGGGCCCGCGCCTACGGGGTGGCTTCGTCCACCAGCGGCTGCAGCTGCGGGTCCAGCGCCACGCGCTCGTCGAACACGAAGCAGCGGCCTTCGTAGCCCTCGCCGCCCACTTCCTCGAAATACCCCAGGATGCCGCCGTCCAGCTGCAGCACGTTGTCCATGCCGTCATTGCGCATCCACAGCGCGGCTTTCTCGCAGCGGATGCCGCCGGTGCAGAAACTGACCACGGTGGCGTCGGCCAGGTCGGCGCGGTGCGGCGCCAGTGCCTCCGGCAGGTCGGTGAAACGGGCGATGGGCAGGGTCAGGGCGCCGGCGAAGGTGCCGTGCGCGAACTCCTGCGCGTTGCGGGTGTCGAGCATCACCACGCGCCTGCCTTCATCGTCATGGCCCTGCCGCAGCCAGCGCCGCAGCGTGGCCGGGGCCACGGACGGCGCGCGCGGGTAATCCAGCGGCTGACCGTCGTCGCGGCGGAAGCTGATGATCTCCGGCTTGACCTTGGCCTTGAGCCGCGCGAACGGCTGCATGCGGCTGTAGCTGTACTTGACCCGCATGGCGGCAAAGCGCGGGTCGGCCTTCAGCGCGGCGTAGAACGCGTCGATGCCGTCGCGGTCGCCGGCCAGGAACAGGTTGAGGCCCTCGTCCGCCACCAGGATCGTCCCGCGCAGTGCGCGTGCCTGCGCCCGCTCCAGCAGGGTGGCGGCCAGGGCGCCCGCATCGGTGATGGGAACGAAGTGGTAGGCGGCGGTATTGACGATCATCGGCATATTTTACGGCGCACGCGGGCGTCAGCCACGCAGCAGCATGAACGGCAGCAGCACCAGCGCGGCAGCGGCCAGCATGCCCAGCAGCACCGCGACCACGTACAGCGGCCGCCGCCGCAACAGCGAGCCGAAGGTCTCGGCGGTGCCGTCGCGCAGCGCGGCCTCGCGCTCGGCGCGCACGCGCCGCGCACGCGCGGCCTGGTAGCCGTCCATCAATTCCTTCGCGCGTGCGTGGTCCTGCCGGTCACGCAGCCACAGCCCGCCACTGGAAATGCCCCAGGGGCTGGGTTCGGTGCGGTACCAGGCAATACCGTGACGGTCGAGCAGTTCGCATACTTCGCGGCTCTCGTCGTCGTCGGCATTGCGCAGATTGAGCAGCAGTTTGGCCATCGCGCCATGATACCCGCTGGCGATGCGCTACCCTTGCGCGCCGTGCCGCTGGCGCCCCCATGCCGCACGCGCCCGTGCGTGCGCGGGGGCGGTGCCGCAGCCCCCTGCCCCGGCCTGCCGCGCATCCCGCGCGGCTGCCTTCAACCTGGAGTCCCCCATGCGTCGCCTGCTCGTGCCGTTGCTGTTGTCCCTGCTTGCCGCTGGTTGCACCCCGCCCGGGCCGCCGCTCGGGGGCAGCATCGCCGCCTTCGAGCGCATCGACACGGTACCGGGCAGCGGCGCCGAAGCGGTACCCGGCACCCGGGTCACCGTGCACTACACCGGCTGGATCTACGACGAGCGCCGCGCCGACAGGCATGGCGACAAGTTCGACAGCTCGCTCGACCGCGGCGAACCGTTCACCTTCGATCTCGGCGAGAAGCAGGTCATCCGCGGCTGGGACGAAGGCGTGGCCGGGATGAAGGTCGGCGGCAAGCGCACGCTGATGATTCCGGCGGACTACGGCTACGGCAACCGCCGTGCCGGCCCGATCGCGCCGGGTTCCTCGCTGGTGTTCGATGTCGAACTGCTCGATGTCCAGCCACGCTGATCCGGCCGGCACCGGCAAGCGGGTGGCGGTGGTCGGCGGCGGCCCCGCCGGGCTGTTCGCCGCCGAACGCCTGCGCGCGGCCGGCCTGTCGGTCGACCTGTACGAAGCCAAGGGCTCGCCCGGGCGCAAGTTCCTGATCGCCGGCAAGGGCGGGCTGAACCTCACCCATTCCGAACCGCGCCCGCAGTTCGACCAGCGCTACCGCGAGCGCCAAGCGGACGTCGCCGGCTGGTTGGACGGCTTCGATGCCGAGGCGCTGCGCGGGTGGGCGCGTGGCCTGGGCGTGGACACCTATGTCGGCAGTTCCGGGCGGGTGTTCCCGCTCGACCGCAAGGCCGCGCCGCTGCTGCGCGGCTGGGTGCGGCGGCTGAAGGAACAGGGTGTGCGCTTCCACGTGCAGCATCGCTGGCTGGGCTGGAACGACGATGGCGCACTGCGCATGCAGACCAGCGACGGCGACGTCGCCGTGAGCGTCGACGCCACCGTGCTGGCGCTGGGCGGCGGCAGCTGGCCCGAACTCGGTTCCGATGGCGCCTGGGTGGACACGCTGCGCGCGCGCGGCGTGGACGTGGCGCCGCTGCAGGCGGCCAACTGCGGCTTCGACATCGACTGGAGCGGACATTTCCGCCAGCGCCATGCCGGCAGCCCGCTCAAGCCGGTCATCGCGCACTGGCGCGACCTGCACGGCGACCCCCAGCAGTTGCAGGGCGAATGCGTCGCCAGCGAGTACGGCATCGAAGGCAGCCTGGTCTATGCCATCGCCGCCGACCTGCGCGAGACGATCAACCGCGACGGCCATGCGCTGCTGGAACTGGACCTGGTGCCGGGCCGCGACGAGGCGCGCCTGCGTGCCGAGCTGTCGCGCCCGCGCAAGGGGCGCAGCTTCGGCGAGCACCTGCGGCGCGCCACGGGCATCGACGCCGCCAAGGCCGCACTGGTGTTCGAACGGCTCGGCAAGGACGCCGGCAACGACCCGGACGCCGTGGCACGCACGCTCAAGCGCCTGCCGCTACGCCTGCTGCGGCCGCGGCCGATGGCCGAAGCCATCAGCAGCGCCGGCGGCGTATGCCTGGAGGCGACGAACGCGGGACTGATGCTGCAGGCGCTGCCCGGGGTGTTCTGCGCCGGCGAGATGCTGGACTGGGAAGCACCGACCGGCGGTTACCTGCTCACCGCGTGCTATGCCAGCGCCCTGCGCGCGGCAGACGGCGTGATCGCCTGGCTCCGCTAAGCACATTCCCGCAGGTACGCAGCCTGCTCCGCACGCCACTACGTCGAGGCAGGACATGCAGCACCGCCTGCCCCGCCCTCAGTGCAGCTTGGTCCCGCGCAGCGCCGCGATCCGTGCCGGCGGGTCGAACGAATCGCTGCGCGCGTCCGCCCAGTATTCGCGGAACACCGCATGCCCCGGCACGCGGTCGAGCAGTTCGCCCGGCGACAGGTAGCGGTACAGGGTCGCCATCGAGCGGATCTCGATCGGCGACACCCGCCGCAGGATGTGTTCGGGGCCCAGTTCCGACGGGTCGTTCAGGCCGGCCGCGCCCAGCAGGTCGCGCAGCGCACGCAGGGTGTTCTCGTGGAAATTGCGTACCCGCTCGGCCTTGTCGGTCGGGTCCAGGTGGCGCCAGCGGCTGGGATCCTGGGTAGCGATGCCGGTAGGACACTTGTCGTTGTGGCAGCTCAACGACTGGATGCAGCCCAGCGCGAACATGAAGCCGCGCCCGGCGTTGCACCAGTCCGCGCCCAGCGCGATGGTCCGCGCGATGTCGAAGGCGCTGGTCACTTTGCCGGCCGCGCCGATGCGGATGCGATCGCGCAGGCCCAGGCCCACCAGCGTGTTGTGCACCAGGATCAGCGCCTCGTTCATCGGTACGCCGACATGGTCGATGAACTCCGCCGGCGATGCGCCGGTGCCGCCCTCGGCACCGTCGACCACGATGAAGTCCGGCAGCAACCCGGTCTCGTGCATGGCCTTGGCGATGCCGAACCATTCCCACGGATGGCCGATGGCCAGCTTGAAGCCGGTCGGCTTGCCGCCTGACAGCTCGCGCAGGCGCGCGACGAACTGCAGCAGTTCCACCGGGGTGGAAAACGCCGAGTGCCGCGACGGCGACACGCAGTCCACGCCCATCGGCACGCCACGGGTCGCTGAGATCTCGGCACTGACCTTGGCCGCGGGCAGCACCCCGCCGTGGCCGGGCTTGGCGCCCTGCGACAGCTTGATCTCGATCATCTTGACCTGGTCGTGGTTGGCGTTCTCGACGAAGCGCTCCTCGCTGAAACGGCCGTGTTCGTCACGGCACCCGAAGTAACCGGAGCCGATCTCCCACACCAGGTCGCCACCGTTCTCGCGGTGGTAGGGCGAGATCGAGCCTTCGCCGGTGTCATGGTAGAAGCCGCCCATCTTCGCGCCCTTGTTCAGCGCGCGGATGGCGTTGGCCGACAACGAACCGAAGCTCATCGCCGAAATGTTGAACACGCTGGCCGAATACGGCCGCGCGCAGCCGGCGCCGATCACCACGCGGAAGTCATGGTGCGGAATGCTGGTGGGCGCCATCGAGTGGTTGATCCACTCGTAGTCCACCGCATAGGTACTGCGCAGCGTGCCGAACGGCACCACGTCCATCACGTTGCGCGCACGCTGGTAGACCAACTGCCGCTGCTGGCGCGAGAACGGCACGTCCTCCAGGTCGCTCTGCACGAAGTACTGGCGGATTTCCGGGCCGATGGATTCGAAGCCGTAACGGAAGTGCGCCAGCACCGGGTAATTGCGCCGCAGCACGCTGCGCCGCTGCAGCACGTCCCAGGTGCCGAGCAGCGCCATCGCGCCGAACAGGCCCACGCCCCAGTACCAGGCGGGCCAGTGTTGCGCCAGCGCCAGCGATACCGGCAGCAGGACCAGCGCCAGTACGTAAACCAGATAACGGTGCATGGCCGTCCTCGTGACCGGGGATGGCGGATTCTACAACCGGTCGTCCACCACGTGCCGCGGCCACGCCGACTTGACGTCGTACACCACCATGTCGGCCACGCCCAGCGCTCGAATACGCGCGGCATCGAGTTCGCGGAACTGGCGGTGCGCCACCGCGAGCACCACCGCGTCGTACTGGCCGTGCGCAGGGGCGTCGACCAGCTTCAGGCCGGACTCGCGTTCGGCCTCGTCCGCATCGGCCCATGGATCGAACGCATCCACCCGCGCGCCCTGCCCGGCCAGCAGGCGTGCCAGGTCCAGCGCCCGGCTGTTGCGCAGGTCCGGGCAGTCCTCCTTGAACGTCACCCCCAGCACCAGCACCCGCGCCCCGCGCAGTGCCTTGCCCTTGTCGGCCAGCAGCGCGTCCACCCGCGCCACCACGTGTGCGACCACCCGGTTGTTGACCTGGCGCGCGGTGTGGATCAGGTCCGGGTGGTAACCCACGCTCTCGGACTTGTGCAGCAGGTAATACGGGTCCACGCCGATGCAGTGGCCGCCGACCATGCCCGGCCGGAACGGCAGGAAGTTCCACTTGGTGCCGGCCGCTTCCAGCACGTCCAGCGTATCGATGCCGAGCCGGTCGAAGATCAGGGCCAGTTCGTTGACCAGGGCGATGTTGACGTCGCGCTGGATGTTCTCCACCACCTTGGCCGCTTCGGCCACGCGCAGCGAGGGCGCGCGCCAGGTGCCGGCGGCGATGATGCGCCGGTACAGCGCGTCCACCACCTCGGCCGCTTCCGGCGTGGAACCGGAGGTGATCTTGCGGATGTCCGGCAGGCGCCGCTGGCGGTCGCCCGGATTGATCCGCTCCGGGCTGTAGCCGCACCAGAAATCCTGGTTGAAGCGCAGGCCCGAGCCCTGCTCCAGCAACGGCACGCAGACTTCCTCGGTGGTACCGGGGTAGACGGTGGATTCGTAGATCACCAGGTCGCCGCGCTTGAGCACCCCGGCGATCAGCTGGCTGGCGCCGCGCAACGGCTCCAGGTCGGGCTGCTCCCAGGCATCGATGGGCGTGGGCACGGTGACGATGAACACGTTGCACCGGGCCAGTTCGGCGGCGTCGGCGCAATAGCGCAGGCAGGTGGCCGCCGCCAGTTCGGCGGCATCCAGCTCCAGCGTGCGGTCATGGCCCTGGCGGAGTTCGGCCACGCGCCCGGCGTCGATATCGTAGCCAAGCGTGTCCAGCGTCCGCCCGAACTCGACCGCCAGCGGCAGGCCGACATAGCCCAGGCCAATGACGGCGATGCGCGGCGCACTGGCTGCGGAAATGTCGGCGCTCATCCCATCCCTCGAGGTTGCATGGCTGGTGCCCGGAGCCGGAATCGAACCGGCATGGGGTTGCCCCCGGCGGATTTTAAGTCCGATGCGTCTACCAGTTTCGCCATCCGGGCATCGCGATAGCGTGCCTGATCGAGCCGCGCTTGTGAATCCGACGCTGCTGCACGGGCGGGTCCCGCCATCGCGGCAGGACTTCGGCGGCCGATCCCGCGGCGGGCGTGGCCGCCGCGTGCCGGCCACGCGCCGCAGCGGCGTTCAGATCGCCCGCGAGTAGCGCGCGGGCTGCTGCGGCGCCTGCAGGTAACGGTCGAAGCACATGGCGATCAGGCGCAGCAGCGGCCGCCCCTGCCGGGTCGCGGCGACGACGCCGTCGTGGTACCGCGCCAGCCCGTCGGCGGCCAGGCGCTGCAGCGCCGCCAGTTCGCTGGCGAAGTACTGCTCGAAATCAATGCCGTGGCGCGCCGCCAAGGCGTGACCATCCACGCGCCCATGGCACATCAGCTGCTGGATCAGCTCGGCGCGCAGTACATCGTCGGCATCCAGCTCCAGCCCGCGCCACACCGGCAGCCCACCGGCATCGATCCGTGCCTCCCAGTCCTTCAGGTCGCGCGGGTTCTGGCTGTAGCTGTTGTCGATCCGGCTGATGGCGCTGACCCCCAGGCCCAGCAGGTCGGTCTCGGCATGGGTGGTGTAACCCATGAAATTGCGGTGCAGGCTGCCGGCGCGTTGCGCGCGTGACAGGTCTTCTTCCGGCAGCGCGAAATGGTCCATGCCGATGTACTGGTAGCCGGCGGCCGAGAGCCGCTCCACCGCAAGCCCCAGCAGCGCCAGCTTGCGTTCGGCGTCGGGCAGGTCCGCATCGACGATCTGCCGCTGCGCCTTGAACAGGTGCGGCATGTGCGCGTAGCCGTAGATCGCCAGCCGGTCCGGGCGCACCGCCAGCACGGTTTGCAGCGTGCGCGCGAAGCCTTCCAGGGTCTGCTTCGGCAGGCCGTAGATCAGGTCGACGTTGACCGAGCGCAGGCCATGGCGGCGGCAGGCGTCGATGATCGCCAGCGTTTCGTCCACCCCCTGCACGCGGTTGATCGCCTGCTGCACCGCCGGGTCGAAGTCCTGCACGCCGAGGCTGGCGCGGTTGAAGCCCAGTTGCGCCAGCACGGCGATGTCGTCCGGACTGACCGAGCGCGGGTCCAGTTCGATGGAGAAATCGCGGCCGGCATCACTGCTGAAGCGGAAGCGCTGGCGCAGCCCCTCGACCAGGCGCGACAGCTGTTCCGGCTCGAGGAAGTTCGGGGTGCCGCCGCCGAAGTGCAGCTGGGTGACCTCGCGCCCGGCCGCGAACAGCGGCGCCACCCGGTCCGCCTCGGCCAGCACGCGGTCCACGTACGGTGCGCCCTTGTCGCGGTCGCGGCTGATGACCCGGTTGCAGCCGCAGTAAAAGCACGGACTGGTGCAGTACGGCACGTGCACGTACAGCGACAGCGGCCGCGCCGATGCATTGCTGCGCGCGATCGCCTCGCGGAACTGCCCGGTGCCGTAGCCGTCGTGGAAGTGCGGCGCGGTGGGATAGGAGGTATAGCGCGGCCCCGGACGATCATGGCGGCGCAGGATATCCGGGTCGAAGGTCCAGCCCAGCGGGTCGGGAAATGCGGTGGTCGTGTCCATGCGGCGCAGCATGCGCCGTGTCACCGGCTGACGCTTTGAGCCAGATCAATGGGGCATGAGTGAGTGAAGAGGAGTGAGAAATGAGAGAAGGCAGAGCCATCATCTCCGCGCAGGCAGAGATCGCTCTTGATCCCTCTCACTACTCACTCCTCTTCACTTACTCCCCGCTACTGCCCAGCACCTGCAGCGTCGGCCAGCGCGACATCTGGAAGCGGCGCCAGAAATTGCCGGCGATGCGCTCGGCGGCATCGTCGGCCAGCCGTTGCATCGGCACGTTGCCCAGCTCGGCCGTGGTCTGCCGGAACAGCTGCAGCCAGCGCGCGAACAGCTCCTCGCGCAGCTCGTCAATCACCATGTGCTTCTGCATCGGCGCGCCCTGGAAACGGCGGGTGCCACGCAGCAGCGCCGACCAGAAATCGGCCAGGTGCCGCATGTGCGCCTCCCAGTCGTGGACATGGGCCTCGAACACCGGGCCCAGCAGATCGTCCTGGCGCACCCGGCCGTAGAACGCGCGCACCAGGCGGTCGATCTCTTCCTCGCTGCACAGATCCGCTGCCGGTTGCGGCACGCGCCCATCGTTCATCGCTGCAGAACTCCTCGCCTGGCGGCCATTGTGCTGAACGGCTTCCGGGCACGGCTTGATCCAGATCAAGGCTGCCCGGCGCCGGGCTGCCTAGGCTGACGGCATCTCCACCCCCGCCTTTGGCGCCGCGCCGGCGAAGCGGCGAACGCCGATTGTACGCCCGCCAGGCCCCGCGTCCGATGTCACCATGATCGACCCCGACACCTCGTCCCCTCCGCGCCCCTCCCCGGTACAGAAGCTGGGCGCGGTGCTGTGGCCGAGCTTTTTCGTCGCGGTGGTCGCATCGGTGCTGTTCTTCGCCTTCTTCGACCCGCTGGAGCTGCAGCGCATCGGCTTCCCGGACCGCGTGATCAGCCGTGGCCTCGGCTACACCGCCGGCTTTTTCCTGGCGTGGCTGGGTACGTTCAGCGCCTGCAGCGTGACCGCCCTGCTGCTGCGCCCGCCCGCGGGCGATGACGAGCTGCCGCTGGAATGAACAGCGTCCAGCGCCCCGGCTACTCCGCCGCCGTGCACCCGGCCGCGCCCGCACGCGGGGCACCGGTGCAACGGCGCCATGTCGCGCAATGGCTGGTACTGGCGCTGATGCTGGGCCTGTTCTACGGCATGCCGTGGCTGCGCTGGCACGATGCGCCGCTGCTGCTGTTCGACGTCGAGGCCCGCCGCATCCACTTCTTCGGCCTGGGCCTGCGTACCGACGCCGTCGTGCCGCTGCTGTGGCTGGCACTGGCCGGGCTGGCCGCACTATGCCTGGTCACCAGCCTGTATGGCCGGCTGTGGTGCGCGTATGCCTGCCCGCAGACCGTGCTGACCCGCCTGCACCGCGCAGTGCGGCGCGTCACCGCGCTCAACGGATGGGCCGGCGCACGCGCCGAAGCGGTGCTGCGGCATGCGCTGTGGGCCGCGGTATCGCTGTGGACCGGCATTACCTTCGTCGGCTATTTCTCGCCGATCGGCGAACTTGTCAGCGGCCTGCCCGCTTTCGCGATCGGCGGCTGGAAGGCATTCTGGATCGCCTTCTACGCTGCGGCCACCTGGGCCAACGTACTGTTCCTGCACGAACAGGTCTGCACCTACCTGTGCCCGTATGGCCGCGTGCAGCCGTGGCTGACCGACGCCTTCACCCCTTCGATCCATTACGACGCGCGGCGCGGCGAACCGCGCGGCGCGCGTCCCGCCGGCGGCGGCAGCGTGATGCAGCGCGCGCGCGGCCTGCTGGACCCGGTAACCGCACGCGATTACGTGTTCCGCGCCGCGCACCCGGCCAGCGCCGGCCCGCGCCCGACCTTCAGCGACGCCCATCTGGGCGACTGCACCGACTGTGACGCCTGCGTCCGCGCCTGCCCGATCGGGCTGGACATCCGCAATGGCCGCAACGACTCATGCATCGAATGCAATGCCTGCACCGACGCCTGTGACGACACCATGGCCCGCAATGGTTTCCCCGCCGGGCTCATCCTGCGCACCAGCATTGCCCGCATCGAACAGCGCCCCGCCGCCCCTTTCCGCGCCCGCCCGCTGCTGTTCGGCGCGTTGACGGTGCTGTTCCTGGTGCTGGCGGTCACCGGGCTGCTGGCGACCAGCTGAGCCGCGCCGGGTCAGGGCGTCTCCACTTCATACCCACGCGCCTGCAGCCGGGCCAGGTAGCCATCGGCCGCCAGCAGGCTGTCGACCGGCAACATCGCGAAGGTTTCGTTGTTCCGGCGCAGCGCGTCCTCGGCGATCGTCATCCAGTGCCGGTATCCACGCTCGCGCAGGTCGCCATAACCCCGGTTGCGGGCGAACCCGGAATCGGCCACGGCGCGCAGGCAGGCACCGTCGGCGTCTTCCAGCGGCAGCTGGCGCAATGCCTCGATGTCGCCGACCGCCCAGGCATTGGCGCGTTCCACCAGCCGTGGCAGGTCGCGCTCGACCGACACCAGCTTGCGCTCGAAGCAGGCCAGGTCATCGAAACCGCCGGCACGGAACTCGCGAATGGCCGCCTTCGGGTCGTCGATCTCGAACTTCAGCGTCGTCGAGGTCGGCTTGATGCCGGCGGCCTTGGCCGCCTTCTCCACCACCGGCCAGATCACCGGCTTCTGCCCCAGCCCGGCCGACTTGATCGCTGCCGCGTACAGTTCGTTGGCGGCGATCATCGGCCGCTTGCGCTCGACGCCACCGTCGCGCCCCAGGTAGCGGCGCTTCTGCGCCTGCCAGCGGGCATGCAGCGCTGGCGGCAGCACATCCTCCAGCGTCGCGCCATCCTCGTTGCGCATCGCCTTCCACGCGGCCGGCGCCAATGCCAGCATGCCGAAGAAGCCGACGTCGGCATTGAACGACAGCGACGGTGACAGCAGTACCTGCTGCGAACGCGCGATGATCGCTTCCACCTCGCCCGACTGCCACTGGATCCGGTCGGGCAGCGGCGACGCGGTGCCCAGGATCCACAACACGTGGTCGTCCTTGCTGACCTTCCACAACCCCGGCCCGGGCTGCACGCCGTGCACCACCAAAGTGTCCAGGTCGCGGATCGGTGCGGTGGCCGGCGCGCTGCCAGGCTCCGCGGACTGCGCGGCATGCACGGGCGGCAGCGAAAACAGCCACAGCCCCACCAGCACACTCCATCGGGCAACGCGCATGTCCGTTCCTGGCCTCCGGGAAAGGCGCGACCTTAGCCGGTTCCATGCACCCGCGCGTTAAGCCGGCGGGCGCTGGCGCCCGGCCCGGCACGAGCGCGTTGCGACGTACGTCCAGCCGCCGGCAGGCGCGCTCAGGGCACCGCGCGTGCGCGCGGTGATGGCGCGGCGCGTCGTACACCGCAGGCCACGCGCACGAACGGGCCGTGGCTGGCGACGCAGCGGCGCGCCACACGACCGCTTGCGGTCGAGCCGGCCGGCACACGTGCTACCAGGCAGCGTGCATCGTGTGTCGCCCCACGGAGATGCACTGGAGGGCACAACGAAAAACGGCCTGCACTGTGAAGTGCAAGCCGTTGATCCACAAACAGTAATTGGTCGGGACGGCCGGATTCGAACCGACGACCCTCTGCCCCCCAGGCAGATGCGCTACCAGGCTGCGCTACGCCCCGATCGTTACTGCATGCCGCCACCGTGGTGGCGAGCCGGCGATTATACGCGTATTGCCGCCGAAGCGGTCAACGTCGCAGCAGTTGCAGCACTTCCTCCAGCTCCATGCGCACCTGGCGGATGATCTGGTTGCTCAGTGCCGACTCCTGCCGCGCGCCCTCGCCTTCCAGGCGCAGGCGGGCACCGCCGATGGTGTAGCCCTGTTCGTACAGCAGGCCGCGGATCTGCCGCACCATCAGCACGTCATGGCGCTGGTAGTAGCGGCGGTTGCCGCGGCGCTTGGCCGGCTCCAGGCTGGGAAACTCGGTTTCCCAGTAGCGCAGCACGTGCGGCTTGACGTCACACAGCTCGCTCACCTCACCGATGGTGAAGTAGCGCTTGGCCGGAATCGGCGGAAGTTCGCGGTTACTGCCCGGATCCAGCATATGCCTCCACCCGCTCCTTGAGCTTCTGGCCCGGACGGAAGGTGACCACCGTGCGGGCGGAAATCGGAATCTCCTCCCCGGTCTTGGGATTGCGGCCCGGGCGCTGGTTCTTGCGCCGCAGGTCGAAATTACCGAAGCCGGACAGCTTCACCTGGCGTCCCTGTTCCAATGCATCGCGCAGCACGTCGAAGAACGCATCGACGAACTCCTTGGCCTCGCGCTTGTTCAAGCCGACCTCGTCGAACAACCGGTCGGCCATCTCCGCCTTGGTCAATGCCATGCCTGTTCCCTGCTACCTGTGCTTCAACCCCGGATCCTGGCGCCGTGTTCACGCTCGACGGCAGCCACCACGGAGGCGACCACGGCGTCCACGTCGCGGTCCGTCAGAGTGCGCGAGGTGTCCTGCAAAATCAAGCCCATAGCCAGACTCTTGAATCCGGGTTCGACGCCCTGGCCGACATAGCGGTCGAACAGCACCACCTCCCGCAGCAGGCTGCCCGCGGCCTGGCGGATGGTCGCCGACAGCGCCTCCCACTCGACCGCTTCGGCCGCCACCACGGCCAGGTCGCGGCGCACCGCCGGGAACCGCGACAGCTCGCCGGCGCGCGGCAGCGCACGCGCCGCCAGCGGCTCCAGGTCCAGCTCGAACGCCAGCACCTCGACGTCGATCTCCATCGCCGCGGCCAGGCGCGGGTGCAGCTGGCCGATCCAGCCGATGCGGCGGCCGTCGCGGTAGACGTCGGCCGATCGCGCCGGGTGCGCGAACGGGTGCTGCGCGACCCGGAACTCGAGGCGTGCACCGGCAGCGGCCGCCAGCGATTCCAGGTCGCCCTTGAGGTCGTGGAAATCCACCTTGCGCGCCTTCTCGCCCCACTGCAGCGCCGCGGCGTCGCCGCAGACGGCGGCGGCGACGCGCACGGTCTCGCGCGGTGCCTGCCAGGCGTCGCCGGACTGCTGCGCGAACACGCGCCCCAGCTCGAACAGGCGTACGCGGCCGGCCTGGCGCGCGACATTGCGGCCCAGCGTTGCCACCAGGCCCGGCAGCAGCAACGGCCGCATCACCGCCAGCTCCGCCGACAGCGGATTGGCCAGCGCCACGCGGCCGTCCAGCAGCGACCAATTGTCCAGCAGCTGTGCATCGACGAAGGCGTAGTTGATGGTTTCCAGCATGTCGCGCGCCAGCAGCTGGCGACGCACGCTCAGCTCGTCCAGGCGGGTTTCGCTGGGCATGGCGATGCGCGCCGCGCCGGCGGGCAGCGTGGTCGGGATCTGCTCGTAGCCATGGATGCGCGCGAGCTCCTCGATCAGGTCCTCTTCGATGGCGATATCGAAGCGCCGGCTCGGCGCGGTGACGCTCCAGCCGTCGGCTGCTGGCGCCACCCCCATGCCCAGCGCGCGCAGGATGCGCTCGACCTCGGCATCATCGATGCGGATACCCAGCACCCGCGCGATGCGCTCGCGGCGCAGCAGGATCGTGGCCGCCGCCGGCAGGTCGGCCTCGCGCACCGCCTCGGTGACCGGCGCCGGCACGCCACCGGCCAGGTCCAGCACCAGGCGGGTGGCGTATTCGATCGCGGTGCGCGGCAGCTGCGGATCGACGCCGCGCTCGAAACGGTGCCCGGCATCGGTGTGCAGGCCCAGCTTGCGGCCGCGGCCCATGATCGCCGCCGGGGCGAAGTGCGCGGCCTCGAGGAACACGTTGCCGGTGGCGTCGGTGACCCGGGTATCGAAGCCGCCCATCATTCCGGCCAGGCCGACCGGGCGGTCGGCATCGGTGATCACCAGGAAGCTGTCGTCCAGGGTCGCGTCACGGCCATCGAGCAGCTTCAGGGTTTCGCCGGCGCGCGAGCGGCGCACGCCGATACCGCCCTTGAGCGTATCCAGATCGTAGGCATGCATCGGCTGGCCCAGCTCCAGCATCACGTACTGGGTGATGTCCACCAGCAGCGACACCGGGCGCACGCCACTGCGGCGCAGGCGCTCGGCCATCCACGAAGGCGTGGCCGCGCGCGCATCGACGCCTTCGATCACGCGGCCCAGATAGCGCGGCGCCTCGGCGCCGGCCTGCAGCGTGATGGCCAGCTCGCGCGTGGCCTGCGCCGGCACCGCGTCGGCGGTGAACGGCTTCACTTCGCTGCGGGTGGCGGCGGCGACGTCGAAGGCGATGCCACGCACGCTGAAGCAGTCGGCGCGGTTCGGCGTGAGCTTGATCTCGATGCTGGCATCGGGCAGGCCGAGGTAGTCGACCAGCGCCGCGCCCAGCGGCGCGTCATCCGGCAGCTCCAGCAGCCCGGAGGCGTCGCTGTCCAGGCCCAGTTCCCTGGCCGAGCACAGCATGCCGTTGGATTCCACGCCACGCAGCTTGGCCGGCTTGATCCGGAGTTCGCCGATCTGCGCGCCGACCAGGGCCAGCGGCGCGACCAGGCCCGGGCGCGCGTTCGGCGCACCGCAGACGATCTGCAGCAGTTCGCCCTGGCCCGCATCGACCTTGCACACCTGCAGGCGGTCGGCCTCCGGATGGCGCACCGCCTCGACGATGCGTGCCACCACCACGTGGTCCAGGCCCTGGCCCAACGCCGTCACTTCCTCGACCTCCAGGCCGATGGCGGTCAGCACCGCGCTCAGCGCGTCGCGCGAGGCGTCGGTGGGGACATGGCTGCGCAGCCAGTTTTCGGAGAATTTCATCGTTGCTCGATCCGTTGTGCGGGCCATCGCCCGCCGTGTATGCCTGTGGGAACCTGCTGCCGCGCCTCAGGCGAACTGGCGCAGGAAACGCACGTCGTTGTCGAAGAACGCGCGCAGGTCGTTCACGCCATAGCGCAGCATCGCGAAGCGCTCCACACCCAGCCCGAAGGCGAAGCCGGTGTAGCGCTCCGGATCGATGCCGCAGTTGCGCAACACGTTCGGGTGCACCATGCCGCAGCCCAGCACTTCCAGCCAGCGGGTGCTGCCGTCGGGCTGCTGCCAGGCGATGTCCACTTCCGCGCCGGGCTCCACGAACGGGAAATAGCTGGGGCGGAAGCGCATTTCGAAATCGCGCTCGAAGAACGCGCGCACGAACTCGCTGAGCGTGCCCTTGAGGTCGGCGAAGGTGGAATGCTCGTCCACCAGCAGACCCTCGACCTGGTGGAACATCGGCGAGTGGGTCTGGTCGCTGTCGCTGCGGTAGACCTTGCCGGCGGCGATCATGCGCAGCGGCGGGCGGTGGTCGCCCATGTAGCGCACCTGCACCCCGGAGGTGTGCGTGCGCAGCAGGCGGCCGTCGCCGAAGTAGAAGGTGTCGTGCATGGCGCGCGCCGGGTGGTGCGGCGGGAAGTTCAGCGCCTCGAAGTTGTGCCAGTCGTCCTCGATTTCCGGGCCTTCGGAGAGTTCGTAGCCCAGCCGGCCGAAGATCCCGGTGATGCGCTCCAGGGTGCGCGTGACCGGATGCAGGCCACCGCGCCCGCCATCGCGCCCCGGCAGGGTGACATCGATGCGCTCGGAGGCCAGGCGCGCGTCCAGCGCCGCGTTCTCCAGCAGCGCCTTGCGCTCGCCCAGCGCGGCCGACACCGCGTCGCGCGCCCGGTTGATCGCCTCGCCCGCCGCCTTGCGTTCGTCGGCCGGCAATGCACCCAGCTGCTTGAGCTGCGCGGTGATGCTGCCGCTCTTGCCCAGCAGGGCGACACGCAGGTTTTCCAGGGTTTCCGGATTCTGCGCCGCGGCCACGTCGGCCAGCGCCTGGGCGGTCAGGGATTGGATGTCACTCATGGATCGACAGATCTCGGATGGGTCGCCTCACGCGTTCCGCGCCGGGGGACATCCCGGAGCTCCCGGCCCTCTCCCGGCGGAAGAAGACTGAGGTGAGGGCACGAGCGCATCCTAGCGTAGTCGGATTGCCCGGGCGCCGACGCCGGATTGCATTCCAATCCGGCGCGGCGACGCGTTCAACCCCGCGACTGCCGCGGGCTCCTGCGGCGCGCCCTCATCCGCCCCTCGGGGCGCCTCCTCCCACGGGAGAAGGGAACGGCCAAGCTGGAAAAAGAAATGGGGAAGGACTTGCGCCCTTCCCCATGCATTGCCTCATTCACCACCGCCGCGGGTGGACCGCGCCGGCAGGAGAAGGACTTATGCCGCCAGCGCGCTCTTGGCCTTCTCGGCCAGCGCGGCAAAACCCGCCGCGTCGTGCACGGCGATGTCCGCCAGCACCTTGCGGTCCAGGGTGATGCCGGCCTTGAGCAGGCCGTTCATGAAACGGCTGTAGCTCATGCCGTTGATGCGGGCAGCCGCATTGATGCGGGTGATCCACAGCGAACGGAAATTGCGCTTCTTCTGCTTGCGGCCGATGTAGGCGTACTGCTGCGCCTTGATGACCGCCTGCTTGGCGACGCGGAAAACCTTGCGGCGGGCATTGTAGTAGCCCTTCGCCTGGCTGATGATCTTCTTGTGGCGGCGGCGCGCCTGCACACCACGCTTAACTCGTGCCATGGTTCAGTTCCTCAGAGGTAGGGCAGCATGCGGTCCAGACGGCCTGCGTCTTCCGCGCGGACGTGGTTCGTCTGACGCAGGTTACGCTTCCGCTTGGTCGCCTTCTTGGTGAGGATGTGGCTACGGTTGGCGTGGCCAGCCTTGTACTTGCCGGAAGCGGTCTTGCGGAAACGCTTGGCCGCCGCCCGGTTGGTCTTGATCTTGGGCATTGCTATGTCCTTGATGGTCTCTTTTTTACTGGCCGGGCGGTGGTCTGGACCACGCTTTCCATCCTTGCCCTTGCCTGCTTGAAGCCCGCGCTCCCGATGGAGGCAGGCAGGTCCTGTTGGGTGCTGCAAACAACAAACCCGGCGAACCGGGCCGCCCATTATGCCCCGGAGCCGGCGCACATGCAATCGCAGGCGACCGAGGACCCAGGCACATGAACGCGGGACGGGAAACCGGGATCACCCCCTCCCCATCCACCGGCACGGCGGCGGCCAGGCCGCGGCGCCGTTACTTCTTCTTCGGCGCGATCATCATGACCATCTGCCGGCCTTCCAGGCGCGGGCGCGATTCGATCACGATGTCCTCGCCCAGGTCCGCCTCGATGCGGCCGGCCATTTCGCGCCCCAGTTCCTGGTGGCTCATCTCACGGCCACGGAAGCGGATGTTGACCTTGACCTTGTCGCCTTCCTCGAGGAAACCACGCATCTTGCGCAGCTTGATCTGGTAGTCGCCCTCGTCCGTGACCGGACGGAACTTGACTTCCTTGATCTCGACCTGGCGGCTCTTCTTCTTGGCCTCGTTGGCCTTTTTCTGCTGCTCGAACTTGAACTTGCCGAAGTCCATGATCTTGCAGACCGGCGGATCGGCCTGCGGCTGGATCTCGACCAGGTCCAAGCCCTCATCCTCGGCCATCGACAGCGCTTCGTCGCGCGTCAACACGCCGATCATCTCACCGTCGCTGCCGATCACGCGCACGCGCGGCACGCGGATTTCGTGGTTGCGACGATTCTGCTTGTTGTCAGGGGTACTGATATTGCAATCTCCGGATGGAATCGAACCGGCCCCGGCGGAGCGTCCGCGGGGACCGGGGCTGGATGCTTACTGCCTGTGTTCCGCCTGCAGGCGTTCGATGAAGGCCTGGAGCGACATGCTGCCCAGATCCTCGCCCGAACGGGTGCGTACCGCCACCGCGCCGTTCTCCTTCTCGCGGTCGCCGACCACCAGCAGATACGGCACACGCTGCAGCGTATGCTCGCGAATCTTATAGCCGATCTTCTCGTTCCGCAAATCGGCAGTGACCCGGAACCCTTGCTCCGCAAGGGTTTTGCGAACCTGCTGAACGTATTCAGCCTGGGCATCGGTGATGTTCGCCACCACCACCTGCACCGGCGCCAGCCAGGTCGGGAACGCACCGGCATGGTGCTCGATGAGGATGCCGATGAAGCGCTCCATCGAGCCCACGATGGCCCGGTGCAACATCACCGGGTGCCGTTTCTGGCTGTTTTCGTCGACGTATTCGGCACCGAGGCGGCCCGGCATCATGAAGTCCACCTGCATGGTGCCCAGCTGCCAGGTCCGGCCGATGGCGTCCTTCAGGTGATACTCGATCTTCGGGCCGTAGAAGGCACCCTCGCCCGGCAGTTCCTGCCACTCCACGCCACAGCTGGACAGCGCCGAACGCAGGGCGTCTTCGGCCTTGTCCCAGGTGGCGTCGTCGCCCAGGCGCGATTCCGGGCGCAGCGCGATCTTGATCTGGATGTCCTCGAAGCCGAAATCGGCATAGACCTTCAGCGCCTGGGCGTGGAACGCGCGGACCTCGGACTCCACCTGCTCCTCGGTGCAGAACACGTGGCCGTCGTCCTGGGTGAAGCCGCGCACGCGCAGGATGCCGTGCAGCGCGCCGGACGGCTCGTTGCGGTGGCAGGCACCGAACTCGCCGTAGCGGATCGGCAGGTCGCGGTAGCTGTGCAGGCCCTGGTTGAACACCTGGATGTGACCCGGGCAGTTCATCGGCTTGACCGCGTAGGTGCGCTTCTCCGACTCGGTGAAGAACATGTTGTCCTGGTAGTTGTCCCAGTGGCCGGACTTCTTCCACAGGCTCACGTCCAGGATCTGCGGGCAGCGCACCTCACCGTATCCGCTGCTGCGGTAGACGCGACGCACGTACTGCTCGACCACCTGCCACAGCGCCCAGCCCTTCGGGTGCCAGAACACCAGGCCCGGCGCCTCTTCCTGCAGGTGGAACAGCTCCTGCTGCCTGCCGATGCGGCGATGGTCGCGCATCTCGGCTTCCTCGATGCGCTTGATGTAGGCCTCGAGCTGCTTCTTGTCGGCCCAGGCCGTGCCGTAGATGCGCTGCAGCTGCTCGTTCTTGGCGTCGCCGCGCCAGTAGGCACCGGAGATGCGGGTCAGCTTGAACGCCTTGAGGAAGCGCGTGTTGGGCACGTGCGGGCCGCGGCACATGTCCACGTATTCCTGGTGGTAGTACATGCCCATGGCCTGGATGTCGGCGGGCATGTCCTCGATCAGGCGCAGCTTGTAGTCCTCGCCGCGGGCCCTGAAGATCTCGACGACTTCCGCGCGCGGCGTCATCTTCTTGATCACGTCATAGTCCTGCGCGATCAGCTCGCCCATGCGCTTCTCGATCGCAGCCATATCCTCGGGCGTGAACGGGCGCTCGGAATAGATGTCGTAATAGAAGCCCTCGGCGATGACCGGGCCGATCACCATCTTCACGTCCGGGTACAGCTGCTTGACCGCGTGGCCGACCAGGTGCGCGCAGGAGTGGCGAATGATCTCCACGCCCTCCTCGTCCTTGGCGGTGATGATGCGCAGCGCGGCGTCGTGGTCGATGACGTCGCTGGCGTCGACCAGCACGCCATCGACCGCGCCGGCGATGGTGGCCTTGGCCAGGCCGGCGCCGATGGACTGGGCCACGTCCATGACGCTGACCGGATTTTCGAACTGACGGATGCTGCCGTCGGGGAGAGTGATGTTGATCATGGCTTCACCTGGGTGGGGGCCCGCCGGTCGCGGCGGATCGCGGAGCACGCGATGCGGGAACGCGCCTGCGGAAAACCGGGGCAATAAAAAAGCGCCACGAAGGCGCCTGCTGCAGGGCCGTGGCGGAATCTGGCGTCAGGAGTGGGTAGTGCTCATGTCGCACGCTCGGCCGGCGTTTCCGCGGGCCACCTTTTCCGGAAGGAGGTCGGGCACGATGGTAAACCAATCGCGGCCATTTCGCCTCATCCCGCTCACCCGCGCCCAACGGCGCCGGCAGGACGCCACACGCCCTCGCGACGAACAGCGGGAGAACCGGGCAAGGCAGGCCGGGAGACCGGCTGCCGGCACACCACGCGAGCGGACGACGGCCACAAAAAACCCGGCATCTGCCGGGTCATTGATCCACCCCTTACCGGAGTGGTGGGCGGTACAGGGTTCGAACCTGTGACCCCTACCATGTCAAGGTAGTGCTCTACCGCTGAGCTAACCGCCCTTCGCGTCGCAATCAATTGCTTGCTGCGAGGGCGCGTATCTTATGCCAGCGATGCGGGGAGAGCAACAGGTTTCCGAAAAAATTTTCACATCGCCCTGCCCGCGCCGTTTTCCGCAGCCGTCGCGCCATGGCAGCGCCGCATCCGCTCACCCCAGGCTCGCTTCCTTCAGGCGGCGGATCTGGTCGCGCACCCGCGCCGCATCCTCGAATTCCAGGTCGCGCGCGTGCTGGTACATCTGCTGCTCCAGCACCTTGATGCGGGCCGCCGCCTGGGCCGGATCGAGCGCACCGTACTCGGCGTCCGGCTCGGCCACGCGGCGGGCCTTGCCCTTGCCACCGGACTTGGCCGCCCCCTCCTCGTGCGCGCCCTCGAGGATGTCGGTGATCGGCCGCGCCACCGACCTGGGCACGATGCCGTGCGCCTCGTTGTGCTCCACCTGCTTCTGGCGGCGACGGTCGGTCTCGTCGATCGCCGCCTGCATCGAGCGGGTGATCCTGTCGGCATAGAGGATCGCCTTGCCGCGCAGGTTGCGGGCGGCGCGACCGATGGTCTGGATCAGCGAGCCGGTCGAACGCAGGAAGCCCTCCTTGTCCGCGTCCAGGATCGCCACCAGCGAGACTTCCGGCATGTCCAGGCCTTCGCGCAGCAGGTTGATGCCGACCAGCACGTCGAACTTGCCCAGGCGCAGGTCGCGGATGATCTCCACCCGCTCCACCGTATCCACGTCCGAGTGCAGGTAGCGCACGCGGATGCCGTGTTCACCCAGGTACTCGGTGAGGTTCTCGGCCATGCGCTTGGTCAGGGTGGTGACCAGCACGCGGTCGCCCATGCGGATGCGCTCGTGGCACTCGGACATCAGGTCGTCGACCTGGGTGGCCACAGGCCGGATCTCGACCTGCGGGTCGACCAGACCGGTCGGGCGCACCACCAGCTCGGTGATCTCGTCGCCGGATTCACGCAGCTCGTAGGGCCCGGGGGTGGCCGATACGTAGATGCTGCGCGGCGAGCGCGCCTCCCACTCCTCGAACCGCAGCGGGCGGTTGTCCAGCGCCGACGGCAGGCGGAAGCCGAACTCCACCAGCGTCTCCTTGCGCGAACGGTCGCCCTTGTACATCGCGCCGATCTGCGGAATGGTCACGTGCGATTCGTCGATCACCAGCAACGCGTCCGGCGGCAGGTAGTCGAACAGGGTCGGCGGCGGCTCGCCGGCGGCCTTGCCGGTCAGGTGCCGGGAGTAGTTCTCGATGCCGCTGCAGTAGCCGACCTCGGCCATCATCTCCAGGTCGAACTGGGTGCGCTGCACCAGGCGCTGCGCCTCGACCAGCTTGTTCTGCGCGTACAGCTGCTCCAGCCGCTCCTTCAGCTCGAGCTTGATCGTCTCGATCGCCGCCAGCACCCGTTCGCGGGTGGTGGCGTAATGGGTCTTGGGATAGATCGTGTAGCGCTGCATCCGGCGCAGGCTTTCCCCGGTGAGCGGGTCGAACATGCTCAACTGCTCGACCTCGCCGTCGAACAGCTCGATGCGCACCGCCTCGCTGTCCGATTCGGCGGGAAACACGTCGATGACCTCGCCGCGCACGCGGAAGGTGCCGCGCTGCAGCTCGTATTCGTTGCGGGTGTACTGCAACTGGGTCAGGTGGTTGATCAAGTCGCGCTGGTCGATGCGCTCGCCCTTGGACAGGATCAGCCGCAGCGACAGGTAGTCCTCGGGCGCACCGAGGCCATAGATGGCCGACACCGTTGCCACCACCAGCGCATCGGGCCGCGACAGCAGGGTCTTGGTGGCGGCGAGCCGCATCTGCTCGATATGCTCGTTGATCGAGCTGTCCTTCTCGATGAAGGTGTCCGAGGCCGGCACGTAGGCTTCGGGCTGGTAGTAGTCGTAGTAGCTGACGAAGTACTCGACCGCGTTGTGCGGGAAGAACGACTTGAACTCGCCGTACAGCTGCGCCGCCAGCGTCTTGTTCGGCGCCATCACCAGGGTCGGCCGCTGGATCTGCTGCACCACGTTGGCGATGGTGTAGGTCTTGCCCGAGCCGGTCACGCCCAGCAGGGTCTGCTTGGCGATGCCCGCCTCGAAGTTGGCGACGAGCCTGGCGATGGCGGCCGGCTGGTCGCCTGCCGGCGAATAGGGCGATACGAGCTGGAAGCGGTCGGACATGGCGGCGCCGGCGATATGGACCGCCAAGTATAGCCAGCGCACGGATGACGGCCGGCTGAGGATGTTTCCCATGCCAGCCGGCCCCTGCGGCCGATTCCCGCCATCGCCGCCACCGTCCAGTCTGACTGCAGGCGCGCCGCGCGCCGCTCCATGGGAAAGCCGGACATGGCCTGGACGCCCCTCACCCCACTCCCTGCCCCATCGTGCCCGCACCCGCGGGGCATGAGCCTGGTGGAAATGCTGGTCGGCGCCTTCATCCTGGCGACCCTTGCCCTCATCGCCCTGCCGTCCATGGACGGCCTGATCGAACGGCAACGCACCCGCGCGGCGACCTACGCGCTGCTCAACAACCTCGCCCTGGCCCGCCTCACCGCGGTCAGCAGGCGCAGCACCGCCGCGCTCTGCCCCTCCACGGATGGCATCACCTGCGCGCGCTCGACCGACTGGAGCAGTGGCTGGCTGTTGTTCCTCGATCGCGACGGCAACCGCCAGCCCGATACCCCGGGCGACATCGTGCGGCAGGACATCCACCCGGCGTCGCACCACCTGCGGGTGGTCAGCTCCGCCGGACGCAGGCAGGTCCGCTACCTGCCCGACGGCCGCAGCGCTGGCAGCAACCTGACCTTTTCGCTCTGCAACGCCAAAGGGCAGTTGCTGGCAGCGGTCATCGTCAACAACGCCGGCCGCGCACGCAGCGAGCGCCCGAAGACGCCGCGGGCCTGTCCAGGCTGAAGCGTGCTCCGCCGAAAGCAGCCCGATACGGGCACCGGGGACTTGCATGCCCCTGCGGCGCTGCGTAGAATGCGCCTCCCCGCCCGAATAGCTCAGCCGGTTAGAGCACTTGACTGTTAATCAGGGGGTCGTTGGTTCGAGTCCAACTTCGGGCGCCAGATAAATAAAAAAGCCTGCGATCACTCGCAGGCTTTTTTATTTATCTGGCCGACTTCCCTGTCGGCCCACGCTCCCCCACACGTGCCACGCTGCCGGATTACCAGCAGCCAGGGCTGCTCGGGGATTTCACGCCCAGCTGGTTGATGCTCAACGTCCCGCACGAATCACCCGACTGGGCGCCCTTCGGGGCGGCGGACACTGTGTATGTCCGTGCCTGGACCTGCCTTTGCAGGCTGTAGTAACGCAGCGCGTCGCTATCGCACGAAGCGGTCAACGTGGCGATGTTCGGTGCAGCCGCGTAGCTCAGGTCGGTCGTGTATACGCGCTCCAGCCTCTGCGCCACCGCCGCCGCACATGCCGCACCGGCCGCCCGGCGCGTCTTGCGCACGTGGTTGTTGTAGCTGGGCAGCACGATACTGGCCAGTATCGCCAGTATCGCCACCACCACCATCAACTCGATCAGGCTGAAGCCGGATTCCCGGGCATATCGTCCACTCTTCATTCTCAATCTCCCTTCAGGTCGCGCCACGATACCCGCTCCCAACGCGGTGGTTTAACCGGCAGGGCCTGGATCTCACCATTGCTGCCCGCCACCAGCATGACGCCACGCATCACGTTCGGCAGGGTAGGCATGCCCACGCCTGCATCCACCGAGCCGACCGGCAGGCCACTGATCGTATCGTCGGTGCCCGCGTTTTTGTCCAGATCGAAATACGAGCTGGCGGCGCTGGTGCCGGTGAAGGCATCCAGCGCATTGACGTAACCGCGACCATCGGCATCACAGGCATTACCTGTGGGTATCATGCTGGCGGTAACCAGGTAGGTGGAAACCACCTGGGCATCCTGCACGATCCGCTCCCCCGCATCGGGTAGGTCGATATACCAGCCCTTGGAGCTGATGGGCAGGCTGGTCCTGCCTTCGAAGGCGCGCACCGGGTATCCACTCGATGTGCCCGACGTCACCTGGACGGTGCGCCGGGTCAGGTCGGAACGACTGACCGCCGCACCCGAGTCGATGAAACCGTACATGCTCTGCACGCTGACGTTGCTGGAATCCGCGTCTTCGGTGGTGAGGTAGCGACCAGTACCGAAGAATATCCAGCGCTTGTTGGTCCACGGGTGCGTCGCGACAGTGACGCCGGCACTGATCGGCTGCGCCTTGCCGGTCGCGTCCTGGGCCGTGAACAGCCGGGTCGCGGTCCAGGCAGCAGACGAGGTATCGGTCAGGTCGAACTTCCACACGTTGCCGAGCATGTCCCCGGCATACACGTAGGCCAGAGTCTTGCCATCGGGACCATAGACACCGGTCGGCGCGGAAAGGCCGTTGGGCGCGGCGGACGAACCCGCGCCGGTGTCGATCTCGCGGATGACGGCGCCGGTCTGCGCGTTCATCACCACGAGCACAGCCCGGTCGTGACTGCTGTTGACGCCATTGCCGAAAACCACCGCCGCAGCGCTTGTGCCCTGGACATTGGCCAGGATGGGCCTGCCCAGCACCTGGCCCATGTTGCCACCGGGGGTGTCCTGACGTTCCCACAGAGCCACGCTCGTCGCGGTGGCCGACGCCGGTGCGGATACATCAAGCGCAAAGAGGCCCTTGCCTCCCCTGCCCAGGCTGCCCACCAGAATGTTCTTGTTGGGCGTCAACGCGCGCTCGGTGACAACCACCGGACCATCGACGAAGAACTTGTGCGAATAATCACCCCGGCTCAGGGTGGCGAGCTGGGTGAAATTGATGATGCGGGGCACATAGGCGAACAACTCCTGGCCGCTGGTGCCATCGAAAGCATGCAGCATGCCGTCGTTGGCGCCCACGTACAGGGTATTCGTCTCCGGGACGTAGAACGGGGAGGAGCCGACGATGTCACCCAACACGGTACTGGGCCGGTTGCGCAGCAGGCCACCATTGCGCTCCTCTCGACTGGTGTCTCCCTTGATGTATGCGGCGTTGTCCGCCCCGGTCACCGCGTAGTCGGCCGGCCCACCCACGCGGGCCAATGCCGTCTGCTGACTGGCCGTGGGAAAAGTCGCACCTGCATCCGTCGTGGTGGAAGTAAATACCTTGCGGGCCGCCAGCGACGGGATGCTGGACGTCCAGCCCGCACCGAGGCCATCACGCGTTACCGGCTGCCCCTTCACGGTGCCGGTCCAGGTGCCGGAGACGTAGCTGGCGCTGAACACCCTGGAACCTGCATTGAGCGATGCGGAGTTGGTGGCGACGTTGGAGAACGACCCGGTGCGCTGGGCGATCGCCGCAAGCGCCTTGCCCAGGCCGGCAGTGAACTCGGAAGGACTGGATGCGGACACGAACTGGCCATGGCCATTGACCGCCGCATGCAGCAGATCGTCGATGCGTCGTGCGTTGTCCGTGCCCGGGTTGGAGGTATCCGGGTCCGGCCAGGCCGGGTTCGCCGGCACGCTGTCGACGCTCGACCAGCCCATGGTGGTCTTCAGGCCGATCGAGATGCCGAACGTGACCATGTGCTGCCAGAACGCGGGGTCGGCGTCCGTCGTGGGCACATTGTTGTTGTCCGGCCGGGTCGTGTTCCCCATGTAGTCTTCGGTGCGCAGGTCCGTCTTCCAGTACCTCATCGCCACGTCGGCCAGGGTCCTGGAATAGCTGTCGCTGAACGGCGCGGCCGGCGTGTACGTATAGGTCTTGCCCTTGGGCCCCTTGATGGTGCTGCCACTGGTGCCGTCGGCGTTGCCGCTGTCGACCGTGGAGGTGTTCCAGTAACCATCGGTGGTCAGGATCGCGAAGTTCTGCCGGCAGGAAAGCTGGTCGCTGCCCGCCTCCGGGCCATACGGACCGCTCGAATCGGAGCGGCTGAAATAGGTGCCGGCATCGTCCAACGCCTGCTGCAGCGGCGTGCCGTTGCTGGCACCGGCGGCGAACAGGCGGTTGTACCAGGTGGAGCGGGAGGTGGTGCTGGTGCTGCCGGCCACGCTGGGATCGGCCACGTTGTTGACGAAGCGTCCGTCGTTGCCGTCACGGACCGGGATGTCGAACGTGTTGCGCCCCCAGATGGTGCGGAACCCGACACGCACCTTGCTGTTCAGGGGGCTGAATGCCTCGGCGGCACCGGCCTTGGCCGCCTTGGTGCGGGTGCGGTGATAGGAATACCACGTGGCGAAGTTGGCCTTCTCGTCCGCCACCGTATTACCCGACCCCGTACGCGATGCAGGCAGCGCCGCAGTGCAGTCGATCCAGCCATAGCCGCTGTTCTGTCCATCACAGCTGTTGGTGGTGTAGCGCTGCGCGGAAATCTGGTAGCCAGTGCTGTTGTTGGTCGCGCGCTGCACCCTGACCGTGTATTGGCCGGCGACGGTCGCGGGCACCTGGCAGAATCCGGAACTGTTGGGCCTGGAAATGCCGGAGCAGACGGTATTGCCGGAGGGGTCGTAAACCGAGTAGTTGAGGGTCCGGGAATTGTTCGAGCTGGTGTTCTCGATGGTGATCTCAAGCACCACATCCGCGGACACGGAGGCCAGCCGGTTGTCGACGGCCGTGTTGTTGGAAAGGGTGCCGGTGGCCGTATTGCTGCCCCCCACCTGCACCGTCTGCCTGGCGGTGGTCACCACCGTGCCGTAGACACCGCGCATGATTCCGCCGTTGCCGGGCAGGATCTGGTAGCGGTAGTAATTGGACACGCTGGAGAGATAGGACGCGCTGCTGTTGGCGGTGTTCTTCGGTACGTAGAACGTCTGGATGTTGGCCGACAGGTCCTTCGAACCACCATTGGTCCCGGCGCCGGAATGCGTTACCACGAGGTCACTGCTGTAGACCCCCGTATAGTTCATGCCGCCCGTCAGCCGGTTGCCATCGGCATCCATCCACGGCTTGTAGGTCACCGCCGGGTTGTAATACAGCGTGTTGGTCGCGTAGCTCTGCATGTACAACTTGGAGTTGTCCAGCGTCTCGCTGGTGACGCTGGTACCCGTGGACACACCGTTGGCATCGGGCCGGCTGCTGAACGAGCCGGGGCCGGTGATCTCGGTGACATCCTGGTTGTTCATGTTGCGCCAGGCCATCGACCCCGAGTCATCCAAGATGAACAGGATGTTGGGGGCCACGCGCGCCGCCGTGGTCAGGGGGTCATCGGGAATTACGATGCCGGCGTTGACCGGCAGGGCCAGCATGCTGGCCAGGAACGCGGCAGGACCCGCCCACCACTGGCGCACGGCCGGCTGCGACGTCCCATGCTTGAAATGCTTGCGCTTCATGATCATTGCCCCGGCGATGGAGTGCGACTGGCGACAGTGGCCTGCAGCAGGACATCCGCCCGCCCGGCGGAACGACTGCGTGCGGTGATACGGAAAAGCGGGCTCTTGCAGTCCGGTGACAGCGGGATGCTGTCGCAGTTCCCCTTGTAGCCGGGGCCGACGCCCAGGTACTCGATCCAGTACTGCGGCGGCGCAGCCAGCCGGGTGTCGTATGTGCCCGCGGGCAGGTTCGCCCAGACCGGGCTGGCGCCGGTCGGACAGACGCTGGTGCCGGTGCAATCGGCAGCGGCCGGGATCGTTCCCGCCTCCCAGGCGGAATTTCCGGCCAGCACGACGTCCTGCGCATAGCGCAAGGCCGTTTCGGCGCCCTGGAAGGCGAGGCTGCGGTCGCGCATGTTGGCGCTCATGCGCTCCTGCATGGCCGAACTGCGCAGGATCGCGATACCCAGCACCGAAAGTATCAGCAGCAATATCATCACCACCAGCAAGGTGATGCCCTGCTGCGCCCGGCTCGCCGCCAGGCCGGGGCCGCCCGCGCCGATGCAAGGACTCATAGCGTACGACTCCGGAGACTGAAGATATTGGAGGAATTGCGGGTCAGCGCACTGCCATCCACGTCACGCCCTTTGAGCACCATGTCCGCACGCACACTGATCACGGAGGACCAGTCGGCGGGCGTGGCCGTATAGCTGGTGCCCCCTTGCTGCAGGTACGAGAAGGCGATCGACTGCACGCCATCGGTGACTTCCTCGGCGGCACCGCCGAAGCGCGAGACATAGAGCGAATTGCCACCACGACCATTGGCGGCCACGAACCAGCGCGCGCTGCGCAACCGCCCCACCACCACGGACGAGGGTGGCGCATATCGGTCATTGCCCGGGTTGTAGCCGCCCGGCAGCGCGGCGAACCCGAGGGTGCTGCTGCTGACGCTCGTGGCCTGCACCACGAAGCTCTTGCGCGCGTTGCACAGCAGCAGCCAGTCGCCGACCTTGAACTTGTCCGTGGCATCGGACACCTGCGTTGAATCCAGGGTGACCGAGGTGGCGGTCGAAGCGGTGACCTTGTAGGCCGCATCCTCGCCCGAGACCACGGTCAACTGGGTGGCGTTACCGGTAATCGGAGTGTCGCGGAACGCGTTGGACTGGGCGCCGGAGGTTTCCACGACCGAGGCCGTGGAACACGCCGAACCGCCGGCCGAGCGGATGTCCTGCGACATCACCTCGAAGGCAACCCGCGCGCTCTCCTGGATGCGGTTCAGCCCTTCATTGGCACGGTACGAGTTCTGGTTGGACTGGAACACGACGAATGCCGCGCCCAGCACCAGCAACCCCAGCACCAGCGCGATCATCAGTTCGATCAGGCTGAAGCCGCCCGAATGCCGGCGACCCGCACGGTAAGCAAAGCGGCTCATATGCGCACCTCGGTGGCCACCTGACGGGTACTGCTGCCGCCGGCGCGCTGGTCGTCCCACTGCACCGTGATCCGGAAACGATTATTGCCCAGCGCCTCGATCCTGCCGCAGGTGCTGCTATCGCCGACCGTGCCGATGGTGCGCTTGAGCGCGTTGATCCAGGCCGCCAGATCGTTCTGTGCCAGGCTTCCGCCGGACCCTGCGGTACAGGTCATGGCCATCGCATAGTTGCCCGCATTGAGCCGGTTGGCGCGCATCGCCTCGGCGATCGACGTGGTCTGCATGACCGCCTGGCTGCTCTCCAGCGAGCCCTGCCCGCCGCGCAGCGCGAGTGCCTGCATCGCGGCGATGCCGAGCAGGCCAACGCCGAGGATCAGCACCGAGATCATGACTTCCAGCAGGCTGACGCCACGCTGCCGGCGGGGCAACCGCCGCCCCGGCGATCGGCGTGGACCGTGGACCGGACCGCGGACAGCGCTGTTCATGGACATGCTCCAGCTCCGTTGTGCTTGCTGGTGGTGACTGCGCCGCCGACCATCATGGTCACGACGCGCTGGTTGTCGCCGACGCTGCTGACCGGCAGGCAGACCGTCATGCTGGCCTGCGCATCGAGCAGGCCCGTCGGGCGGAAACGGATGCCGGCGGCCGGGCCGGCGACCTGCATGTCGCCCGTGACCGACGAATCGCGGATCACCTCGTCGCTGCCACTGGTAGTGTCGCGACCGGTCACGATCCACCGGCTCCAGTCGGTCGTGCTGGCGCAGCTCGTACCATTGTCGCTGCCGCATACGGTGACAGCCGCATTGCGGCGGATGGCCTCCGAACGCGCCAACTGCAGGGCGGTGACCAGCTCGGTGGATGCGGCGCTGAGGCGATTGGCGGCGACCAGCCCCTGCATGGCAGGCACGGCGATCGCGGCGATGATCGCCAGCACGGCGACCGTCACCATCAGTTCGATCAAGGTGAACCCCGCCCCTGCCGATGGCCGCGGAGTTCCAGCATCCCGTCGCGACATGACACTCCCCATGATTGTCCGGCCCGACAGTAAGCCCTGCAAGCGCTCCGTTCCATACAAAGGCGACGAGCGGACCGATCACGGGCGCCAGCGGTAGCCCGCGCTGGCTATGATCTCGGTTCCCCGCCCAGGCTGGTGCCGTGCCGCATCCCCATCGCCCGATCGACATCCTGCTCAGCCCCTCGACCTTGATCGCGGTGGTCCTCGCCGGCGAGGCACTGGCCGCGCTGCTTGCCCTGTCGCCGGCACCGGTGGACGACCGGCTGGTGCTGTTCGGGCTGGCATCGCTGGGCATCCAGTGGGCGACCCTCGGCACCCTGGCCCTGGTCCACCTGCTTCGCCCGGTGCTGGGCCGGCTCGGTCCCCAGCCGCTGGCATGGGCCTGCCTGGGCGTGCTGCTGGTCACCACCCTGTTGATGGCACTGGCCGCCTGGACGCTGATGAGCTTCCGCCACGTCGAGGGGGATCACGAAGGCGCCCTGTTCGTGCTGCGCGCGCTGGCATTGGCGCTGGTCGCCGGGCTGCTGGTATTGCTGGCCTTCCAGAACCACTGGCGCGTCCGGCAACTGGCATTGCGCGCCAAACAGGCGGAACTGGAGGCCCTGCAGGCGCGCATCCATCCGCACTTCCTGTTCAACACGCTCAATACCGGGGCTGCGCTCGTGCATCAGCAACCGCAGAAGGCCGAGCAGCTGCTGCTGGACCTGGCCGATCTGTTCCGCGCGGCCCTGACCGACTCGCGCCAGGTCCCGCTGCGCGAGGAGCTGGAACTGGCCCGTCGCTACATCGCCATCGAGCAGCTGCGCTTCGGCGCGCGGATGCAGGTGGAATGGGCGTTGCCGGACGCGCTGCCCGACCTGCAGGTGCCGATCCTGTCGATCCAGCCGCTGGTGGAGAACGCCATCCACCATGGCGTGGAACCCTCCGCCGGGCCGTGCAGGCTGCGGATCGCCATCCAGGCCGAAGCCGGGGGCGCCAGGATCACGGTCAGCAATGACCTGCCCGCCGCCACGAGCAGCATCCACCGCGGCCACAGCGTGGGGTTGCAGGCGTTGCGCGCGCGGGTGCAGATGATGGGCGGCGACGTCCACACGGAGATCGCCGACCGGCGCTACCTGGCCTCGCTGCGGGTGCCGGCCGCCTGAGTGCGGGCAGCGGGCCGGCAGCGGCGGCGGACCAGGCCCGATGCGCAGCGGTATCGGGCCCGTGCCACAGCGGCGCGCCGGCTCAGGTCACGACCTGGTAGCAGGGGTGATACTCGCCGGAGATCTTCATGCGGCGCTGTTCGACGAAGGCGCGCAGCAGCGCGTCCAGCGCCTGCATCATGTCCGGATCGCCGTGGATCTTGAACGGACCGAAGCGTTCGATCCGCTGCATGCTGTCCTCCTTGACGTTGCCGGCAACGATGCCGGAGAACGCGCGCCGCAGATCCGCCGCCAGTTCGGGCGCAGGACGGCCGTGGTGCAGGTCCAGCGCGGCCATCGCCTCGTGCGTCGGCACGAACGGCTGCTGGTACTCGTGCGGAATCTCCACCGACCAGTTGAAGAAGAACGAATCCTTGTGCGCCAGGCGGTACTCGCGCACCCGCTTGATGCCCTGGGTCATGCGCCGCGACACCGCGACCGGGTCGCCGACGATGATCTCGTAGCGGCTGGCTGCCTCTTCGCCGAGGGTCATGCGTATGAACCGGTCAATCTGCTCGAAATACGGCGCGGCGATGGTCGGGCCGCTGAGGATCAGCGGGAACGGCAGCGCCTTGTTCTCCTCGCGCAGCAGGATGCCCAGCAGGTACAGGATCTCCTCGGCGGTACCGACGCCGCCCGGGAACACGATGATGCCGTGGCCCATGCGCACGAACGCCTCCAGGCGCTTCTCGATGTCCGGCATGATCACCAAGTGGTTGACGATCGGGTTCGGCGACTCGGCGGCGATGATGCCCGGCTCGGTGATGCCGATGTAGCGGGTATTGGTCCTGCGCTGCTTGGCATGGGCGATCGTCGCGCCCTTCATCGGCCCCTTCATCGCACCCGGGCCACAGCCGGTGCAGATGTCCAGCCCGCGCAGCCCCAGCTCGTAGCCGACCTGCTTGGTGTACAGGTACTCGTCGCGGGAAATCGAGTGACCGCCCCAGCACACCACCAGGTTCGGCTCGCTCGGCTGCAGGATGCGGGCGTTGCGCAGCACGCCGAACACCGCGTTGGTGATGCCCTCGGATGTCTCCAGGTCCGAGGCATACTCCGGCCCCAGCTCGATGGCCATGTAGGCCAGGTCGCGCACCACCGAGAACAGCAGCTCGGCGATGCCGCGGATGATCTCGCCGTCGACGAACGCCATCGCCGGCGCATTGGTGAGGTCGATGCGGACGCCGCGGTCCTGCTGCGCCACCTGGATGTCGAAATCGGGGTACAGGTCGCGCGCCGCACGCGGGTCGTCCGACGCGCTGCCGCTGGTGAGCACCGCCAGCGCGCAGCGCCGCAGCAGCTCGTGCATGCCGCCGCTGGATGCATCGCGCAGGCGCGCGACCTCCGCCCGCGACAATACGTCCAGACCGCCGCGCGGGTAGATCCGCGCATCCTGCACCGGCAGCGCCCGCGCCACCGCTTCTTTCGTCATTTCCATCGTCGGTTCCGTCTTCACAGTTGGTCGAATGTAGCGCTGCCCCCATGAAAAGGAAAACGGCCGGGTTGCCCCGGCCGTTTTACCGTTTGGTTCCGATCAGTGGATCACTCAGAACTTGTAGCGGAAACCAACCTGCAGCGACCAACGGGATTCCGGATCGGTCAGGAAACGCTTGTACACCTTGCTTTCGTCGAAGTTGTACACGTACTTGCCCGTAGCCTTGTCCACGCCCACGAACTCGACGGCGCGCATGTCGCTATACGGCGACTGGTAGGCAATGTGGCCCCAATCCTTGTTCAGCAGATTGCCGACATTCATGATGTCGAGCCAGATCTCCGACTTGTGGCCCTTGAAGAAGCCCGGCAGCTCCTGGCTGATACGCACGTCGAAGTTGTTCACCCACGGGTTGCGGCTGCTGTTACGCGGAGCAACGCGCCCCTGATAGCCGAGCAGCTCGGGGTTCTTCTTCAGCCAATCGAAGAAGGAGGTCTCCATCGCTGCGCCGCCACTGAACAACACATCACCCAAACCTGCCGGGACGTACAGCAGATCATTGGTATAGCCATCACCGTTCATGTCGTTCAGGTAACGCCAGCTGTAGGGAGTACCCGAGCGGCCTTCGTAGAACGCGGTGATGGTGGTGTTGTAGTTGCCGAAGAATGCCTTGCGGAAGGTCAACGATGCAGTGACGCGATCCTTGATCTCGTAGTTCGACGTCGACGCGACATCGTCGTTCGGGTCGAACACACCGATGTTCTGCCAGTTGGAAATGGCGCGCGAGGACGTCAGCGGATTGACTTCCGTCGCATCGGTGTAGGTGTAACCCACCATCCAGCCCCAAGTGTCTTCCAGCGGCTTGCTCAGACTGACGGTGAACTGGCTGCTGCGGCCCTTGTCGGTGTTCTTCAACAGGATCACGCCATCGTTGTGCCAACCGGTCACGTTCTCGTAGCCCGGAATGGTGTCAGCGATCTGCGCGATGGTCTGGCCATTGACGATACCACCGTTTGCACGCGTGCCGGACGCCTTGCCGTACAGATTCTTCCAGTACAGGTTACGACCGTCGACACCCTGCGTGTAGGTCGGAGCCCCCAGGTCCAGGCGCTGGAAGTACAGCGCATTGTTGACCTTGGTCAGCAGCAGTTCCGCAGATGCCACGATGCCGTGCCACGGCAACTCGGTATCGAACGCAAGGTTGGCCTTCCATACCGACGGCTGCTCGATCCCCTTGTCCATCAGGTTGACCATCATCTGGTAACCCGCGGCCGGATTCGGCGTGGTGGGATTGTCCGCATCCAGCGAAACCGGCAGCTTTGCCCAGATTTCCTCACGCTGGGCCTGGGTCAGGCCGGCGATACCATTCGGGAAGGCGTTGTAACCAATCAGACCGAAACCGGAGTTTTGGTAGGAATTGCCGACCCACACGTTCGCGGCAGCGCCCTGGAATAGGCCCAGGCCACCACGCAGCTGCGTCGGGCGCTCGCTGTCGAAGGTGTAGTTGAAGCCGAAGCGCGGCTGCAGCAGGGTCTTGTCCAGCGTGTACCGGTTGTCCAGCCCATAGACCTTCTGGACCAGCTCATTGTGCATCGGCACGTCATCCAGCGAAGGGATGTCCGCACGAAGGCCGAAAAGCAGGGTCAGGTTGTAGTTCACCGCCCAGCTGTCCTGCACGAACAAGCCGGTATTGCGGTGCTTGTAACGCATAGCCACCGAATCCATGCCCAGACCCGGCACCGGCGCGTTCAGACGGTAGTCGCCGTAATGGCCATTGCGGAAGTTCTCTATGCTGGAGAACGTGTACGAGCCCCAGATGTTCTGCGCGTACAGGTTGTATACGTCGTTCTTTTCCCAGTCGAAGCCGAACTTCAGGGTATGGTCACCGACGTACCACGTACCGGCACCGTAAGCCGTATCGGTCGTGGTGTTGATCTGGTTGCCGTGACGGAACTCGTCTGCACCAAAATTCAGGTAGGGCGATGCAGCGACGTCGCTGTCGGTGGCGCTGGTGCGGAAACCGATGCTGATCTGCGGCATCTTGGTATTGACCGAACTCAACGAATCATAGGTACGGCGACCGACCTTGAATTCGGTGGAGAAGTTTTCGCTCCAATCGCTGAACAGCTGGGCGACGGAGGTCTCCACGGTCTTGTTCACCGCATACCAGCGGCTGTCCAGGCCCAGCGAGGTGCTGCTGGAACCAGCCAGCGTCGGATCAACCTGCTCAAGCTTCGAAAAACGCGCCGAGAGGCGATGCTTGTCGCTGATGTTCCAGTCGATCTTGGCCGCGTACTCTTCGATTTCCTGCTTGATGCTGCTCGGCGCGTTGAAGCTGCCGATGTCGACGCCGTACTTATCCTTGGCGATCTGCTGCACTTCGGCGATCTGCGCTGCGGTGATGTTCACCTCGTTGGTCGCACCCGAACCGACCGGACCAAACGAGCTGCCTGCACGATCCTGCTCGAACTTCTCGTAGTTCACGAAGAAGAACAGCTTGTCCTTGACCAGCGGGCCACCAAAAGTTGCACCGTAGGTCTTTTCCTTGTTGAAACCGCTGAACGGGGCATTGTTGGTCGGATTGTCGCCAACCATGTCCTTGTCGCGGTAGACGCCGTAAACCGAACCATGGAATTCGTTGGTACCGGACTTGGTCACTGCATCGATCACTGCACCGGTGGCGCCGGTGATCGTGGTGTCGTAATTGGAAATATCGACGTTGATGGCTTCAATCGCATCCATCGACACCGGCTGGCGCTTGGTCGGGAAATTGTTCGACTCCAGGCCAAAGGTATCACTGGTGTTCACGCCATCAATGCGAATGGCGTTGTAGCGCGGGTTCTGGCCGCCAACGGTCAACTCGCCACGCGACTTGTCGCTCTGGCTGATGCGCGGGTCAAGGCGCACGAAGTCCTGGATGTTGCGATTGATCGAGGGCAGCGCCTCGATCTGCTCGCGGGCCAGGTTCGTGCCAGTGCCCATCTTGCTGGAACTGAAGATCTCAGAGCCGCCGCCAACCGCCATGACCTGCACGGCTTCCAGGGTGGTCGCGGCGAGATCGCCGCTCAGTGCCGTATTGACCGTATTAACCTGGTTCAGACTCAGGTACACACCCTCTTCGGTCTTGGTGCCCTCACCCGGCTTGGTCACGGTGATGGTGTACGGACCACCCACGCGCAGGCCGCGCGCGTTGTAACGACCCGACGCATCGGTGGTGGCGCGGCTGACCGTGCCCGACTCGACGTGGGTGATGGTGACTTCGGCACCGGCCACCGGCGAACCGCCGTTGTTGGTGACCAGGCCGCCGACGCCGGCGGAGGTGCTCTGTGCGAAAGCCGGCGCGGCCGCGAGAGCGGCAACGAGACCAAGGGCAAGCTTGGACATCCGGATGCGAGGGTGGTTCATTCTGGGTAGCCTCGATACGAGTTGGCGATTGGGAAAAAACGCGATCCATCAGCCCCGGGGCCACCGGGCGCCTGATCGGCTTGAATCTGGGGGTACCTTCCGCGGCGGTTACATGCGCAACGGTTAAGATAAGGTTAACACGGTAAGCACCAAATATGACCGCAGCAAGACAGCCATCTTGCATTGCAGCAAATGCGGCACAATCGAATCAAAGACTTACGAAATGGACGCCAGGTAAGTGGCGACACCGTCGAGCAACATTTGCACGGAAATCGCGACGAGCAGCATGCCCATGAGGCGCTCCAGCGCGGTCAGTGCCCGCGCCCCGAGCAGCTTGTAGAGCAGCGTCGCCGACATCAGGATCGCCGCCGTGGCGCCCCACGCCAGCAGCAGGGCCAGGCTCCATTCACCGAGCCGGTCGGGCTCGTTGCTGCCCATCAGCATGACCGCCGCCATGCCCGACGGCCCGGCCACCAGAGGGATCGCCATCGGCACGATGAACGGCTCGCCATCCGGCACCGCCCCCATCAGCCCTTCCGGCCGCGGGAAGATCATGCGGATGCCGATCAGGAACAGCACGATGCCACCGGCGATGGCCACCGACTCCTGGCGCAGGTGCATGAGCTCCAGCGCGTACTTGCCGCCCCACAGGAAGGCCATCAGCACGGCCAGCGCGATCAGCAGCTCGCGCACCAGGACCACGCGCTGGCGGCGAGGCGCCAGCGGCTTGAGCAGGCTGAGGAACACCGGGATGTTGCCCAGCGGGTCCAGGATCAGGAACAGCAGCAGCGCGGCGGAGAGGATCGTCACCCGTGCAGTTCCAGCACCTTGCCGCGCCAGGCCGCGCCATCGGCGGCCAGCAGCTGTACGCAGGCATCGGCGCAGGCCGCCGGGTCGACCGGCGCGTAGTCGGTTTCGTGGGTGAAGGCGCGCGCCCGCAGCGGCGTGCGCATCGGCCGCGGCTGCAACCCGCTGACCCGCACCGGACCGCTGCGCAGTTCGTGGTGCAGGGTATCGAGCAGGCCACGCAGGCCATACTGGGCCACGCCATAGCCGCCCCAGTAGGCCTGGCCGACCCGCTGCGGGTCGTCCAGCGCGAACACCACCGCCGCATCTTCGCGCTGGCGCAACAGCGGCAGGCAGGCCTGGGTCAGCCAGGCGCGGGCGGTCAGGTTGACATGGATGGCGCGCGCGAATGCCGCCGGGTCCGCGAGCGCGAAGGGCGTGAGCCCGGCGAAGTCGGCCGCACAGTGCAGCAGGCCATCCAGCCGGCCGACTTCCGACGCCAGCCGCGCGGCCAGTTCGGCGTAGTCATCGGGCGAGGCGCCCTCCATGTCCAACGGATACAGCAGCGGCTCGGGACCGAGCTGCGCGGCACTGTCATAGACGCGGTTGAGCTTGGCGACCTTGCGCCCGAGCAGGACCACGGTGGCGCCGGCCGCGGCGCAGGCCCGCGACGCCGCCGCACCGAGGCCGCCGGCGGCACCGGCGACCAGCACGACGCGCCCGTCCAGGCGCGACCCCGGGGCCGGCGCGTTGCCGGCGTCGATCGATTGCGCGCTCATGCCTGGCCCGCCTCGGCGACGATGCGCTTGAGCTCGCCCGACTCCAGCAGTTCCAGGATGATGTCGCAGCCGCCGATCAGTTCGCCATGCATGAAGAACTGCGGAAACGTCGGCCAGTTGGAATAGCGCGGCAGGTTGGCGCGCACTTCGGGCAGCTCGAGCACGTTGACGGTGCGCAGGTTGACCGCGCCCGCCGCCAGCAGCGCCTGTACGGCCCGGCTGGAGAACCCGCACATCGGATACTGCGGCGTCCCTTTCATGAACAGGACGAGGGGATGCTGCTCCACCTCCGCCTGGATTTGCTCCATCACCGCCATTGCAATCTCCCAGCTGCTGCGAAGGAACGGCCTGTCCGGTCGGATAGACTCTTCCCCCGTGGCTGCCGATTGTAAGCCGAGCCAGCCGGCTGCCGGCGCCCCAGACCGAAAAGAAACGGACCATGCCCGTCGAACTGCCCGACCTGCCCTATCCCCGCGACGCCCTGCAGCCGCATCTCACCGCGGCGACACTGGACCTGCACCACGGCCACCACCAGCGCGCCGAGATCGAAGCCGTCAACGCCCGCATCGCCGGCACCGAACTGGAGGGCCTGGCACTGGAGGAGATCGTCCGCGCCAGCCAGGGCAGCCTGTTCGAAGCCGCCGCGCAGGCCTGGAACCACGCTTTCTACTGGCAGTGCCTGCACCCGCGGGCCGGCGGCGAGCCGCACGGCGCGCTGGCCGACCTGATCGCCCGCCAGTTCGGCGACACCCAGAAACTGCGCGAGGAATTCAACCGCGCGGCACTGGCCCTGGCCGGTTCCGGCTGGGCGTGGCTGGTGCAGCATCCGGACGGCCGCCTGGCCATCGTCACCACCCGCAACGCCAACACGCCGCTGACCGGGGACAGCACGCCCCTGCTGGGCTGCGACCTGTGGGAGCACGCCTATTACACCGACTTCCAGGACGACCGCGGGCGCTACCTGCAGGCGTTCTGGAAGCTGGTGAACTGGGATTTCGTCGGCGCCCGGCTGCGCTGAGCGCGCCGGTGGGCCTGCGCGGGCGTCACCGCCCGCGACCGACCCGGCCGCGGCCCGGATCGCTTCAGCCGTGGGCGTCCACCGCGTCCAGCACCCGCGCCGAGAACACCAGCGCGGCACCGGCATTGAGCGCGACCGCCACGCCCAGCGCCTCGGCGATCTCCTCGCGGCTCGCCCCCTGTTTCAGCGCCGCGTCGACATGGGTGGTGATGCAGCCGTCGCAGCGGGTCGTCACCGCCACCGCCAGGGCGATCAGCTCGCGGGTCCGGGCATCCAGGTGCGCGGTCTGCGCGCCGGCACCGCTCAGCGTCATGTAGCCCTTGAGCGTATCGGGCGAGAGCTTGCCCAGCTCGCCGATACGCCCCTTCAGCTCGCGACGGTATGCGTTCCAGTCCAGCATGGTGGCCACTCCGAGGGAAGGAGCCGCCACGCTACCACCCGACCGGTCGCGGGGGGGGGGGCCGGGGCGCCCCCCCCCCCCCCCGCCCCCCCCCCCGGCGGCGCGCAGGGCGCCCCCCCCCCCCCCCCCCCCCCGGTCGCGGCGGTGCGCACGGGAGCGCACCGCCACGCCGTGGATCCCGGCGCTGGCGCGGTCAGCGGCCGCGCAGCGCGCGCACCACCGGTTCGACCTGCGCCGGCCGGGCAAGCGCCTGCCCCACCCGCTCCAGCGCGTCGGCCAATGCCGCGGCATCGTCGTCGCGCAGGTTGGCATGGCCCACCTTGCGGCCTTCGCGCGGCTGCTTGCCGTAATCGTGCCAGTGGCCGGCGGGCTCGGCGAGTACGGCACGCGCATCCGGCATCCGGCCGAGCCAGTTGAGCATGCAGGCGTGGCCCAGCACCCGGGTGTCGCCCAGCGGCAGGCCCAGCACCGCGCGCAGATGGTTCTCGAACTGCGAAGTTTCCGCGCCGTCACTGGTCCAGTGGCCGGAGTTGTGCACGCGCGGTGCCATCTCGTTGGCCAGCAGCTCGTCGCCGCGGCAGAACAGTTCGAGCGCGAACACGCCGACGTAGTCGAGCCGCTCGGCCACCCGGCGCGCATAGCCGATGGCCGCTTCGTGCTGGGCCGCGCCCGCGGGGGCCGGCGCCAGGCTCGCCGACAGCACGCCATCGACGTGCCAGTTGCCGGTCAGCGGCCAGGCGCGGAACTCGCCATCGCGGCCACGCACGGCCACCACGCTGACCTCGCGGTCGAAGGCGACGAAGCCCTCCAGGATCAGGCCGGTCGCGTCCACCTGGGCGCCCAGCGCCTGCCAGGCGGCGTCGATGTCGGCCTCGCCGCGGATGCGGAACTGGCCCTTGCCGTCGTACCCGAGCCGGCGCGTCTTGAGGATGCAGGGCATGCCGAACTCGGCGGCCTTCGCCGCCAGCTCGTCGCGGCTGCGGATATCGGCGAACGGCGGCAGCGGAATGCCCAGCTCCTGGAACAGGGATTTCTCGCTGAGCCGGTCCTGCGCCACCGCCAGCGCGGCGGGGTTGGGAAACACCGGCCTGCGCTCGGCCAGCCAGCGCGCGCTGGCGGCCGGCACGTTCTCGAAATCGAAGGTGACCACGTCCACCCGTGCGGCGAACTCGGCCAGCGCGGCGGTGTCGTCGAACGCCCCGACCTGCAGCGGCGCCAGCTGCCCGGCGCAGGCGTCGGCGGCGGGATCGAACACCACGAAGCGCAGGCCGAGCGGCGCACCGGCCAGGACCATCATGCGGGCCAGCTGCCCACCGCCGAGGATGCCGACCGTGGTCATTGGCGCGGATCGTCGGCGGCCATCACGTCGGCGGTCTGGCGCGCGCGGAATGCCTCCAGCGCCTGGCCGATGGCCGGTTGCGCCGGCGCCAGCATCGCCGCCGCGAACAGCGCCGCGTTCGACGCGCCGGCATTGCCGATGGCGAATGTCGCCACCGGGATCCCGGCCGGCATCTGCACGATCGACAGCAGCGAATCCATGCCGTTCAGTGCCTTGGACTGCACCGGAACGCCCAGCACCGGCACCGCGGTCTTGGCCGCGATCATCCCCGGCAGGTGGGCGGCGCCGCCGGCGCCGGCGATGATCGCGCGCAGCCCGCGCGGGCCGGCCTGTTCGGCATAGGTGAACAGCACGTCCGGCGTGCGATGCGCCGAAACCACCTTCACTTCATAGGGCACACCCAGCGCGTCGAGCTTCTGGGCCGCGTGCTGCATGGTTTCCCAGTCGGAACGGGAACCCATCACGATGCCGACGAGCGGCGCGGAGGAATTGGGGGTCATTGGCCGTCACCTGCTGCAAAGACGTATTCTAGCCATCTTCCACGCAAGACCACGACCCGATGGACCGCAAACTGCTCGACCTGCTCGTCTCGCCCGACACCCGCCAGCCGCTGGCCCTGCTGGACAGTGCCGGACTGGAAGCGCTGAACCGCGCCATCGCCGCCGGCGGCGTCAGCCGCGCCGACGGCAGCGCGCAGGCAGAACCGCTGCGCGAGGCGCTGGTCACCCGCGACCGCAGGCAGGTGTTCCGGGTCGAGGACGGCATCCCGGTGCTGCTGCCCGAGGAGGCCATCGCCACCGCGCAGATCGACGGTTTCCCGGGCAAGTGATGCTGCCGCAGCCGCCGGCCGCTCCGCCGCAGGAGCAGATCGACGCCGACGTCGCCCGCGCCCTGGCCGAGGACATCGGCAGCGGCGACGTCACCGCCGCGCTGCTGCCCGATACCGCCGACTGCGCCTACCTGCTGTGCAAGCAGGACGCGGTGATCGCCGGCCGCCCCTGGTTCGACGCCACCCACCGCGCGCTCGATCCGCAGGTCAGGATCGACTGGCGGGTGCGGGAGGGCGAGCAGGTCGCCGCCGGCACCGTGCTGGCCACGCTGCAGGGCTGCAGCCGCGCCCTGGTCAGCGCCGAGCGCACGTCGCTGAATTTCATGCAGACGCTGTCGGCCACCGCCACCACCACCGCGCGCCATGTCGCGGCCGTGGCCGGCACCGGGACACGCATCCTCGACACCCGCAAGACCCTGCCCGGCCTGCGCCTGGCGCAGAAGTACGCGGTGCGCTGCGGCGGCGGCGACAACCACCGCATCGGCCTGTTCGACATGGTGATGCTGAAGGAGAACCACATCCGCGCCGCCGGCTCGTTGACCGCCGCGGTACGCGCCGCGCGCGCGCAGCAACCGGCGCTGCCGCTGGTGGTCGAGGTGGAGGACCTGGCGCAGCTGGAAGAGGCGCTGGCCGTCGGTTGCGACCGCATCCTGATCGACGACTTCAGCCCGGCCATGCGCCGCGATGCGGTACTCATCGCCGCCAGCCAGGCGCCCGCGAAGCGCATTCCACTGGAGGTTTCCGGCAGCGTCGGCCTGGACGGGCTGCGCGCGATCGCCGAGGACGGGGTCGACTATGTTTCCATCGGTGGACTGACCAAGCATGTGCAGGCGATCGACCTGTCGCTGAAGCTGGGCCCACCGCCGCGCTGATTTCACGGCACCGCCACGCGCGGCTCTGCAAGGCTCGCATGCATGCCCGAAGGAAACCCGCCGTGGCCCACCGCTTCCTGCTCTGCTGTGCGCTGTCATTGCCCGCCCTGCCAGCCGCGGCGGTGGAAGTCTGTGACATCCCGCCGCGCTATGGCGTGGGCGAAACCGCCAAGGCGGTCATCCGCGCCGCGTGCGACGAACACCGTCTCTGGTACCGCCCTTTCATCGATCGCGACGGGCGCATCGCCAGCCTCGCCATCACCGAGGCCGAGAGCGGCAGCCTGGCCGACGATGGCCTGGTCGCGTGGCAGCGGGTGGCCGGCTACTGGCGCGAGAGCGGCACGCTGTCGCCGATGGCCGCCCTGCCCGGCGCCCACAGTTGCATGGCACTGCCCGGCGAGCGCACCACCGATAACGATTGCCGTGCGTTCCTGGTCGACAATCCCTGGTCGGCCGCATTCGTTTCCTGGGTAATGACGCGTGCCGGCGTGCCGGGCTTCACCCGCTCTCCCCGGCATATCGACTACATCCGTGCCGCCCGCCGCGGTGGCGCCGCCGCCCGCCCCTACCGGCTCACCGATCCGATGCAGGAAAAGCCCGCGCCGGGCGACCTGCTGTGCTTCCTGCGCGAACGCAGCAGGCCGCTCAGCTACGCGGGCCTGGCGCAGGCCCTGGACGGTGGCGGCGCCGACCGCTGGAAATCGCACTGCGAAGTGGTCGTGGCCGCCAATGCCGGCGGCGACCAGACCCTGTATCTGGTAGGCGGCAACGTCGCCAACACGGTGGTGATGCGCAAGCTGCCGCTGGGCCGGACCGGACGCCTGCTCATGCCGGCGCCGGCCGACCCGCAGCCGTTGACGCTGGAGCCCGCGTGCTCGCCCGGCCGCGAGGAGGAGTGCGACTTCAACCGCCAGGACTGGGCGGCACTGCTGAAGCTGGTGGAAGCACCGGCACCGACGCCGGTGGATGCGGCGGCCAGCGAGCGCTGAACAGCCCGGCGCACGCCCGGCCCTGCGCCGCGATCGTCGCGTGGCACGCGCGCCCATTGCATCGGGCGTGGTTCCGCTTTTGCGCGCGGCCGCCTAAAGTGGCGCCATGCCTACCTTGTTGATCCTGATGATCCTCGGCGCCATCGGCTATGCCTTCTGGGATGCGTCCCGGGCCGCGGCCGAACGCGCGACCGAACTGGGCCGCAACGCCTGCCAGGCGGCGGACGTGCAGTGGCTGGACCAGAGCGTACATGCCACCGGGCTGCGGTTGTGCCGGCTGCCCAGCGGCTGGCTGGGCTTCGAGCGCAGTTTCCGCTTCGATTATTCCTACGATGGCGTCGAGCGCCATAGCGGGCGCATGGTGCTGCGCGGCAGGCAGCTGGTGTCCTTCGTCGGCCCGGCCAGCGCCCGGGTCAGCATGCTGCAGCCGCGCGACGAGGCGGAGGACATCTGACGCCGGCACGCGGCGCGATCCGCGCTGCCATGCAAACGAAACCGCCGCCTGGCGGCGGCGGTGGGTTCATTTCACTACCCGCAGGAACGGGCGCTTGCCCGAGGGCTGCGGCGGATCCGGTGGCGTGGGCGGCGGGGTGTCGTCGTCGTGCGCCTCCGGCCCATCATTGCCGGGAATGTCATCGGGCAATGCCATGCCCTGCCCGGTTTCGCGCGCATACACCGCCAGCACCGCGGCGATCGGCACGTTCACCGGGAAGCTGACGCCGGAAAAACGCGCGGTGAAACTCACCGCATCGTTGTCGATGTGCAGCCGCATCACCGCGCGCTCGGCGATGTTCAGCACGACCCGCTCGTCCTTTACGGCGCTGGCCGGCACCTGCACGCCGGGCACGCCGGCGTCGACCATGATGTGCGGGGTCATGCCGTTGTCGTTGATCCACTCCACCAGCGCCCGCAACAGGTAGGGGCGATGGCTGCTCATGCGGAAAGATTCTTCACTCATGGGGCAAGTGTACGCGGCATCGGGTGCCGTCACCGCCCTGCGGCGGTGATCGATAAGTCTGCATACAGCAGATGCGTCAGGCCGGCAGGTCGCGCAGCTTCTTTTCCTGTTCGGTGAGGCTGCGGATGAAACCCGGGTTGCGGAAGATGCGGTTGCCGTAGTCCTCGATGGCCTTGCCGTCCTTGGGCAGCGCGATGCCCAGTGCCTCGAGCCGCCAGATGATCGGCGCCATCGCGCAGTCGGCAAGGCTCATTTCCGGATTGAGGAAGAACTTGGATGCCTTGAACAGCGGCACCGACTGCGCCACCAGCTCCTTCAGCCGCTTGCGGGCGGCTTCAGCCTGGCTCTTGTTGCCCAGCTGGATCGCCTGCACCTGGGGCACCCAGTCGTGCTCGATGCGCAACATCGCCAGGCGCAGGCGCGCCCGCGACAACGGGTCCACCGGCATCAGCGGTGGATGCGGGTAGCGCTCGTCCAGGTACTCGCTGACCACCGAGGCCGCATAGAGCACCAGCTCGCGCTCGACCAGGGTCGGCACCGAATGGTAGGGATTGAGGTCGATGAGGTCTTCCGGCGGATTCTGTGGATCGACCGGGACCAGATCGTAGGTGACGCCCTTCGCGGCCAGTACCAGCCGCACCCGATGGCACAGGACATCGTCATTGGCCGAGAACAACGTCAGGGTATTTCGCATGCGCACACTCGCCGCCATCAAGGGCTCTCCAAGGGCCGGCATCCGCCAGCCTTACGGCGCCGCGGGCCCAGCGCCCGCGGTCGCCACCTTCCCTGAGTGTGCAGTCAGCCGGTGCCGATGCCAAGTGCCGGGGAACCTGCCCCCGCACCGGTCCGGGACCCACCCTCACGTCAATGCACGTCGGTCCAGTACTCGTTCTTGAGCAGGTAAGCCAGGAAGGAGAGCAGCGCCAGGAACAGCACCACCCACACGCCCAGGCTCTGGCGCTTGAGTGCGGCCGGCTCGCCCGCGTACTCCAGGAAATTGGTGATGTCGCGCACGGTCTGGTCGTACTCCTGCGGCGTCACCTTGCCCGGACTGGTCACCACCAGCCGCTCCGGGTGCCGCTCGCCGGCCGCGTCGGGCTCGCCGAACTCGGCATGCTGGAGGCCCTGCAGCTCCCACAGCGGGTTGGGCATGGAGGCGTTCGGGAACAGCTTGTTGTTCCAGCCCAGCGGCCGCGACTCGTCCAGGTAGAACGACTTGAGATAGGTGTAGACCCAGTCGCTCTGGCGCACGCGCGCGATCAGGCTCAGGTCCGGCGGCATCTTGCCGAACCACTTCTCGCCCTGCGCCTTGGTCATGGCGACATGGATCTGCTCACCGAACTTGGCACCGGTGAAATTCAGGTTGTCCATGACCTGCTGCTCGGTCAGGCCAAGGTCCGACGCCATGCGCGAGTAACGCAGGTATTTCAGCGAATGGCAGCCCGAGCAGTAGTTCATGTAGGCCTGCGCACCACGCTGCAGCGATGCCTGGTCGGACAGGTCGTTGCCGGCCTGCTGCAGCGCGCCTTCGGTGGCGGCGAAGGTGGTGGCCGAGAACAGGAGCGCGGCAGCGGCCGATGCCAGCAAGGCAATCCATTTCTTAGTCATGCGTCGTCACCCGCTCCGGCACCGGCTTGGTCTTGTCCAGCTTGGTCCACACTGGCATGGTCAGGAAGAAGAGGAAGTAATACGCGGTCAGGAAACGGCCGATGATGGTCTCCACCGGGTCGGTACCCGGGCCCGCACCGATCTTGCCCAGCCACACGAAGCTGATGGCGAAGCCGAACAGCAGCAGCTTGGACAGCAGACCGCGGTAGCGGTAGGACTTGACCTTGGCGCGGTCCAGCCACGGCACCAGGAACAGGATCGCGATGGCACCGAACATCACCAGCACGCCGCTGAGCTTGTGCGGGATCACCCGCAGCATCGCGTAGTAGGGCGTGTAGTACCACACCGGCTTGATGTGCGCCGGGGTCACCAGGCTGTTGGCCTCGGTGAAGTTGTCGTGCTCGAGGAACCAGCCGCCGAACGCCGGGGCGAAGAAGATGATGAAGGCGGCGATGACCATCATCGCGAACACGTAGAAGGTGTCCTTCACCGTGTAATACGGATGGAACGGCACGCCATCGGCCGGCGCGGTCGGCGACCAGCGGTTGCCCTTCGGGCCCTTCTTGATCTCCACGCCGTCGGGGTTGTTGGAGCCCACCTCGTGCAGCGCCCCCAGGTGCAGCACCACCAGCAGCAGCAGCACCAGCGGCACCGCGATCACGTGCAGGGCGAAGAAGCGGTTCAAGGTGGCGTCGGACGGCAGGTAGTCGCCCATGATCCACTCGGTCAGGCCGTTGCCGATCACCGGGATCGCGCCGAACAGCGAGATGATGACCTTCGCGCCCCAGAACGACATCTGGCCCCACGGCAGCACGTAGCCCATGAAGGCTTCGGCCATCAGCGCCAGGTAGATCAGCATGCCCAGGATCCAGACCAGCTCGCGCGGCTTCTTGTAGGAGCCGTACATCAGCCCGCGGAACATGTGCAGGTAGACGACGATGAAGAACAGCGAGGCTCCGGTGCTGTGCATGTAGCGGATCAGCCAGCCCCACTCCACGTCGCGCATGATGTACTCGACCGAGGCGAAGGCTTCCGCCGCGCTGGTCTTGTAATGCATGGTGAGGAAGATGCCGGTGACGATCTGGTTGACCAGCACCACCATCGACAGCACGCCGAAGATGTACCAGATGTTGAAGTTCTTCGGCGCGTAGTACTCGGACATGTGCTTCCGGTACATCGGCATCAGCGCCGGGGCGCGGTCGTTGACCCAGCCCATCACGCCATTGGCGGCGCGGACGAGGATGTTGTCAGCCATGATTACGCCGCCCCCTTCGGATCGACGCCGATGACGATGGTGTTGTCGTCGGCGTAGTGGTGTGGTGGCACGACCAGGTTGGTCGGCGCCGGCACGCCCTGGAACACGCGTCCGGCCATATCGAAGCGCGACTTGTGGCAGGGGCAGAAGTAGCCACCCTTCCATTCCGGGTCATACGGCTCGGGCTTGATCTCGGCGGCCATTTCCGGCGAGCAGCCCAGGTGGGTGCACAGGCCGACCAGCACCGAGATTTCCGGCTTGATCGAGCGCAGCTCCGGGTTGGCCTTGCGCACATAATCCGGCTGCTGGTCCGCATTCTCGGACTTGGGGTCGCGCAGGCGGCCATCGAGCGTCGGCAACGCCTCGAGCACCGCTTTGGAGCGCTTGACGATCCAGATCGGCTGGCCTCGCCACTCCAGGACCAGGCGCTGCCCCTCCTGCAACGCGCTGATGTCGGCATTCACCGGTGCGCCGGCCAGCTGGGCCTTGGCACTGGGATTCCATGACTTGATGAAAGGAACTGCTGCGAAACCTGCCCCGACTGCGCCGACCACGGCGGTGGTCGCGGTCAGGAAGCGCCGGCGTCCGGCATTGACTGGATCGTTTACCCCATCGTTGGCCATCCGGCCCTCCGATATTGATTAGGTGGCTTGCGGCTGCCTGCGACCGGTGGAACCGGACCGCTCAGAATCGAATCTCCCCCGAGTTTAGCTGAACGATCAGCGGCCGCACAACGCGATGAAACACGAGTCCATGACTTTTGTCACGCGCTCCTGGAATAAAAAAGAACAGCACTCATTGGCGCGAACCCAGCTCGCCACGGTAGCGGTCGGCCAACTGCGCCACGCGCTTTACGTAATACTGGGTTTCGTTGTAGGGCGGCACGCCCCCGTGCCGATCCACCGCGCCCTCGCCGGCGTTGTAACCGGCCGCGGCCAGCGTCAGGTCACCGTTGAAGCGGCGCAGCAGCCACGACAGGTAGCGCACGCCGCCGCGGATGTTCTGGCTGGCGTCGTAGGCATCGCTCACCCCGAAGCGGCGCGCGGTGGCCGGCATCAGCTGCATCAGCCCCTGCGCGCCGGCGCGGCTCAAGGCAGTGGGATTGAACGCCGACTCGGCATGGATCACCGCGCGCACCACCGCTTCCTCGACCCCGAACTCGCGCGCCGCGGCGGCGATTTCGGCGCGATAGGCCTGGGTGTTGAGCCGCACCGTGCCGAAGTTGACGCCGGGGTTGGCGCCGCAGGCATAGCAGCGCTCGATGTAGCTGTAGCGGATGGTGCGTACTTCGCCCAGGCTGGCGACCTGCGCCGGACGGGCGCTGGTGTAGTGGCGCACGCCGTCCTTCATGTAGGTATAGACCTGCCCGCTGACCACCCGCTGCGCGCGGCTGACGTGCGCCGGCGCTGGCGCCGGTGTGGCGGGCGCGGCGCTGGCGGTCACCGTGGTGGGCGCGGGGCGGTCCGCGGTGGCGGCGCCCCCGGCACTGGCCGCGGGCGCGGCGGCCGGTGGCCGGCTGGCCGGCCGGGCCGATGGCCGGTAGCTGCCGACCACGCTGCAGCTGGCTCCGCGGATGCGCTTGCTGACGTAGTTGGAGACGCCATCGGCACCGAGGCACTTGTACAGGGTACCGGCACTGGCCGGCATAGCCGTCAGCGCGGCGATCAATACCCCAGCAATCCCCAGTCCGGTCTTCATTGCGGGCGGAAGTGTCCCAGTTTCGCGCCCGGAATGCCAACTGCCGGCCGCCGCCGGTACGCCCGGTACCGGCAACCCCGGTACAATCGCCCCCCGCCGCGGCGCCAGCGCCGCCTGCCCGCCCACCCGTCTGGAATAAGCGCCATGCCCGGGACGCCCGCCTCCCCCCTGCCGAACACGGCGGTTTCCGCCGTGTCTTCCGTCGACATGAACACCCCCGAATTGATCCCCCTGCCCGGTGCCCGCGGCGCGGCCGCCGGCACACCGGCGCGCGGCAAGCTCTATATCAAGACCCACGGTTGCCAGATGAACGAGTACGACTCGGCCAAGATGGCCGACGTGCTGGCGCAGGCCGAGGGCCTGGAGCTGACCGACAACCCCGAGGAGGCGGACGTGGTGCTGGTCAATACCTGCTCCATCCGCGAGAAGGCGCAGGAGAAGGTGTTCAGCCAGCTCGGCCGCTGGAAGGAACTCAAGGCCGGCGGTCGTGACGTGATCATCGGCGTCGGTGGCTGCGTGGCGTCGCAGGAGGGCGAGGCCATCGTCAAGCGCGCGCCGTACGTGGACCTGGTGTTCGGCCCGCAGACCCTGCACCGGCTGCCGGAGCTGATCCGTGCCCGCCGCGAGCAGAACCGCCCGCAGGTCGACATCAGCTTCCCCGAGATCGAAAAGTTCGACCGCCTGCCCGAGCCACGCGCCGAAGGCCCTTCGGCGTTCGTGTCGATCATGGAAGGCTGTTCCAAGTACTGCTCGTTCTGCGTGGTGCCCTATACCCGCGGCACCGAGGTCAGCCGCCCGTTCGAGGACGTGGTGGTGGAGTGCGCGCAGCTGGCCGCGCAGGGCGTGCGCGAGATCAACCTACTCGGCCAGAACGTCAATGCCTACCGGGGCCCGTACGGCGACGGCGAGATCGCCGACCTCGGCCTGCTGATCCGCACCATCGCCGAGATCGACGGCATCGGCCGCATCCGCTTCACCACCTCGCACCCGCTGGAGTTCAGCGACTCGCTGGTGGACGCCTACCGCGACGTGCCCAAGCTGGCCAACTACCTGCACCTGCCGGTACAGGCCGGCAGCGACCGCGTGCTCAGCGCCATGAAGCGCGGTTACACCGCGCTCGAGTTCAAGGCCAAGATCCGCAAGCTGCGCGCGGTACGCCCGGACATCTCGATCAGTTCGGATTTCATCGTCGGCTTTCCCGGCGAGACCGAGGCCGACTTCGAGAAGACCATGAAGCTGATCGAGGACGTGGGCTTCGACCAGAGCTTCTCCTTCATCTACTCGCGCCGCCCCGGCACCCCGGCCGCCGACCTGGAGGACACCACCCCCGAGGCGGAGAAGCACGCGCGCCTGTCGCGCCTGCAGGCGCACATCAACGCATATGCCGCCGGCATCTCCAGGAACATGGTCGGCAGCGTGCAGACCGTGCTGGTGGAAGGCACCTCGCGCAAGGACGACAACGAGCTGACCGGCAAGACCGAGAACATGCGCTCGGTCAATTTCCCGGGCCCGAAGCGGCTGATCGGCCAGTTCGTGGACGTGGTCATCACCGAGGCGCTGACCAACTCGCTGCGCGGACGCATCGTCACCCCGGACTGAGCCATAGCCGGCTGCCGCCCCGGGCAGCCGGTGCGCGCGGCCGCTGGCCAGTTCCTGGCCAGCCCGTGCGCCGCCTTGTGCGACAACGGCCGCCGCGGCTTATCCACATGTTCGCCCGGGCGTCATCCACATCCGTTGTGGACAACCCCGCACCACGTGGACAGATTTTCACCACCACCGGCAACCGCTTGCCACGCAAGGCGCGCGCGCAGCTATCCACAGGTTCGTCGCGCGCGCATCCACACCCACGGTGGACAACCGCGCCGCATGCTCAGTCCAGCCGCTTGCGGAAGCGCAGGATCGCGCCTGCCATCATCACCGCACTGAAGACCAGCAGCGCCAGCGCATCGGGCCACAGCTCCCACAGGCTGGCGCCACGCAGCATCACCCCGCGCACCAGGCGCAGGAAATGTGTCAGCGGCAGCAGCTCCGCCAGCCATTGCACCGGACGCGGCATGCCCGCGAACGGGAACATGAAGCCGGACAGCAGGATCGACGGCAGGAACAGAAAGAAGGTCATCTGCATCGCCTGGAACTGCGACTGCGCGCGGGTCGATATCAGCAGCCCCAGCGCCAGGTTGGCGACGATCAGCAGGCTGGCGGCGATGAACACATGCCACAGGCTGCCCCCCATGGGCACGTGGAAGCACCACGCGCCCAGTGCCAGCACCATGCTGGTCTGCACCAGCCCGACCACCACGTAGGGAACGACCTTGCCGACCATCAGCTCGGCGCTGGTCAGCGGCGTGGCGATCAGCAGTTCCATGTTGCCGCGTTCGCGTTCGCGCACGATCGCCACCGCGGTGAACAGCACCATGGTCATGGTCAGGATCACCCCCACCAGCCCCGGTACGATGTTGGTCGCCGAACTGCGCTGCGGGTTGTAGAAGGCGACCACGCTGACCGGGGTCGGCGCCAGCGGGTCGAACGCCATGCCGTCCAGCGGCATCCGCGCCAGCTGCGCGGCCGCGCTCTGCACCGCGTTGTCGCTGCCGTCGACCAGGATCTGCAGCGCTTCGCGGCCTTCGGCGCGGCGGCGCTCGTAGTCGGGCGGAATGACGATGCCGATGCTGATCTCGCCGCGGCGCATCGCGTCCACCAGTTGCTGCGGCGTCGCCACCTCCAGCGCCGGCGCCACCACGCCGCTGGCCACGATGTCACGCGCCAGCATCCGCGAGGCCGAGGTGCGGGCCTGGTCGGCGATGCCCGCGGACAGATCACGCAGGTTGGTGTTGATGGCGTAGCCGAACAGCAACAGCTGCATCACCGGGATGCCGATGATCATCGCCAGGGTGATGCGGTCGCGCCGCATCTGCCGCAGCTCCTTGCGCATCACCCCCAGCAGGCGGCGCAGCTTCATGCCTCGTCCCGGGCGGCAGCCGGCCGCTGGCGGGTCGCGGCGACGAACACGTCTTCCAGGCTGGCGGGCTGGGGCTGCATGCGCGCGGCGATGCCCGCCGCCTGCAGCGCTTCGCCCAGTGGCGCCTGCGCGGCACCGGGATCCAGCAGCACGCGCAGGCGGTTGCCGATCTGCGCCACGCTGGCCACGCCGGCGCAGGCCGCCAGCACCCGCGCGGCCTGCCGCGGCGGATCGGCGTCGACCACGAGCGTGCGCCCGGCCAGCCGCGCGGTGAGCTCGGCCGGGGTACCGTCGGCCACCAGCACGCCACGGTCGAGGATGGCGATGCGGTGACAGCGCTCGGCCTCGTCCATGTAATGGGTGGAGACCAGCAGGGTGGTGCCGGCATCGGCCAGTTCGAACAGCTTTTCCCAGAAATCACGGCGTGATTCCGGGTCCACCGCGCTGGTGGGTTCGTCCAGGAACAGCAGTTCCGGTTGGTGGATGACCGCCGCGGCCAGCGCCAGGCGCTGTTTCTGGCCACCGCTCAGGGTACCGGCCAGCTGCTTCTGCCGGTCCTGGAAACGGTATTGCTCGACCAGCGTGTCGATGCGCCGCCGCGCCTGCGCTCCCGGCAGGTCGTGCACGGCCGCCATGAACTCCAGGTTTTCGCGCACGCCCAGGTCGTCGAACAGCGAGAACTTCTGCGTCATGTAGCCGATGCGGCTGCGCAGCGCCTCGGCCTGCGCGGGAATGCGCAGGCCCAGCACCTCGATCTCGCCGGCGCTGGGCGTGAGCAGGCCGCACAGCATGCGGATGGTGGTGGACTTGCCCGAACCGTTCGGGCCCAGAAAGCCGTACACCTGCCGGCGCGGCACGTCCAGGTCGATGCCGTCCACCGCCCGCAGCGCGCCGAAGCGCCGGCTCAGGACGCGCGCGCGGATCGCGACGCCGGCGCCGTCCATCAGCGCGCGCCCACCGCGGCGTCGGCCAGCACCCGTACCGGCGCCCCCACCGGCAGCGCCGCCGCGTCGCTGCCCAGGCTGATCTCGGCCAGGTAACTCAGGCGCTCGGCGTCCTGCCCGGTCAGCGCGAAGTACGGGGTGAACACCGGGTCGCTGCGGATCATGCGCACCCGGCCGGCGAACACCGGACCGGCCGGCTGCAGCTGCACCCGCAGCGGATCGCCTACCTGCAGCCGGTTGCGCAGCGCCTGCGGCAGGTAGACGCGCGCGTAGGGCGCCTCCCCCACCAGCAGCACCGCCAGCGGCGCGCCCACCGCCGGCTGGTCGCCGAGCTTGTAGGGAAGGCTGTCGACGCGGCCGGCACGCGGTGCCACCAGGGTCAGCTTGTCCAGCAGCAGCGATTGCGTCGCGGCCGTGGCCCGGGCCGCCGCCAGTGCGGCCTCGCCCTGCGCCAGTTGCTCGCTGCGGCTGCCGTGCAGGCGTTCGTCCAGCGCCGCCGCGGCCTGCCGCACCTGCGCCTGTGCGCTGCGCGCGGCGGCCAGCGCGCGATCCAGCTCCGCCGGCGCCACCAACTGGCGCTGCGCCAGGGGCCGCAGTCGCGCAAGGTACGCCTGCGCTTCGCGCGCCTGCGCCTGCGCAGCGGCCAGCGCCGCGCGGGCCTGGTCGATAGCTTCGCTGCGCGGGCCATGGCGCAGTTCCAGCAGTGCGGCGTCGCTCTGCTGCACCCGCGCCTGCAGCGCATCCAGCTGCGCCCGGGTCTGCGCCGGTTCCAGCTGCAGCAGCGGCGCCCCGGCGGCGACCCGTTGGCCTTCGCGCACATCCAGGCGCACGATGCGCTCGGACACCGGCGCCGGCACCGTCACCCGGTCCCATTCCAGCGTGCCCAGCGCCTGCGGCGCCTGCTGCGAACAGCCCGCCAGCGCCAGCACCAACAGCCATGCCACGGGGTTGCCCCGGTCATTCATGTCCCGGCTCCAGAACGCGCGTCAACACCGCCATCGCATGCCGCTGCACCGCATCGGCCCCCAGCTCCCCGGCGCCGAACAGCTGCTGCCAGATCGGCGCACTGGCCAGCGGGAACATCGTCAGCCCCACCATCGACACCACCAGCAGCCGCGGATCCAGCGCCGGGGCGAGCCGCCCGGCCTGTTGCGCGGCGCTCAACCGCTCCATCAGCAGACGCGGCAGCAACGGCCCGGCCTGCTCCAGCATCATCCCGCGCAGGGCACCACCTTCGCAGAGGATTTCCCTTACCCACAGCGTCGGCAACCACGGATTGGCCGCCACCGCGCGGGTGATGCCAGCGACGAAGGCGGCCACTATCGCCGCCACGTCGTCGCCCGCCCCGCCCACCCCGGCATGGACCTCGGCCATCACCGGCCACAGCCGTTCGGCCACCACCGCCTGGCGCAGTTGCAGCTTGTCGCCGAAGTAATAGTGGAGCAGCGCTGGCGTCACGCCGGCGCGACGGGCGATGTCGCGCAGCGAGGTGGCGCCGATGCCCTGCGCGACGAAACCGGCCAGCGCCGCGTCCAGCAGCCGTTCGCGCAGGTCGACGGCATCGGCGCCGGGCCGCCGCCCCGGTGCGCGCCTGCGCGGCGGGCGCGCCGGCGCGGCGGGCTTGGCGGTAGTGGCGGGTGTCGTGGACCGGGAACGTTTCATCGCCACATTTAATTCAACGAACAATTAAATTTCAATGATGATCCGGTGCAGTCCTCCCGGTCGGTCGTCTTCGCGCCACGCCCCCCCAGCCATCGGAAAGCCCGCCACCGCCCCGGACAGCGCGCGGACCGGAAGTGAGAAGATGCCCACCCTCGCCCCGGCGGCATTGATACCGGGCGCGCCGGCACCATTTCTGGACCCATGACTGCGACCATCCACCACGATTTCACCCTCGACCCGGCCGACAACGAGCGGCTGGCCAACCTCGCCGGCCCGTTCGACGAGAACCTGCGCCAGATCGAGCTGCGCCTGGGCGTGCAGATCGCCAACCGCGGCAACGTGTTCCGCGTCAGCGGCCCGGGCAAGGCCGCCGACGAAGCCGAGCGCCTGCTCAAGGCGCTCTACGACGAGGCCGCCGGCACCACCCTGGACAGCCACGCCATCCACCTGCTGCTGAGCCGCGCCAATGTCGAACAGGTGGCCGAGCGCGCCTACGAGGCGCAGGACGTGGCGATCAAGGTCAAGCGCGGCACCGTGCGCGGCCGCGGCCAGAACCAGTCGCGCTACCTGCACCAGATCGCCACCCACGACATCAACTTCGGCATCGGCCCGGCCGGCACCGGCAAGACCTTCCTGGCGGTGGCCATGGCGGTGGAGGCGCTGAACGAATCGCGCGTGCAGCGGCTGATCCTGGTGCGCCCGGCGGTGGAGGCCGGCGAGAAGCTGGGCTTCCTGCCCGGCGACCTCACCCAGAAGGTCGACCCCTACCTGCGCCCGCTGTACGACGCGCTGTACGAGATGCTGGGCGTGGAGAAGGTCGCCAAGCTGCTGGAGAAGAACGTCATCGAGATCGCGCCGCTGGCGTACATGCGCGGGCGCACGCTCAACGACGCCTTCGTGATCCTGGACGAAGCCCAGAACACCACCATCGAGCAGATGAAGATGTTCCTGACCCGGCTGGGCTTCGGCTCGACCGCGGTGGTCACCGGCGACCTCACCCAGACCGACCTGCCCAAGCACGTCAAATCCGGGCTGCGCGACGCCATCGAGGTGCTGCGCGACGTCGAGGGCGTGAGCTTCACCTTCTTCGAATCGCGCGACGTGGTCCGCCACCCGCTGGTGGCGCGCATCGTCAGCGCCTACGACCGCCGCGACCTGCAGCGGGTCAACCCCGCGGCCGGGTAACGGCCTGCATGCCCGGCACCGACCCGCACGGGAGGTGCCATGGCCCTTCCGCGTGCGTTGTCACCCGGGGGCTGTTGGCCGTTGCCACCGGCATTCCGGCGGCCGCCGCCACCGGAATGCCCCGGCGATGCGTGCGCCTGCCTGCAAACCGGCTGCGACGGTCGCGCCCGGGCGGGCCGGCGATTTCGAGCGCGAAGAAGGCCGCTTCAACCCGCAGCGGGAACATGCGCGCGCGGGATTCCGCCAAGCGCTGAAGGATCACCCGCAGATCCGCTTCAACGTGCATGTCGATCCATGCCCATGGCGCAGGCCGCCGCGGGCGGGGACGGCATGGCAAGCCTTCCGCCAGCACCTGCAACGGTGGCCGGCACGCAGGGCAGCCAACGCGGTTGCGCGGACTGCGGTGCGGCCCCGCTTCCGCGCCGCAGCCGGAGACGGGCGACACGCCACCCGCCGCACCATCGACCCGGCGGTGCTCACGGCCAAGGCCGAGGCCGGGCAACCCGCTGGGCACAAACCGCAGCTGGGCATGCGCCTGCCGCCGCCGGACTGGCTGCCGGATTCCTACGGCTACCGGTTCTACAAGCAGTTCAATTGATTCACGCTGCGCGCCTCGGCCGCGCAGGCGCGTACTCGGCCGGATGAATCCAACGTGCTGACCGACTCGGCCGCGCGCGTGCGGGCCCCGGCGCCGCTGGTCGCCAACGTCGCCGACCGCGCTGACGACACCCTGCATGACGACAACGCGGCGACGCAGGAAGCGCCACACCGGGGCGCCGGATCACCGCGCTGCCGGGGAAGCCGGCATCGTCGACCGGTGCGACAGCGCCGCGTGCGTGGGAATCGCCCTCGACGCGCCCCCCCCTGAAGGTCGCGGTGAAACGGCATGCGCGCGATACTGTGCGTCTCCGCACTGCCTGATCGCTGGAACTGCCATGACCAAGGGCCCCGTCCGTCTCGATGTCGCCGTCAGCTACGCCCTGCCCCGCGCCGGGTTGCCGGCCGCGGTGAGTTTCCGGCGCTGGGTCGCCGCGGCACTGGAGGGGCGGATCCGCGAGGCCGACCTGGCGATCCGCCTGGTCGATGCCCGCGAAGGCCGCTCGCTGAACCGCCACTACCGCGGCAAGGATTACGCCACCAACGTGCTCAGCTTTCCGGCCGAGATTCCCGAAGGACTGCCCAAGGGCGTCAAGTTCCCGCTGCTCGGCGACCTGGTGATCTGCGCGCCGGTGGTGGCGCGCGAAGCCGGTGAGCAGCGCAAGGCGCTCAACGCGCACTACGCGCACCTGACCGTGCACGGCGTACTGCACCTGCTCGGCTGGGACCACGAGGACGACAAGGAAGCCGAGGCGATGGAACAGCTCGAGCGCGAGATCTTGGCCGAGCTGGGCATCGCCGACCCCTACGCCGGCGAGCGCTGACCGCCCCCCCCCGGGTTGAAACCGGCGGCGATCCATCATTCAATCGCGCCAGCCACCGCCACGGAGTCATTCAGGATGAACGACCACACGCAGGCCCCGCTTCCGTCCGCTCCACGCCATCGCATCGGGCAGGTCGTGCGCATGCTGTCCGGCATGGTGTTCCTGGTGTCGCTCGCGGCCACCTGTTATCTGTCGCTGCTTGCGCCTGTCTTCGGTCCGCGCACAATTCCCGACACATGGGCGCTGGCCGTGGTGGTACTGGCGCTGTTGACGGCGCCGATGGGCTGGCGCGCGATCGCCCGCCTGTTCGTCGGGCGCCCAGTGGCAACGCTGCGGTTCTTCCGTGCATCGCCGCTGACGCTGGGCCTGGCGTTCGCGCTGGCGGCGGCGTACTTCGCCCTGGCTCCGCGGCTCGATGCGGCCCAGGCGGCATTCACCCTTTCCATCAACACGGCGCTGGTCCTGCGGGCGATCGGCGCGGCGGCAACGCTGCTGGCGCTGTGCACGCTGCTGGCGGTTCCGCTGATCCTGCTGGGGCGCCTGCTGGGTTGGGGCGGCGGCTGGCTGTGGCGGCGGATGAGCGCGCACTGATAACGTGGGGGCCCCTGCGACCACCCTGCCCCTCGTGCCCACGATCCGCCCGCTGCCACTGCTGCTCGCCGCCGCGCTGCCGGCCACCGCATCCGCCGCCCCGGCCATCGACCTGCCCGCCCTGATCGAGTGCCGCCAGAGCGTGAGCGAGTTCGTCGCGCTGGCGCCGATCGCCGCCGATCCGCTCAAGGCGGTGGCCCTGGGCTGGCGACCGCTGCCGCAGAGCAACCTGTTCATGAACGAGTACATGCTGAACACGCCGGTGACCGTGTTCGGGCATACGTCCGACCATATCGCCATGGCCGGCTCCAGCATCATGGCGATCCTCGACCTGGCCGATCCGCGGCCGCTGGCCACGGCGCTGGAGCTGGAAACCGGCTACGACGCCGACGGCAAGTTCATGGCCGGCCGCGAACTGGTCAGCCGCGACGTCAACGACGCCAGCACCGGCGAGGCGCTGATCGAGTCGGTGATCCTGAGCGTGTCCAACGTCAAATCGCACCCTGGGAAGACCCTTGCCGGCTGCACCTACAGCCTGGATCTGCCGGCCGAGAACGAGCTGCCGGCCCCCGCCGCGGGCGCCAAGGCGGACACGCCGCCGGGCTGAGCGGGCGCGCGCGGACATCCTGCTAGACTTTCCGCACCGCCCGGTCCGCCGGGTGCCCTGAACGAAGAGATGTCCGAAGACGACAGTAGTCCCCCCCCGGAGCTGGGCGAAAAGAAACGCGGCTGGCTTGAACGCCTGAGCGCGGCCTTCTCCGGCGAACCCCATACCCGCGACGAACTGGTGGCCGTGCTGCAGACGGCCGAGCAGGACGGCCTAATCGCCGCCGACACCCTGCGCATGATGGAAGGCGCCATCGCGGTGGCCGAGCTGACCGTCGGCGACGTGATGATCCCGCGCTCGCAGATGGTGTCCCTTCCGGTCGAGCAGCCGTTCCTGGAACTGATGAAGCAGGTGGTCGAGTCCGGCCATTCGCGCTTCCCCGTGCACGGCGAGAACAAGGACGACGTGCTCGGCATCCTGCTGGCCAAGGACCTGCTGCGCGGCGTCGTCGCCGACAACAGCCACGCCAGCATCCGCGAGCTGCTGCGCCCGGCGGTGCTGATCCCCGAGTCCAAGAAGCTCAACGTGCTGCTCAAGGAGTTCCGGCTCTCGCGCAACCACATGGCGATCGTGGTGGACGAGTACGGCGGCGTCGCCGGGCTGGTCACCATCGAGGACGTGCTGGAGCAGATCGTCGGCCAGATCGACGACGAACACGACGAGGCCGAGGACCACACCGCGCAGATCGCCATCCAGGCCGACGGCCGCTACGTGGTCGACGCGCTGACCGCGATCGAGGACTTCAACGAACGCTTCGGCGCCGGGTTCTCCGACGACGACTACGACACCATCGGCGGGCTGGTCACCGAGGCCATCGGCCACCTGCCCGAGATCGGCGACGAACTCACCCTGGACCGTTTCGTGTTCCGGGTGGCGCGCGCCAACGCGCGGCGGGTGCAGGCCTTCCACGTCACCGTGCTGCCGCCCGACCCGCAGGACGACGCTTGATCGCCGCGGGTCTTTTCCGGCGGCCGCGTCCCGCCCTGCCGCTCGCGCGCCTGCTGGCGTGCGCACTGCTGTGGCTGCTGGTGGCCGGCGTGGCATCGGCCGCAGCCGCGCCCGCCGCCGATGCCACGGGCAGCGCGCCGCGCATCGGCGTGGTGACGATGCAGCCGGGCGAGGTGTTCTTCGAGCGCTTCGGCCACGACGCGCTGGTGGTCGCCGAGCCCGGCGGCGGCCCGGCCATTTCCTACAATTTCGGTTTCTTCGACCCGTCCGAGCCAGACTTCATCGGCAACTTCGTGCGCGGGCGGATGATGTACTACCTGGTCGCGCTGCCGCTGGACGAGGACCTGGCGCAGTACCGCGACGCCGGGCGCGGCGCCTCCATCCAGTGGCTGGACTTGCCGCCGCAGCAGGCGCGGGCGCTGGCCGACGACCTGGCCGAGCGCTCCCGCCCGGAGAACGCGCGCTACCGCTACGACTACTTCACCGCCAACTGCTCGACGATGGTGCGCGACGCGCTCGACCGCGCCATGGGCGGCGGCCTGCGGTCGCAGCTGGCCGGGCGTTCGCGCGGCAACACCTACCGCAGCGAAGCGGTGCGGCTGGCCTCGCCGTCGCCGTGGATGTGGCTGGGCTTCGACCTGGGCCTGGGCCCATGGGCCGACCAGCCACTGTCGCGCTGGCAGGAGGCGTTCGTGCCGATGCGCCTGGCCGACGGCCTGCGCGAGGCCCGCAACAGCCAGGGACGCCCGCTGGTGCAGGCCGAACAGGAACTGCTGCCGCAGCGGCTGGCGCCCGAGCCGGGCGAGCATGACCGCACCTGGTGGCCCTGGCTGCTGACCGGGCTGGTCCTGGCCGGCGGGATCTTCGCCGCGCGCCGCCACCGGCGCATGCTCGGCGGCGTCGCGCTGCCGTTCTGGCTGTTCTGCGGCGTTGCCGGGGTGCTGCTGGCCTACCTGTGGGGCGCCAGCGAACACCGCGCCGCCTGGGGCAACCGCAACCTGCTGCTGCTCAATCCGCTGGCGCTGGCCCTGCTGCCGGGCGCCTGGCAACTGCTGCGCGGGCGCCTGCCGGGCCGCGCGTTCGGCGCGCTGCTGTGGACGCTGGCCGGCATCGCCGCGCTGTCGCTGCCGCTGCACTGGCTGTCGCTGCAGGCCCAGTTCAACATGCAGTGGATCGTGCTGCTGCTGCCGGTCCACCTGGCGCTGGCCCTGGTGCTGGGCCGGCGCGGCTTGGCGCCTGTACCGGGCTGAGGCACGATGCAGCCCATGGACCTCGGTATTTCCCCCATGGCGGCGGCCAACCCGCCCTGCGTCATCAACTGCACCTGGTACGGCGAGGACGGCACGCTGCGCAACCTGGCGCTGGATTCGATCAGCGACGTGCTCGAAGCCAGCAGCCGCGGCTTCGTCTGGGTCGGCCTGTACGAACCCGACGACGCGGTGCTGGACAAGGTGCAGGCCGAGTTCGGGCTGCACGACCTGGCCATCGAGGACACGCGCAAGGCGCACCAGCGGCCCAAGGTGGAGACCTACGGCGACTCGCTGTTCGTGGTGGTGCACACCGCGCAGGTGGTCGAGGAGCGCATCCGCTATGGCGAGACCCATGCCTTCCTCGGCCCGCGCTACCTGGTGACCGTGCGCCATGGCGCCTCGCTGTCGTACGCGCCGGTACGCGCGCGGCTGGAGCGCGAGCACGACCTGGTGGCCCGGGGGCCGTCGTTCTGCCTGTATGCGGTGCTCGACGCGGTGGTGGACAACTACCTGCCGATCACCGACAGCTTCGGCGATACGCTGGATTCGCTGGAGAAGGACATCTTCGCCGAGAACTACCGGCGCCGCACCGTCATCCGCCTGTACGACCTCAAGCGCGAACTCAACAAGATGCGGCTGGCGGTCACCCCGCTGCAGGACGCGCTGTCGCAGCTGCAGCGCAATCCGGCGCAGCTGCTCAACGACGAGGCACGGCTGTACCTGCGCGACGTGCAGGACCATGCCGCGCGGGTCAACGACGCCATCGACACCCTGCGCGAGATGCTCGGCACCGCGCTGAGCGTGAACCTGTCGCTGGTCACCCTGGCGCAGGGCGAGACCGTCAAGCGGCTCGGCGCGTGGGCGGCACTGCTGGCCGCGCCGACCCTGATCACCAGCTGGTACGGCATGAACTTCACCCACATGCCGGAGCTGGCCGGACGCTTCGCCTACCCGCTGCTGGTGCTGCTGGTCGGCGCCGTCTGCGCGGTGCTGTACCGGCTGTTCAAGCGCTCGGGCTGGCTGTAGGCCAGGGCCGCCCGCGGCCCTTGCCATCCTTCATTGCCCTGCGGGGAACAGCATGCGCGACGACACCCTTTCCGACCACCGCCGCCGGCGTTTCCTGCGCGGCTCGCTGGCTGCCGGCGCGGTGGCCCTGCCACTGCTGGGCCAGTCCGGCGGCGCGCTGGCCGCCGATGGCCAGGGCGATGCGCCGACGCTGCCCGCGTCGATCCGCGCGCTGCAGCCGGTGGCGCAGCGGGTGGTACCGATCAGCGTCGACGAGCGCGTGCAGCGCCTGGCACGCGCGCAGGCGCTGATGGACCAGCAGCGGATCGACGCAGTGTTCATCGGCGCCGGCACTTCGCTGGCCTATTTCACCGGCATGCACTGGTGGAACAGCGAGCGCCTGACCGGGGTGATCCTGCCGCGCACCGGCGAGCCGGTCTATGTGACCCCGGCGTTCGAGCGCAGCCGCACGCTGGAGCAGATCAAACTCGGCAGCGACGTACGCGGCTGGCAGGAAGACGAGGATCCCTATGCGCTGGTCGCGCAGGTGCTACGCGGTTTCGGCGCCGCCAGCGGCACGGTCGGCATCGAGGAAACGGTGCCGTTCTTCCGCAGCCGCGGGATCATGAACGCCCTGCCCCATGCCACGTTCGTCGACGCCTGGCCGGTCACCGCCGGCTGCCGGCGCATCAAGAGCGCGGCCGAACTGGCGCTGATGCGGCTGGCCAACCAGACCACCCTGGCGGTGTACGAAGCGGTGTGGAAGGCGCTGGCGCCGGGCATGACCGAGGACGACATCGCCGCGCTGGTGACCCTGGCGTATGCGCGCACCGGCCTGCGCGGCAGCGCCGACGTCAACATCGGCCCCGCCGCCGCCTCGCCGCACGGCTCGGATGCACCGCAGCGGCTGACCGAGGGCACGCCGGTCATCTTCGACGGCGGCTGCCGGGCCGACGGCTACACCAGCGACATGACCCGCACCGTGGTGCTGGGCAAGGCCGGCGATGACGTCCGCCGCGTGTTCGACGTGGTGCTCAAGGCGCAGACCAGCGCGCTGCGGGCAGCGCGCCCCGGGGTGGCGATGGAAGCGCTGGACGCGGCCGCGCGCAGGCGCATCGTCGATGCCGGCTACGGCCCGGACTACACCTACTTCAGCCACCGCCTCGGCCACGGCATCGGCATGGACATGCACGAGTGGGATTACCTGGTCCGCGGCAACACCCGCCTGCTCGAACCCGGCATGACCTTCAGCAACGAACCCGGCATCTACCTGCCCGGCAGGTTCGGCGTGCGCCTGGAGGACATCCTGCACATCACCGCCGACGGCGCCGAACTGCTGACCCCGCAGAGCCCGTCGATCGACCAGCCGTTCGGCTGAACCGTAGAGGCGGGGCTTGCCCCGCATGCGGCTTCACCGGGAAGACCCCTGTACGGGGCAAGCCCCGTACCTACGCCACGTAGACGGTCTTGATGTTGGTGAACTCGCGGATGCCGTGCTCGGCCAGTTCGCGGCCGAAACCCGAGCGTTTGGTGCCGCCGAACGGCAGCCGCGCGTCGCTCCTGACCACGGCATTGACGAACGCCGCGCCGCACTGCAGCTGCGCGGCGACCCGCTCGCCGCGGGCGGCGTCGCCGCTCCACACGCTGCCGCCGAGCCCGAACGCGGTGTCGTTGGCCACCCGCACCGCCTCGGCTTCGTCCTTGACCCGCAGGATCGCCGCCACCGGGCCGAACAGCTCCTCCTCGTAGGCCGGCATGCCCGGCGCGACGTGGTCGAGGATCGACGCCGGGTAGCCGGCATGGGTGCCGGCCAGCGGCTCGCAGCCCAGCAACGCCCGGGCGCCCTGGTCGATGCTCTGGCGCACCTGCCGGTGCAGGCCGTCGCGCAGGTCGGCGCGCGCCAGCGGCGCCAGCGTGGTGGCCTCGTCCTGCGGGTCGCCGTACACCCGTGCCTTCGCCGCCTCGACGAAGCGCTGCACGAAGCGGTCGGCGATGGCATCCACCAGCACGAAGCGCTTGGCGGCGATGCAGGTCTGCCCGGCATTGTCGAAGCGCGACTTCACCGCCGCGGCGACGGCGGCGTCGAGGTCGGCATCGTCCAGCACCACGAAGGCGTCGCTGCCACCCAGCTCCATCACGCACTTCTTCAACTGGTCGCCGGCGTTGGCGGCGATCGAGCGCCCGGCACGCTCGCTGCCGGTCAGGGTGACCGCCTTGACCCGGCCATCGCGCAGCACGGCGGCCGCCTGCTCGTTGTCGATGTGCAGCACGCCGAACACCCCGGCCGGCATGCCGGCATCGGCCAGCACCGCGGCGATCAGGTCGGCGCAGCCGGGCACGTTGCTGGCGTGCTTGAGCAGGGCCACGTTGCCGGCCATCAGCGACGGCGCCAGGAAGCGGAACACCTGCCATATCGGGAAATTCCATGGCATCACCGCCAGCACGCAGCCGATCGGCGGGTACACCACGTAACTGCGCTGCGCCTCGGTCGCGATCGGCTGCGGGCTGAGGTAGGCGGCGGCGTGGTCGGCGTAGTACTCGCAGGCCGCCGCGCTCTTCTCGATCTCGGCCAGCGCCTCGCCGCGCAGCTTGCCCATTTCCCGGGTCATCGCGTGCTGGATCTCGTCGCGGCGCGCGCGCAGCGCCGCGGCCACCTGGCGCAGCAGCGCGCCGCGCTGCGCCAGCGGCAGGCCCGACCACGCCGGGAACGCCGCCTGCGCGGCGGCCAGCCGCTGCTCGACGGCGACGGCGCTCATCAGCTCGACCGTGCGCAGGACGCGGCCGTCGAAGGGGTTGAGGGTCTGGTACGAAGTCATTGCGCTGCACCTGCATCCAACGAAGGCCCGCAGGATAGCGCCGGTGACGTTGCGTTCGCGTTGACGGGTGTCGTGCCGAGCAAGCCGGCGCTTACGGCGCAGGGTCGCCGCAGGCACCACGGATGCGGGGCTTGCCCGCGTGGCCGTCGAGGCGGCTCAACCGTTGTCCTGCAGCGCCAGCTGCATGTCGCGCTGGCGCCGCCGCTCGGCGCGGGCGGAGATCCACCAGCCGAGGACCGCCACGGTCGACACCGCCAGCACCAGCAGCGTGGCCAGCGCGTTGATCTTGGGGCTCACGCCCATGCGCACCGAGGCGAAGATCTTCATCGGCAGCGTGGTCGAGCTGGGCCCGGCGACGAAGCTGGCGATCACCACGTCGTCCAGCGACAGGGTGAAGGCCAGCAGCCAGCCGGACAGCAGCGCCGGGGCGATGATCGGCAGGGTGATCAGGAAGAACACCTTGAGCCGGTTGGCGCCAAGGTCCATGGCCGCCTCTTCCAGCGAGCGGTCCAGCTCCTGCAGGCGCGAGGACACCACCACGGTCACGAACGACAGGGTGAAGGTCACGTGCGCGATCCAGATCGCCACCACGCCCTTGGACGGCAGCCCGAACAGGCCGCCCATCGACACCAGCATCAGCAGGATCGACAGGCCGATGATCACCTCCGGCATCACCAGCGGCGCGGTCACCAGCGCGCCGAACACGGTCTTGCCGGGGAAGCGGCGGAAGCGGGTCATCGCCATCGCCGCCATGGTGCCGAGCACCATCGACGCGCTCGCGGTCCAGAACGCGACCTTGACGCTGACCCAGGCCGCGTCCAGCAGCTGCCGGTCGCGCAGCAGCTCGCCGTACCACTGCGTGGAGAAGCCGGCCCACACCGTCGCCAGCCGCGAGGCGTTGAACGAGTACAGCATCAGCAGCAGGATCGGCAGGTACAGGAAGGCGAAGCCGAGCAGCAGCACGCCCCAGCCCAGCCAGCGGTGGCCACGGACGCCGTTCATGCCAGCTTCCCTTCCAGCGTGCGTTGCTGGGAGCGGTTGAAGATGAGGATCGGGACCAGCAGCAGGAGCAGCATCACGATCGCCACCGCCGAGGCCAGCGGCCAGTCGCGGTTGTTGAAGAATTCGCCCCACAGCACCCGGCCGATCATCAGCGTGTCCGGCCCGCCGAGCATTTCCGGGATGACGAATTCGCCCACCGCCGGGATCATCACCAGCATGCAGCCGGCGACGATGCCGCTGCGCGACAGCGGCAGGGTGATGCGCATGAACGCCTGCCATGGCCTGGCGCCAAGGTCGTAGGCCGCCTCCAGCAGGCGGTGGTCGAGCTTGACCAGGTTGGCGTACAGCGGCAGCACCATGAACGGCAGGTAGCAGTAGACGATGCCGATATAGGCCGCCAGCGGCGTGTACAGGATCTGCAGCGGCTGGTCGATCAGGCCCATGCCCAGCAGCGTGCGGTTGACCAGGCCGTTGCTGTCGAGGATGCCGATCCAGGCATAGACGCGGATCAGGAACGAGGTCCACGACGGCAGCACCACCAGCATCATCGCGATGTTGCGCGCCGACGGCGACAGGCGCGAAATGACGTAGGCCATCGGGTAGCCGATCAGCAGGGTGAACACGGTGGCGATGACCGCGATCCGGATCGAACTGAGGTAGGCGACCACGTACTGGCTGTCGGCGAACAGCTGGGTGTAGTTGCCCAGGTTGAGGTTGACGGTGAAGGCGTTGTCCACGTACGCCACGATGGACGTATACGGCGGCATCGCCACCGCCATCTTCGCGAACGAGATCTTCATCACGATCAGGAACGGGATCGCGAAGAACAGCAGCAGCCACAGGTAGGGCACGCCGATCACGCCGGCGCGGACGCCCGGCAGCCAGCGCCGCCAACCGCCAGGGTTCGGCCCGCGCGCGCTCATGAAGTCAGCACCACGCCGTCGTTGTCGTCCCAGCTCACCCAGACCTCGTCGTTCCAGGTGATGCCGTCGCTGTCCCAGCGCTTCATGTTGGCGAAGTTGGACAGGATCTTGGCGCCGCTGGGCAGGCGCACGTGGTAGACCGAGTGGCTGCCGAAGTAGGCGATGTCCTCGACCACCCCGAACGCCTTGTTGGTGTCGCCGGCGGGCTCGTCCTTGGCGATGTGCACCTTTTCCGGGCGCAGCGCGAACGCCACCGGCTGCCCTTCATAACCGGTGATGCCGTGGCCGACGTAGATCGGCGCCGGGAAGTCGGCGGTGCGCACGGTGACGTACTCGGGCAGGTCCTCGTCGATCACGCCCTCGAACAGGTTGACCGAGCCGATGAAGCCGGCGACGAAGCGGTTGGCCGGCTGCTCGTAGATGTCGTCCGGCTTGCCGATCTGCTGGATCCAGCCCTGGTCCATCACCGCGATGCGGGTGGCCATGGTCATGGCCTCTTCCTGGTCGTGGGTGACCATCACGCAGGTCACGCCGAGCTGTTCGATGATGTTGACCAGCTCCAGCTGCATCTTCGAGCGCAGCTTTTTGTCCAGCGCGCCCATCGGCTCGTCCAGCAGCAGCAGCTTGGGGCTCTTGGCCAGCGAGCGCGCCAGTGCCACGCGCTGCTGCTGGCCGCCGGAGAGCTGGTGCGGCTTGCGCTTGCCCAGCTTCTGCAGCTGCACCAGTTCCAGCATCTCGCCGACGCGGCGGGCGATGGCGTCGCGGGCCATGCCGTCCTGCTTCAGGCCGAAGGCGATGTTCTGCTCCACGGTCATGTGCGGGAACAGCGCGTAGGACTGGAACATCATGTTGATCGGCCGCTCGTAGGGCGGCAGCGCGTTGATCTCCTGGCCGTCGAGCAGGATCCGGCCGCGGGTCGGGGTCTCGAAGCCGGCCAGGCAGCGCAGCAGCGTGGACTTGCCGCTGCCCGAGCCGCCCAGCAGCGCGAAGATCTCGCCCTTGCGCACGTCCAGGTTGACGTCGTCGACGGCGACGAAGCCATCGAACTCCTTGCGCAGGTCGCGGATGGACAGGTAGCCGGGCTCGCTGTTCAGGGCGATGGCGTCGGGCCGGATGTCGGGCTTGGCATCAACGGGCATGAAGGGTTCCGGGAACGGGCGGGACGGACGGGCGCGCGTAGTGTAGTGCCGGCGTTTTGCCGGCGACACCCTGCCGTTCCACGCAGGAATGCCCTGTTCGACGCTGTATGGACCGGGTGGCGCGCCAGAAATGCCGGCCGAAGGAGAAGCCCCCCTTGGAGTCCAAGGGGGGCGCGCCATAGGCGCGGGGGATGTGGATGAAGATGCGCCGGGGCCCAGGGTTTGCCTTGCAAACCTTGGGGAACTAAGCGAATGCGTGGTTCAGCGCCCGGTCTTGATCTCGGTCCAGAGCCGGGTATAGAGCTTGTCCACTTCCGGTGGATTGATCGCGTAGGTGAACATCTTCGCCGCCACGTCCTGCGGCGGATAGATGGTGCGGTCCTCGCGGATCGCCGCGTCCACCAGCGGCGTGGCCGGCTTCACCGGGTTGGCGTAGTGGGTGACGTTGGTGTTGTTGGCGGCCACCTGCGGCTCGAGCAGGTAGTTGATGAACGCATAGGCGTTCTGCGGGTGCTTGGCGTCCTTCGGGATGGCCAGCATGTCGAACCACTGCGGCGCGCCCTCCTTCGGGATCGAATAGGCCACTTCCACGTCGTTGCCGGCCTCCTCGGCGCGGTCGCGGGCCTGGATGATGTCGCCCGACCAGCCCACCACCAGGCAGGTGCTGCCATTGGCCAGCGAACCGACGTACTGGCTGGAGTGGAAGTTCTGCACGTACGGGCGGATGCTCTTGAGCAGGTCCGCGGCCTTCTGGATGGTGGCCGGGTCGGTGCTGTGCGGGTCCTGGCCCAGGTAGTGCAGCGCGATCGGGATCATGTCCGCCGGGGTGTCGAGAAGGGTGACCCCGCAATCCTTCATCCTGGCGATGTTCTCCGGCTTGAACACCAGGTCCCAGCTGCCAGCGATGTCGGTGCTGCCGCCGAAGCGCTCCTTGAGCTTGGCCACGTTGTAGCCGATGCCGGTGGTGCCCATCATGTACGGCACGCCGTACTTGTTTTCCGGGTCCTGGCCGGCGATGCGCACCATCACCTCCGGGTCGAGGTTGGCCAGGTTCGGGATCTTGCTCTTGTCCAGCGGCAGGAACACGCCGGCCTGGATCTGGCGGCCGAAGAAGTTCAGCGTCGGCACCACGATGTCGTAGCCGCTGTCGCCGGTCAGCAGCTTGGTCTCGACCATCTCGTCGCTGTCGAACACGTCGTAGGTGACCTTGATGCCGGTCGCCTTCTCGAAGTTCGGGATGGTGTCCTCGGCGATGTAATCCGAGTAGTTGTAGACGTTGAGGACCTTGGCCTCGCCGCCAGCGTCGGCGGTCGGGGCGCCCTGCTCCTTGCCACCACAGGCGGCAAGCAGGGACAGGGCGACGCCAGCGGTCAGGATGCGCAGATTCATGGGTTCTCCAGTGTGATCCGGGAGGGGCCGGCTGAACCGGCGTGGCCGGCCATTGTCCCACGAAGCACCGGCCGGGGCGACGCCGCCCGCCCCGGCCTTCACCCCGGAGCGCCGGCTGCGGCCGCCGCGCGTTCACACGTTGAGCAGCAGGAATTCGCGCTCCCAGGAGCTGATGACGCGGAAGAAGGTCTCGTATTCCTTGCGCTTGACCGACACATAGGCCCGGCAGAAGCGGGGGCCGAGCAGCGCCTGCAGCGGCGCGCAGCCTTCCAGCCCGTCCAGCGCCTCGCCCAGCGAGCGCGGCAGTGCATAGCCCGGCGCCTTGGCATTGCCGGCCACCGGCGCGGTCGGGGTGAGCTTCTCGCGGATGCCGAGCAGGCCGCAGGCCAGGGTCGCGGCGATCGCCAGGTAGGGGTTGGCGTCGGAGCCGGCGAAGCGGCTTTCCACGCGGCTGTTCTCCAGGCTGTCGATCGGCACCCGCAGCCCGCAGGTGCGGTTGTCGAAGCCCCACTCCACGTTGCTCGGCGACACCTCGCCGAACACCAGGCGGCGGTAGGAGTTCACGTTCGGGGCGAAGAACGCCATCGCCATCGGCACGTACTTCTGCAGCCCGGCCAGGTACTGCATGAACAGCGCGCTGTACTCGCCCTCGCCTTCACCGGCGAACACGTTGGCGCCGTCACGGGTGCGCAGCAGGCTCTGGTGGATGTGCATGGCGCTGCCCGGCTCGTTCTCCATCGGCTTGGCCAGGAAGGTGGCGTACACCCCGTGGCGCAGCGCCGCCTCGCGCATGGTGCGCTTGAACAGGAACACCTGGTCGGCCAGCGCCATGGCGTCGGCGTGGGTGAAGTTCACCTCCAGCTGCGCCGCGCCGGATTCGTGGATCAGCGTGTCCACGTCCAGCTGCATCGCGTCGCAGTAGTCGTACATCAGGTCGAGGATCGGGTCGAACTCGTTGACCGCGTCGATCGAATACGACTGGCGCGCGGTTTCCGGGCGCCCGGAGCGGCCGGCCGGCGGCAGCAGCGGGAAGTCCGGGTCGGTGTTCTTCTGCACCAGGAAGAACTCCACTTCGGGCGCGACGATCGGCTTGAGCCCCAGTTCCTCGTAGGCGGCCAGCACCCGCCGCAGCACGTTGCGCGGCGCCAGCTCGTGCGGCTGCCCGCTGCGGGTGTAGCAGTCATGGATGACCTGCGCGGTCGGGTCGGTCGCCCACGGCACCATGCGTACCGTGTCCGGGTCCGGGCGCAGCACCATGTCCGAATCGGCCGGCGCCACCAGTTCGTAGTAGTCGTCGGGCGAGTCGCCGGTGACGGTGGTGGCGAAGATGCCCTCGGGCAGGCGCGTGCCGTAGTCGTGCGAGAACTTGTCGGCCGGGATGATCTTGCCGCGCGCATTGCCGGTGATGTCCGGCACCAGGCATTCGACCTCGGTGATGTTGCGCTGCTTGAGCCAGCGCAGCAGGGTGCTGTCTTCCTGCACGGCGGCGGGCTTGCGGGGGCGGGAACGGGGACGGGAGCTCATGACGGTTCGGCTTCGGTGGCATGACAGGCGCCCGCCACCGGTATGCAGGCCCTGCCCCGGTGGACAGGCGTGCTGGCACGCTACTGCCGCCCCGGCGTTTAGGCAACCGCCCGCCACCGTGCCCGGGGCAGCCCGGACACGTAGACTGCACTGCCCGCCCGCTTCGATGCGCCCGATGCCCGACGCCGCCGCCCGGCCCGACTATCCGCCCAGCTGGTATGCGGCGAGCCTGCCGCCGCTGGCGCCGCGCGCGCCGCTGCGTGGCCACGCGCGCGCCGACGTGGCGGTACTGGGCGCCGGCTACACCGGGCTGACCGCCGCCCTGGCGCTGGCCGAAAAGGGTTACCGGGTGAGCGTCCTGGAGGCCGAGCGGGTCGGCTGGGGCGCCTCCGGCCGCAATGGCGGGCAGGCGCTGGTGGGCTACGGCTGCGACGCGCAGACGCTGGAATCGCTGCTCGGCGAGCGCGATGCGCGGCTGCTGTTCGAATTCTCGCGCGACGGCCTGCACCGGCTCAGGCAGCGCATCGCGCGCCACGGCATCGACTGCGACTGGCGCGATGGCCATGCCAGCGTGCCGATCCGCCGCCGCCAGGAACGGGCGCTGCGCGCGGACATGGACACCCTGGCGCGGCGCTACGATTACCCGCTGCAATGGTGGGACCGCGCGCAGTTGCGCCAGGTGCTGGCCAGCGACCGCTACCGCGGCGCGCTGTACGACCCGGGCAGCGGCCACCTGCACCCGCTGGCGTATGCGCAGGGGCTGGCGCGCGCGGCCGAGGCGGCCGGTGCCACGCTGCACGAACATTCGCCGGTGCAGCGCCTGCAACGTGGCGCGCGCCCGGTCCTGCACACCGCGCAGGGCAGGCTCGAGGCCGACTTCGTGGTGCTGGCCGGCAACGCCTGGCTGCAGGGCATCGCCCCGGAACTGGAGACCCGGATGATGCCGGTCGGCACCTACATCGGCGCGACCACGCCGCTCGGCGCCGAACGCGCGCGTGCGCTGATCGGCAACGACATGGCCGTGGCCGACGTGAACTGGGCGCTGGACTATTTCCGCCTCAGCCGCGACCACCGGCTGCTGTTCGGCGGCCAGGCCAGCTATTCGGCGCTGCCGCCGCCGGGCCTGCGCGGGGTGATGACCCGGCGCATGCGCGCGGTGTTCCCGCAGCTGGCCGACGTGGAGCTGGAGTACGTCTGGGGCGGCTACATCGACATCACCCGCAACCGCGCCCCGCACTGGGGCCGGCTCGGGCCGAACATCTATTTCGCGCAAGGCTTTTCCGGCCACGGCGTGGCCAGCAGCGGCCTGGCCGGCGATGTCATCGCCGAGGCCATCGCCGGCCAGGCCCAGCGGCTGGACGTATTCGAACGGATCGCGCACCACCGCTTTCCCGGCGGCAGCGCGCTGCGCCGCCCGCTGCTGGTGGCGGCGATGGCCTGGTACAAGCTGCGCGACCTGCTGTGGTGAACCGCCGGCCGCGTGCGGCCGGGCCGTGTCCCGCGCCCGGCGCTGCGCTCAGGCGTCGTTGTCCCCGGCGTCGTGCCACAGCTCGTGCGCGTCGACGCGGATGAGCAGGGCCGCCTCCAGTGCATTGGCACGGGCCTCGGCCTCGGCCAGCGCGCTGTCCTGTTCCTGGCGCTGCGCGGCGATCAGTTCGGCGATCCCGGCTTCGCCCAGCGCATAGGCGCGGCGGACCTTGCCGGTGCTGGCGCGCACCGCCTCCAGCGCCTGCCAGCTGTCGCGCCACAGCCGCCAGGCGGCATCGGCCTGGCGCACGGTCTGCTCGGCCTCGCGCTGGATCAGCCGGCGCATGCCCTCGGCCACGGCGCTGCCGGCCGCGGCACTGGCGCGTTGCGCATCGGCATTGGCCGAACGCAGCGCGCCGCCGAACGGAATGCTGACCACCACGCCGAGCGAGCGTTCCTCGCCGCCGCGCTCGTCCAGCCAGCGCAGGCCCACGCTGGGATCCGGGCGGCGCTCGGCGCGGGCGCGCAGGGCCGCGCGCTGCAGCCGTTCGGCCTCGCGCTCGGCGGCGCCGATTTCGTGGCTGCGGCTGACGATGTGGTCGATGTGGCGTTGCGCGCCGGTGTCGTCGGCGACCGGCTCGGGCAGCGCCGGCGCACGTTCGGGCAGCGGGATCGAGGGGAACGTGGTGCGCAGGGCGATGCGCGCGGCCTCGCAGCGCGCCGCCGCCGCGGTCGCCTGCGCGCGGACCTGCGCCGCCGCGGCCTGCGCGCTGTCGAGGTCGCGCCGGGCGGCATCGCCGGCAGCGACGCGGCGGGCGATGGCATCGCGGTCGCGCTGCACCAGCGCCAGCTGCGCCTGCGCCTGGGCCACCCCGGCTTCGGCCCGCAACCATTCCATCCATTGCGCCAGCAGCAGGCGCGCGGCCTGGTGCTCGGCGTCGGCCAGTTGCAGGCCGGCGACCTCGCGCCCCAGCCGGCCGATCTCGCGGTCCAGCCGTGCCTTGCCCGGCAGCCGCACGCCGCGGCTGAGCTGGGCTTCGTATTCGCGGTAGTCCAGGCCGCCCTGCACGCGCCGCTGCTGCGACATCAGGCTCAGGGTGGGTTCGTGCGGCCCGGCGGCCAGCCCGCGCGCCTCGGCCTCGGCGCGGCTGGCGCGCGCAGCGGCCGCCTGCACGTCCGGGTGCACGGCGATGGCCTGCAGGACCAGCGGCTCGGGCGGCAGGTAGGCGGCATCGGGCGCGGCCAGCGCCAGGCCGGGGGCGGCCAGCCACGCGGCCAGCGCCAGGGTCAGCCGCAGCGGCTTCATGCCAGCCTCCCGAAACGTTCGACGATCTCGCTCCACCAACGGATGTCGGCACCGGGCAGGCGCTGGCGCAGTGCGTCCAGCACCTCGTCCACGCGCTCGGCCGGCAGCACCAGCCAGGCCAGGTCGCGGGCGACGCGGCCACGTACGCGCTCGCGCACGCTGGCGGTATCGAAGCTGCTGCCATGGCCTTCGCCGTGCAGCGTGGTGAAACCGGGCAGGTCGGGCATGTCGAGCAGCGCGGCGATCACCGCGTCCTCCAGTACGGGGGAGAAAACCAGGTTCAGGCGACGCAGTTCCATCAACGGGCTCCGAAGCGGCGGAACAGGACCGGCAGCAGCAACAGCGTCAGTGCGGTCGAACTGACCAGCCCGCCGATCACCACGATCGCCAGCGGGCGCTGGATCTCCGAGCCGGGGCCGCTGGCGAACAGCAGTGGCACCAGCCCCAGGCCGGTGATGCTGGCGGTCATCAGCACCGGGCGCAGGCGCCGCCGCGCGCCTTCGCGCACCACGCTCGCCATGGCCATGCCGGTGGCGGACAACTGGTTGAAGTGCTCGACCAGCACCAGCCCGTTGAGCACCGCGATGCCGAGCAGGGCGATGAAGCCGATCGAGGCCGGCACCGACAGGTATTGGCCGGTCAGCCACAGCGCGAGCACGCCGCCGACCATCGCGAACGGCACGTTGCCCAGCACCAGCAGCGCCTGCCGCATCGAACCGAAGGTGGAGAACAGCACCAGGAAGATCAGACCGATGGCCACCGGCACCACCATGCCCAGGCGCGCGGCGGCGCGCTGCTGGTTTTCGAACTGGCCGCCCCAGACGATGCGGTAGCCTTCGGGCAACGGCACCTCGCCGGCGACCCGGGCACGCGCCTCCTCGACGAAGCCGACCAGGTCGCGGCCGTCGACGTTGGCCTGCACCAGGGCGAAGCGCGAGCCGTTCTCGCGGCGCACCGCCACCGGGCCGGTGCTGCGCTCGATCTGCGCCAGCGCCGACAACGGCACCTCGCCGGCGCCATCGCCGCGCGCCAGCAGCAGCCGTTCGAAGCGCGCCGGATCCTGCTGCACGCCGGCATCCCCGCGCACCAGCACCGGGATGCGCCGGTCTGGTGCGATCACCGTGCCGGCCGGCAGGCCTTCGATCTGCGCGCGCAGTTCGTCCTGCACGTCGGCCACGGCCAGGCCGGCGCGGCCAGCGGCCTGGGCATCGATCTGCAGGCGCAGGTATTCCACGCCCTCGGCGGTCTGCGCCAGCACGTCCTGCGCGCCGGCCACGTCCTGCAGCACCTGCGCGATGCGCGTGCCGAGCTGGTTGACGGTGGCCAGCTCCGGCCCGAACACCTTGACCGCGACGTCGCCACGGCTGCCGGTGAGCATCTCGCTGACCCGCATCTCGATCGGCTGGGTGAAGCCGTAGTCGATGCCGGGGAAATCCTCCAGCACGGTGCGGATCTGGTCGGCCAGCCATTCCTTGTCCGGCCTGCGCCACTGCGCCTTGGGCTTGAGCTCCAGGAACACGTCGCTCTCGTTCAGGCCCATCGGGTCCAGGCCCAGTTCGTCCGAGCCCACCCGCGCGATCACGTGCAGGATCTCCGGCACCCGTGCCTTCAGCGCCCGTTCCACCGCCAGGTCCTGTTCGACGCTGCTTTCGATGCCGATCGACGGCAGTTTGGCCAGCTGCACCAGCAGGTCGCCCTCGTCCATGGTCGGCAGGAAGGTCTTGCCGACCCCGAACCACGCCGCCACGCCCAGCAGCAAGGCCGCGCCGGCGCCGATCGCCACGCGCCGCGGCCGCGCCAGCGCACCGTCGAGCAGCGGCATGTACAGGGCATCGAGCCTGCGCATCAGCCACGGCTCCGCGTGGGCGCGTTCGCGCAACAGCAGCGACGCCAGCACCGGGATCACCGTCAGCGACAGCAGCAGCGAGCCGGCCAGCGCGAACACGATGGTCAGCGCCACCGGGCCGAACAGCTTGCCCTCCAGGCCTTCCAGCGCCAGCAGCGGCAGGAACACCAGGCAGATGATGAGAATGCCCGATGCCACCGGCGCGGCCACTTCGCGCACCGCCGCAAACACCCGGTGCAGGCGCGGCAGGCCCGCGCCGGACGCAGCCGGATCGAGCCGGCTGACGGTGTTCTCCACCACCACCACCGCCGCATCGACCAGCATGCCGATGGCGATCGCCAGCCCGCCCAGGCTCATCAGGTTCGCGCTCATGCCGAACGCGCGCATCATCAGGAAGGTGAGCAGCGCCGCGAACGGCAGGGTCAGCGCCACCACCAGCGCCGCGCGCAGCTCGCCCAGGAACAGCAGCAGCAGCACCACCACCAGCACGGTGGCCTCGAGCAGGGCCTTGGTCACGGTGCCGACCGCGCGGTCGATCAGCGCGCTGCGGTCGTAGAACGGCTCCACCCGCACCCCGGCCGGCAATTGCGGCGCCAGTTCGGCCAGGCGCGCGCGCACCGCGCCGACCACCGCGCCGGCATCGGCGCCGCGCAGGCCGACCACGATGCCCTGCACCGCCTCGCCCTGGCCGTCGCGGGTGACCGCGCCATAGCGGGTCATTCCGGCCATGCGCACCTGGGCCACATCGCCGACCCGCAGGGGGATGCCGTCCTGCACCCGCAACACGATATTGCGCAGGTCCTCCAGCCCGCGCACCGCGCCCTCGGCGCGGACCACCAGCGCTTCCTCGCCGTCGCCGAGGCGGCCGGAGCCGTCGTTGCGGTTGTTGCGCTCCAGCGCGTCGGCCAGGTCGCGGAAATGCAGGCCGGCGACCGACAGCGCGGCGCGGTCGGGCACCACCACGTAGCTGCTCACCTCGCCGCCGAGCGCGTTCACGTCGGCCACGCCGGGGATGGTGCGCAGCGCCGGGCGGATCACCCAGTCCAGCAGCGCGCGGCGCTCGGCCAGCGGCAGGTCGCCGCCCTCGATGGTGAACATGAAAAGATCGGACAGCGGCGTGGCGATCGGCGCCAGCCCGCCGCCGACCCCGTCCGGCAGCGCAACGTTGCCGAAGCGCTCGGCGACCTGCTGCCGCGCCCAGTAGATGTCGGTGCCTTCGGCAAAGTCCAGGGTGATGTCGGCGATGGCGTACTTGGCGGTGGAGCGCAGCATGGTGCCGTTGGGCAGGCCGAGCAGCTCCAGCTCCAGCGGCGCGACGACGCGGCTCTCCACTTCCTCCGGGGTCATCCCCGGCGCCTTCAGGATCAGCTTGACCTGGGTCGGCGCGATGTCCGGGTAGGCATCCACCGGCAGTTCCAGGAACGCCAGCGCGCCGGCCAGCGCCAGCCCCGCGGCGGCCACCAGCACCAGCACCCGCTGGGTCAGGGAGAATTCGACCAGGCGTCCGAGCATTGGCTTACTCCCCGGCCGCCAGCAGCGCCTTCAATGCGCTGGTACCGGCCACCGCCACCGCGCTACCGGCCGCGAGCGGCCCGCGCACCACCACCTGCGTCGCCGATTCGCCCAGCACTTCGACGGTCACCACCCGGTAGCCGCCCTGCGTGGCGGCGAACACCACGCTGTCGCGGCCCACCCGTGCCAACGCACCGCGCGGCAGCGCCAGCGCTCCCTGCGGTGCCGGCAGTTCCAGCGTCACCGCCACCGGCTGGCCCGGCACCAGTGCGCTGGCGGCCGCGAAGCGCGCGCGCACCGGCACGGTCTGGCTGGCGCCATCGACCGCGCTGCCCACGGCGGTGATCCGGCCGCGCGCGTCGGTGCCGTCGATGCGCGCCACCTGCCCGGCCGCCAGGCGCATGCGTGCTGCCGCCGGCGCACGGATGGCCACGTCCAGCTGCGCGGTATCGGCCACCACGAACGCGGCGGCCATGGCCTCCAGCGCCTGCCCCGGCGCCACCTTGCGCTCGAGCACGCGCCCGGCCAGCGGCGCGCGCAGTTCGTATTCGCCCGGCAGCCCGCCCCTGGCCGCCGGCGCCAGCGCCAGCGCCCGCGCGAACTGCGCCTGGGTGGCCCCGGTCTGCTCCTGCAGCGCGCGGCTGCTCTCGGCACGCGCGGCGGGCACGATGCCCTCGGCCAGCAGCTCGGCATCGCGCCGCGCCTGCCGCGCCGCCAGGCGTGCTTCGCTGGCCGCGCGCCCGGCGTCGGCCTCGAGCATCATCCGTTCGCGGCTCTGCACCCGCGCCAGCGGCGCACCGGCGGCGACCTGGCTGCCCTCGACTGCCAGCACCCGGGTCACCGTACCGGCGTACGGCGCGGTCACCACCGCGCTGCGCTCCAGCGCAGGCTCCACCGTCGCCGGCAGGTGTTCCAGCGAAATGCCGGTGGCCGCGACCGCCGCCGCGTTGCGCACGCCCAGCGCGCGCGCCTGCTCGGCCGGCAGGCGGATCGCCGCCGGCGCGGCAGCCACCGCGGTGCAACTGGCCAGCAGCAACGCCACGCCGAACGGCAGCGCCGGAAGGAAACGGGGACGGCAGGACATCGAACAACCTCGACGTGGGGTACGGGGTGCCGGGAGTCTGCCGGGCGCGGCTTTGGAAACGCTTAAGGCGCTCGAGTGCGAAGCAGTTGCGTTTGCGTCCCGCTGCCGGCGTCCGGCGGGTTGCCGCCGGCGGCGTGCGTGCACACGTTGGCACCGCCCCCACGCACGCCGGTTGCGAGCGCACCGGGCCAGTGGCTGCCGTGCTGGGTCGCACCAGCACGGCGGTGGCGACCGCGGTCAGGCCTCCGGCAGCGCCGGGAACGGGCCCAGGCGGGCGACCAGTTCGCCCGCTTCAAGGCGGAACTGCAGGTCCAGCGCGAGTATCCGCGCCAAGGTCCGCGCCAGGGCCAGGCCGAGGCCGCCATGGGTGTCGGGCGCATGCTCCGGGCGCTTGCGCCAGAAGCGCTCGCCCAGCCGCGGCAGGTCGCTGTCGTGCAGATCGGGCGCGGGATTGCGGACCTCGAGCCAGGCGCCCTCCGCCAGCACCCGCACCCCGGCCACGATGCGGCTGCCGGGCGGGGCGTACTCGGCGGCGTTCTGCAGCAGGTTGGCGACGATGCGCTCGAGCAGCGCGACGTCGCTCGACGTCCACCATTCCACCGCGCCATCGAGCTGGATGCGCGCGCCCGCGGACGTGGCCCGCGCCAGGACCTGGCGCTGCTGCTCGAGCAGCGCGCGCAGGTCCAGCGGCTCCGGCTGCGGCTCGGCCTGGCCGGACTCGTAGCGCGACAACGCCAGCAGGCCATCGACGCTGCGCTGCATGCGCTCCACCGCCGCCAGCGATATGGCCAGCGCCGCCGCCGCGCGGCCGGGGTCGCCACCGCGCAGCGCCAGCTCGGCGCTGGTGCGGATCTCGGCCAGCGGCGTGCGCAGCTCGTGGGCGGCATCGCGCGCGAACCGGCGTTCGCGGTCCAGCGCCTCATAGAGGCGGCCGAACGCGCTGTCCAGCGCCGCGGCCAACGGCGCCAGTTCCGACGGCAGGCGCGCGTCGAGCAGCGGCACCTGCGCCGCGTCCGGCGACAGCGTCCCCACCCGCCTGCCCAGCCGCAGCAACGGCCGCAGGCCACGGTTGACCACCACGATCGCCAGCGCCGCCGCGCCCAGCGCCGCCAGCAGGCTGACCAGCAGCAGCGACAGGTGGATGCGCCGTTCCAGCAGGTCCACGTCGGTGCGTTCGATGGCGACGGTGAGCAGCGCCGCGCGCGGGTCGCCGGCCGGGCCCGGGACCACCGGCTGCGCCACCGCGCGGCCGCGGTGGCCGTCGGGAAGCACCAGGTCGTAGTACAGCGGCTCGGCGGCGGGCATCCGCGGCGGGCGCGCCAGTGCCTGCGCGCCGCTGGAAGACGAGCGCGCGAGCACCGCGCCGGTGCGGTCCCAGATGGTGTAGAAATCGGTATGCCCGTGCTCGCGGAACTCGGGCATCAGCGCATCCACCGGGGTGCCGCTGGCAAGCATGGCGCCGACCGCGCGCGCGCGGTCGAGCAGCTGCGCGTCCAGCCGCGCGTACAGGTGGTGGTCCAGCACCTGGTCCAGCAGCAGGAACAGCACCACCAGCAGGCTGCCCAGCCCGCCGACCAGCGCCACGATCAGGCGCCGCCGGATCGACCTCAGCCAGCGCCGCTCAGACGACCACATAGCCGAACCCGCGGCGGGTCTCGATCAGGCCGTCGACGCCGGCACGCGCGAGCTTGGCCCGCAGGGTGCTGACCAGTACCTCGATCACCTTGTCCGAGGCGGTGCTGCTGCCGGCATACAGCCGCTCGAACAGGCCGCCGCGGGTATGCACGCGGCCGCGCTCGCGCAGCAGCAGTTCCAGCAGCGCGTACTCCTTGGGCGACAACGCGATCGCCCCGTGCGGACCGGTCACCAGGCAGGTCGCGGTATCCACGCTCAGCGCGCCGGCGACCAGCCGCGGCGACGCGTCGTCGAAGCGGCGCCGCGCCAGCGCCTTCAGCCGCGCCAGCAGTTCGTCGATGGCGAAGGGCTTGACCAGGTAGTCGTCGGCGCCGCGGTTGAGCGCCTCGACCCGGTCGCTGACCTGGTCGCGCGCGGACAGTACCAGCACGCGGGTGGCGCGCCGCTGCGCGCGCAGGCCGTCGAGCACCCCCAGCCCGTCGATGCCCGGCAGCGCCAGGTCCAGCACCATCAGGTCATAGTCGTAATGCGCCAGGAACCCCAGCGCCTGGCTGCCATCGGCGGCGGCGTCGACCGCGTGGCCCTCCGCGGCCAGGGCGATGGCCAGGCTCTCGCGCAGGGCGGTGGAATCCTCGACAAGCAACAACCGCATGGGGCAGACGACATCACCGGAGACCGCGGCATCATGCCCTGTCCGTCCGGCCAATGCACCGCGGGCCTGTCATGCCGCCGTCGCCGGCGCCGGGCTAAAGTCCGCCGCACGCCGGCCGCTAACTGCTTGCGACGACCCGCCACCGGATTCCCCCACCCATGACAGTGTCGCCGCCGGCCGGCTTCGACAGCCGACCGATCACCCCGCTGCCCCAGCGCATCCTGCTGGTCGAGAACTCGCGCACCTTCACCACGATGCTGCGCGAGGCCATCGAACAGCGCCTGGAGCTGCCGGTGAGCGTGGCGTCCTCGCTGGCCGAGGCCGGCGCCCTGCTCGACGCCGAGGACGACTGGTTCCTGGTGCTGACCGGGCTGGTGCTTGCCGACGGCGACCGCGACGGCGTGGTGGCCTACTTCGTCGAACGCGGGCTGCCGACCATCGTGGTCAGCAGCGTCTACGACGAAGACCTGCGCCGGCGGGTGCTGCAGCAGGACATCATCGATTACGTCCTGAAGAACACGCCCGGCAGCCTGGATTACCTGGTGTGGCTGGTGCAGCGGCTGGAGCGCAACCGCCGCATCTCGGCGCTGGTGGTGGACGACTCGCCGTCGGCGCGCGGCTACGCCGCCTCGCTGCTGGCCATGTACGGCTACCGCGTCGCCCAGGCCGGCGACGGCCCGGCCGCGCTGCAGGCGCTGGAAGCGGACCCGGCGATCCGCCTGGCCATCGTCGACCAGGAAATGCCGGGGATGGACGGGGTCGAGCTGACCCGCCGGCTGCGCGCCCTGCGCGCGCGCGACCGGGTGGCGGTGATCGGCATCTCCGGCAACTCCGACCCGTCGCTGATCCCGCGCTTCCTGAAGAACGGCGCCAACGACTTCCTGCGCAAACCCTTCTCGCGCGAGGAGTTCTTCTGCCGGGTGTCGCAGAACGTCGACCAGCTGGAGCTGATCGGCACCCTGCAGGACCTGGCCACCCGCGACTTCCTCACCGGCCTGCCCAACCGCCGCAGCTTCCTGGAGCGCAGCCAGCGCCAGCTGGAGCGGCGCGCCGCCGATGCCGGCAGCGTGGCGGTGGCGATGGTCGACATCGACCATTTCAAGCACATCAACGACAGCCTCGGCCACGAGGCCGGCGACCAGGCGCTGCGCGCGGTGGCCGGGGTCCTGCACGCCCACACCCGGCCGCAGGACCTGAGCGCCCGTTTCGGCGGCGAGGAGTTCTGCCTGCTGGTCACCGTGGAGGACGAGGACGCCTGCGCGCGCCATTTCGAACAGCTGCGCGCGGCCGTGGCCGCGCTGGAGCTGACCCTCGGCGGCAGCACGCTGCGCATGACCGTGAGCATCGGCGTGTGCCGCATGCCGGCGCACAGCTGCACGCTGCACGCGCTGATCGCCGAGGCCGACCGCCAGCTCTACCTGGCCAAGGCCGGCGGCCGCAACCGGGTGCACGGCATTACCCTGGACGAAACCGCCTGCGTGCTTTGATCCAGATCAACGCGGCGCGCCGCCGCCCTGCCTAGAGTGCGCCCGACAGCATCTACTTGGAGAAGCGGCGGTGGCACTTTTGGTCTGGCAGGACGATCTCAACACGGGCGTGGAGGTCATCGACCACCAGCACATGCGCATCGTGGAGATGCTCAACCACCTGCACGTGACCCAGAAGAGCATGGAGCGCGTCGCCGTGGGCGAGGTGATCGACGAATTGATCGACTACACCCTGTCGCACTTCGCCTTCGAGGAAGAGCTCATGGAGGAGGCGGGCTACCCGTTCTGCGCCGCGCACAAGCGCGTGCACGAGGTGTTCATCAAGCGCGTCTCCGAGTACCGCATGCGTTTCGAGTCGGGCGAGGACATCACCGACGACCTGCGCAACATGCTCTCGCGCTGGCTGTTCAACCACATCCGCGGCGACGACAAGGCCTACGCCGAGCACGTCAAGCGCCACCTCAACAAGTTCGCCCGCGAACATGAGGAAGGCGGCTGGCTCGGGCGCACGCTCAAGCGCCTGTTCCGCTGAGCGCAGCGGGCGCCTGCCGGCGCCGCGCGGCGCATGGCGGCTCGTGCACCATGGAACCGCCGGGAGCGATGCCCGGCACCCGGCCATGAACGGCCGATGGCCGCCAGGGATGGCGGCCCCCCTTGCCCGCCACGCGCGGCAAGGATCAGCGCCGCGGCGCGGCGCGGCGCTGGATCGCCCATAACGCCAGCGCGGTGGCCAGCGCGGTGGCGCACAGGTAGCCGCCGACCGCACCGACCCCGAACTTCCCGGCCAGCCAGGTCGCCGCGTAGGGCGCCGGCGCGGCGCCGAGGATGCCGGCCAGGTTGAACGACAGCGAGGCGCCGGTATAACGCACCTGCACCGGATACAGGCTGGCCAGCATGGTGCCGCAGGGGCCGTAGGTCAGGCCCATCAGGAACAGCCCCAGCGACAGGAAGCCCAGCACCTGCCACGGGTGCGCGGCCTGGAACAGCGGCTGGAACAGCAGCCCGAACACGAAGATCGCCAGGGTCGCCCACAGCATCGTGCGGATCGTGCCGTGGCGGTCGCCGTGCAGCGCCGCCAGCGGGATGCCCGCGGCGAAAAACAGGATGCCGACCATCTGCAGCAGCAGGAACTGCTCGCGCGTATAGCCCAGCGCCGAGGTGCCGTAGCCCAGGGTGAACACCGTCATCAGGTAGAACAGCACGAAGGTCGCGAACGCCGCCAGGGTCCCGGCCACCAGCGCGAAGCCATGGCCGGCGACCACCTCGCGCATCGGCAGCCGCACCCGCTGCCCGTGCGCGACCGCGCGGCGGAAATCCGGGGTCTCGTGGATGTTCAGGCGCACCCACAGGCCGACGATCACCAGCAGCGCGCTGGCCAGGAACGGCACGCGCCAGCCCCAGGCCAGGAACGCGGCATCGTCCAGCAGCCGGCCCAGCAGCAGGAAGATGCAGGCCGACATCAGGAAGCCCAGCGGCGCGCCCAGTTGCGGGAACATGCCGTACCAGGCGCGCTTGCCCGGCGGCGCGTTCTCGGTGGCCAGCAGCACCGCCCCGCCCCATTCGCCGCCCAGGCCCAGGCCCTGGCCGAAGCGGCACAGCGCCAGCAGCGCCGGCGCCAGCAGGCCGATATCGGCATGGGTGGGCAACAGGCCGATGGCGACCGTGGACAGGCCCATGGTCAGCAGCGCCGCCACCAGCGTGGCCTTGCGCCCGATGCGGTCGCCGTAGTGGCCGAACAGTGCCGAGCCCACCGGCCGCGCGATGAACGCCACCGCGAAGGTCGCCAGCGACTGCAGCAGCGCCGCATTGGCGCTGCTCTCGGGAAAGAACAGCGTGGGAAACACCAGCACCGCCGCGGTGGCATAGATGTAGAAATCGAAGAACTCGATGGTGGTGCCGACCAGGCTGGCGGCGAGCACGCGGCGCGGGGAATTGGCGGGAGTCGCGATCGAGGGCATGGGCGCCAGGGCGGGGAGATGTCCGCGCAGTCTGCCACGCCGCGGGCAGCCACTGCCGGCCGCCGGCGGCGACACGCCAGCGCGTCCACCGCCCCCTGCATCGCCCCGTCCTGGCCTGACCGGCACGCTGCCGGGCGCTGCGCGAAGCGACCCACCGCGGCCCGCCGGCACGTTGCCCCGGGCCCGGCCACGGCGGCGTGTGTTCACGCCCGCGCGACGTCCCCGCAACGGGAATTGAACGCGGCCTTGGCGCGCCCTCCACCGCGGTTAACCGCGGCGCAGCGGCAAGCCGCGCCACGCTGCCGGTTCACGGTCGCGTACACGGGCGCTCGGCTAGGTTCGGCCGTGCGCATATCGACGCGCCGAAACGACAGGAGCAGCCATGAACGATCGACCGCTACAGACCGCCCTCCTCGCCGCCGCGCTGGCGCTGGCCGGGTCCGGCGCCGCCCACGCGCAGGACGCGCTCACCGCGCCGCAGGTACGCGCGCAGCTGGAGGCGCAGGGCTATACCAAGGTCAAGGACCTGGAGTTCAAGGACGGCATGTGGAAGGCCGATGCCACCAGCGCCAACGGCAAGCACGTGGATGTGCGCCTGGATCCGCGTACCGGCAAGGTGTACCCGGACAAGGCGGTGTCGCCGCTGGGCGAGGCCGATATCCGCGCCCAGCTGGCCACCGCCGGTTACAGCGGGGTGCATGACGTCAAGCTCGACGATGGCCTGTGGCACGCCAAGGGCACGACCGCCGCGGGCGAGAAGGTGAAGGTGCGGCTGGATCCGGCGACGGGTGAAGTGATCGCACTGGAAAAGGACTGACCGCCGCCATGCCGGGCGCATGATGCAGCGGTGGCCGCCGCGGGCCGGCCCAGGCGACGGGCCCGCGGCGTGCCTGGATCGCGTCAGGCCAGCACGCCGGCCTCGCGTAGCGCCGCTTCCACCCGCGGCTGGTTGCCCGACTCCAGTTCGGTCATCGGCAGGCGCAGGGTGCCGCCGCACAGGCCCAGCCGCTGCATCGCCCACTTCACCGGGATCGGGTTGGCCTCGACGAACAGCTGCCGGTGCAGCGGCAGCAGCCGCCGCTGGATCGCCATCGCCGCCGGCACCTGCCCGGCCAGCGCGGCCACGCAGAGCTCGTGCATCAGCCGTGGCGCCACGTTGGCGGTCACGCTCACGTTGCCATGCCCACCGCACAGCATCAGCGCCACCGCGGTGGCATCGTCGCCGGAGTACACCGCGAACCCGTCCGGCACGTCGCGGATCAGCCACTGCGCGCGCTCCAGGTTGCCGGTGGCTTCCTTGATGCCGATCACCCCCGGCACCTGCGCCAGCCGCAGCACGGTGTCGTGCTGCAGGTCGGCGACACTGCGGCCGGGCACGTTGTAGAGCACGATCGGCAGGTCACCGGTGGCCTCGGCGATGGCGCGGAAATGGCGGTACTGCCCTTCCTGCCCCGGCTTGTTGTAGTACGGCACCACCTGCAGCTGGCTGTCGGCGCCGACCTGGCGCGCGTACTGCGCCAGCGCGATGGCCTCGGCGGTGGAATTGCCGCCGCAGCCGGCCATCACCGGCACCCGCCCGGCCGCCTGCTCCACCGCCACGCGGATGATCTCGCAATGCTCTTCCACGGTGACCGTCGGCGACTCGCCGGTGGTGCCGACCACGCCGATGCAGTCGGTGCCCTCGGCCACGTGCCAGTCCACCAGCCGGCGCAGCGCCGGGTAATCCACGCTGCCGTCTTCGTGCATGGGCGTGACGAGCGCGACGATGCTGCCGCGCAGGGGGACGTGGGAGGAGGTCATCGCGGTATCCGGGGGCGTCGGGGAGAAGGAACCGTCGATTCTAATCGTGAAGCCGGGCACGCGGCCCTGTCCGTCCGATGCCGCGCACGTTGGTTTCAACCCCAACCAGATCGCGCGGGCACTCCCGCCCCGGCAGGTACCGCCGTTGGCCAGCGCGCGCCGTCGCCCGCCGCGGCGACCGGCTCGGCGGACACGGCGACCACGCACGGCAGCGGGAGGCTCAGGCGCCCGCCACCGCCGGATGCAGCCGCGCCCACAGCACGATCATCGCCAGCGCCAGGAGCACCCATACCGCGGTGGCCACGCCCAGCGTGACCGCCAGCGGCCAGCGCACGCTGCCGAAGTAGACCACCACCAGGTAGCCGGCATAGGGAAACAGCGACCACAGCCCGAACAGGGCGGTCTTCTGCAGGTCGGCACCGGTGCGCTGGCTGCCGACGATGTAGTGCGCGATCAGCGCGAACGTCGGGAACAGCGGCACCAGGCCGGCGATGAAGAAGCTCTTCGACCTGGCCAGCAGCGCGATGGCCAGTACCGCCAGCGCGCCCAGCAGGGATTTCAGGAACAGGGGAATCATGAGCGGCGCGTTGCGTTTCGAGGGGAGCGGCTGCGTGCGGCGTGGACTAGCGGGCCGCCAGCACCAGCGCCAGCGCGACGGCGGCCGGCAGCGCCTGCACGAACAGGATGGCGCGGCTGGCGGTGGCGGCGCCATACAGGCCGGCCACCAGCACGCAGGCCAGGAAGAACGTGCGCACGCCGTATCCGGCCGCGTCCAGCGCCAGGGCGTAGACCAGGCCCGCGGCCAGGAAGCCGTTGTAGAGCCCCTGGTTCGCCGCCAGCACCCGCGTCTGTTCGGCGAACTCACGGCTCAGGCCAAAGGCCCTGCGCCCCGCCGGCCGCGTCCACAGGAACATTTCCAGCACAAGGATGCCGGCATGGATCAGCGCGACCAGGGCGGTCGCGATATCGGCAATGAGCAGCATGACCGCCTCGTCCAGTCGCGGCAGGCGAGCATGCGCGACTTGCCGCAGGCCGGCAAGCACGGCGGCCGCGGCGTCCCCGGCCTCACTTACAATGCCGCCCCCCTGTTCCACCGGCATGCGCATGGACATCATCGTCAACGAAGAACTCAAGGCCTACATCGATCCGCTGACCGCGGACGAGCATGACGCGCTGGAGCGCAGCCTGCTGGCCGAGGGCTGCCGCGACGCGCTGGTGCTGTGGGGCAACGTGCTGGTCGACGGCCACAACCGCTACGGCATCTGCCGCAAGCACGGCATCCCGTTCCAGACGGTGCAGAACACCCGCTTCCAGTCGATGCAGGACGTGCACCTGTGGATGATCGAGCAGCACCTGGGGCGGCGCAGCGTGTCCGATTTCCAGCGCGGCGTGCTGGCCCTGCGCAAGCGCGCGATCGTCGAGGCCCGGCACCGCGCCGAGCAGGAACAGCTGCGCCGCGAGAGCGAGGGCGAGGCGCCGCTGGCGGCGGCCACCGACGGCCCGGCCGATGCCGACCTGCCGCCGTGGGAGCCGGCGCCGAAGCTGTCCAGGGCCGAACTCGCCCGCGAAGCCAAGCTCAGCGCCAGCCAGGTGACGCTGATCGAGAAGATCAGCGCGCAGGCCGCGCAGGAGGTGATCGAGGCGGTGAAGGCCGGCGAGATCTCGCTCAGCGCCGCGGCGGTGGTCGCCAGCCTGCCGGAGGAGGAACAGCGCGCGGCCGCGCAGGGCGGCAAGAGCCAGCTGAAGGAAGCCGCGCGGCGGGTGCGCGAGTCGCGCCGCAAGCCGCGACCGGCGGCGGAGGACGCCGCGCAGCCGCCACAGGACCTGCCCGCGCAGGCCAGTGGCGACGCCGGCGAAGTGGAAGCGCTGCGCCAGCGCGTGGCCTCGCTGACGGCCGAGAACCAGGCGCTGCGCATGGAGCTCGAGGCACTGCGCGCGCGCCTGGCCGGTGCCGCGCCGGCGGACGCCGCGTAGGCCTGACCGGCCGCGTCCCGGCGCACCGCGCACTGCCGCCAGGGCGCAGGCGGCGCGCGCCGGTCCTGCGCGCACGACCCCGCGCGATTGCAAGACGGCCGGCCGGGCGGTCACCATGCGCCCGTCCCCACAGGAGTCGGCCATGGCCTCGGCATCCCCGGAACTGGAACAGTTCGTCCGCGACGCCTTGATGCGCGGCCATGACCGCGAACAGGTGCGGCAGGCGCTGCTCGCCGCCGGCTGGAGCGCCGAACAGATACGCGGCGTGCTCGACGGCTGGGCCGAGGTGGACTTCGCGCTGCCAGTGCCGCGCCCGCGCGCTTCGCTGTCGGCGCGCGAAGCGTTCCTCTACCTGGTGCTGTTCAGCACCCTGTATTTCTTCGCCTGGAACCTGGGCAGCCTGCTGTTCGCCCTGCTCGAACACGCCCTGCCCGACCCGGCCGACGCGCAGTGGCAGGTGGCGCGGCTTACCGGTTCGATCCGCTGGTCGATCTCGGCGCTGGTCATCGCCTTCCCGGTGTTCGCCCTGCTCGCCCGCCACCTTGCCCACGACGTGGCGCGCAATCCGATCAAGCGGCTGTCGCCGGTCCGCCGCTGGCTGACCTACCTGACCCTGTTCGTCGCCGCCAGCGTGCTCATCGGCGACCTGACCACGCTGGTGTTCAACCTGCTCGGCGGCGAACTGAGCCTGCGTTTCGTACTCAAGGTCGCGGTGGTGGCGGCCATCGCCGGCACCGTATTCGGCCACTACCTGCGCGACCTGCGCCGCGAAGAGGTCGCCGACGGCGGCCACGCCGGCTCCGGTCGCGGCGTGCTGTGGGCGACCGGCATCGCCACGGTCCTGGCGGTCGCTGCCGGTGTATGGACCATGGATTCGCCGATGCAGCAGCGGCAGCTGCGGCTGGACGAAGCCCGCATCGGCGATCTGCAGACCCTGGAGTCGGCCATCGTCGCATGGCGCGGCGAACACGACGCGCTGCCGCCGGACATGGATGCGCTGGCCGCACAGCCGGGCGTCAACCTGCCGCGGCGCGATCCGGCCGGCGGCGCGGATTACCGCTACCGCCGCATCGACGACAGCCACTACGAACTGTGCGCGGACTTCGCCACCGACAGCGGCCAGCGCCGCGCGCGCTGGCGCCTGCCGCAGGCCGGGCAATGGGCGCACCCGGCCGGTGCGCACTGCTTCCGCCGCAGCGCGGGTGACAAGGATTGAGCGTGGCGCCGGCCGATCCGCGCCGCGCCCAGTTGCGCCGGCTCAAGCTGTACGCGCTGGCGATGCTGCTGGCAATGCTGGCCGGCTTCGTGCTCAGCCACCTCAACGGCGAACACGGCGCCTGGGCGTGGGTGGGCGCGTTCTGCGAGGCGGCCATGGTCGGCGCGTTGGCCGACTGGTTCGCGGTGGTGGCGCTGTTCCGGCGCCCGCTGAACCTGCCCATCCCGCATACCGCCATCATTCCGCGCAGCAAGGCGCGCATCGCCGACAGCCTGGCGCTGTTCGTGCGCGACCACTTCCTCGAGCCCGAGGCCCTGCTGGCCAAGCTCAGGGTGTTCGACCCGGCCACCCGCCTGGGCCAATGGCTGGCGCAGCCGCCGCAGGCGCGGATGCTGGCCGGCATGGCCCGCGGCTGGGCGCTGCAGGCACTGGACCTGCTGGACGAATCGGCCGTGCGCCGGGCCATCCAGGGCTTCGTGGTCGAACAGCTGCGGCAGTGGAACGCCGCGGCCACCGCCGGCGACCTGCTCGGCCTGCTGACCGCCGACGACCGCCACCAGCGGGTGCTGGACGAGGGCCTGACCCGCATTGCCGGCTGGCTCGACAGCGAGACCGTGCGCCAGCGTGCCTCGGCACTGATCGTGCGCTACATCCGCAAGGAATGGCCGAAGCTGGCCAGCACCGTGGACTGGGTCAAGCCGATCGACGAGATCGGCGATTCGCTCGCCGGGCGCATGGCACGCGCCGGGCTGGACGAATTGCAGGCGATCCTGTCCGAACCCGGGCATCCGCTGCGCCAGGACTACGCACGCTGGCTGGGCGGCTACCTGCAGCGGCTGCGCGAGGACCCCGCGCTGGCCGCGCGGGTGGACGCGCTCAAGCAGCAGCTGATCGACCACCCGGCCGTGCAGGATTACGTGCAGGGCCTGTGGCAGCGCATCCACCAGCAGCTGCGCGATGACCTGTCGCGCGAGGATTCGGTGCTGGCCGCGCACCTGGAACGCAACCTCGGCAAGCTCGGCGCCAGCATCGGCCGCGACCCGGCGCTGCGCGACGCGCTCAACCAGCACATGCTGGCCGGCGCCGAGCGGCTCACCACGCGGCTGCGCAGCGGCGTGACCACGCACATCGCGCAGACGCTCAAGGCCTGGGACGAGCGCAAGCTGGTCGAGCAACTGGAACTGAGCGTGGGCCGCGACCTGCAGTACATCCGCTTCAACGGCACCCTGGTCGGCGGCCTGATCGGCCTGCTGCTGCATGCGCTGACCGTCTGGCTGCGCTTCTGATCGCGGCCCGAGCCGCTGCGCCCGTGCCCGGCCGCAGCGTGCAACCGCTTGCCCGATCAATTGAGAATGGTTATCGTTAATACGTAGGCAGTACGCCCAGCCCTGCGCGGCGCGATGCATCGCATCCCCCGCCGCCCGCCCCGTGTACCCCCCAACCAAACCGATGCGGCGCGACGCTTCCTGCGTCGTGCCGTGCATGTGGGCCGGCTACGGGAGAGGCGACGTGCAGCGCACGGTCACGCGGGGCGTGGCGCGCTGCCATGGGCGATTCCGCGGGTCGGCCCTCCCACCGCCCACCAGGAATCCACGATGCAGTCCCCACGCTTGCTCCCGCCGCCACGGCCCACACTGCTGGCCCTCGCCCTGAGCGCCACCCTGTCCGCGCCCGCCGCACTGGCCCAGACCGCGCCGGGCGACGCCACCACGCTCGATGCGGTCAAGGTCGTGGCCGAAGCCGACGACGCGTACACGGTGCGACACGCGCGCACCGCGACCCGGCTCGACCTGTCGCTGCGCCACACCCCGCAGTCGGTCACCGTGCTGACCCGCCAGCAGCTGGACGACATGGGCCTGCACGCGATGTCCGACGTGATGGGCCAGGTGACCGGCGTGCACGTCTCGGTGACCGACAGCGAGCGCATCAACTACGTCTCGCGCGGCTACAACATCAGCAACTTCCAGGTCGACGGCATGCTCAACACCTTCAGCGGCTACATCAAGACCAACAACGACAGCGCCCTCTACGAGCGCATCGAGGTGGTCCGCGGCGCCACCGGCCTGACCACCGGCGCCGGTGATCCGTCGGGCACCATCAACTACGTGCGCAAACGCCCCACCGACCAGTTCGCGATGAGCGCCAGCGTGACGGCCGGGCGCTGGGGCAACCAGCGCCTGGAGGCCGACATCGGCGGCCCGCTCGCGCTGGACGGCCGCGTCCGCGCGCGCATGGTCGCGGCCAGGCAGCAGAGCGATTCGTTCCGCGACGTGTACCGGCTGGACAAGGACGTGTTCTACGGCATCGTCCAGGCCGACCTCACCAGCAGCACCCTGCTCGAGGCCGGCTACGAATACCAGTCGCCGGAGACCTCCGGCGTGACCTGGGGCGTGGTGCCGTACTGGGGCGTGGACGGCCAGCCGGCCAACCTGCCGCGTTCGACCAACCTGTCGGCGCGCTGGAGCCAGTGGCCGATCGTGGAGAAGACCGCGTTCGCGCGGCTGGAGCAGAGCCTGGGCCACGACTGGTCGGCCAGGGCCAGCTATACCCGCTCCCGGCGCGATACGCAGGGCCAAGTCTGGTACGGCGCCGCCGGCTATCCACGCCCGGACGGCAGCGGCGTGCGGGCCTACGTGGGCGTGTTCGGCGAGCGCGGCGACATGCAGGTGCTGGACCTCAACGCCGGCGGCCCGTTCCGCCTGTTCGGGCGCGAACACGAACTGGTGGTCGGCGTCGGCCAGTCACTGCGCAAGGGCGAAGTGCCGGCGACCGACTACGCCTATCCCGACGGCTACGACCAGGTCGCCGACTGGCGCCACTGGGACGGCAACGTCGCGCCGCTGCGCGTCACCCGCCCCGGCTGGCTGGCAGCGCAGGACGAACTGAAGCAACGCGCCGCCTACCTGGCCACGCGCCTGCAGCTGGCCGACCCGCTGCTGGCGGTGCTGGGCGCGCGCTACGGCAGCTGGGAGACGCGCAGCTGGAACTACACCCGCGACAGCGCCGGCAAGCTGCTCGGCACCCGCCGCGGCGGCTACCGGCCCGACGATTCGCTGACCCCGTACGCGGGCCTGGTGTATGACCTCGGCGCGCACTTCAGCGCCTATGCCAGCTACACCGACATCTTCCAGCCGCAGAACTACCGCGACAAGGACAACCGTTATCTGAAGCCGGTGCTGGGCGACATGTGGGAGGCCGGCCTCAAGGGCGAATTCTTCGATGGCCTGCTGAACGCCTCCGCGGCGCTGTTCAGGGGCGCGAAGGACAACGTCGCCGAGCTGGACGATTCGGTGCCTGAAGGCTCGCTGCCCGACGGCGCCAGCGCCTACCGCTCCACCGGCAAGGGCAACCGGGTCAAGGGCTGGGAAGTCGAAGCCCAGGGCCGCCTGGGCGAGCGCTGGAACCTGTCGGCCGGCTATGCCCACACCACCGTGCGCAACCAGCAGGGCGTGCGCCAGAACACCACCACGCCGGTGGACACCTTCCGCCTCAATGCCAGCTGGCGTCCCGACGGCGCCTGGAGCCGGCTGTCGCTGGGCGGCGGCGCGACCTGGCAGAGCGCGATCTGGCGCATGAGCAACCGCCCGGCCGCCGACTACGCGACCAGCGGCAGGACCTACAGGTCGCCGATCACCCAGGACGCGTTCTTCCTGCTCAACGCCTTCGCCAGCTACCGCTTCAACGACAACCTCTCCGCGCAACTGAACATCAGCAACCTGCTGGACAGGAAGTACTACAACAACGTCGGCTTCTACGACGGCGTGTACTGGGGCGAGCCGCGCAACGTGCGCCTGACCCTGCGCTGGAAGCTGTAAGCCCTCCAGGGAAACGCTGCCGGATGCAGCGCCGGCCATGGATGGCCACCTTCCGCCGCGCGCAGCGCGCGGCGCCCGTCCGATCCGATACCGCAGACTCCGTGGACAACACGATACCCCTCCCCCACCCGTGGCACCGCCGGCTCGGTGCCTTCCTCGCCCGCCCCTGGCCGGGCGTGTTGTCGCGCACGCTGGCGGCGATCCTCGGCGGCTATGCCCTGGCCGCCGCGTCGGCCGCATTCCTCGCCGTGGCGCTGCCGATGGCGCGCAGCCAGGCGGTGCTGACCGGCATGCTGCTGGCCATCGTGGTGTACGCCTGCGCCGCGTTGTGGGCCTTCGCCAGCGGCAGCGCGCTGCGCGCCTGGGCCGGCATCGCCACCCCCGCCCTGCTGTTCTGGCTGGGCGTGCAGTGGCTGGGAGCGCCAGCATGAAGCAGGGGTTCCGCCAGTCGATGGCCTGGCTGCACACCTGGACCGGGTTACTGGTGGGCTGGGTGCTGCTGCTGATCTTCATGGCCGGCACCGCCAGCTACTACCGCGAGGAGATCAGCCGCTGGATGCGCCCGGAGCTGCCGCGCAACGCGGTCGACGCCGACCAGGCCGCGGCCAATGCGCTCGCCTTCCTGCGCGAACGGGCGCCGCACGCCGAGAGCTGGAACGTAAGCCTGCCCGACCCGCGCAACCCGGCCATGCGCACGTTCTGGCGCAACCCCGAGTCGATGGCCCCGCCGCCGGCCGACGGCGGCGAACGACGCCGCCGCGGCGGGCGCTTCGGCGACGCCACCCTGGACCCCAACACCGGGCGCGAGGTGAGCGCGCGCGACACCCGCGGCGGCGACTTCTTCTACCGCCTGCACTTCGACCTGCACTACCTGCCGGTGCTATGGGCGCGCTGGATCGTCGGCTTCTGCGCGATGTTCATGCTGGTGGCCATCGTCACCGGCGTCATCACCCACAAGAAGATCTTCCGGGACTTCTTCACCTTCCGCCCGGGAAAAGGCCTGCGCTCGTGGCTGGATTTCCACAACGTCAGCGCGGTGATGGCCCTGCCCTACCACGCGATGATCACCTATACCGGCATCGTGACGCTGATGTTCCTGTACCTGCCGTGGGGCGTGAAGGCGGCTTACCCGGACGACGAGGACGCGTTCTTCAACGACGCCTTCGCGCGCCTGGCCGAGGTCCAGGGGCCGGCCGCGGGCCGCGCGCCGCCGCTGCCGCTGCCGATCCAGCAGCTGCTGGACAGCGCGCGGCGGCACTGGAATGGGGCGCAGATCGCCGGCTTCGTGGTGCACCGCCCCGGCGCCGCCAACGCGGTGGTCGACATCCAGCAGCGCGACGGCCGCCGGTTGAGCATCGACACGCCGTCGCTGCGCTACGACGCGGTCAGTGGCGCGCTGCTCGGCGCCAGCCCGGATGCCGGTGGCGCCACCCGCACCCGCGGGGTGCTGTACGGCCTGCACCTGGCCCGCTTCGCCGAGCCCGGGCTGCGCGCGCTGTTCTTCCTGTCCGGGCTGGCCGGTTGCCTGATGGTGGCCAGCGGCGTGGTGCTGTGGGCGGTCAAGGAGCGGCCGAAGCATGCCAGGGCCGGGAAGACCGGCGTCGGCCTGCGCCTGGTCGATGCGCTCAACATCGGCACCGTGGCCGGCCTGCCCATCGCCTTCGCCGCCTACTTCTGGGGCAACCGCCTGCTGCCGCTGCAGCTGGCCGGACGCCCGGCGGCCGAGGCCGACGTGTTCTTCTGCGCCTGGGGTGCTGCGCTGCTGGCTGCCCTGGCGTGGCCGCGGCGGGCGATGTGGGTCGCGCAGCTGTACCTGGGCGCGGCCGCGTTCGCGCTGCTGCCGCTGCTCAACGCGCTGACCACCCGCACCCACCTGGTCGCGGCCATCGCCGATGGCGACTGGGCGCTGGCCGGCTTCGACCTGGCCATGATCGGCTTCGGCGCGATGCTGGCGTGCTGCGCCTGGCGCGTGCAGCACTGGCAACCACCGCCCAGCGCGGCGCAAAGGAAACGCCGGCAGCACGGCGCCGGCGAGGAGGCCCGTGCATGATGGCGCTCGCCCTGGGGCTGTCGTTCGCGGCGTTCGCCACGCTGTCGCTGGCCATGGAAAAACACCAGCAGGACCTGTACGGCAAGGCTGCCGCCAGCCCGGCGCGCAGGCGGCTGTGGCGCGGACTGGGCTGGGCGGTGCTGGCGCTGAGTACCGGCCTGTGCGTACGCGCGCACGGCTGGGCGCTGGGGCCGGTCATCTGGCTCGGCGCGCTGACCGCCGCCGGACTGGTACTGGCGCTCGCGCTGCATCCATACCGGCCGCGCTGGGTGGTGCCGCTGGCATGGACGCTGCCGCTCGCCGGACTGCTGGTCGCGCTTAGCTGACGGCGGCGGCGCATGCGCCGCGACGCCGGGTGACGGGCGCTGCCCCGTTCCCGGATCGACCCTCCGGGAACGGCACCCGCCGCGCTTACGGCACCGCCGCGGTGACGACGATCTCGATCTTCCACGCCGGGTTGGCGAGCTTGGCCTGCACGGTGGCGCGCGCCGGCGTGGCGCCTTCCGGCACCCACTTGTCCCAAGCCTGGTTCATGCCGGCGAAATCGGCCATGTCGGCCAGGAAGATTTCCGCGCGCAGGATGTGGCGCTTGTCGGTCGGCGCCAGCCGCAGCAGGTCGTCGATGGCTTTCAGCACCTGTTCGGTCTGGCCGACGATGTCGGCGCTGGTGTCTTCGGGCACCTGCCCGGCGAGGTAGGCCACGCCGTGGTGGATGGTCATTTCCGACATGCGCGGACCGGTATCGAAACGTTCGATCATGGGCTTTCCCGTGGGTGGATGTAGGCCCATTGTGCCCGCAACCGATGGTTTCAGCGGAGACGGGGCAGCCGCCACAACTGCACGGCGGCCAGCGCCAGCCAGCCGAGCACCAGCGCGATCACCGCCTTCTGCCCCAGCCCGCGCGGCGTGTCGCGCCAGAGCACGTGCAGCCACAGCCCGGCGAACGCCAGCCACGCCCATCCCCACGCCAGCGGATAGGCACCACGCCAGCGGCGGTCGCGACCGAAGCACCAGGCCTGCAGCAGCATCGCCGTGGTGACGCACAGGAATGCGGTCTGCGCGGCCAGCGCATGCACCAGCGGCGCCAGCGCCGGCGCGTGCTGCGGCAGCCAGCTGTCGCCCACGGCCACCGTGGCCAGGCCGGTGCCGGCCGCGCAGAACAGGGCCAGCGGCAGTCCGCGCCGCGCCGGTCCGCGCAAGCGCAGGTGCAGTGCGATGGCGAGCGCCACGATCGCCGCGGCCAGCACGCAGTAGGCGCTGCGCAGCCACGGCGCGTACGGGCCGTGCAGGTACAGGCTGAGCGTGGCACGCGTCCAGTCCAGGTCGGTACGCGCCACCTGCAGCCAGGTCGCGACAACGGTGAACAGCAGCAGCGCCGCCAGCACCGGCAGCGCGGCCAGGCGCGCGGGATCACGATGTGGACGGTGGCGGCCGGCGGCCACGGCCTGTTCCTTGCGCAGGGTCGGGACACCAGCTTAGCCGCGCCGCCAGCCGTCCGCCCGCTGAAGGCCACGCGCCCACTTGCCAGCACCGTCACGCCATGCCGATAGTCTCTGCACTCCCGCGCCTGCATGGCGCCCTGCCCGTTGCCGCGCATGGCCGACCCCGCCGTACCCACCGCTCCCCCGACCGCCGGCTGGCGCCGGTTCGCCGCCGTCGCCGTGACCCTGGCAATCATGGGCATGGCCCTGCACGCGCTGGCCGGTGAGTTCAGCGAGCACGGCTACCGGCAGATCCGCGGCGCCATGCATGCGCTGTCGTGGTCGCAGCTGGGGCTGGCGCTGCTGCTGGGCATGGCCAGTTACGCCTGCCTGATCGGGTTCGATGCGATCGGGCTGCGCCGCGCCAACCGGCGCCTGCCACCGGGCCGGGTGGCGATCACCGCCTTCCTCGCGCATGCCGCCGGGCAGACCCTGGGCTTCGCCGCGCTCACCGGTGGCGCGATCCGGGTGCGCAGCTATGGCAGCGCCGGGTTGGGACTGGCCGAGATCGGCCAGGTGGTGCTGATGAGCACCCTGGGCTTCGTGTTCGGCGCCTGGGTGCTGCTGGGCCTGGCGTTGTGGCTGGAGCCGGGTGCGGCGGCATTGGCGCTGCCGCTGGACGCGTCGGCGGTGCGCCTGCTGGGCATCGCCCTGCTGCTCGGCTTCGCTGCGATGTGGCTGCTGGTCGGCGCCGACGGCCGCAGCATCGGCTGGCGCCGGCACCGGGTATGGATACCGGACCGGCGCACGGTGCTGGAGGTCACCGCACTGAGCCTGGTGGAACTGGGCCTGGCGTCGGCCGCGTTCTACGTGCTGCTGCCGGCGCAGGATGGCGTGGGCTACATCGGCTTTGTCGGGTTGTATCTGGTGGCGGTGGTCGCCGGGCTGGTCTCCACGGTGCCGGCCGGGCTGGGCGTGTTCGAGTGGAGCCTGCTCAAGCTGCTGCCGCAGCTGGCGCCGGCGGCGATCCTGGCCGCGGCGGTGGCCTACCGCGTCACCTATTACCTGGTGCCGCTGTTCCTCTCCACCCTGCTGGCCGGGCTGGCCGCCGTCCGCCGGCCGCTGCGCAGCGGCGCCAGCACCGCCTGGAACGTGCTGCGCCCCTGGCTGCCGCAGGTGATCGCGCTGGCGGTGTTCGCGGTCGGTGCGCTGCTGGTGATCGACGGCACCCTGCCGGCGCCGCGGCATCGCGCATTGCATGCGCCGCTGCCGATCGTGGAGACCTCGCACCTGCTGGGCAGCCTCGGTGGCGTGCTGCTGTTGCTGATCGGCCAGGGGCTGCAGCGGCGCAGCCATGCGGCGTGGCTGATCGCGCTGGCGGTGAGCGTGCTGTTGCCGATTCCGGCCTGGCTGCGCGGCGGCCATGCGCTGGTGGCGCTGACCCTGCCGCTGGTGGCGGTGGCGCTGTGGGCGGCGCGGCGCGAGTTCTACCGCCAGGGCGCGCTGCTCGACGAGGCCTGGTCGTGGCCGTGGCTGCGCAATGTGGCGCTGGTGCTGGTGGCCACGGTGTGGCTGCTGTTCTTCGTCTACAGCCACGTCGAGTACCAGAACGAGCTGTGGTGGCAGTTCGCCACCTCCGGCAACGCGCCACGCGCGCTGCGCGCGTTGCTGCTGGTCAGCATCGTGGTGATCGTGTTCGGGGTGGCGCGGCTGCTGCACAGCACCCGCGCGCCGTTGCCGCTACCCGACGCCGCGCAGCTCGAGCAGCTGCGGCCGCTGCTGGCGCAGGCGCACGACACCCAGGCCTGCCTGGCGATGACCGGCGACAAGGCGATCCTGCGCAGCGACGACGGCAATGGCTTCGTGATGATGCAGCGCTACGGCGGCTCGCTGGTGTCGATGGGCGACCCGGTCGGCCCGCCGGACACCGCGCGCATGCTGATCTGGAAATTCCGCGAGGAAGCCGACCGGCTCGGCCTGCGCCCGGTGTTCTACCAGACCGGGGACCAGCACTGGCAGACCTACCTCGACCTGGGCCTGACCCTGGTCAAGCTCGGCGAGGAAGCGATGGTGTCGCTGGCCGGCTTCAGCCTGGAAGGCAGCGCGCGCGCGGAACTGCGCCAGGCGTGGAACAAGGGCCGCCGCAGCGGCCTGGCGTTCCGGGTGGTGCCGGCCGCGGATGTCGCGCCGCTGTTGCCGGCGCTGGAGGCGATCTCCGACGCCTGGCTGGAAGAGAAGGCCGGCGACGAGAAGGGGTTCTCGCTGGGCAGCTTCGCCCCCGACTACCTGTGCCGCTTCCCGATGGCCTTGGTCGAGGTCGAAGGCCGGATCGTGGCGTTCGCCAACCTGTGGCAGGCGCCGCTCGCGCGCGAGTTGTCGGTGGACCTGATGCGGCACGCCGCCGACGCCCCCAAGGGCACCATGGACTTTCTGTTCATCGAACTGTTCCTGTGGGGCGCGGCCAACGGCCATACCCGCTTCTCGCTGGGCATGGCACCGCTGACGGGGCTGGCCGAACACCGCCTGGCCGGGCGCTGGAACCGCTTCGCCAACCTGGTCGCGCGCCACGGCGAGCGCTTCTATGGCTTCGGCGGGCTGCGCCGCTTCAAGTCCAAGTTCGCGCCGGAGTGGCGTCCGCGCTACCTGGCCGCGCCGGGCGGCATGCACCTGCCCGCCGCGCTGCTGGACGTGACCCGGCTCATTTCGCTGGATCCGCGCCGGCAGTCGAACTGAGCCCGCGCAGCCGCTGCAGGATCACCCGCGCCAGCCCGGCGTAATCGCCCTGGAAGTGATGGTCGCCGGGCAGGCGCACGACCTGCGCCGACCCGGCCGGCAGCCGCGGGCACAGCGCATCGTCGTCGTCTTGGCCGTAGACGCAGACGGTGCGTGCCGCCGGCAGCCGGCGCATCTCCGGGGCGATCGGCAGCCCGTCGCCATCGCCCCCCAGCCAGTTGCTGACGTGGAACTCGTAGTCGGCGTGCGTGCCCACCGACAGCAACGCGGTCATCGCCAGCATCGAGGCGGTATCGGCGGACAGCCGGTTGATCGCCGCCGGCAGCACGTCGGCGCCCTGCGAGAAGCCGAGCAGCAGCAGCTTCGGGCGCTGCCACTGCCGCGCGTAATGGCGGGTGATGCGGTCCAGGTCGGCGGCGAAGCCGGCCGGCGTGCGCGCACTCCAGAAATAGCGCAGCGAATCCACGCCCACCACCGGGATGCCGGCCTGCGCCAGCGCGCCGGCGACCTCCTTGTCCAGCCCGGCCCAGCCACCGTCGCCGGACACGAACACGGCGAAGGTGTCGCCGTTGCCGGCGGCCGGCACTTCCACCAGCGGCAGGCCGTCCAGCTCATGTGGCACCGGCGGCAGGCTCACCCCGCGCTGCGCGCCCAGTACCCGCGCCGCGGCAACCTCACCTGGCAGCACGCTGCCGGCGGCAGTGCGCTGGAAGCGCCGCGCCAGCGGCACCGCCCGCGCGAAGGCCTCGACCTCGCCCGCCGGACAGCGCGGGGCATGCCCCGGCGCGGCCTCCAGCCACGGGAAACCCAGCGCCACCGGCAGCAGCGTGCCACCGTCGATGCCGTCGCCGCAGATCATCCGCGTATCGCCCAGGCGCGGGCAGAAATCCTCGGTGAGCAGGCCGGCGAACACGTCCGGGCCGGACTGCGCGGACACCGCGTAGGCCAGCGCGGCCCCGGCGCCATCGCCGCCCAGGATCGGCAGGTGGTAGGTCGGCACCCGCAGATAGGCCTGCACATAGCGCGAGAAGTTCTCCACGTCGCCGGCGGAGAACCCGCAGCTGCCGCCTTCCTTCGCCAGCACCCCGGCCAGATGGCGGGTATCGACGTCCACCACCAGCGCGCCATCGCGGCGCAGCGCCTGCAGCCGTGCCTGCCGCGGCGCAGCGTCGCCGTCACCGGCGAACCAGACCACCACCCGCTGCACCGGTCCATCGGGCAACAGCACCGGCACCCGTTCGAAACGGCCATGGCTGACCGGCTCCAGCGCCAGTGCCGGCGCCGCCAGCAGGCCCGACGCCATCACCACCACCAAAGCGAGCGACGCATGTGCCATGAGAGCTTCCTTGACCAGGGAAACGGCAAGCCTACGCCTGCCAATGCGGGAACGGGGTGGAAACGCGGTGTCAGTCCTGCGCGTCCGGATGCCGCAGCTTCCACGCCGCCAGCGCCTGCCGGTAGCGCGCCAGTTCGTCGGCATACAGGTCCAGCACGCACAGCGGACAGCCGCTGCCGCAGCATTCGTTGGGCCCCGGCTCCTCCGGCGGCGTGGGCCGCGGGTCCGGGTCGGGCGTGGGGATGGGAATCGGGTTCATCGCTTCGGCCGGTGTGGCCGTCGTCAAAACAGGATGGAGCAATTCTAGGCCATGGGGTCCGGCAAGGCGCGGGCTATGGCCGTGGTCGTGGCTGTGGCTGTGGCTGTGGCTGTGGCCGTGGCCGTGGCTGTGGCTGCCGTTGCCGTTGCCGTTGCCGTTGCCGTTGCTGTTGCTGTTGCTGTTGCTGTTGCTGTTGCTCGTGATCTTGCACTGCTTTTGACTTCCGGGTCCCCTTCCGCAGCGACGCAGCCGGCGGGAATAACCCGAAGGGCGACGTGCATGGATGCACGTCGTTTTTCGACGAGACAAGGATGTCTCGTCGAAAAATCCCGCCGGCGGAGTGAACCCGGCGCGCGTAGCGCGACGGGCGCGGAGGCAGGGCGTGCTTTCTCTTGGTTACTTCTCTTTGCACGAGCAAAGAGAAGTAACTCGCTCCTGCGAAGCAGGGGCGAAAGCTCGGCCTTCAAGCTTCCGCTTTCATACTTGCCCAAAGCCCATTGAACTTCTTGGCTATCACCTTGGCCTCCGCTCCTGCCGGTTTGAGAAGGCAAGCAAAGGCTGGAGCAGGATCAAAAGCTTTCGCTCCCCTTCGGGGCGCGAGCCACCTTTCTTTGCTCGTGCAAAGAAAGGTGGCCCAAAGAAACACGCCCCTGCCTCCGCGCCCGCCGCGCTACGCGCGCCGGGTCCACTCCGCCTGTGGGATTTTTCGACGAGACATCCTTGTCTCGTCGAAAAACGACGTGCATCCCTGCACGTCGCCCTTCGGGTTATTCCCACCGGCTCCGTCGCTGCGGAAGGGGACCCTGAAAGTCAAAAGCAATGAGCAACAGCCAAAGCCAAAGCCAAAGCCAAAGCAGGCCTCAGCCCGTCACCCGATTCAGATTCACCCGCGCCTGCGCGTCATACCGTGCATGGAAGAAATCGCTGAAGAAAATGCGCGGCTGCGCCAGCACACCTTTCAGAAAACGCCGGCGATTGAGCCGGAACAGGAAACCCGGCACCTTGCCCCGGTACTCCTCGGCGATGCCACGATCATAGGCATCCAACACGCCTCAGCCCGTCACCCGCCGCAGATTCTCCCGCGCCTGCGCGTCATACCGCGCATGGAAGAAATCGCTGAAGAAAATGCGCGGCTGCGCCAGCACACCTTTCAGAAAACGCCGGCGATTGAGCCGGAACAGGAAACCCGGCACCTTGCCCCGGTACTCCTCGGCGATGCCACGGTCATAGGCATCGAACACCTCGGGCGGCGCGCCAAGAATGGCCATGTCGCTGTCCAGGAACAGCGCCGCGTCCGCGTCCAGCTCATCGCCACGCACCTGGCCGTGGCGCGCGGTAAGCGCGATCAGCGCCGCCACCCGCTCCGCATCCACGCCGGCATCGGGCAGCCAGCGCGCGATCGCCGCCCGCGCCATCGCCGCCGAGCGCGCTTCGTTGTCGCCGCGCCCGGCCTCGTACACCGCGTCGTGGTACAGCATCGCCAGCGCCACCTCGCGCGGCTGCCGCCAGCCCGGGCCGGCGGCGACGTCGCGATGGTGGTGCAGCAACGCCTGCACGTGGCCAAGGTTGTGGTACGCACGCGGCGGCTGCGCGTGCGCGGCTTCGATCTCGGCCAGTTGGCCTGCCGGCAGCGGCATCGGAATCAGGTCCATGCGCCATTCTAGGCACCGGCCGGGGTGGCGGCGACGCCGGCCGCGGGCCTCACGCCAACGCGTGCCCTGCCTGCGCGCTGCTGGCCCGCACCGCGCGGCGGCGGCGCCCGGCGACGGCCTTCAGCCCAGCGTCCAGCGCCCTTCCAGCTGATAGCGGGTCTGCCCCAGGAAGCTGCGGATGAGCACGAACTCGCGCACCAGCCAGCGCATCGGCTGCACCGGCTGCACCGGCAGGCGCCGCTTGTCGTAGAGCAGGGTCAGGTGCGGCGTGAACCCCGGATCGGGGCGGCTGCCGATGGCCTGCAGGCAGCGCGCCAGCTCCTGGTGCAGGCCCTGCAGCAGGTCGGCGCCATGCGCGCTGCGCAGCACGAACGGATGCTGGCGGCCACCGGCAAAGCTGCCGACTTCATCGAAGCACACCTCGAATTCCGGCATCCGCACCCGCGCCGCGGCCTGCTGCACCTTGGCCAGCAGGCTCGGCGGCAGACCGGCGTAATCGCCCAGGTGATGCAGGGTGACATGCAGGCGCTCGCGCGCCAGCGGCCGTCCGTCCAGGCCGTGTTCGGCACGCAGTCCCTCGGCCAGTTCGGCGATGCGCCAGGCGGTGGCCGGGTCCGGCATCACCGCGAAGAACAGGCGCTCGGTGGGGATGTCGCTGCCGAGACCCAGCGACAGTTGCGCCTCGGCGGAGGGAATGAACTTCGTCATGGTCGAATGGAAACGCCGGCCGGCGGGAGCGCGCCGGGGTACGGCGGCCGGCCTGGTCTGGGGCGCGGATACTAGCAGACCCGGCGCGGTGCCGGGCCGTGCGCCGCCGCTGCCCGCAACGCGCATGGCGAAAATATGACCAGCCGCGCGCAACGCCGACGGCACAAGGGCTGCCGCGAGTTATCCACATCTTTGCCAAACCCCGGTCCACACCTTCTGTGGATGCCGCGCCAGGCGGCGGCGACGGGCTTACACTGGTGCCGCCACCGCAACCCACCGGGGTCGCCATGATCGCCTGGAGTGCTTTCGCCCTGCTCGCCGCCATCAGCGTCGCCCCGCCGGACGCGGCGGACGCGCGGCTGGCGCCACCGACGCCCGAACAGATCATGGCCATTCCCCCCGCGCTGGAACAACGGGTGCGCGAGGAGGTCATCGCGCCCAGCCGCTCGCCGGAACAGCGCGTGCAGCGGCTGATGGAACTGGTCTTCCAGCCCCGCGCGCCGGACGCGGCGGAGGCCCCGGATGCAGCGCTGCGGTACGACACCGCCGCGACCCTGACCGTCGCCGAGGCCTGGCGCCAGCGCCGCGCCAACTGCCTTTCCTTCACCCTGCTGTTCATGGCCCTGGCGCGCGAAGCGGGTATCGAGGCCGACGTCCAGGAGGTCGGACGGGTCGTCACCTGGTATCAGGAGCAGGACGTGGTCTACAACGCCGGGCACGTCAACGTCGGGCTGCGCGTGAATGGTCGCCGCGGCACCCTGGACCTGGACCAGGACGTGCTGTACGACCGTCGTGGCCCGCGCCCGGTTTCCGACCAGCGCGCACTGGCCCATTTCTACAACAACCGCGGTGCCGAGCTGCTGGCCGAGGGGCAGGTTGCGGCGGCCCGCGAGCATTTCCAGGTGGCGCTGCAGCAGGAGGCGCGCTTCGCGCCGGCATGGAACAACCTGGGCGTGCTGGAAACCCGCGCGGGCGACACCGCCGCCGCGGCGGCCGCGTTCGACCGGGCCCTGGCCATCGACCCCGACCTGCCCTCCACGCTCGCCAACGCCAGCGCGCTGTACCTGCGGATCGGCGACAACGCGCGTGCCGCGCGGCTGGACGCGCGGCTGCGGCGCGAACACGAGCGCGACCCGTTCTACCAGTTCATCCAGGGCGTGGAAGCCGAACGCCGTGCCGATTACGCCGCCGCCATCCACTACTACCGGCATGCGGTGCGGCTGTATGGCAGCGCGCACCAGTTCCACTTCGGGCTGGCGCGCGCCTACTCGCTCAGCGGCGACAACCGCCGCGCGGTGCGCGAACTGGAGCGGGCCCGCGAGCTGGGCAGCTCCGACCACCTGCGTGCGGTCTACCAGGCCAAACTGGAGGCGCTGCGCCGGCTCACCGCCCGGCACGCCGGGCATTGAGGCGCCCGGCGGCCGCCACGCGCAGGCTCAGGCCTTGCGCAGGAAGCAGGTCTTGAGCACCAGGCCCTTGATCTTGTCCGAGTTGCCTTCGATGTGCTCGGCGTCGTCCTCGACTAGGCGGATGTTGCGGATCACCGTGCCCTGCTTGAGCGGGATCGACGAACCCTTGACCTTCAGGTCCTTGATGACGGTGACGGTGTCGCCGGCGACCAGTACGTTGCCGTTGCTGTCGCGCACCACCAGCGCCGCTTCGCCCGCCTCGCCCGGGGTCCATTCATGGCCGCAATCGGCGCAGATCCACAGCGCGCCGTCGGGATAGACGTTCTGCGACGAACACTGCGGGCAGGAAGAAACGGGCATGGCGACTCCAGACGATGACGTTGCAAGCCCGCTATTGTAGCCGCCCGCCCCAGGTTCGCCGGGGCGGGCCTGGCGGGGATGCTCAGCGCGCGCCGAGGTCCACCCGCACATTGCCCGAATGCGAGGTGATGGAGATGTCGCCGTCGCCGCCGCCGAGGCGCGCGTCCAGGCTGCTCCCCGGACCGTAGCGCGGGCGTTCGACCTGGCCCACGTCCGAGCGGATGGCGCCGCTGAAGCTGCTGACCTTCAGTTGCGCGGAGGTGCGCGCCGGCAGCGCCAGCGCGATCGGCGCGCTCACCGTCTGCAGGCTGATGCGCCCGCCCGGCTGCAACCCGGCGCTGCGCACGCCGAGCCCGCCGGACACGGTTTCGGCGTCGAGCCGCTGCACCGCCGACAGGTCCAGGTCGACCGGCCCGGACACCGAATTGGCCGCCACCTCACCGCCGCTGCCACCGCTGGCGTTGATCGCGCCGCTGACCGTGCGCAGCTCCAGCCGCGGGGTACGCAGCTGCGAGCGGATCGCGCCGCTGACGGTATTGAGCGCGGCCTGCCCGGCCTGCCCGCGCACGGTGATGCCGCCGCTGACGGTGTTGGCCTGCAACCTGCGCAGATCGACATCGGCCACGTCCAGCGTGGCGCTGACGGTACCGGCCTGCAGTTCGCTGCCGCGCGGCACCCGCAGTTCCAGCACCGCGCCCCGGCTGTTGCGGCTGTTGCGCGGGTACACCACCTTCAGCTGCACGCGGTTGGCGCTGTTCTGGACCTCCAGGCGCTGGCCTTCGCCCAGGGTGCCGGTCAGCTGCACCTCGTTGCGGTCCCAGCCGCGCACGTTCACCGAGCCGGCGATGTTGCTGATCTCCACCCGCCCGCCGCTGGACAGTGGGTGATGTTCGTTGACCGGCGTCTGCGCCAGCGCCGGTGCCAGGGGGGCCAGCAGCACGACGGCGGCCAGCAGGTGTCGCAGGGAAACATTCACGGGGATTCTCCTTCAGGTGGAAAGACCGGCGCCATCCAGGCCCTGCCGGGTAAGTTCAAGCCGCAGCGCGTAGGTGCGCCGCAGCTGGCCGAGCAGGAAGCCGGCATCGGGGCTCTGCGCGATCGCCGAGCGGATGCTGCCGGCGCTGGCATCGAGCTCGTGCAGCGCCGGCGCGAGTTCGGCCGGCACGCTGTCCTGCGGGATCGCCGCCAGTGCCTGGCGATAGGTCGCGGCCAGCGCGTCGGCCTGCGCCGCCAGCGACGATGCCTGCGTCATCCGTGTCGCCTGGGTGGCCTGGGTGGCCTGCGGCGGGGACCCGGCCCACCAGCGGCCGGTGCCCAGCAATGCCAGCGCCGCCACCGCGGCGGCCGCGGCGACGGAGGTCCAGCGCCGATGGCGCGGGCGCGGGCGTGAGCGCGGGGTCACCGCGGCGGGCCGCTCGCGTGGCGCCTCGTGCAGCCGTGCGGCGATGTGCTGCCAGGCCGCGGCCGGCGGCACGCGCTCGCTGGGAAGCCGGCGCAGGCGCGCGGCCAGGTCATCGTGGTCGTGGTCGGAATCGTGTTCGTTCATGGTGTTTCTCCCAGGCGCGCGCGCAACAACCCGCGCGCACGATGCAACTGTGCCTTGGAACTGCCGACGGCCATCTGCAGTTCCTCGGCGATTTCGTGGTGCTTCCAGCCCTCGATGTCGTGCAGCACCAGCACCGCACGGGCGCGGGGCGGCAGCGTTTCCAGCGCGCGCTCCAGGTCCAGCCCGGTGGCCTGGCAACGACTGGACGCCGGCATCCGCGCCAGCAGATCCATGCCCTCCTCGCCGATATCCAGCGCCTCGAACGCGGCGCTGGCGCGCAGTTCCATCAGCGCCGTGTTCACCGCCATGCGGTGCAGCCAGGTGCCCAGCGCGCTCTCGAAACGGAACTGCGGCAACGTGCGCCAGGCCTGGATGAAGGTCTCCTGCAGCGCGTCGTCGGCACGCGCCGCGTTGCCGCCGCACAGCCGCCACAGCAGCGCATACAGGCGCGGGGCGTGGCGGCGGTAGATGCGCTCGTAGGCGTGGCGGTCGCCACCGGCGGCGGCACGCGCCAGCGCGGCATCGTCGGCGGCCTGCGGGAAAGGAGCGGTGGCGGTCACAATGGCGTCGAGCATATCCGTTGGATGCGGCGGCCAGCAGAAAGGTTTAAAGCCGCCTGCGATCTTTTTGCCGGGGCGGCGCAGCGGCCACACCGATAGGGGCTGACAAGGCCGCGCCGGCTGGCCGACAATCCCGCCTCGCCCCCCGCCTGCCAACCATGTCCCTGTCCACCGCTGCCCGCACCGACGCCGGCGCCGCGCCCCGTCGGCAAGCCCACCGCGGCCGCTGGCACCCGGCGTGCGCGGTACGCACGGCGGCCCCGCGCGGGCCCGTACCTGGGCCGTGGCGCGGCAGTATCGGCGGCATGGCCACGCACCGCTTACCCGAACGTTGCAACGCAGCTGCCCGCGAGCGGGCGCGGCGCCGCAAGGAGACAACCCGATGAAGAACTACCTGCCCGAATGGATGCACGGATGGATCAACCTGCTCGACACCGCGCTGGTGGTCATTCTGATCCTGCTGGTGGCGTGGCTGCTGCGCCTGCTCACCCGGCGCCTGCTGGCGCGCCTGGGCATGCACTACACGCTGCCGCCGCAGGTGGAAACCGCGGCCCGGCGGCTGTCCAACTTCGTGATCGGCAGCGCCGCGCTGGTGGCCATCCTCGACCAGCTCGGGGTATCGCCGACCATTTTGTGGACCGCATTCACCGGTTTCGCCGCGGTCGGCGCGGTGGCGTTCTTCGCCGCCTGGAGCGTGCTGTCCAACATCTTCTGCGCGCTGCTGATCTTCACCACCCGGCCGTTCCGCCTCGGCGACCGCATCGAACTGCTGGAGAACGGCGAGAAGCCCGGGCTGAAGGGCCAGGTGATCGACATCAACCTGATCTACACCACGCTGCAGGAGATCGGCGGCCCGGCCGAGGGCACGCTGATGCAGATACCCAACAGCCTGTTCTTCCAGCGCGGACTGCGCCGCTGGACGGCCGGCCCGGCGCAGGCGCACGTGATCCAGGGCGACGGCTGAGTCTCGGCCGCAGGCAGCGGCATCCCCGGCTGCCTGCGCCCATCGCGTACCACAGCGTTCCGTCCGCGTACGGCCGCTGCGTGCGAAAATTCCGCCCGCAGCACCGCAGCAGAGCCGCCCCCCACCGGCTCCCTTTCCGCAATGTCCCGCTCTCCCCTCTCCCCGTGCTCCGCTCCCGCGGCGGACACCGCCTCGCCCGTTGCCGTCGTCCGCAGCGACCGCCAGCGCTGGCTGGGCGTGGTCGCGCTGGCGATGGCCGCCTTCGTGTTCAACACCAGCGAATTCGTTCCGGTCGGGCTGCTGAGCGACATCGGCGGCAGTTTCGGCATGCCCATCGAGCATGTCGGGCTGATGCTCACCGCCTACGCCTGGGTGGTCGCGCTGGCGTCGCTACCCGGCATGCTGCTCACCCGCGATGTCGACCGCCGCCGCCTGCTGCTGGGCGTGTTCGCGCTGTTCGTGGCCAGTCACCTGCTGTCGGCACTGGCCTGGAGTTTCGGCGTGTTGATGCTCAGCCGCATCGGTATTGCCCTGGCACACGCGGTGTTCTGGGCGATCACCGCCTCGCTGGCGGTGCGCATCGCGCCGGCGGACAAGCGCCCGCAGGCGCTGGGGCTGCTGGCCACGGGTACCTCGGTGGCGATGGTGCTGGGCATCCCGCTGGGCCGGGTCATCGGCGAACTGCTGGGCTGGCGCATCACCTTCCTGGCCATCGGCGGCGTCGCCCTGCTGGCGATGGCGGTGCTGGCGCGGCTGCTGCCGCCGCTGCCCAGCCAGAACAGCGGGTCGGTCCGCAGCCTGCCGCTGCTGCTGCGCCGGCCGGCGCTGCTGGCGCTGTACCTGCTGGTGATGGTGGTGGTGGCGGCGCAGTTCACCGGCTACAGCTACATCGAACCGTTCGTGCAGCAGGTCGGCGGCTTCGACACGCACGTGACCACCTGGGTGCTGCTGCTGTTCGGCGGCATGGGCCTGTTCGGCAGCGTGCTGTTCGCGCGCATGGGCACCCGCTGGCCGCGTGGCTTCCTGCTCGCCGCCGTCGGCACCCTGGCGCTGTGCCTGCTGGGCCTGCGCCCGGCCACCGGCGGCGCATGGATGCTCTACGCACTGGCCTCGGTGTGGGGCGTGGCGATGATCTGCTTCGCGTTGTCGATGCAGTCCAAGGTGCTGCGGCTGGCGGCCGACGCCACCGACGTGGCGATGGCGCTGTTCTCGGGCATCTTCAACATCGGCATCGGCGCCGGCGCGCTGATCGGCAGCCAGGTCGGGCTGCGCCTGGGCATGCAGCACATCGGCCTGGTCGGCGGGCTGGTCGCCGTCGCCGGCGGCATGTGGTGGCTGTTCGCGATGCAGCGCTGGGCCACCGGCTTCAGCGCCGGCGGCAGTGAGCACTGACCTCAGCGCAGCTGGCTGTCCTTGCTGCCACGGCGGTTGTAGCCGCTGTGCGCCGACTCCTCCGCATCCAGCGCCTGCTGGCAGGCCACGCACAGGCGTACGCCGGGAATGGCCCTGCGCCGCGCCTCGGGAATCGGCGCATCGCATTCCTCGCAGCGCTCCAGCCCCGGCCCGCTGGGCAGGCGGCTGCGGGCGCGCTTGATCGCGTCCTCGACAGTGGCGTCGATCTGATCCTGAACGGCGGTATCTCCCGCCCAACCGGTGGCCATGGCTGGCTGCTCCGTAGTGACCGGGGGCCAGCCTAGCGCAAACGCCTGTACCCCGGGCCAACGCGCCGCCGCGGTGTCACCACACCAAGTCGTCGGGCACCACGAACTGCGCGTAATAGGCGTCGTCCTCGGCGTTGCCGCTGGACGCCGGCGCGTCGCCGGGCTGGCCGTGGTCGAGCACGATCAGGCTGGCGTCGCGCTCGCGCACCTTCTCGGCGGCCAGCCGTGGCAGCAGCTCGAAGCCCTCGCCGTGGCGCGCGATCACCAGGGTGCCGGCGGCCAGCTGCTTGCGCAGCGCCTCGTCCACCAGCAGGGTGCGGATCGCGGCGCCATCGCTGAAGCGGTACTCCAGCTCGCCGCGGCGCGGTACCCGGCGGTCGGCGATGATCTGCCGCGCCTGCGCGCGCAGTTCCTCGGCGCGGCGCTGGGCGTTGCGCTCGGCGGCCAGCAGGCGGTCGCGCTCGGCCTTTTCCGCACGCACGCGCTCGGCCTCGCGCTGGCTGTCGCTGGGGCCGGCGGGCGCCCCCTTGGCGTGCCGCGCCTTGTTCTGCTCGCGCGCGACCTGGGCCACCTGCGATTTCTTCACCAGGCCGGCCTTGAGCAACTGCTCCTGCAGGGGATTCGCCTTTGCCATGTTTCGCACTACGTGATCGGATCGATGCTGCCATGATACCGGCCCGTCCCCGCCCGCGCCTGCCGATGCAGCCCCTGACCTACCTCGCCGGTTACCCCGAACACCTGCAGCAGCACGCCCGCGCGCTGCTGGCGCGAGGAGCCCTGGGCGAGGCCGTGCGCCGCCGCTACCCGGAGCCGCACGCGGTGCGCAGCGACCGCCAGCTCTACGACTACGTGCAGGCGCTGAAGGAGCGCCACCTGCGCCAGTCGGTGCCGCTGGGCAAGGTGCTGTACGACGGCAAGCTGCAGGTACTCAAGCATGCACTGGGACTGCACACGGCGGTGTCGCGCAACCACGGCGGCAGGCTCAGGGCCAGCCGCGAGATCCGCATCGCCAGCGTGTTCCGCGATGCCCCGGCGCCGTTCCTGCGCATGATCGTGGTACACGAGCTGGCGCACCTGAAGGAAGCCGAACACAACAAGGCCTTCTACCAGCTGTGCCTGCACATGGAGCCGGATTACCACCAGCTGGAGTTCGACCTGCGCCTGTACCTGACCGCGCTGGAGCACGAGGCCGCCAGCTCTCCTGACGTCCCGTAAGGCCGGGGCTTGCCCCGCATGCCGCCTCGCCGGGAAAGCCTCGTGCCGGGCAAGCCCGGCACCTACGGTCGCCACGGCGCTACACTCCCCGCCCGCCGTACTGTCCGCCCCCATGACCAGCCCGATCCGCCTCGACAAGCGCCTCGCCGCGCAGCTGAACTGTTCCCGCGCCCAGGCCCGGCACTACATCGAGGGTGGCTGGGTCCGCGTCGACGGGGTGGTGGTGGAGGCGCCGCAGGCGATGGTGGGCGCGCAGACCGTCACCCTCACCGCCGGCGCCAGCAGCGAGCCGGCCGAACCGGCGACGCTGCTGCTGAACAAGCCCGCCGGCTGCACAACCGAAGAAATGTCCGCGCTGCTGCGCGAGGACGCGCGCTTCGCCGACGATGCGTCCGGCATCCGCCTGCTGCACCGCCACTTCCTGCGCCTGGAAACGCCGATGCCGCTGGACGACGATGCCTGCGGGCTGGTGGTGCTCACCCAGGACTGGCGCGTGCGCCGCCACCTGCTCGAGACTGGCGCGACGCTGGAACAGGAATACATGGTGGACGTGGACGGCGAAGGCAGCCCCTGGGCGCTGCCGCGGCTGACCCACGGCCTGGATTACCAGGGCCGCGCACTGCCCGCCTGCAAGGTCAGCTGGCAGAGCGAGCAGCGCCTGCGCTTCGCGATCAAGGACGTGCGGCCGGGCCAGCTGCAGCACATGTGCGCCGCGGTCGGCCTGCGCGCCACCCGGGTGCGGCGGCTGCGCATCGGCCGCATCGGCCTGAGCCGGATGCCGGACGGGCAGTGGCGCTATCTCGGCTCCGGCCAGCGCTTCTGAGCCGCACTCCCGCAGGCGCAGGGCTTGCCCTGCACGACACTCTCCCGGCCAAAGCCCCGCCGGTCGCGCCGACTTACGCCAGCAAGCGCAGCACAGCCGCCGCCACCGCACCCACCAGCACCACCCCCAGGAACGGCAGCCGCAGCGCCAGGGCCAGCGCGGCCACCAACAGCGCGCCGAGGCGCGCGTCCAGGACCACGCCCTGCCCGGCGGACACCGCGTTCATCGTGGTCAGCGACGCCAGCAGGCCAATGGTCAGCGCACCGGCCACGCGGGTCATGCGCGGCGACTGCATCCAGCGCACCGGCACCAGATAGCCGCAGAACTTGATCGCCCAGGCCGCCACGCTGGCCAGCAGCACCCAGCCCCACAGCGTCACCGGGCGTCTCCCGCATCGTGGCCGGGCGTCACGTCCGGTTCCAGCCCTTCATCGGCCGGCCCGCGCCCGAACCCGCCCCACAGCGCGGCAACCGCGGCCGCCAGCAGGATCGGCACGCCCGGTGGCGCCCACGGCAGTGCCAGCACCGTGACCAGCGCGCAGGCCACGGCAATGGCCACCGCTTCGCGCGCGCGCAGGCGCGGCCACAGCAGACCCAGGAAGGCCGCCACCGCGGCGCCGTCCAGCCCCCAGCGGCGCGGGTCGCCCAGTGCATCGCCGAGCAGCGCGCCCAGCAGGGTGCACAGGTTCCACAGCACGTACACGCCGACACCGGCGACCCAGAACCCGCGGCGCTGCTCGGCCGGCGCGTCCTGGCCGGCGGCGGTGGCCGCCGATTCGTCGATGGTGACCTGCGCCGCCAGCGGGCGCAGCCAGCCGCGCGGCCGCAGCAGGTGGTTGATCTGCGCGCTGTACACCGCGTTGCGGATGCCCAGCAGGGTGGCCGCGCTAAACGCGGCCGGGCCGCCGCCACCGGCACCGATCACGCCGATGAAGGCGAACTGCGAGCCGCCGGTGAACAGCAGCAGGCTGAGCGCCGCGGTCTGGCCGACGCTGAAGCCCGATGCCACCGCCAGTGCGCCGAAGGAAATGCCGTACAGGCCGGTGGCCACGGCGATGGACAGGCCGATGCGGACCGCGGGGGTGAGGCGCGGCGCCATGTTCAGCCGCGCCCGCGTGCCTGTTCGGCGGCGGCCACGAATACCACGTCGGTGGAGGAGTTGAGCGCGGTCTCGGCCGAGTCCTGCACCACGCCGACGATGAAGCCCACCGCCACCACCTGCATCGCCACGTCGTTGGAGATGCCGAACAGGCCGCAGGCCAGCGGGATCAGCAGCAGCGAGCCGCCCGGCACGCCGGAGGCACCGCAGGCACCGATCGCCGCCACCACGCTCAGCAGCAGCGCGGTGGGCAGGTCCACGGCGATGCCCAGGGTGTTGACCGCCGCCAGCGTCAGCACCGAGATGGTGATCGCCGCGCCGGCCATGTTGATGGTCGCGCCCAGCGGGATCGCCACCGAATAGGTTTCCTCGTGCAGGCCCAGCTTGCGGCACAGCTCCATGTTGACCGGGATGTTGGCCGCCGAGGAGCGGGTGAAGAACGCGGTGATGCCGCTCTCGCGCAGGCACCGCAGCACCAGCGGGTACGGGTTGCGGCGGGTGGTCAGCGCCACGATCAGCGGGTTGCCGACGAAGGCCATGAACAGCATCGCCCCCACCAGCACGCACAGCACGTGCAGGTAGACCTTCAGCGCGCCGAGACCGGATTCGGCCAGCAGCGAGGCGACGATGCCGAACACGCCCAGCGGCGCCAGACGGATCACCATGCGCACGATCCAGGTGATCGCGGCGGACAGATCGCCGACCAGCGCGCGCGTGCCGGCGCCGGCATGGCGCAGCGCCAGCCCCAGGCCGATGGCCCAGGCCAGCAGGCCGATGTAGTTGGCGCGGGCCAGCGCGTTGACCGGGTTGTCCACCACCTGCATCAGCAGGGCGCGCAGCACCTCGCCGATGCCCCCCGGCGCGCTCAGCCCGGCGTCGGTGGGGGCCTTCAGCAGCAGCGTGCTGGGAAACAGGTAACTGGCCAGCACGCCGACCAGCGCCGCGGCCAGGGTGCCGGCCACGTACAGCAGCAGGATCGTGCGGATGTGGGTCTTCTGCCCCTGCTGGTGGTTGGCGATGGAGGCCGTCACCAGGACCAGCACCAGCACCGGGGCGACCGCCTTGAGCGCGGCCACGAACACCGTGCCGAGCAGGCCGGCGGCGTGCGCGCCCTGCGGCCAGGCCAGCGCCAGCACGATGCCGGCGAGCAGGCCGATGATGATCTGGACCACCAAGCTGGGGGCACGGAAGGAACGGGAACGGTTGCGCATCGGCGGGCTCGGGCAGGACAAACCGCGATTCTCGCCCAGACCCCGCCGCGCCCACACCCCCGGAACGTCATGGCCGACGCAGCGGCATCACCCGGACACCGCTAGGATGCGCCCATGGAACCTTCCCCTTCCCGCGGCAGGCGCATGCTGCGCCTGTGCGGCCGCATCCTCGCCGCGCTCCTGCTGCTGGTCGCCAGCGGCCTGCTGCTGGGCGACTGGCTCACCCCGCGCGCCGTCGGCGAGCCCTCCACGGCGCTGCCGCCACGCGCCGGGCAGACCGCGCTGGACCGCGCGCTCGAGCCGCAGCTGGCCGCACACCCGGGCCGCAGCGGCGCGGCCTACCTGGTCGACGGCCTGGAAGCCTTCGCCGCGCGCTCGGTGGTCACCCGCCAGGCCGGCCGCAGCCTCGACCTGCAGTACTACATATGGCACGACGACATGGTCGGCCACCTGCTGGTGAACGACGTATACGCCGCGGCCGCGCGCGGGGTGCGCGTGCGGCTGCTGCTGGACGACATGAACGCCAAGGGGCTGGATGCGCAGCTGCTGGCGCTCGACGCGCACCCGCGCATCGAAGTGCGCCTGTACAACCCGTTCCGCAACCGCGAGGGCCTGTGGCGGCTGGTGGAGATGGTGCAGCGGGTCTTCAGCATCAACCACCGCATGCACAACAAGGCCTGGATCGCCGACGGCCGCGTGGCCATCGTCGGCGGCCGCAACATCGGCGCCGAGTACTTCGATGCCCGCGAGGACGTCAATTTCCGCGACCTGGACCTGCTGCTCGCCGGCCCGGCCGCCGGCGAGGCCAGCGCCATCTTCGACGCGTTCTGGAACAGCCCCGCGGCCGTACCGATCGCCGCCCTCGCCGCGCATTCGGAGCGCCAGCTCGACCAGCTGGTTTCCCGCGCGGCGCTGGACGCGCGCCGGGAAGAGGCGCTGCCTTACCTGCAACGGCTGCGCGAGCGGCTGGCCGGCCCCTATGTCGGCGGGCGCCTGCCGCTGCACTGGACCGGGCGCCTCCAGGTCCATTCCGACCCGCCGCTCAAGCACCGTGACAACGACCGCGGCGACTGGCTGGTGACGCGCCTGGGCCAGGAACTGGGGCAGGCGCGGCACAAGACCCTGCTGATATCGCCCTATTTCGTCCCCGGCGACAGCGGCACCGGTGAACTGCTGCGGCAGCTGGCCGACGGCGTGCACGTGGGCATCGTCACCAATTCGCTGGCGGCCAATGACGTGGCCGCGGTGCACAGCGGCTACATGCACTACCGGCTGCCGCTGCTGCGCGGCGGCGCCAACGTGTACGAACTCAAATCGCGCGGCAGCGACGGCGGCCGCGGCTCGGCCTTCGGCAGCAGCGGCGCCAGCCTGCACACCAAGGCCATCGTCGTCGACGACCGGCGCGGCTTCGTCGGCTCGTTCAACCTGGACCCGCGCTCGGCCTACCTCAATACCGAAATGGGCGTGCTGTTCGACGATCCGGTGCTGGCCGCACAGCTGCGCGAGGAATACCTGCGCCTGTCCGGCGCCGAGCTGAGCTACTACCTGTATCTGGACAGCGACGGGAACCTGCGCTGGCTGGACCGGGCGCGGACGCCACCGGCCGGCTACGTCGCCGAACCGGACACCACCTGGCTGCAGCGCGCCACCGCCCGGGTGATCAGCTGGCTGCCGCTGGAATCACAACTGTGATGCCGCGCCGCGAGGCGCGGCTCAGCCCTCGCCCGGCGCGTCCGGGCTGACCCGCTTCCACAGCCAGCCACCGACATGGCCGGGAACGCAGGCGGACAGCGTCTCCAGTGCCTGCGCTTCCTCCAGCAGTCCTTCCCGGCACAGCATCGACAACGCCGCGGCCAGTTCGCCGACCTCCAGCGAACGCGCCAATGGCGTCGATGGCGCGCCCTGCCCGCCGGCCTCCAGCGCCGCGGCAACATCGGCGGGAAGCTGCCATGCGCGCGCGATCCGCGCCGCCAGCAGCGGGGTGCAGCGTTCCAGCAGCGACAGCAGCAGGGCCGGCGACGGCGCCAGCGTCTGCCGGCGCGAATAGGCGTCGGCGGTGGCGCGCACCACCATCACCATCGCCAGCCCGCGCAGCAGGCCGGCCAGCTGCGCGGAGAAGCCGTCTTCGCGCTCCACGCTGCGGGCATGGTCGGCCGCGGCCAGCGACATGCGCAGGGTGTAATCCCACACCCGCTGCGAGAACCGGCCGCCATCGCCGTCGGGAGGGTTCATCACCGGCTGCACCAGCGCCGCGGAAATGATCTGGCGGATGCCTTCGTTGCCGACCACGGTCACCGCGCGCTCGATGCTGCGCACTTCCTGTTGCTGGAAGCGGTACAGCGCGCTGTTGGCGATGCGCAGCAGGTTCACCGTCAGCAACGGGTCACTGCCGATGATGCGGCCGATGGAACGCGCCGAGGCGGTGCTGTCGTTGACGCTCTGGATCAGCTGCGGCAGCAGGTGCGGGCGCCGCGGGATGTAGCGTTGCGACAGGTCCGCGCGCTCCAGCACCGCCATCACCGTATCGGCGATCTGGCGGTGCTCGGCCGCAGCGGGCGGCTCCGCCGCGTCGCCTTCGATGCCGAGCGCGGCGCGCAGGAACTGCCGGCGCATCCGCGGCAGCAGCGCCGGGTCCATTGCCGGGGCGGCAGCGTGGTCGGCATCGGCGGCCTCGGGGACGAAACTCCAGGCCGCCTGCGGACGCCGCCGGCCGAACCACCAGGCCGCGCCCACGCCGGCCAGCAGTGCGGCCAGCAGCGCCGGGACGATCACCGGTTGCATGGCTGGTACCCTGGGCGGGCGGGAGCTGAAGGCCGCATGCCGCGCCCCGTTACCTGTCGGCTTTTTCCAGGCGGATGCCGAGCGGACCGCCCAGCGAACCGTCTTCGTTGATGGTGAAATTCAGCGACGCGCCCTTCTGCGGCAACGCCACCTTCAAGGTATCGCCCTCGCGCACGTAGGTGGTTTCCTGGGAGATGCCCATCGCCTCGATGGTGACCGTGCCGCCGGGCGTGAAGCTGTACCGGGTGACGCCCATCGCATCGGCATAGACGCCCTTGATCCCCTGGCTGCAGGCCGACAGCAGGCACAGCACGGCGATGACGGGCAGGTACTTCTTCATTGCTTCCCCCGGAGGTAATGGCGCGGCCATCCACGGCCGCCGCATGCGGATTGATTCTGCCACAGGCCAGCGCCGGCCAAGCCGCCGGTCGTCAGTCGTCTGCGCCCGCCGGTGCGCCGCTGGCGAGCGCGGCCTGCGGCAACGGCGCGCGCACGAAGCGCGCCGACAACCGCAGCGCATAGACCAGGCCGGCGAGCAGCGCCAGGCCGGCGCCGCTGGCGAACGCGGCGGCCAGCCCGAAGCGGGCGGCGACCAGGCCGGCCAGCACCATGCCGGCGCCGATGCCCACGTCCAGCGCGCAGAAATAGGTGGCCACCGCGGTGCCGCGGCGGGCATGGCCGCCGAGATTGACCATCATCGTCTGGTAGGCCGGGTAGACCACGCCGAAGCCGAAGCCGGCCAGCAGCCCGGACAGGTAGTACGTCGCCGGTGCGGCCGCATACGCCATCAGCCCGAGCCCGGCGACGATCGCCAGGCTGCCGCCGTTGGTCGCCAGCACCACCCGGCCGCCATCGATCAGGCGCCCGGAAAAGCCGCGCGAGACCATCATGCCCACCGCCATCAGGGTGAAGAAGATGCCGGTATTGCCCGCGCCCAACTGTTTGCCGTGGAGCGCGGCAAAGGCCAGCAGCATGCCGTAGCCCAGGCCGATCACGGCCAGGTTCAACGCCAGCGGGAGGCCGCGTACCAGCAGGAAACGATCCAGCGACAACACCGCCGCGGCACCGTCGCGCCGCTTGCGCGGCGCATGCACCCGCGACGCCACCAGCAGGCCGGCGATGCCGGCGGCCACCGCCGCCTCGAAGATCACCTGGAACGGATGGTGGTCCATCAGCCACAACCCGGCCATCGGCCCCAGCGCCATCGCCAGGCTGCTCATCAGCCCGAACAGGCCGATGCCCTCGCCGCGGCGCGCCGACGGGATGATGTCGATGGCCTGGGTGTTGGCCGCGGTGCTCATCACCGCGAAGGTCACGCCGATGCCCAGCCGCACCAGCACGAACACCAGCACGGTGTGCGCCAGCAGGTAGCCGGAGGTGAACAGCACGTAGGCCGCCAGCGCCAGCAGGTAGGCGTGCTTGGCGTTGAAGCGATCGACGATGAAGCCGGAGAACGGCCGCACCAGCAGCGCGGCGATCACGTAGCTGGACAACACCAGCCCCACCGTGGCCTCGCCGATCCGCAGCTGCTCCACGAGATGGAACGGCAACGTCGGCATCAGCACGTAGAACGACATGCCCATCAGGAAGTTGGCGATGCACGCCAACACGAACCCCGGGGTCCACAGCGCGGGCCGCGGCTGGCTCATGCGCCGCCGCGGGGTGCGCGCCCCGGTAGCGCACTGGCGCCCGCGCGGATGCGCCTGGGCAACGCCCGCGCCATCAACCGACGCCGCGCAGCGCCAGGGTCAGCGCCAGCACGCTCAGGATCACCGCGATGGTGCCGTCCAGCACGCGCCAGGTGCCGGGCTTGTGGAACAGCGGCGTCAGCAGGCGCGCGCCCAGGCCCTGCGCGGTCAGCCACAGCGCGCTGGCGGTGACCACGCCGGCGGCGAAGGCCATGCGCGCGTGGCCGAAGTTGTCGGCGATCGAACCGATCACCACCATGTCCAGCCAGAAATGCGGGTTGATCACCGAGAACCCGGCCGCGGCCATCATCGCCGCCCGGCGCGAGGATTGCGCGCTGTCGTCCAGCTGCATGCCGCCACCGCCGGCCACGGCCCGCCGCGCCGACTGCAGCGCATACCAGACCAGGAAGGCGACGCCGCCCCACAGCAGCACGGTCGTCAGCCACGGCAACTGGCTGGTGAGCGTGCGCAGGCCCGCCACGCTGGCGAAGATGAAGGCCGCGTCGATGGCGAAGCAGGTGGCGATCACCGGGATCACGTGCTGGCGCAGGATGCCCTGGCGCAGGATGAAGGCGCTCTGCGCGCCGACCACGGCGAAAAGACCGATGCCGGTACCGGCACCGCTGAGCCAGGCGGCGCTGGTGGCCTGGGCGGTTACGACGGAAAACATGGGGGAAACTGCCTGTCTGCGGGTGGGGAGGACACACCGGGGATGCGTCGACGGCGGCGATTGTCGCAGTGCAGCATCCAGAAGTGGAGCTAAACTTCTTAAACCCTCATTAGCAGAGCTTAATCATGCGCATCGACCATGCCCAGTTGCGGGCGCTGGCGGCGGTGATCCGCGAAGGCAGCTTCGAGCGCGCCGCGCTGGCGTTGAACGTCACCGCCTCGGCGGTATCGCAGCGGATCAAGGCGCTGGAGGAGCGGGTCGGCAAGCTGCTGGTCAGGCGCACCACGCCCACCGAGGCCACCGCCGAGGGCCAGGTGCTGGTGCGCCTGGCCGAGCAGACCGCGCTGCTGGAGCGCGATGCGTTCGAGCGCATCGGCCTGTCAGACGCCGACCTGCCACGCGCCAGCATCCCGGTGGCGGTGAACCACGACAGCATGGAAACCTGGTTTCCCGAGGCCGCGCTGGCGTTCGCCCGGCTCGGCAGCACCACCCTGGACCTGCATACCGAGGACCAGGACCACACCGCTGCGCTGCTGCGCCAGGGCGCGGTGCTGGGCGCGGTCACCACCCTGTCCGAGCCGGTGCAGGGCTGCCAGATCCACGCGCTGGGCAGCATGCGCTACGCCGCCACCTGCACCCCCGAGTTCCATGCGCGGCACTTCGCCAGGGGCGTCACCGCGCAGGCGCTGGCGCAGGCCCCGGTACTGGTGTTCAACCGCAAGGACGACCTGCAGGCGCGCTATGCCCAGCGCCTGACCGGCTCGCAGCAACCGCTGCAGGCGCCGACCTGGTGGATCCCCTCCACCCGCGCCTTCGTCCATGCCAACCTCGGCGGCCTGGGCTGGACCATGAATCCGCTGCCGCTGGTTCGCCGCCACCTGGACAGCGGGCGCCTGGTCTACGTCAAGGCGCGCGCCTGGGAGGACATCCCGCTGTACTGGCAGCACTGGAAGGGCGAAGTCGCGTCGATGGCGCTGCTGACCCGCGCCATCCTGCAGGCGTCCTCCACCCTGATCCGCAGGCGCCGCTAGCGCCGCTGCGCGCGTGCCCGGGCCCGCCGCCGCGCGGCGGTGCCGGGCAGGCCGGTCCTGGGCGCGGGTCAGGCCAGCGCGTACTCCAGCCCGCCGCGCACCGCGGCCACCTGGGCGTCGTCGCACTGCGCGGGCGTGGCGCGCGGGCTGTCGGGGTAGACCTCGGTGGTGGTGGTGTAGCGCGCGTCGGTGATGCCCGCGCACAGGCCCAGCGCCCTGTACGGGTACTCGATCACCCCGGGCGCGACCACCGGCGAGCCGATGATCCGCCCTTGCGCGTCCGCCGGCGCGATGTGGGTGACCGCGGCTACCGCGGCGATCACCGCCTGCTGGAACGCCGGCTGCGGGTTGAGCGCGTCGGCACACAGGTAGAAGCCGTCGGGGACGCTGTCCGCCTCGAACGGCTTGCCATCGCGCGCGGCCAGCGCCGGGCGGAACTCGCCTTCGTCGCTGTCGGTGGTCTCGTGCAGATCGATGTGCATCACGAAGCGCCCCGCCAGCGGCTGCACCAGGGCCATCAGCGCCGCCGACTCGGGCGCCGGGCTGGCGGCGCTGAAGTTGCGGTTCGGGTCCAGCGCCAGCGCGTTCCAGCGCTGGATGCGCTCATAGCCCCACGGGCTCACGCAGGGCGCGACCAGCAGGTTGCAGCGGCCGGCGTAGTCGGCGCCGTGCCGCTCGACGAACTTCAGCGCGCCCAGCACGCCGCTGGTTTCGTAGCCGTGCACGCCACCGGTCACCAGCGCCACCGGCAGCGCGTCGTCCCAGCCGCGGCTGCGGATCGCCAGCAGCGGATAGCGGCCGGAGGGATAGTCCAGTTCGCCGTATCCGGCCACGTCGAAGCGGTCGCGCAGCGCGTCGATCCGGGTCAGCACGTCGTCGGCATAGCTGCGCTGCACGCGCTGCCGCGCCAGCCATTGCGCCCTTTCCGCCGCGCCCCAGGCCTGGCCGGGGGTTCCGATGGGATAAAAAGCGGTGGTCATGGCGGCTCCTGGTGGTGACGGACAGGCGCGCACTCTACACCGCCCGGCGCGGCGGCGAGGCCGTGCCCGGGCCCGGCCGCGTCATCTGCCGGGGTCGGCGAGCAGCCCGGCGATGTCCGCGTCCTTCTGCTGCCACAGCCCGTTCATCCACTGCTGGAAGCGTGCGCGGAAAGCGCGGTCGCCCTGGTAATCGCCGGCAACCAGCTCAGCCGGGATCGGCCGCTCCCGCACCAGCACCTTCGCCTCCGGGACGCGGTTGGCCATCAGGTCCAGCATCGACGGGATGCCGCCGGGGTAGACGATGGTGACGTCCAGCAGCGCATGCAGGCCCTGCCCCATCGCATCGAGCACGAAGGCCACGCCACCGGACTTGGGCTTGAGCAGGTGCCGGAACGGCGAGCCCTGGCCGTCGTGCTTGGCACGGGTGAAGCGGGTGCCTTCGACGAAGTTCATCACCGCCACCGGGATGTCGCGGAAGCGCGCGCAGGCGCGCCGCGTCGCCTCCATGTCGCGCCGGCCCAGCTCCGGGTTGCGGGCGATCTGCTTGCGGCTGTAGCGGCCCATGAACGGGAAATCCAGCGCCCACCACGCCAGCCCCAGCACCGGCACCCAGAACAGCGAGCGCTTGAGGAAGAAGCGCAGCAGCGGGATGCGCCGGTTGAACACCTTCTGCAGCACCAGGATGTCCACCCAGCTCTGGTGGTTGGCCAGCACCAGGTAGTGGCCGTCGCGCGCCAGCGTGGCCGGGACGTCGACCGTGAAGCGGGTGCGGGTGAACGCCTGCATCATCGCGCTGTTCACCCCGATCCAGCTCTCGGCCAGCCCGGTCAGCAGCGGGTTGCAGGCGCGCCGCACCGCGGCCAGCGGCAGCAACGCCTTGAACAGCGCCACCGCGAACAGCGGCAGGCAGTGCAGCAGGGTGTTGAGCGCGATCAGCAGCAGGATCGGGACGATGCGGAACCATTTCATGGGGGACTATCTCGCGCGGTTCGGGCCGGGGCCGCCATCCAAAAGCGGCACAGGGTAGCAAACGCCGCGGGCGGTGGCCGACGCCCCCCGGTCTTCCGCCGGCCCCCCATGGCGGCGCGATAATCCCCTTCCCGCCCCTGCCCCGCCGTCCCCGCATGTCCCCGACGCTGCCGCCCCCGGGCGAGATCCTCGACCTGTTGCCCGACGTGGTGTGCGTGGTCGACCCGCAAGGCCATTACCTGGCGGTCAACGCGGCCTTCGAGCGGCTGATCGGCTATCGCCCCGAGGAGGTGCTGGGGCGGCGCATGACCGAACTCATCCACCCCGATGACCACGCCACCACCGCGCAGGCGGTGCAGCGGGTCATGGAGGGCCGGCCGCTGCCGCACTTCCGCAACCGCTACGTCCGCCGCGACGGCGGGCTGGTGGACATGCAGTGGTCGGCCAGGTGGCTGCCCGACTACGGCGTGCGCATCGCCGTGGGCCACCCGGTCACCGAACTGCGCGACCTGGAGCGGCGGCTGGAGTTCATGGCCGCGCACGACCCGCTCACCCGGCTGCCCAACCGCCACCGGCTGCGCGAGGAACTGGACCGGCTGCTGGCCGACGGCACCCGGCCGCTGGCCGTGCTGTACCTGGACCTGGACGGCTTCAAGGCGATCAACGACCGCCATGGCCACGCGCTGGGCGACCAGGTGCTGCGCGAGACCGCCGCTGGCCTGCGCCAGGCGCTGCGCCACGGCGACTTCATCGCCCGCGTCGGCGGCGACGAGTTCGTGGCGCTGCTGCCGGACTGCGGCCACGCGGACGACGCCCGCGCGGTGGCCGGCATGCTGCAGGCGGCGCTGGACCAATGCCAGGCGCAGCCGTCGTTCGCGCGCATCGGCGTCAGCATCGGCGTGGCCTGCTGCCCGGCCGACGGCCGCGACGCGGAAACCCTGCTGCGCCACGCCGATGCCGACATGTACGCGGCCAAGCACGGCCGCGGGCGGGCCGCCGGTGCCTGAGCCGCGGGGCCGGCACGGGCCTCTGCTACCCTATCGCGATGAACCAAACCGCTGACCGCCCGGCCACCGCTCCTGTTTTCACGCCGATGGCGCAACGCTTCCGCGGCTTCCTGCCGGTGGTGGTGGACGTGGAGACCGGCGGCTTCGACTGGAACCGGCACGCGCTGCTGGAAATCGCCGCCATTCCGCTGGACATGGACGAGAACGGCCTGCTGCGGCCCGGCCAGACCAGTTGCGCGCACGTAGTGCCGGCCGAAGGCACCGAGATCGACCCCAAGTCGCTGGAGGTCACCGGCATCGTGCTGGACCACCCGTTCCGCTTGGCCAAGCCCGAGCGCGAGGCACTGGAACATGTGTTCGCGCCGGTGCGTGCGGCGCTGAAGAAGCATGGCTGCCAGCGCGCGATCCTGGTCGGGCACAACGCCCACTTCGACCTGAACTTCCTCAATGCCGCGGTTGCCCGCAGCGGCCACAAGCGCAATCCGTTCCACCCGTTCAGCGTGTTCGACACGGTGACCCTGGCCGGCGTGGCCTACGGCCAGACCGTGCTGGCGCGGGCGCTGCAGGCCGCCGGCTTCGAGTGGGATGCCAGCCAGGCGCACAGCGCGGTGTACGACACCGAGCAGACCGCGCGCCTGTTCTGCCAGATCGTCAACGGTTTCCGCAGCCAGGAACAGGGAACCCGCAACGGGTAACGGCGGAAACCGGCGCGGCGCTGCTGCCTGCACGCGTTCCCGGTTCCCGTCCCCCCGTTGCCGGGGTCGTCACCCCAGGCAGATCCGGTCGCGGCCGTCGCTCTTGGCCTGGTACAGGGCCTTGTCGGCGCGCTGGAACAACAGCAGCGGGGTGCGGTCGCCGGCCGCCAGCTGCACCAGCCCGGCACTGAACGTCACCCGCAGGCCCTCGATCCCGGCCCAGTTGCGCTGCGCATGGAACAGCCCCTGCAGGCGCGTGCACACCCCTTGCGCCTCCTCCAGCGGGGTGTCGTTGAGCAGCAGCGCGAATTCCTCGCCGCCCAGCCGCGCCGGCAGGTCGGAATCCCGGCAACTGGCGGCCAGCAGCCGCGCCACCTCGCACAGCACCTGGTCGCCGACACTGTGCGACCAGCTGTCGTTGACGGTCTTGAAATGGTCGATGTCCAGCACCAGCAGGCTCAGCGGGTGGCCGCTGCGCTGGGAACGGGCGAAATCGCGCGCCAGCGCCTCGTCGAAGGCACGGCGGTTGGGCAGGCCGGTCAATGGGTCCTCGTGGGCCTGGCGCTCGAACGCCACGGCCTGCTGGCGCAGGCGCTCGGCCAGCGCGGTCTTCTCCTGGTTGGCCGCCAGCAGGCGCTCGGCCTGCAACTGCAGGTCGGCGGTGCGCTCGGCAACCTGGCGCGCCAGGCGCATGTTGCTGGTCTTGTAGCGGTGGATCAGGTACCGGTACAGCGCCACCAGCGCCAGCAGCAGCGCGATGCCGGCCGCGGCCTGCACGCTGCGGCGCTGCCACGGCAACGGCTCGACGGTGAACTTCCAGGCCGCCTCGCTTTCGCTCCAGCGGCCGCCCGGGTGCATCGCCGAGACATGCAGGGTGTAGTCGCCCGGCGGCAGCCCCATGAACTCGACGCTGCGCTGGTTGCCGCGCTCGATCCAGTCGTGGTCCAGCCCTTCCAGCCGGGTGCGGTAACGGATCCGGTCTGACATCAGGTAGCTCAGGCCGACGTACCCCACCGTCAGCCGGCGCCCGCCGGGCACGGCGGTGACGCCGTGCGCCTGCCAATGCAGCGGCACCCCGTCCAGTTGCACGCTTTCCACCACCACCGGCGGCGGCAACCGTTCGCGGAACCGCTGCAGCCGCAACGGGTCGACCATGCTCAGGCCGCCGGCGGTGGCCACCCAGTAGGTGCCGTCGGCGCGCAGTACCGCGGACGGCCCGGTGCTGCCGTTGGCCTGGGCGTTGTACATGCCGTCAATCTCGTTGTAGCGCTCGACCTCGATCCGCGGGCTGCGGCCATCGGCCACCGCGTCCAGTGCCGCCATCGTGGTGCGCAGGATGCCGCGGTTGCTGCTGATCCAGACATTGCCCAGGCGGTCGGGCACCATTTCGAACACGGTGTCCACCGGCATGCCCTGTTCCAGCCCCACCCGCGCCAGGCGGCCGTCGCGGTAGCGGTACAGGCCGCGGTCGGAGGTGGCCCACATCGCGTCGCCGACCGGGGTGAAGCCGAAGATGCTGCGGCCACCGCCGAGCCCGTCCACGTCCAGCCGCTGCACGGTATTCCCGCGCAGCACGCGGATGCCTTCGATGGTGCCTATCCACAGGCCGCCCTCGGTGTGGCGCAGCGCGGTCACCAGCCCGCCCGGCAGCCCGGCCACCGTGGGCACCTGCGCGCCGTCGGCGCCCAGCCGCACCACGCCGCGCTGGGTGCCGGCCCAGATGCCATCGCCATCGCGGTCGGCGGCCATCACCCGCACGTTGCCTGCCGCCAGGCCGTCGGCAGTGCCGTAATGGCGGCTGCGGCCCTGGCGGTCGATGCGGTAGATGCCGTCGCCGAAGGTGCCGACCCACATCGCGCCATCGCGGCTCTGGATCACGCTCAGCACCGACGGCGCCTTGCCGACGCTGTTGCGCAGCGGCACCGGCGCGATGCGGCCGTCGCGCTCCATCCGGTCCAGGCCGGCGGCACCGCCGATCCACAGGCGTCGCTGGTCGTCCTCGATCACCGCGCGCACGTAGTCCCCGCTCAGCCCATCGCGGGTGGTGTAGCTGGTGAACAGGGTTTCGCGCAGCCGGTACAGGCCACCGTTGCCGCCCACCCAGATGCTGCCTTCGGCATCCTCCATCAGGCTGGTGATGCGCCCGTTCTGCATCTGCCGGCTGTCCGGCAGGCGCTCCACGCCATGGCTGCCGATGCGGAACAGCCCCTGGTTCTCGGTGCCCAGCCACAGGTCGCCGTGGCGGTCCTGCAGCATCGCGGTGGTGTGCGAAACCCCGGGCAGCACGTGCACCCGGCGCGCACCGCCCGGGTGCATCCGGTACAGCGCGCCATCGGTGACGATCCACAACGCGCCGTCCGGCGCGCGATAGGGCCAGGCCGGGCCCGGCGGCAGGTCCAGCGCAGCCGGCGCGTTGCCCAGCACGCCATCGTCGCCGCGCAGCTTCAGGCCATCCATGGTGCCGACCCAGACCCGGTCCTTGTCATCCACGGCCAGCCAGTTGGACAGCGTCATGTTCACCGGCGCGCCCGGCGCCGGCGGCTCGTAGACCAGGCGTCCGTCGGGGGCCAGGTAGCCCAGCCCGCGACCCTCGTAGAGCAGCCACAGCCGGCCCTTGCTGTCCTTCTGCATCGCCTGGATCAGCACCTTCGGCGCCGGCGGGTGCTGCGGCCATTGCCGCCAGCGCCCGTCGAGCGTGCGCCGCAGGACGTTGCCGCGTGAATCGGTCACCCACAGCGCGCCATCGCGATCCACGTACAGCGCACCGATGCCGTTGTCGAGCAGCCCGGGCCGGGTGCTGCGGTCATAGAGGTCGAAGTCGAGCCCGTTGTAGCGCGCCACCCCTTCCCAGGTGGCGAACCACAGGTGTCCCTCCGGCGTCTGCGCGATGCCGCGCAGCGAGTTGTGCGGCAGGCCGTTGCGCGAGGTCCACATGTCCACCGCGTAATCGCGCAGCGGCGGCGTATGTTCGGCCGCGGCCGCGCCCCCGGCCACCAGCAGCAGGCACAGCCAAAGCCGCATGAGGCGCCGGACCCAGCGGCCGCCGCGCATGCGGCCGGGACGCGATTCGCGGCGTCGCTGCAACGACGGGGCCGGGCGGTCGAGCGGTGCGGACGGCTGCGGCAACGTCATGTGCACGGACAGGGGGAGAGTGCGCACATGGTAGGGGGATTGCCGGCCCCATGCAGCCCCCCGCCCCCGGAACCGGCCAGCGTCGCCGGCCGGCGCATTGCCGCTCAGCCGCGGCGGGCGGGCGCCGGCCAGGTGACCACCGCTTCCAGGCCACCGCCGGGATGGTTGCGCAGCACCAGGGTGGCGCCGTTCTTCTCGGCCAGCGTGCGGGCGATGGTCAGGCCCAGGCCGGCGCCCCCGGTCTCGCGCGAACGCGAGGTCTCCAGGCGCAGGAACGGGGTGAACACCGCCTCCAGTTCGTCCGCCGCCAGGCCCGGGCCGTGGTCGCGGATGCATACCTGGACCTGGCCGTCGCGCGCCTGCGCGCGGATGGAGGCCGAGTGCCCGTACTTGACGGCATTGTCCACCAGGTTGGAGAACAGCCGGTGCATGGCCAGCGGGCGCACCCGCAGCACGGCGCCACAGCCCTGCTCGAACTCGACCGGGTGCCCGGCCTCGGCCGCGTCCCCGGCCACGCTCTGCAACAGCGAATCCAGGTCCAGCACCACGCGCTGCTCGGCGCTTTCGGCGCTGCGGGCCAGTTCCAGCCCCTCGCGCACCAGCGCCTGCATCGCCGCCAGGTCGGCGATCAGCCGTTCGCGCAGCGGTTCGTCGGCCACGGTCTCCAGCCGCAGCCGCAGCCGGGTGAGCGGCGTCTGCAGGTCGTGGGTGATGGCCGCGAGCATCTGCGTGCGCTCGCCGATATGCCGCTGCAGGCGCTGCTGCATGGCGTTGAAGGCTTCGGCCGCGCGCCGCACCTCCTGCGGCCCGGTCACCGGCAATGGATCGCGCTGCAGGTCCTGGCCCAGCTCGGTGGCGGCGTCGGCGAGCCGCTGCAGCGGTGAACTGGCGATGCGGGCCACCACGTAGGCGAGCACGGCGATGGCCAGCGACAGCAGCGACAGGAACAGCGGATCGAAGGCGAAGATGCGGATGCGCGCCGTCGCCGGGTACTGCAATGTGAGCCGCAGCGGGGTGCCATCGCCCAGGGTCAGCTCCACCAGCCGGCAGCGCGGCGGCACCACCGCCGGATAGCGCTTGCGCAGGTGGTGCGGGATGCGCGTGCGCTGCGGCAGCAGCTCCGGCAGCGGTGGCAGGCAGGCGCGGAAGCCGGTGACATACACCCGCGCATCGGCCACCGGCCCCTCGCGGTCGTCCAGGACCGCCATCAGCGCCAGGTCCTGCTTGCCGGCATGGACCTCGCCGCGGGCCGGATGCACGCTCGCGCCGCCGGTTTCCAGCAGCCGCGCGCGCAGCTCGGGGTTGCTCTCAAGCAGGGCCACGAAGCCCTGCAGGCGATCGGCCATGCGCATCAGGTTCTGCTGCTCGAACTCCTGGCGGCGGTGCGCCTCGGCCAGCAGGGTGGCGCCGATCGCCGCGGACAACATGCCGAGCAGCAGGATGACGAACAGCCGCCCCGTCATCGAGGCCAGGAACTGCCGCAGCCGGCGCATCATGCCAGCGTCACCACGCCGGCAAACACATAGCCTTCGCTGCGTACGGTCCTGATCAGGCTGCCGGCGCTGCCGAGCTTCTGCCGCAGGCGGCTGACCTGCAGGTCGATGGCGCGGTCCTGGGCCTCATGGCTGCGGCCGCCGCCCAGCGCGGCCAGCTGCTCGCGGGAGAGCACCTTGTTGGCATGGCCGACGAATACCCGCAGCAGGCGGAACTCGGCGCCGGACAGCATCACCACGCGCCCGGCCGGATCCACCAGGTGGCGCCGCTCCAGGTCGAACAGCCAGTTGGCGAACGTCGCCCGGCGCATTGCCAACGGCTCCAGGTTGGCCGGCAGCGCCTCGGTCCGGCGCAGCACGTTGCGGATCCGCGCCAGCAGTTCGCGCGGCTCGAACGGCTTGGCCAGGTAGTCGTCGGCACCCATTTCCAGCCCAAGCACGCGGTCGATCGGCTCGGCGCGGGCGGTGAGCATGATCACCGGGGTGCTGGCGCGCGCGCGCAGCTCGCGGCACAACGCCAGCCCGTCCTCGCGCGGCAGGTTGAGGTCGAGCACGACCAGGTCGATGGCTTCGCGCGCCAGCGCGTGACGCATGCCGGCGCCATCGGCGGCGGTGCTCACCGTGTAGCCGGCGCGGCCGAGCTGCTCGGCCAGCAGTCCGCGGATGTCGCTGTCGTCGTCGACCACCAGCAGGCGGTGCATGGGGCGGTGTTCCTTGTTGGGATGCGCAATGCTAACCGAGCCGGACGCGCATCCCGTGCGGCCGCGGCGAGCGGGCGACGCCGCCGCTGCGCACGCCTCAGCGCGTGTCGGCGGCGTCGCCCCAGCCCAGGTCCGGCTCGGGGTAGTAATGGACGCCCAGCGCGTCCAGGTGCGCGCGCAGCCCTGCCATGCGCCGCACGAACCCCGGATAGCCGCGCCGCGTGGCCGGGCTCCATGCCACCTCGGCCACGGCCGCCAAGCGTGGCCACAGGCGCGCATCGGCGGCGGCGTCGGTATGCACGAACTCGCTCCACAGCGCCGCTTCCACGCCCACCGCGGTCCGGTAAGGGGTCGGGTCGAAGGCATAGACCCGGGCCAGCGGCACGCCCTCGGCGCGGCACCAGTCGGCGCCGGGCTGGCCGGCACGGTTGCCGTGGTCGATGTACAGGTAGGAGCACGGCGACAGGATCAAGCGGTGGCCGCGGGCGACCGCGGCCTCGATGGCATAGCCGTCGTTCCACAGCTGCACCAGCGCGGTGGGCTTCATCGCGGCCACCGATCCTTCCTCCCAGACCACCGGAGTACGCCCCATCGCGTCCACCATCGCCGCGGTGCGGGCGACGAAATCGGCGTACAGCGGGTGCCTGATCTCATCGCCGCCGATGTGGATTTCATTGGACGGGAAGATCGCCACCACCTCCTCCAGCACGTCGCGGACGAAGGGATACACCACCTCGGGCTTGTCCAGGCACAACACGCTGAAGCCCACTTCCACGCCGGCGTAGGTGCCGCGGTTGGCCACGTCGTCGCAGGCCAGCGCTTTGTACGAGGCCAGCGCCGCCTGCACGTGCCCGGGCATGTCGATCTCCGGCACCAGGGTGACGCCGCGCGCCTGCGCGTACGCCACCAGGTGCCTCAGCTGCGCCTGGGTGTAGTAACCGGCGCGCCCGCCCTGCACCGCGCTGGCGCCGCCGATTTCCGCCAGCCGGGGATAGCGCTTGATCTCGATCCGCCAGCCCTGGTCGTCGGTCAGGTGCAGGTGCAGCCGGTTCAATTTGAACAGGGCCATGCGGTCGATGTGCCTTTCCAGGTAGTCAACCGGCAGGAAACTGCGCGCCACGTCCAGCGACAGCCCGCGCCAGCGGTAGGCGGGCACGTCGGTGATCGCCAGCCGCGGCAGCCGGTAATCCGTGCCGGCGCGCGCCGGCAGCAGCTGCCGCAGGGTCTGCACCGCATGCAGCAGCCCGGCATCGGTGCGCGCGCTCAGATGGATCGCATCGTCCACCAGCAGCCGGTAGCCCTCCTCGCCCAGCGCGGGGTCGTCGACCCGCTGCAGCCGCAGCGGCGTGCCCACGTCGGCGCTGGCGATGTGCAGCGTCGCCAGCAGTTCGTCCAGCGCACGCCGGGCCATGGGCGCGGCGCCCGCGTCCTCCACGACCACCGCCGAGGAAATCCGCAGCACGCCGGGACCGGCGTGGATGGCGCCCGGCAGCGGCACGATGTGCGCCACCGGCGTCGGTTCCATGGCCACCGTCGGCCGCCGGTGCGCGCAACCGGCCAGCACCGCCAGCGCCACGCAGGACAGCACGATCCCGGGCCTGAACTGCAGTCTCATCGGGTCCTCCCCTGCCGGCGGTCGAGCAGCGGCAGTCTGCCGGCGCCGCGGCGGCGCCCCGGCGGACGGGCGCGATGCCCGCCCGGCCCGGCGTGGTCAGTCGCCGCCCTTGACGATGCGCCCGTCCTTGACGATCACCGCGAAGCGGCGCGCCGGATCGGCGATCACCTGCAGGTCCTCCAGCGGATTGCCCTCGACCAGCAGCAGGTCCGCCAGCGCACCCTCCTCGACCACCCCCAGGCGCCCCGGATAGGGGCTGCGCAGGCCGGACAGCGCCAGCAGTTCGGCGTTGTCGTGGGTGACCATGCGCAGGATCTCCGCCGGGGTGAACCACTCCCGCAGGCCGAGGATGAAGGCGTTCTGCTCGACATTGAGCGCCGGCTCGAACAGGAAGTCGGTGCCCCACGCCATGCGCACCCCGGCGCGCTTGGCCATGGCCCACATGCGCGCCTGCCCGTCGATCACCGGCTTGCGCTTCTCGCGGCGCAACGGATCCATGTTCTCGGTGCTCGCGCGCAGGGTCTGGCTGGACAGCCACACGCCACGGCGCGCCATCAGCCGCAGCGTGTCCTCGTCCAGCATCTGCCCGTGTTCGATGCTCTTCACCCCGGCTTCGATGGCGCGGCGCACCGCGCGCACGGTATAGGCATGCACGGTGACGTAGGTGCCCCAGTCCTCGGCGGCCTCCACCGCGGCGCGCATCTCGTCGAGCGTGTACTGGGTGACGTCCACCGGGTCGTAGGCCGAGGACGTGCCGCCGCCGGCCATCAGCTTGATCTGGCTGGCGCCCCGGCGCAGGTTCTCGCGCACCGCGGTGAGCACCTCGTCGCGGCCGTCGGCGATGAAGGTGGCGCCCATTTCCTCGGCCAGCGCCGGCTTGCCGAAGAAGCGCCGCGAGCGCTCGTGCGGCAGGCGCATGTCGCCATGCCCGGCGGTCTGGCTGATGGTGGCGCCGGATGGCCAGATGCGCGGGCCGCGCGCATGGCCGGCGTCGATCGCCGCCTTCAGTTCGAAGATCGGCCCGCCGACGTCGCGCACGCTGGTGAAGCCGCGCAGCAGGGTGCGCTCGGATTCGGCCGCCACCCGCGCGGCCAGCTGGTCCGGCGTGTCCGCCAGGGCCAGCATGTCCGCCTGCGAGAGCGCGGTGAACGTGCTGTGCCAGTGCGCGTCGATCAGCCCCGGCATCAGCGTGCGGCCGCGGCCTTCGATCACCGTGGCCGTGGCCGCCGGTGTCGCCGCCGCGCCGATCGCGGCGATATGCGGGCCGCGCACCAGCACGTCGGTGGGCGCGCCCAGCGTGCCGCGCACGGTGTCCAGCACCCGGACCCCGCGGAACAGCAGTTCGCTTTCCTCCGTCGCGGCCTGCGCGGACACGGGGGCGGCCAGCAGCAGCGCCCACGACAACGACAGCGTTCGCATCAGCCAGAGCATGGACATGACGTTTCTCCCTGTGGCATGCCGGTACCGCCAGCCGGCGGCCGCGCCAGTATAGGCGGCGGCGACGGCATCGCCATGGCGGCCGCGCGCAGGCAGCGCCGGCGCCGCTCAGCCCCCGGCGAACACCGGTTCCAGCAGGCGGAAGGTACCGGCGTCGGCATCCATCTCCACGCGGCCGCCGACCGGCACGATGAACTGTTCGCGGATGTGGCCGATCATCGCCCCGCGGAAGGCCGGGATCTTCAGCGGCGCGATGTAGTCGGCGAACAGCTGGTCCAGGGTCAGCGAGCCATAGCCGTCGCCGGGCGTGCAGCCGGTGCATTCGCCGAAGATGAAGCCGGCGATCCGGTCCAGTGCGCCCATCAGCTTGAGCGTGCTGAGCATGCGGTCGATACGGTACGGCGCTTCGTCCACGTCTTCCAGAAACAGGATCTTGCCGTTGAAATCGGGCAGGTACGGCGAACCGGCCAGCGCGGTCAGTACGGTCAGGTTGCCGCCCACCAGCTCGCCGCGCGCGGTGCCGCCGGTGATGGTGCGGGTGCGGTTCCTGCGCGGCACCAGTTCGTCGTCGGTATCGACGCTGTTGCGGTACTGCATCAGTTCGCGCTTGAAGAACAGGCGCTCGAACTGGTCCACGTTGAACGGGTTCCAGCTGCCCGAGCCGATCGGCCCGTGGAAGGTCACCAGCCCGGTCCTGGCCTGGATCGCGCAATGCAGCGCGGTGATGTCCGAGTAGCCGAGCAGCACCTTGGGATTGGCGCGGATGGCGGCATAGTCCAGCAGCGGCAGCAGCCGCGCCGCACCGGAGCCGCCGCGCACGCAGACGATGGCCTTGACCTGGCGGTCGGCGAACATGGCGTTCAGGTCGCCGGCGCGCTCGGCATCGGTACCGGCCAGATGCCCATGCCGCGCATCGTAATGGGCGCCGGTCTTGACCTTGAAGCCCAGCGCTTCCATCGCCTCGCGCGCCAGCTGCAGGCTGAGCGGGTCGCTGCTGGCCGCCGACGGGCTGACCAGCGCCACCGTATCGCCCTTCTCCAGCGGCAGCGGCAGCAACCGCCCGCCACGTTGCGCCGCCAGCACGCTGCCCGTGCCCATCAGCGGCAACAGCGCCCCCGCCAATGCCGTACCACCAAGGAATCGCCGCCTGTCCATGCCACCGCCTGTCTGCAGAAAGTGCGGCCGAGGGTAGCAACGGGCCCGCCTGCCCGACAGTGCGCCGCCGGCTTCATGCACAGCCGCGTGCGCGCAGCGGAAACACGCCTGGCGCAAGGCACCCGGCGCGTTTCATGCAGCGCTTGTCGCGGCGCATCCATAACCACGCGGCATGGGTGGCATACGAACTGTCATGCGCCGCCAGCAAAGGCACCACGCCTGCCCGCCGGGCGCTCAGTGTCCCGGCACCGGAGAAAGCGCCACGCAAGGCGCCGTCCGACGGCAACGCCGGCCGGTGCCGCTGCACGGCACGCCGGTCATGAAGCGATGCACACGCCCAGCGAGCGGCTCTTGGCGCGGTACATGGCCGCATCGGCGGTGCGCAGGTAGTCATCGATCGTCTTCAGCCCGGACTGGCTGCTGACCAGGCCGATGCTGGCGCTGCTGCTCACCGTATGCGGGCCGATCAGGTACGGCACCTCCAGCGCCGCGACGATCTGCCGCGCACGCTCGGCCGCTTCGCCGGGATCGATCGATTCGAGCAGCAGGTTGAACTCGTCGCCACTCATGCGCGCGACCAGGTCGGCGTTGCGCACGCACGATTCAAGACGCCGCGCCACCTGCTGCAGCAACTGGTCGCCGACATGGTGGCCCAGGCTGTCATTGACCGCCTTGAACCGGTTGAGGTCCAGCAGCAGCACCGCGAACATGGTGGTGCCACCACGCGCCGGCCCGTCGGCCCCGGCCGCGGATTCGCCGCGGTGCACGGCGATGGCATGCGCCAGGCGGGCCCGGAACAACGGCCGGCCCGGCAGGTTGGTGAGCGCGTCGTAGGAGCTGCCGCGTTCGGCCAGGTCGCTGAGCGAGCCGGCCATGCGCACGGCAACGCCGTCGTCGAATTGGGCCACGCCGCGCCAGTTCACCCACACCAGCCGCCCGGAACCATGGAAGGCGCGGAAATCCACCGAGAAATTCGGGCTGTTCCCCGACAGGTGGCGGCGGTAGGCCAGCTGCACGCGCGCACGGTCGTCGGGGTCGATGAGCTGCTGCAGGAAGTGCCAGCCACCGTGATGCACCGGCTCGCCGTCGTCCATCCCCACGATCCGGCGGAAGCGCTCGGACACGTGCATGACATCGCTGCGCAGGTCCCAGTCCCAGATGCCGTCATTGGAGCCAAGGGTGGCCAGCGCATAACGGTTGTCCGAGCGCAGCAGTTCCAGCTCGGTGTGCTTCTGGCGGGTCACGTCGATCATCAGCCCGATCATGCGGTTCGGCCGGCCCGGCTCGACCACCGCCCGGCACAGGTCGCGCACCCACACCACCTTGCCGCACTTGGCGATCAGCCGGTAGCTCATCTCGTAGGCGTAGCTGTGCGTGGCGTTGTACGCGGCCTCGTCGATGACCAGCGCCTCGGCCAGGTCGTCGGGATGCACGCGCGAGCGCCAGAAGCCCGGATCGGCGCGCCATTCCTCCACCGTGTAGCCGAACAGCCGCTCCACCTGCGGGCTGAGGAAGGTATTGCCCACCCCGCGCTCGGCCTCCCAGACCACGCCGTCGATGGTTTCCAGCAACCGCAGGAAGCGCTGGCGGACTTCCACCAGCACCTGCTCGGTGACCTCGGTGACCTCGATCAGCACGCCCTGGCGGCTGAGCACCCGCTCGGCCTCGTCGGTCTCCGGCTGCAGCTGCAGCCGCACCCAGCGGTAATCCCCGTCGGCGAACCGCAACCGGAACACCGGCATGCCCGAGCGCAGGGTGCCGGTGTCGTCGGGATGCACGAATTCAAGCAGGGACCGGCCGAGCGCCGCCTCCACCGCATGCCCGGTGAGCGTGTGCCAAGCCGGATTGAGGTAGGTGATCGCCCACAGCGCATCGGTCTGCACCACCGCCTCGGGCAGCAGTCGCAGCAGGCTCGTGGAGGGCGTGAGGGCGGACATACGGGGCTATGGTCACCGAGCGCCAGCGGGCAGTCCAGCGGCGGCCCGCGCGGGCGCTCATCCTGGCGGATGCACCTGCGCCCGCCGCCGCTACCCGCGTGGCCGCGCAACACCCCCAATTCCGACGCGCCATGCCGTATGCGGCGGACCGCACGGCATGATATCCGCCCGGGTGACCCGGCTGCGGGCCAGCGGGCATCACCGGGTGCGCCCGGCAAACCGGCGAGGCCCGTCTTCGGGCCCTGCCGCCGCGGCCAATCACATGTTCCGCCGGTACTCCCCGCCCACGTCGTACAGCGCGTGGCTGATCTGGCCGAGGCTGTGGGTCTTGACCGCTTCGATCAACGCCGCGAACACATTGCGGCGCTCGCGCGCGGTGTTCTGCAGGTAGGCCAGGCCGTGGCCATCGTGGACACCGGCGTCGCTGCAGGCGCTGCCAGCCACCTCGTGGCTGTGCGAGGTCTCGCCGGCCGGGGCCAGGGCATTGCGGTTGCGCTGCCAGTTGCGCACGTTCTCGATCTGCTGCCCCTTCTCCTCCTCGGTCGAACGGATCAGCTCGATCTCGGTCGCCACTTCGCCGGCATGCTCCTTCGGCAGGAACATGTTGACGCCGACCAGCGGCAGGCTGCCATCGTGCTTCTTGTGCTCGTAGTACAGGCTCTCTTCCTGGATCTTGCCGCGCTGGTACATGGTGTCCATCGCGCCGAGCACGCCGCCGCGTTCGCTGATCGCCTCGAATTCCTTGTAGACCGCTTCCTCGACGATGTCGGTGAGCTTGTCGACGATGAAGCTGCCCTGCCAAGGGTTCTCGCAGAAGTTCAGCCCCAGCTCCTTGTTGATGATCATCTGGATCGCCACCGCGCGGCGCACGCTTTCCTCGGTGGGCGTGGTGATGGCTTCGTCGTAGGCGTTGGTGTGCAGGCTGTTGCAGTTGTCGAACAGGGCGTACAGCGCCTGCAGCGTGGTGCGGATGTCGTTGAACTGGATCTCCTGCGCGTGCAGCGAACGGCCGGAGGTCTGGATGTGGTATTTCATCATCTGGCTGCGCTCGTTGGCGCCGTAGCGCTCACGCATCGCGCGCGCCCAGATGCGGCGGGCGACGCGGCCGATGACGGTGTATTCCGGGTCCATGCCGTTGGAGAAGAAGAACGACAGGTTGGGCGCGAAGTCGTCGATCTTCATCCCGCGCGCCAGGTAATACTCGACGATGGTGAAGCCGTTGGACAGGGTGAAGGCCAGCTGGCTGATCGGGTTCGCGCCGGCCTCGGCGATGTGGTAGCCGGAGATCGACACCGAGTAGAAGTTGCGCACGCCGTGGTCGACGAAATATTGCTGGATGTCGCCCATCATGCGCAGCGCGAACTCGGTGGAGAAGATGCAGGTGTTCTGCGCCTGGTCTTCCTTGAGGATGTCGGCCTGCACCGTGCCGCGCACCGTGGACAGCGTCTCGGCCTTGATCCGCGCGTAGGTGTCGGCGTCCACCAGCTGGTCGCCGGTGACGCCGAGCAGGCCCAGGCCGAGGCCGTTGTTGGTCGGCGGCAGTTCGCCGTGGTACTGCGGACGGGCACGGCCTTCGAACATCGCCGCGATCTTCTTCTCGGCCTCGGCCCAGCGCGCCGGGTCGGCCTTCAGGTACTTCTCCACCTGCTGGTCGATGGCGGTGTTCATGAACATCGCCAGGATCATCGGCGCCGGGCCGTTGATGGTCATCGACACCGAGGTGGTCGGCGCGCACAGGTCGAAGCCAGAGTACAGCTTCTTCATGTCGTCCAGGGTGGGGATGTTGACCCCGGAGTTGCCGATCTTGCCGTAGATGTCCGGGCGCGGCGCCGGGTCCTCGCCGTACAGGGTGACGCTGTCGAAGGCGGTGGACAGGCGCGCGGCCGGCTGGCCCACGCTCAGGTAATGGAAGCGGCGGTTGGTGCGCTCGGGGGTGCCCTCGCCGGCGAACATGCGGATCGGGTCCTCGCCGCTGCGACGGTACGGGTAGACGCCGCCGGTGTACGGGTAGGAACCGGGCAGGTTCTCCTTCTGCAGGAACACCAGCAGTTCGCCCCAGCTGCGGTAGGTGGGCGCGGCGATCTTGGGAATCTGCTGGTGGCTCAGCGACTCGCGGTAGTTCTCCACGCGGATGGTCTTGCCACGCACCTGGTATTCGTTGACCTCGTCGGTGATCGACTTCAGCCGCGCCGGCCATTCGCGCAGCAGGCGCAGGGCTTCCGAATCCAGCGACTGCGCCGCGTCGTTGTAGCGCTGGCGCAGGGTGCGCAGGCTGGTGTCGGCGGCGGCATCGGTCAGGGCGTCGGCCGGGTACAGGTCCAGCGCCGCCGGCAGCGCGGCGTCGCCCAGCTCTTTCAGCGCCTGCCAGCAGCCCTGGGCGCGCTCGGCCACCTCGGCCTGCGATTCGATGCGGGCATTGATGGCACGGCCCTGCTCGGCGATCTCGGCCAGGTAACGCACCCGGCTGCCGGGAATCAGCACGGTCGCGCGCGGCTCCTTCAGCGTGGTGTCGATGGCCGGCATCCAGTCGCAGCCGCCCTGCGCTGCGGCCTCCGCGTTCCCGGCGCCGCGCTTGTCGCGCAGCAGCCGGCACAGGTTGGCGAACATCCAGCTGATGCCCGGGTCGTTGAACTGCGAGGCGATGGTCGGGTACACCGGCACGTCCTCGTCCTTCATCGCGAACGCCACGCGGTTGCGCTTCCACTGCTTGCGCACGTCGCGCAGCGCGTCCTCGGCGCCGCGCTTGTCGAACTTGTTGAGCACCACCAGTTCGGCATAGTCGAGCATGTCGATCTTTTCCAGCTGGCTGGGCGCGCCGAAGTCGCTGGTCATCACGTACATCGGGAAATCGACCAGATCGACGATCTCCGAGTCGCTCTGGCCGATGCCCGCGGTCTCGACGATCACCAGGTCGTAGGCCAGCGACTTGAGGAAACCGATGCAGTCGCGCAGCACGGTATTGATCGCCGCGTGCTGGCGGCGTGTGGCCATCGAGCGCATGTACACGCGCGGGCTGCGCAGCGAGTTCATGCGGATGCGGTCGCCCAGCAGCGCGCCACCGGTGCGGCGGCGGGTCGGGTCGACCGAGACCACCGCGATGCGCATCTGCGGGAAGCTGGCCAGGAAGCGGTTGAGCAGTTCGTCGGTGACGCTGGACTTGCCGGCGCCACCGGTGCCGGTGATGCCGATGACCGGGGTCCTGCCGCCGGCCAGCTGCCACTGCCGGCGCAGGTGCGCCAGTTCCGCGTCGCCGAAAGCGCCGTCCTCCAGCCGCGACAGCATGCGGCCGATGGCGATCTCGTCGCCGATGCCGGGCACGCTGGCGTCGTCCGCCGCCGGTGCCGTGTCGCGGGCGTCGCCGGCGCGCCGGACCACGTCCTCGATCATCTCCACCAGCCCCATCTTCATGCCGTCGTTGGGGTGGTAGATGCGCTCCACGCCGTAGGCCTGCAGTTCGCGGATCTCCTCCGGGGTGATGGTGCCGCCGCCGCCACCGAACACGCGGATGTGGCCGGCGCCGCGCTCGCGCAGCATGTCCACCATGTACTTGAAATACTCGACATGGCCGCCCTGGTAGGACGACAGCGCGATGGCGTCGGCGTCTTCCTGCAGCGCCGCGCGGACCACGTCTTCCACCGAGCGGTTGTGGCCCAGGTGGATCACTTCCGCGCCCTGCGCCTGGATCAGCCGGCGCATGATGTTGATGGCCGCGTCATGGCCGTCGAACAGGCTGGCGGCGGTGACGAAACGCAGCGGGCTGGTTTCCGTCTGCGTCTGCGGGAGGTGGGGGGCGGGAGTACTCATGGGCCGTGCGACATCTCGGTTTCTGTTGAAACCGATGATAGAGCCGCGCGCCGCGCAGGTCAGGTTGCAGCGCAGCGTGACCCGGCCGCCGTACCGCCCCGCCCCCCGGCGGCTGCGCCCCCTTCGCGGCCGGCGGCAGCCTGAACATGCGCTGGCCGCCGAATGCTTTAGAATGGCCGCCCGCGACCCGTCACCGCCACGACGAAGTCGCATTTTTGTTTTCTGGCCCACCAGTTGTCTGCAGGATCACGGACGTTGTCGCAGTAACGCCCATCGGAGCTTCCATGCTTTTCGAAACCCTCGCCACTTCCGGGCACGAACAGGTCGTGTTCTGCCACAACCGCGATGCCGGCCTGAAAGCGATCATCGCCATCCACAACACCACCCTGGGCCCTGCCCTGGGCGGGGTGCGCATGCGGCCCTACGCCAACAGCGACGACGCCCTGCGCGACGTGCTGCGGCTGAGCCGCACCATGACCTACAAGAACGCGCTGGCCGGGCTCAACGTGGGCGGCGGCAAGGCGGTGATCATCGGCGACCCGCGCACCGACAAGAGCGAGGTGCTGTTCCGCGCCTTCGGCCGCCAGGTCGAAGCGCTGGGCGGGCGCTACATTACCGCCGAGGACGTCGGCAGCGACGTCAACGACATGGAGCAGATCTACCTGGAGACCGGCTATGTCACCGGCGTGCACCAGGTCCATGGCGGCTCCGGCGACCCGGCCCCGTTCACCGCCTACGGTGCGCTGCAGGCGCTGATGGCCTCGATCAACCGCAAGTTCGGCCACGAGGAAGTGGGCAAGGTCAGCATCGCCGTGCAGGGCCTGGGCCACATCGGCATGGAACTGGTGAAGCTGCTGCGCGAGCGCGGCGCCAAGCTCTACGTGACCGACCTGGACCCGGTGCTGGTGCAGCGCGCGGTCACCGAGTACGGCTGCGAGGCGATCAAGCCCGATGCCATCTACGACGTCGCCGCCGACGTGTTCGCGCCCTGCGCGATGGAAGGCGCCATCGGCATGGAGGAGCTTGACCGGCTCAAGGCCAAGGTCATCTGCGGCACCGCCAACAACCAGCTGGCCAGCCATGCGGTGGGCGACGAACTGCATCGGCGCGGGGTGCTGTGGGCACCGGATTACGCGGTCAACGCCGGCGGCGTGATGAACGTGTCGCTGGAGATCGACGGCTACAACCGCGAGCGCGCCATGCGCCTGATCCGCAGCATCTACCACAACCTCGGCCGCATCTTCGACGCGTCCGAGCGCGACGGGATCTCGCCGCAGCGTGCGGCCGACCGCATCGCCGAGGCCCGCATCGAAGCCATCGGCAAGCTGAAGATGCCGCTGGGCCGCGCCACCCCGCGCATGAGCCGCCTGCGCGGCGAATAGCCAGCGCACCCGGCCGGCACAAAAAAGGCGGGCGACCCGGTCGCCCGCCTTTTGCATGTCCGCCGCCGCTGGCTCAGAACCCGCGCATGAACCGCAGCGACAGCTGCCGGTTGTCGCCGCGTCCGCCCAGGCGCTGGTCGTAGCCCAGCGACAGCTGCGCATCGCGCGCGACCCAGGCATCGAGCGACACGCCGAACAATCCGGCGGCGCGTGCGGGCTGCAGGCCATACAGCGGCGCCCAGGCATCGATGCCGGTGAAGCGTGCCTGCAGCGGCCCGGCGCCGGCGGACAGCGCCTGCTGCCACTCGGCGTAGCCGCCCAGCTGCAGCCCGCGCCAGCGGTAGTCGGCGCGCAGGCCGGCCAGGCCGCGCACCTGGCTGGCCTGCCAGCCGCCGGCGCTCAGCCCGAACCCGTAGCCGCCCTGCTCCTGGAACGCGTCGCTGTCGATGCGGGCGTAGTCGGCGCCCAGGTACGGGGTGAACGCGCCCCGTCCCAGCTCGAAGCGATAACCGGCCTCGGCGCTGCCGGACAGGAAGCGGCCGGCGTAACGCGCCATCACCCCGGCACGTTCGCCGCCCAGCAGCAGGCCGCGATCCAGCTCGCGCTGGTAGCAACCCACACCGAGCTGCCCGAGCGCGTATGCCTGGCCCCACTGGCGCCCGGCATAGAACCGGGCCTGGGTCTGGCGGTCGCGGCCGCGGTCACCGGCCTCGCCGCCGGCCAGCTGCGCCTGCACCTGCCCGAACGCGAAGCCCACCCGGGCATCGCCCATGCCGGTCTCGCGGCCCAGCATCCAGCCGCCCAGGCGGTAGTCGCCGCCGGCAAGGCCGCCCTGGCCGCCCTCCCCCAGCGAACGCGACCAGGCCCCGTCGGCGCGGCTGCCGTCCTCGCCGAACTGGGTAGACAAGGCCCGCCGGTTCATGTCGATGCTGTCGAAGGTCATCGCCAGCGCCAGCGCATGCGCTTGGCCGGTGAGGCTGCGCAGGCTCGCGCCCAGCCCGTCGAAACCGCCACCGCCACGCTGCAGGGCGCTGGCACCGGCCGCAAACGCACCTGACTGCAGGGTCACATCGCCATCGAGCAGCTCGAAGGCCTGCTCCACCCGTTGCGCCGCGGCCATCGCCGCGGCATCCGCGCCCGCCACCCGCGCGGCCGCGGTCACGTTGACCCGCTGCAGGTCCAGCCAGGCATTGTGGCTGTCATAACCGTAGCCGGCCTGCAGCAGTGCAACGCCGGCATTCTGGGTGGCGGCAGGGGCCGCGTCGAACTGGCCGCTGACACCGCCATCGGCGCGGATCAGGCCCTGCCGCGTGCCGTCCTGTGGCACGTAACCGGGCACCACCCCGTTGATCAGCACCCCGCCGCCCTGCAGGGTTGCGCTGCCGGTGACCTGCAGCGCATTGACGCCCAGCGCGATCAGCAGGCGGGAACCGCTGCGCTGCAGGTAATCGCCGTCGATGATGCTGCTGTTGCCACCGCCAAGCATCACGATGCTGGCACCGTTGTCGACATTGCCGGTCACCCGGGTGGCACCGCCCATGAACTGCAGGGCTGCCTGCGTCGGATCGGACCGCGGCACGAGGGTGACGCTGGAGCGTATCGAGGCGCCATCGCGCAGGGCCAGCGTGCCCTGTTCGATGCGGGTGGCGCCGCCGTAGGTATTGGCACCAGCCAGGGTCAGCGCCCCTGCGCCGCGCTTGACCAGCCCGCCGGCGCCGCTGATGTCATTGCTCCAGACCGATCCCAGCCCCAACTGGTTGACGTCCACCGTCACGTCGCCCCAGTCGAACCGGGCCGGGCCCTTCACCGCCTTGCCGACGTTGAGCAGGCCATAGCCGAACACCGCATCCGGGCCGGGATCGCCCAGGTCGGTGGCGGTGCCCAGCAGGGTCTGCCGCACCAGGTTGTTGTCGAAATACGGGAACGCCTGCCACACCAGCGCCGCCGCGCCCGATACCAGCGGCGCGGCGTAGGAGGTGCCGCTGCCGTAGTAGTAGGACAGGTTCGACGCCGTGGCGCTGGGCCCCACGAAGGCGGACGTGCCCGGCGCCACCAGGCAGTAGTTGCGGGCCACGCCGCAGGCGTTGGAGTAATCGGCCAGGCGCCCCGGGTTGGCCGTGTCCAGCGCCGCCACCGCCAGCCAGCCACGCTCCAGGTCGGCCGCCGGGCGCGAGCCATTCTCGCCCGGCTGGCTGGGCAGCGCGGCCATGTCGCTGGGATTGGCGCGCGATTCGTTGCCGGTGGCGAACACCACCAGCCCGTCGTTGCCGGCGATGAACGGGCGGTACTCGGCGGCGATCTGCGCCGTCACCGTCGGCCGCGTCCAGTACAGCCCGCCCCAGGAGTTGTTCATGATGCGCACGCCGGCGCGGATCAGGTCGTCATGGACGCCGCCCATGCCCAGGCCACCGGTGACCTCGTTGCCCTGCCCGGAGCCATCGTCCTTGGGCCGCTCGTCGTTGATGATGCGCGCCGAGACGATCTGCGCGCCCGGCGCGATGCCCCCGGGCCATTGCCCGGTGGCCGCACCGGCGGCCAGCTGCGCCACCGTGGTGCCATGACCGACCACGTCGTCCACCGCCAGATTGTTGCGGCGCGGATCCACGTAGCTGAAATTGGCCACCACCCGCCCGGCCAGCGTGGGATGGTTGCGCATCACGCCCGAATCGACCACGCCGATGCGGACGCCGGCACCGGTGAAGCCGGCGGCCTGCGCGGCGCGGGCGTTGGTCAGCGCCAGATGCGCGTCCATCGCCGGCTGCGGCGTGGTCGAAGTGGGCGGCGGCGAGGTCGGCGGCGGACTGGGCGGCGGTGGCGGGGTCGATTTGCTGCCACCGCCGCCGCCGCAGGCGGCCAGCGCCAGTGCCATCGAAGCGGCCAGTGCGGTGTGGCCCCTGAACGTGTTGCGCATGCCCTCTCCCCCATGACTGGCCGGACACCGGTATCCCTGCGGACGGGGCCACCGGCCGGCCATGCGGTGGCTCACCTTCTATACTGCAACGACAAACCGCTGTCTGCCGGGATGTGCCGTTGGTCCAATGGGCACCCCGCCGGCGGCTTTCGATAATCGTTGCAGGATACAACCGAGACCGCACATGTCCGACATCGTCATCGCCGCCGCAAAGCGCACCGCCATCGGCTCCTTCCTCGGCCAGTTCAACGGCGTCCCCACCCCGACCCTCGGCGCCACCGCGATCCGCGCGGCCATGGAGCAGTCCGGCGTTGCCGCCGCCGATGTGTCCGAAGTGATCATGGGCTGCGTACTGCCGGCCAACCTCGGCCAGGCGCCGGCGCGCCAGGCATCGCTCGCCGCCGGCCTGCCGGCCAGCACCGGCTGCACCACGCTCAACAAGGTGTGCGGCTCGGGCATGAAAGCGATCATGCTGGGCCATGACCTGATCAAGGCCGGCTCGGCCAGCATCGTCGTCGCCGGCGGCATGGAGTCCATGTCCAACGCGCCGCACATGATCCCGAACTCGCGCACCGGCAACCGCTACGGTAACTTCCAGGCGGTGGACCACATGGCCTGGGACGGCCTGACCAACCCCTACGACGGCCAGGCCATGGGCGTGTTCGCCGAAGGCACCGTCGCCAAGTTCGGCTTCACCCGCGAGGAGCAGGACGCCTACGCCATCGAATCGGTCAAGCGCGCGCAGGCCGCGCAGGCCACCGGCGCGTTCAAGGACGAGATCGTCGCGGTGAAGGTGGCCACCCGCAAGGGCGAGGTCGAGGTCGACCAGGACGAACAGCCGGGCAGGTCCGACATCACCAAGATCCCGACCCTGAAGCCGGCCTTCAAGAAGGACGGCAGCGTCACCGCGGCCAGTTCCTCCAGCATCTCCGACGGTGCCGCCGCGGTGGTGCTGATGGACGCCGCCGACGCCGCGCGCCGCGGGGTGCAGCCGCTGGCCCGCATCGTCGCCCACGCCACCTACGCGCAGGAGCCGGAGTGGTTCACCACCGCGCCGATCGGTGCGGTCAGGCAGGTGCTGGACAAGGCCGGCTGGCAGGTCGGCGACGTGGATCTGTTCGAGATCAACGAAGCCTTCGCGGTGGTGGCGATGGCGCCGATCCGTGAACTCGGGATCCCGCATGACAAGCTCAACGTCAACGGCGGCGCCTGCGCGCTGGGCCATCCGATCGGCGCCTCGGGCGCGCGCCTGGTGGTCACGCTGGTCCACGCCTTGCGCAGCCGTGGCCTCAAGCGTGGCGTCGCCTCTCTCTGCATCGGCGGCGGCGAAGCAACGGCCATCGCCATCGAATTGATTTGATTGGACTTAATGCCTTTTTTACAAAAATGAATGCGCGGTCGCTTGACAGCCCAAACGGGCTTGTCATCATGTTTAAGGCGCGCAATGGCGCGTTGCCTAATCTAACGACGAGGATTCACACAATGAGCATCAACAAGCTGCTGATCGCGATGGCCCTGGGCCTGGCCCTGGCCGCCTGCTCGAAGCAGGAAGCTGCCCAGGACGCCGCTGCTTCGGCCAACGAAGCCGCCACCGACGCCCAGGCCGCCGCTGACCAGGCTGCTGCCGCCGGCGCCGAAACCGCCGACGCCGCCCAGGCTGCTGCCGACACCGCCGCCACCGCTGCTGACGCCGCTGGTGACGCCGCTGCCGCCGCTGCCGGCGCCGCCACCGACGCCGCTGCCGGCGCCGCTGCCGACACCGCCAAGGCTGCTGAAGACGTGGCCGACAAGGCCAAGGACGCTGCCGAAGAAGCCAAGAAGTAATAACTTCTGCTTCGACGCAAGTCGGAAAAGCCGCTGGTTCGCCAGCGGCTTTTTTTTTGCCTTCTCCCGCCTGTTCCCCGCGGCCACAGGGGCCAGGCGCGCGCGCCACCCAGCCGCGGATCGCCCAAGGCGCCGATGGCCGGCGCAGCCGGCGGTGCCGGGTCGGCGTTGACGCAATCTGAATCCGCGTCCGCCTACGCTGCGCGCGTCGTCCCCCAAACCCAGGAGAACGCGATGAAGCTGTTTGTACCGCTGCTGGCCGGCAGCCTGATGCTGGCCCTGTCCGCCTGCAACGACCCCAATGCCGAACAGGCCAAGCGCGATGCCGAAGCCGCGGCCGACCACGCCGCCGATGCCGCGCGCAACGCCGGTGAGTCGGCGGCCGACGCCGCCCACAGCGCCGCCGACCGTGCCGCCGACGCCACCCGCGAGGCCGCCGCCAAGTCGGAGCATGCGCTGGACCGCGCGGCCAACGCCACCAGCGCCGCGGCCGAAGATGCGTCGGCGGCCGCCAAGGAGGCCGCGGCCGATGCCAGCGCCGCCACCGCCAACGCCGCGCAGAAGGTCGCCGACGAAGCGCACGACGCGGCCGAGAAGGCGCGCCAGAAGGCGGACGACGCCAAGCACTGATCGTCCCCACCCCGTCGCGCAGCCGTCCCTGGCGGGCGGCTGCGCGATCCCTGCGACGGCGGCGACGCCGTCCAGCGACCTGTCCGGCGCCGTGGATGCCGGTTACCGAGGCCAGCGCGCTCAGGGTGCCGGCACGGCCCGCTCCAGGATGTCCGCGAACGCCACCGACGCATCCAGCATGCCGTAGGCGGGCGGCAGCGGCGCCGCCAGCCGCGCGGCCACGAACAGGCCCGCCACCGGGCTCCCGGCCCGCAGCAGCGTGGCCGCCTGCAGCAGCAGCGCCAGCGAAGCGGCCACGCGCCGTGCCGCGGCTTCGGCCACCGTTGCCCCGTCCAGCAAGGGCGGCAAGGCCTCCAGCGCCGCGTCGTAGGCCGCCTCGCGCCCACGCGCCTGCTCCAGTTCGCGCAGCAGCGCCTGCCGCGATTGCGGTTCGCGTGACAGCGCGCGCAGCACGTCCAGGCATTGCACGTTGCCGCTGCCTTCCCAGATCGAATTGAGCGGCGCCTGCCGGTACAGCCGCGGCAGCATCGATTCCTCGATGTAGCCTGCACCGCCCAGGCACTCCTGCGCCTCGTTGACGAAGCCCGCCGCGCGCCGGCAGACCCAGAATTTGCCGAGGGCCGTGGCGACGCGCGCGAACGCCGCTTCGGCGGGGTCGCGCGCGGCCGCATCCACCGCGCGCGCGACCCGCAGCGCCAGCGCGGTGGAGGCCTCCGATTCCAGCGCCAGGTCGGCCAGCACGTTGGCCATCAGCGGCTGCTCGACCAGGCGCCGGCCGAAGGCGCGGCGGTGCCGTGCATGGTGCAGCGCCTGGGCCAGCGCCATGCGCATTTCCGCGGCCGCGCCGAGCATGCAGTCCAGCCGCGTCAGCATCACCATCTCGATGATGGTCGCCACGCCGCGCCCTTCGGCGCCGATGCGCCTTGCCCACGCGCCGCAGAACTCGACCTCGCTCGAGGCGTTGGCCCAGTCGCCGAGCTTGTCCTTCAGCCGCATCAGCCGGAAGCCGTTGCGCGCACCGTCGGGCAGGCGCCGCGGCATCAGCAAGCAGCTCAATCCGCCCGGCGCCTGCGCCAGCACCAGCCAGCCGTCGGACATGGGCGCGGACAGGAACCACTTGTGCCCGACCAGCGAGTATTCGCCCTCGCCGGCCAGCGGCGTCGCGCAGGTGCGGTTGCTGCGCACGTCCGAGCCGCCCTGCTTCTCGGTCATGCCCATGCCTATGGTGATGCCGGGCTTCTGCGCGATGGGCAGGTCGCGCGGGTCGTAGTGCGGCGCGGCGGCCTTGGCCGCCCACTCGGCCAGCGCCGGTTCGCGGCGCAGCACCGGCACCGCGGCATGGGTCATGGTCAGCGGGCAGCTGCTGCCCGCCTCCGCCTGGTGGTGCAGGAAGCTCAACGCGGCGCGCGCGACGTGCGCGCCCGGTTGCGGCTGCCGCCACGACAGCCCGGCCACGCCGTGCGCCTTGGCCGCGTCCATCAAGCGGTGCCAGGCGGGGTGGAAATCCACGGTGTCGATGCGCTGGCCCTGCGCGTCGTGGGTGCGCAGCAGCGGCCGGTTGCGGTTGGCGTCGAAGCCGAGCCGGTACAGTTCGCCGCCAGCCAGCGCGCCGTAGTCGTCCAGCGCCGTGGCGAACGCGCCGCCGCCTTCGCGTGCGACCGCCTCGCGCAGCACCCGGTCGTCGCGCCACAGGTTGCATTCGGGAAACGGCGGCGGCTGGTTGAATACCACGTGGGTTTCGAACGGCGCTGCTTCGGTGTTCATGGCCGGCCCCTGCGCACGGGAGGATGCCGTCCATTCTGCCGCACGCCGGGACCGCGCCGTACGGCGCCGGGGCGGCCGGCTCAGCCGCCGGTGGCCAGCGCCTGTACGAACCCGGGCGCCAGCGGCAACGTGCCGAACACCCCCTGCTGGGTGCCGCTGAGCACGCGCAGCATGTGCCCGCGCCCGCCCGGCATGCGCCCCAGCGGCCCGAACAGGAGATCGCGCGCATGCGCGATCCAGTCGCGGTCGGACTGGAACAGCGGCGTCAGCCAGCGGCTCCAGAACTGGTACAGGCGCACATGCGCCTGGCGGGTTGCCTGGTAATGCGCCAATGCCGCATCGAGGTCGGGCTGCCCGCGCAGTGCGTCGCGCAGGGCCAGGGCGTCGAGCAGCGCCATGTTCACGCCCTGCCCGAGCTGCGGACTCATCGAATGCGCGGCGTCGCCGGCCAGCACCAGGCGGCCGCGGTACCAGCGGTCCAGCACCGCGTCGCGGTAGCTGGCCCGCGCCAGCTGCGACGGCATGCCGATGTCCTGCATCCGCAGCCGTGCCTCCGGCCACAGCTGCGCGATCTCGTCGAGCCAGGGCGAGAGCCCGGCCCGCTCCCAGGCCTCGAAGCCATCGCCCGGCAGGCTCCAGAAGAAGCTCAGCCGCGGCACCGCGTCGCCGGGGCGCGTGCCCACCGGCAACAGGCCGATCATCCGCCGCGCGGCCACGTAGCGCTGCCGCAGTTCGTCGACGAACGGCCAGTCGCCGGCCGGCAGCAGGCACCACAGCGCGCCCCACGGGTACGGGCGGTCCAGCCGCGTGCCGCGCACCTGCGCGCGCAACGCCGACGCCGCGCCGTCGGTGGCGACCACCAGGTCGAAGGGGCCGTGCCACTGCCCGTGCTGGTCGCGTACCCGGCGCAGGCCGTCGTCGATGGCGCCGATGCAGCAGTCCACGTGCAGTGCGTCGCCAGGCTCCCACGCCGCGTCCAGCAGCGCGAACAGCGCCCCGCGCTGCATGCCCACCCCGTGCAGGCGCGCATCCAGCCCGGCATAGCGCATGTCCATCACCGCGCGCCCGCACGGGGTCTCGCCGTACAGGCGGCGTACCGCCGCGCCATGGGCCAGCACCTGCGGCAGCAGGCCCATCCGCCACAGCACCTGCAGCCCGCTGGGCTGCAGCAGGAAGCCGGCGCCCACCGGCCCGGGCCGCGGCGCGCGTTCGAATACCTGCACGCGGTGGCCGTCGCGCGACAGCAGCACGGCCAGCGACTGGCCGGCGGTGCCGTAACCGACGATGGCGATATCCAGTGACCTGTTCATTGCGTTCCCCGGAGGCGGCCGGCTAAAAAAAAACCCCGCCTCGGCGGGGTTTTTCCGGCACAGCCGAGTGGATCACTCGACCGGCGTGATATTGGAAGCCTGGGCGCCCTTCGGGCCCTGGGTCACGTCATAGCTGACGCGCTGTCCTTCCTGCAGGCTGCGGAAACCCTTGGAATTGATCGCGGAGAAGTGCGCGAAGACATCGGCGCTGCCGTCCTCCGGTGAGATGAAGCCAAATCCCTTGGCGTCGTTGAACCACTTGACGGTACCGTTCGGCATGGTGATGCGAGACCTTGTTCGATGAATGGATTGATGCACGCTGAATGAAGCGCGCTCGCGGAGTATGCAAAGCTTGGGCCGCGATGACAATCACCCCCGGGCCAGCTCCCCCACCAGCGCGGGCAGCCCAGCCGAGGCGGCGGCGACGTTGGCCAGCACTTCTTCCATGGTGATCTCGGCCGCGTCACCGCAGCCCGCCGCCCAGTTGGCGACGATGGCCAGGCAGGCGTAATCCAGCCCCAGCTCGCGTGCCAGCCCGGCCTCGGGCATGCCGGTCATGCCGACCAGGTCGCAGCCGTCGCGGCGCATCCGCGCGATTTCGGCGATGGTCTCCAGGCGCGGGCCCTGGGTGGCGCCATAGCAGCCGCCGTCATGCACCGCGACGCCACGCGCACGTGCCGCGGCCAGCACCTGCGCGCGCAGCGCAGGCGTATAGGGATGGCCGAAATCCACGTGCAGCACCTCGCTGCCCTCCTCCTCGCACAGCGTGGAAACGCGGCCCCAGGTGTAGTCGATCAGCTGGTCCGGGCAAGCCAGCACGCGCGGACCGAAATCGCCGGTGATGCCGCCGACCGTGTTCAGGGCGAGCACGCGGGTGGCGCCCAGCTGCTTCAACGCGGCCAGGTTGGCGCGGTAGTTGACCTTGTGCGGCGGGATCGAATGCCCTTCGCCATGGCGGGCGAGGAACGCCACCCGACGGCCATCCAGCCGTCCGACCCGCACCGGGCCCGACGGCGCACCGTAGCGGGTCGGGACCTCATGGGCCTGGACATCGTCCAGCGCGGCGAGCTTGTAGACACCGGTGCCGCCGATCACGGCCAGTGCGATATCGTCCATCGTGGTTTCCTGGTTTCTGTACGCAGTCGGGGGCGACACGGGGCGTGGCCCCGTCATCGTAGCGGCCGCACGCCGGCGCCCACCAGCGCGCCGGGGCCCGGGACACGGCCCGCACCCCGGCCGCTGCGGGTCGGCGCGCGTTGCGCGGGAGGCGGCAGCGCGATCGCGCGGACCGGTTACCCGGCCGTTACTGCTTCATCGCGTAGATCGCCGGCAGCGAGCGCAGCGATTCGCTCACGTCCATGCCGAAGCCGAAGACGAAGCGGTCCGGCAGCTCGATGCCCGCGTAGTCGGCCTTGACGCCGTCCAGGCAGCGGTCGTGCTTCTTGACCGTCAGCACCGCGATACGGACGTCGGTAGCGCCCTGTTCCAGGCACCAGTCGCGCACGCCCTGCAGGGTGAACCCCTCATCGAGGATGTCATCCACCAGCAGCACGCGGCGGCCGAACAGCGAGGATACCGGGCGGTGCTTCCAGACCAGCTCGCCACCGCTCTCGCCGTGGTAGCGCGAGGCCTGCATGTAGTCGAACTGCGCATCCTGGCCGCGCGCGCCCAGTTCCAGCGCAAGCTGGCCGGCGAACGGCAGCGCGCCATTCATGATCGACAGGAACACCGGCACCTCGCCCTTGTAATCGCGCGCGATGGCGTCGGCGATGCTGGCGATGGCCTGGTCGATGGCGGGACGATCGACCAGCAGGTCGGCCTGGGCCACGGCTTGTGCAAGAGTGAGTTTGGACATCAGGCGGTTCTTCCAAGAGTTTCGAGCAGACGGGTTCGGGTATCGCCGTGGCGGGCATCGGCCAGCAGGCCGCCCCAGCCCATGGCACCGTGGGCGATCAGGCCCAGCAGCGCGGCGGTGTTGAGGCTGCGGCCGGCCACGGCCTGCAGCGATTCTTCGACCAGCTCCGGGTGGCAGACCAGCACCACGTCGCAGCCGGCATCCAGATGGGCTTCGACCCGGGCCTTGACCCCACCGGCGGCGGACGAGGCCGCCATGCCGATGTCGTCGGAGAACACCACGCCGCGGAAGCCCATCTGCCCGCGCAGGATCTGGTTGATCCAGCGCGGCGAGTAGCCGGCCGGTTCCGGCGCCACCTGCGGGTAGATGACGTGGGCCATCATCACCGCATCGGCGCCGGCGTCGATGCCGGCGCGGAACGGTAGCAGATCCTCCGCTTCCAGCGCGTGCAGCGGGCGCGGGTCGATGGCGGTGTCGTGGTGGGTGTCCTCGCGCACCGTGCCGTGGCCCGGGAAGTGCTTGAGCGTGGCGGCCATGCCGGCCGCGTGCATGCCGCGCACATAGGCCTGGGCCAGCGCCGCCACGACCTGCGGGTCCCCGGCGAAGGCGCGGTTGCCGATGGCCAGGTTGCCGCGCCCCAGGTCCACCACCGGGGCGAAGCTCAGGTCCAGCCCGGTCGCGCGGATTTCGCTGGCCATCAGCCAGGCATGCTGCTCGGCCAGCGCCAGCGCGGCGTCCGGGTCGGTGGCGTGCAGCCGGCCAAAGCCGTCCAGCGGCGGCAGTTCGGTGAAGCCGGCGTGGAAGCGCTGCACGCGGCCGCCTTCCTGGTCCACCGCCACCAGCAGCGGACGCGCGGTGGCGGCACGGATCGCAGCGGTCAGCTCGACCACCTGGTCGCGCGAAGCGAAATTGCGCTTGAACAGCACCACGCCGGCCACGGCGTCATGCTGCAGCCAGTCGCGTTCCCGTGCGGTCAGTGTGGTGCCGGCGACGCCGATCAGAAGCATGTGCGGATTCCCATACGGCCAAGCCCGGCATTGTCGCAGATGGCGCCCGCCGCGTCAGACGCTGCAGCCGTCCGCACCGCAGCCCGGTTCATGGTTCCCGGCCACCGGCGCCGGCGCCAGCTCGGCGGCCACCTTCTCCAGCACCTGCATGAACACCTCCGGCGGTTGCGCGCCCTGCACCGCGTAGCGGCCGTTGATGACGAAGGTCGGCACCGACTGGATGCCCAGCGCCTGCGCCTGTCCCAGCCCGGCACGGACCTCGGCCAGGCCTTCGTCCGAGGCCAGCAGGGCCTCGACGCGCGCGGCCGGAATGCCGCCGGCGGCCGCGGCCTCCGCCAGCACCTGCGGGTCGGCCAGGTTGCGGCCCTGCTCGAAATGGGCGCGGAACAGCGCCTCGCCGACCGCGTCCTGCACGCCCTCGCGCCCGGCCAGCCACAGCAGGCGGTGCGCCGGCAGCGTGGTCACCCGGACCTGGCCGCGGTCGAAATCCATCGGCAGGCCTTCGGCGCGGGCGGTGGACTGGGTCTGCGCCAGTATCTGCTCGGTACGCTCGGCGCCACCGAACTTGGCCGCGTAGGCCTCGCGCAGCGGTACCGGCGTGGCGTCGGCGCCGGGGTCGAGCAGGAACGGATGCCAGCGCACCTCCACCTGCGGCGCCTTGTCGCCCATCAGCGCCAGCGCGCGCTGGAAGCGGTGCTTGCCGATCCAGCACCAGGGGCAGACCACGTCGGACCAGATGTCGATGCGCATGGGGGTTCCTTCTGTTCTCCCGGGGGCTCAGCCGCGCTCGGCGGCGCTCCAACGGGTGTAGGGGTGCGAGGCCAGGGCGAGATTGTAGTAGCGCGGCGCGTCGGTCACTTCGGCACCGGCCCAGTCCGGTTTGTCGAATGGCTGGTCGGCGCTTTCCAGCTCCACCTCGGCCACCACCAGCCCGGCGTTGTCGCCGAGGAACTCGTCCACTTCCCACAGCAGGCCGGCGTGCCTGACCAGGTGGCGGCGCTTGTCGACCAGGCCGCCGACGCACAGCACCAGCAGTTCGCGGGCCTCGTCCACCGGCACCGGGTAGTCGAACTCCTGGCGGGTATGGCCCAGCTCGCGCGATTTGATGTTCAGGTACGCCGCATCGCCCTGGATGCGCACCCGCACCGAAGCCTTCTGCGCGCCGCTGTCCATCGCCGCCATGTCATTGATGTAGCCCTGCGCCATCGGGATGACGGCATGCGCGGCAGCGCGCCAGGCGTCGCCGGTGACCAGGAATTTGCGTTCGATCTCGATGCCCATCACCACCTCGTTGGTGCGCCCGTTGGTGCGCGTTTCCCGCGTGACCCCGCGCGTCGCTGCGCGTGCGATTCGTTGATGCCGAAGCAGCGCACGTCCGTGCGCGCGGAGTCAACCGGCGCCAATCCCCCCGCAGGAGCGGCTGCACATCCCTGTGCGCGGATTTTATTTTTTCTCGAACACCGCGATGCTTTCCACGTGCGCGGTGTGCGGGAACATGTCCATCGCGCCGGCCGAGACCAGGGTGAAGCCCTGTTCGTTGACCAGGTAACCGGCATCGCGCGCCAGCGAACCGGGGTGGCAGCTGACGTAGACGATGCGCTTGAACTGCTTGAGCGGCAGCTGCTGCAGCACGTCGATCGCGCCCGAGCGCGGCGGGTCGAGCAGCAGCTTGTCGAAGCCCTGCCGCATCCACGGCGCGGCGCGCTGGTCCTGGGTGAGGTCGGCGGCAAAGAACTGCGCGTTGTCCAGGCCGTTGCGCTGCGCGTTTTCCCTCGCCCGCACCACCAGCCCGGCCTCGCCCTCCACGCCCACCACCTCGCGCACGGTGCGCGCCAGCGGCAGGGTGAAATTGCCCAGGCCGCAGAACAGGTCGAGCACGCGCTCGTCCGGCTGTGCGTCCAGCAGGGCCAGCGCATGCGCGATCATCTGCTGGTTGAGCTTGGCGTTGACCTGGATGAAGTCCAGCGGACGGAACGCCAGCTCCACGTCCCACTGCGGCAGCGCGAAGGACAGCGGCACGCCGTCGGCCGGCCACAAGGGATGCACCGACTCCAGCCCGCCGGGCTGCAGATAGATGGCGAAGCCGTGCTGCTGGCCGAACGCCTGCCAGGCCTGGCGGTCCGCGTCGGACAGCGGCTGCAGGTGGCGCACGGTCAGGGCGATGGCGGCATCGCCGCCGATGAACTCGATCTGCGGAATGTCGCGCTTGCCGTCCAGGCCCTCGATGAAGGCCGACAGTGCCGCCACCCGGGTACCGATCTCGGGAATCACGGTCAGGCACTGCGACAGGTCGGCGACGAAGCGCGGGTCCTGCTCGCGGAAGCCCACCAGGGTCTTGTCCTTCTTCTCGACCCGGCGCACCGAGAACCGGCCCTTGCGCCGATACCCCCAGTTGTCGCCGACCAGCGGCGCCAGCACCGTGCCCGGGCTGACATGGCCGATGCGGGTCAGGTTGTCCATCAGCACCTGCTGCTTGGCCACGATCTGCTGGCCCTCGTCCAGGTGCTGCAGCACGCAGCCGGCGCAGACGCCGAAATGCGGGCAGCGGGGCTGCACCCGGTGCGGCGAGGCCGTGAGCACCTCCACGGTCCGCGCCTCGTCGAAATGGCGGCTCTTGCCGGTCTGTTCGGCCATCACCGTCTCGCCAGGCAGCGCACCGGCCACGAAGGTCACCTTGCCGCCCTCGCCTTCACGGCGGGCAACGCCGCGTCCGTCATGGCTGAGGTCGAGGATGTCGGTCTGGAACGGGGTCTTGTCGATGCGGGATCTGGATCGGGCCACGTGGCGAAAGGCTGCGGGTTGCGGGGCGCCATTGTCGCAGATGCACATCGGCCTGACTTCCGCCGCTTGCGCGGCACGGCCACATCGCCAATGATGCCGGGCACGGCTGACATGGAGGCAGCATATGAATACGCACGCCCAGGGGCATCCACCGCGCCTGCTGCTGGTCGAGGACGACGCGACCAGCCAGGGCTTTTTCCGGGCCGCGCTGGAAGCGTTGCCGGCCACGGTCGACATCGCCGGCTCGGTCGCGCAGGCATTGCGGATGGGCAGCGCCGTCCGCTACGACCTGTGGCTGGTGGACGTCCATCTTCCCGATGGCAGCGGCCACGCGCTGCTGCGGCAGCTGCGCGCGCTGCACCCGCAGGTGCCCGCGCTGGCGCACACCGCCGACAATGGCGCGGACATCCGGCGGTCGCTGCACGAGGCCGGTTTCGAGCGGGTACTGGTCAAGCCGATGACCCGCGCCGAACTGCAGGCCGCGGTGCGTGAGGGCCTCGGCCAGGCCACCGCCGGCGAGGCCCCGGCCAGCGAGGATGCGGCCGCGCCCGACTGGGACGAAGGCGCGGCGCTGAGCGCGCTCAATGGCCAGCAGGCGCATGTCGTGGCGTTGCGCGAACTGTTCCTGTCCGAACTGCCGGTGGCCCGCGACGCGGTGTCGGTGGCGCTGCGGCAGCATGACGATGGCGCCCTGCGCCGGCAGCTGCACCGGCTGCAGGCCAGCTGCGGTTTCGTCGGCGCCTCGCGGCTCGGCCGCGCGGTGCGGCAACTGCACCAGGCGCCGGAGTCGGACATGGCGCGGCGCCAGTTCGATGCGGCGGTGAGTGCGCTACTGCATTGAAGCCAGGAGTGAGTGAAGAGGAGTGAGGAGTGAGAAGAAGCAAGAGCGATCTCCGCCTTCGTGGAGATGACGGCTTTTGCTCCTGCCTTTTCTCACTCCTCACTCCTCTTCACTCACTCCTGCCTCTCAAATCCCCCAGCATTTCCCAGGACTTGAGCCCGCGCCCCCCCAGGTGGTGCAGCAGCACCGCGCGCATCTGCGGCCGCAGGCTGGCGATGTCGGCCGCCGCCGGCGGCTGGTCCGCGGCCAGTGCCAGCAGCGCCGCGCCGGTGGCCAGGCCCCGGCGTTCGCTGGCGTTGCGCTCGCTGAGCAGCCGCAGCGGCCCCTCCTGCGGGTCCAGCCGGTAGCGGGCCGCCGGATCGATGGGCTGCCCGTCCGCGGTACAGGTCCAGTCGAAACCGAACCCCAGCGCCTCGAGCAGGTCGCGCTCGAAACACCGCAGCGCCCACGCCAGCCCCGCCGCGTCGGCCAGCCGGCCGCGGACCTGGCCATAGGCATGGTGCAGCTCGGGCAAGGGGTCGTGGCGCGGCGCCAGCCGCAGCACCAGTTCGTTGACGTAGAAGGCGGCCAGCATCGCCTGCCCATGCAGCCGCGGTGCCGCGTCCTGGCTCTCGGCGCGCCGCAGCTGCGCCAGTTCGCCGCGCATCACCGCATCCAGGCGGATCGACTGCAGCGGCTGCAGCGCGGCGCGCAGGAGCTGCTTTTTCGGGCCATGCACGCCACGCGCCAGCAGGCCGATGCGGCCATGCCCGCGGGTCAGCGCCTCGACCAACAGGCTGGTTTCGCGCCAGGGGCGCGCATGCAGCACGTAAGCGGGTTCGTCGTCGATGCGCATGCGCTGGAGCCGGGAGTGGGAAGCAGGGGTCGGGGGATGCAACCGTGCCGCGTCCGCAGTCTGGCAGAGCGCCGGCCACCTGCCACCCGCGGGCCGTGGCACGACGGTGCGGAGCCGACTACGCGCGCGCCCTCATTCCTGGTCGCCCGCCCCCGTTACCGGCCTCACTCGTAACCGAACGCCTTGAGCGCGGCCTCGTCGTCGGACCAGCCTTCGCGTACGCGCACCCAGGTTTCCAGGAACACCTTGGCGCCGAACAGGCGCTCCATCTGCAGGCGGGCCTTGGCGCCGATTTCCTTCAGCCGTGCGCCGCCCTTGCCGATCACGATGGCCTTCTGGCCCTCGCGCTCGACCCAGATCACCGCGCCGATGCGCAGCAGGTTGCCGTCCTCGGCGAAGCGTTCGATCTCCACCGTGGTCGCATACGGCAGCTCCTCGCCGAGCTGGCGCATCAACTGCTCGCGCACCAGTTCGCCGGCCAGGAAGCGCTGGCTGCGGTCGGTGATCTCGTCCTCGCCGAACATCGGCGGGGCCTCCGGCAGCAGCTTGAGCACGTCGCGCACCAGTGCTTCCAGGCCATTGCGCTTCTGCGCCGAGATCGGGTGCACGCCGGCGAAGTCGCGGCCTTCGGTGATTTCCTGCAGGAACGGCAGCAGCGCGCCCTTGTCCTTCAGCCGGTCGACCTTGTTGACCACCAGCAGCACCGGGATGCCGGCGTCGCGCAGCACGTTGAAGGCCAGCGTGTCCTCCTCGTCCCAGCGCCCGGCCTCGATCACCAGCAGGCCGGCGTCCACGCCTTCCAGCGACCCGCGCGCGGCGCGGTTCATCACCCGGTTCATCGCCCGCTTCTGCTGGCGGTGCAGCCCGGGGGTGTCGACCAGCACCAGCTGCCCCTCGGGGAAGGTGGCGATGCCCAGCAGGCGGTGACGGGTGGTCTGCGGCCGGTTGGAGACGATGCTGACCTTGGCGCCCACCAGGGCGTTGGTCAGGGTCGATTTGCCGACATTGGGGCGGCCGATGACGGCGACGCTGCCACAGCGGTGGGAGGAGGTGTCGTTCACTTGGAATCCAGTTGCTCGATCGCGGCCGCAGCCGCCTGTTGTTCGGCCAGCCGCCGGGAGCTGCCCTCGCCCGCGGTGGTCACATCCGGGTCGGTCAGGCGGCAGCGTACCCGGAAATGCCGGGCATGGTCATCGCCGGTTTCCGATACCAGTTCATACACCGGCAGCGGTTTCTGCCGCGCCTGCAGCCATTCCTGCAGCCGGGTCTTGGGGTCTTTCTCGGGCTTGCCGACCGGCACCGCGGCCATCGGCGCCTCGAACCAGGGCAACACCCGCGCACGGCAGGCCTCGAACCCGGCATCCAGGTAGATCGCCGCCACCACCGCCTCGAAGGCGTCGGCCAGGATCGAATCGCGGCGGTGGCCACCGGATTTCATCTCGCCGGGGCCCAGGGTCAGGCGCTCGCCCAGGTCCAGGGTACGCGCCATGGCCGCCAGTGCGGCTTCGCACACCAGCGCCGCCCGCGCCCGGGTCAACGCGCCTTCGTCGGCCTTGGGCCAGCGCGCGAACAGCGCCTCGGCCACGATCAGGTTGACGATGCTGTCGCCGAGGAACTCCAGGCGCTCGTTGTGCGGCGCGCCCGCGCTGCGATGGGTCAGGGCCTGCCGCAGCAGACCCGGATCCCGGAACGGGTGGCCGATGCGGTCACCCCGCGTCACCGTCCTACTCACCGTGCGAGGTCAGGTCCTGGGAGTTCTCGAAGCGGCCGACGATGTCGAGGTTGCCGACCAGCGGGCGGCGCACTTCATAGCTCACGTTCATGCGCACGCCACCGTCGATGCGGTCGAACTTGATGTTGTCGCGCTTGACGCTGTCCGAGTAGTTCATGTCCATGCGCTTGAAGAACAGCTCCTGCGCCTTGGCCGGATCCGACGTGCCCGGCTCCTTGGCCAGCGCCTTCATCGAGGTCTTTACCGCGTAGAACTCCTGGTACATCGGGAACAGCTTCATGCCCACGTAGAGCGCGAAACCGACCACGGCCAGCACCATCAGGAACGACGTCAGCGTCATGCCGCCTTGCTTGCGATTCATAGCATTCTCCCCCGGTTTGCGCCTAGGTTACTGGATGCCCGAGCCGATCCGCGACGGCTCGAAGCCGTCCTTGCAGAACCAGCCGCTGCAGTTGAGCCAGATCAGGAACGCCTTGCCGCGCAGGTTCTGCTCCGGCAGGAAGCCCCAGAAACGGCCGTCGTCGCTGTTGTCGCGGTTGTCGCCCATGACCAGGTACTGGCCCTGCGGCACCTGCCAGTCGCCCTGGCCGGCCGGATTGGCGCGGCCCAGGTACTCCAGCACGGTGTGCGGACGGCCCGGCAACGCCTCGCCGAGCAGGGTGGCGCCATTCATTTCGGCACCGCGGCCCTTGCCCACGTACTCGCCCTTGATCTCGTAGGCCAGCGGCTGCCCGTTGATCGACAGGGTGTCGCCGTGGAAGCCGATGCGGTCGCCCGGCAGGCCGATGACGCGCTTGATGAAATTCTCGCCGCGCTGCGGGTCACCGGGCATGTCCGGGTGGCCGGGGAACTGGAACACCACCACGTCGCCGCGCTTGGGCTCGCCGGTCGGGATCACCTTGGTGTTGGTGATCGGCAGGCGGATGCCGTAGGCGAACTTGTTGACCAGGATGAAGTCGCCGATGAGCAGGTTGGGCATCATCGAGCTGGACGGGATCTTGTACGGCTCGGCGATGAAGCTGCGCAGCACCAGCACCACCGCCAGCACCGGGAAGAACGCGCGCGAGTAATCGACGAGCGCCGGTTCTTCGCTGTCCAGCAGGCTGCCCTTGGTCGCGCGGCGCTTGGCCAGGAACAGTTTGTCCAGCAGCAGGACCAGGCCCGATCCCAGGGTCAGCACCACCAGGGCGATTTCAAACCATTTCATTCCAGAGTCCTTGAGTGCGGGGACCGGGGGCCGGAGACCCCTGGCCTCTTACTTGTTGTCCATCTGCAGCACGGCCAGGAAGGCTTCCTGCGGGATCTCCACGCGGCCGACCTGCTTCATGCGCTTCTTGCCTTCCTTCTGCTTCTCCAGCAGCTTCTTCTTGCGCGAAACGTCGCCACCATAGCACTTGGCCAGCACGTTCTTGCGCATCGCCTTGACCGTGGTGCGGGCGATGATCTGCGAGCCGACGGCGGCCTGGATGGCGACGTCGAACATCTGCCGCGGGATCAGGTCCTTCATCTTCTCGCACAGCTCGCGGCCGCGGCGGTCGGCATGGCTGCGGTGCACGATCAGCGACAGCGCGTCGACCTTGTCGCCGTTGATCAGCACGTCCACGCGCACGAACGGGCCGGCCTCGAAGCGCACGAAGTGGTAGTCCAGCGACGCATAGCCGCGGCTGACCGACTTGAGCTTGTCGAAGAAGTCCAGCACCACCTCGGCCATCGGCAGCTCGTAGCTGATCTGCACCTGGCTGCCCAGGTAATTGATGCCGATCTGGGTGCCGCGCTTCTCTTCGCACAACTTGATGATGTTGCCGATGTACTCCTCGGGGGTGAGCACGTTGGCGCGGATGATCGGCTCGCGGATCTCCTCGACCTGGTTGACCGGGGGCAGCTTGGCCGGGTTGTCCATCATCACGATGGAGCCGTCGCTCTTGAGCACCTCGTAGACCACGGTCGGCGCGGTGCTGATCAGGTCCAGGTCGTACTCGCGCTCCAGGCGCTCCTGCACGATCTCCATGTGCAGCATGCCGAGGAAGCCACAGCGGAAGCCGAAGCCCATCGCCTCGGAGCTTTCCGGCTCGAAGCGCAGCGCGGCGTCGTTCAGGCGCAGCTTGTCCAGCGCCTCGCGCAGGTCCGGGTAGTCCTCGGCGTCGACCGGGAACAGGCCGGCGAACACGCGCGGCTGCATTTCCTGGAAGCCGGGCAGCGGCGCCGGCGCCGGGTCGGCGGCCAGGGTCAGGGTGTCGCCGACCGGCGCGCCGTGCACGTCCTTGATCGACGCGGTGATCCAGCCCACCTCGCCGGCCGACAGTTTGCCGGTGACCTTGCGCTTGGGCGTGAACACGCCCACCGCGTCGACCTGGTGGTTGCGGCCGGTGGACATGACCAGCAGCTTGTCGCCGGTCTTGACCTCGCCCTGCATCACCCGCACCAGCGAGACCACGCCCAGGTAGTTGTCGAACCAGGAGTCGATGATCAGCGCCTGCAGCTTGTCGGTATCGCGCGGGGCCGGCGGCGGGATGCGGTGGACGATGGCCTCCAGCACCTCTTCCACGTTCAGCCCGGTCTTGGCCGATACCGGCACCGCGTCGGTGGCGTCGATGCCGATCACCGCCTCGATCTCGGCCTTGGCGCGCTCGGTGTCGGCGGTGGGCAGGTCGATCTTGTTCAGCACCGGCACCACTTCCAGGCCCATCTCCACCGCGGTATAGCAGTTGGCCACGGACTGGGCTTCCACGCCCTGCGCCGCGTCCACCACCAGCAGCGCGCCCTCGCAGGCGGCCAGCGAACGGCTGACCTCATAGGAGAAGTCGACGTGGCCGGGGGTGTCGATGAAGTTCAGGTAGTAGGTTTCGCCGTTGCGCGCGGTGTACGGCAGCGACACCGACTGCGCCTTGATGGTGATGCCACGCTCGCGCTCGATCGGGTTGTTGTCCAGGACCTGCGCTTCCATTTCGCGCGCGGTCAGGCCGCCGCAGATCTGGATGATGCGGTCGGCCAGGGTGGACTTGCCATGGTCGACGTGGGCGATGATGGAGAAATTGCGGATGTTCCGCATCGAATCGGCAGACATAAGGTGGCGGCGGCGCGTCGCGTCGTCAGGATAACGCGCCATTATCGCACGGCCGGCGGGCAGCCCGCACAGGGCGGCCGCCGCAACGGCAGGGGCCGCCCGGAGGCGGCCCCTGCGTACAGCTTGATGAATATCGGGTTCAGCCGCCGGCACGGACCGCGACGAAGGCGCTGTTGGCGCCCGCGCGCACCAGCAGCATCACCACGTCGCCCTTCTTGTAGCCGGCCAGCTCGCGGTTGAGCGCGGCCACGCTGCCGACCGGGGTACGCCCGACCTGCAGCACCACCATGCCCGGCGCCAGCCGTGCCTCGCGCGCGGCCTGGCTGTTCACGGCGGTGATGCGCACGCCCTCGCCGGCATCCAGGCCCAGCTGGCGGCGCTCGGCGGCGGTCAGGTCGGCCACTTCCAGCCCCAGCAGCGCGTTGGCACCGGCCTGCGGCTTGTCCTCGCCGGCCGTGGCCGGGGCATTGGCCGTGCGCGCGGCGTCCTCGGCCAGTTCCGTCAGGGTCACGGTGATCTCGCGCGGCTTGCCGTCGCGCAGGATGCCCAGCCGCACCTTGCTGCCCGGCGGCATGGCGCCGATCAGCGGCGGCAGGTCGCTGGAGGCGGCGATCTCGGTGCCGTTGACCGAGCGGATGACGTCACCCAGCTGCACACCGGCCTTCGCCGCAGCCGAGTCCTCGACCATCTGGTTGACCAGCGCGCCACGGCTGTCCGGCAGCTTGAAGCCCTGCGCGATGTCGGCGGTCACCGCGCCAACCATCACGCCCAGCTGGCCGCGGCTGACCTTGCCGGTCTTCTTGATCTGCTCCACCGCGCTCATCGCCAGGTCGATCGGAATGGCGAAGCTGATGCCCATGTAGCCACCGGAGGCGGAGAAGATCTGCGAATTGATGCCGACCACCTCGCCGCGGGTGTTGAGCAGCGGGCCGCCGGAGTTGCCCTGGTTGATCGCCACGTCGGTCTGGATGAACGGCACGTAGCGCTGTTCGGCGTAGGGGTTGCTGCGGCCGGTGGCGCTGACGATGCCGGCGGTCACCGAGTGATCCAGGCCGAACGGCGAGCCGATCGCCACCACCCACTGGCCGGGCTTGAGCGTGTTGGAATCGCCCACGCGCACGGTCGGCAGGCCCTTGGCGTCGATCTTCAGCAGCGCCACGTCGTACTGCTGGTCGCTGCCGACGACCTTGGCGTCGAACTCGCGGCGGTCGCTGAGCTTGACCTTGACCGTCTCGGCGCCGTCGATCACGTGGTGGTTGGTGAGCACGTAGCCGTCGGCGGAAATGATGAAGCCCGAGCCCATGCCGCGGCCGCGCGGGCCGTCCTCAGGCGCCTCGCGCGGCATCTGGAAATCCGGCCCGAAGAAGCGCCGGAAGAATTCCGGCATCTGGTCCATGTCCGGTCGTCCACCGCCAGCCATGCGCGGCCCGCGCCGCGCGCCGATGACGGTCTCGACGTTGACCACGCCGGGCCCGACCCGGTCCACTAGCTGGGTGAAGTCGGGCAGGCCGCTGACCAGCTGCGGGGCCGGCGTGGCCGGGCGCGCGGCGACCGCCTGTTCGGCGGGGGCGGTGGGGGCATTGCTCTGGGCGCAGGCGACCAGCGGCAGGGTCATTGCCAGCAGGCCGAACAGCCGCGTGGGGATACGGTGGGTCATCAGACTCGAGCCTCCGATTGGAAAATGAAGAAACACGCTCCGCCCGGCAGTGGCCGCCAGACGGGGAAATCCCGGGAAAAGGTACCCGCCGCACAGCGCCGCGGGCACCTGGACAAACGCCGGCTCAGGGCCGCGCCGGCTGCGCGTCCGGCTGCGCCGGCGCCCCCTGCGGGGGCAGGCGCGGCTCGAACGGGTAGAAGGTCGCACCGCCTTCGGCAGACGCGCTGGCATTCAGGGCATTGCCCGACGACAGCGCCGGCGCCAGGCTCGAGCGCGGCCATGGCCGCGCCTGCAGCACGCTGCCGGGGTCGGCGAACGGGTCATGGCGCACGACCGGCAGCGGCGCCTGCACGGCCACCGCGCGTGCCGGCTCGGCCTGCCGCGCGGCGACGCCGCGTGCCACCTGCTGGTTGCGGGTGGCGCTGCCGCGGCGTGCGGCGGCATCTGCCCGCCGCAGTGCGACGGCGGCCACGGCGGGCGCCGCGGCGGCCAGCCCGGCTTCGGCATCGGAGGTCGTGGCCGGGCCGGCATCGGCGACGACGGGGGTCGCCGGGACCTGCGCCGCGGTGGCGATCACGGTTTCGGGCACGCCCGGCGCCGGCAGCTGTCCGCGCGCCATGAACAGCGCCACGGCCGCGACCGACGCGGCCAGGGCGGCACCGCCGCCCCAGCGCCGCCAGCCCGCGCGACGCGACGGGCGCACGGAGACCGTGCCCCCCTGCTCCGCGTCGGCGGCGATCGCCGCACGGATCCGGCGGTCGAACCCGGCCGGTGCCGGCGCGCAGGCCTGGCCGCGCAGTACGTCGCCCAACAACTGCCAGCGCTCATGGCAGCCGGACAACTCGTCGTCGTGCTCAAGCCGGCGCAGCAGGAAGCGCGCCTCGTCGGTGGCAAGCTCGCCATCGACCAGCGCCGACAGCTGCTGCCGGTAGTGCAGTTCGAATTTGTCGGCGGCATTGCCCGCCGCCGCATCGACGCGGCCGGAAACATTCATGCGCGGCTCCTCTCGCGGGTGGCGCTGGCGGTGTCCAGCAGGGGACGCAACTGCGCGTCGATGGCTTCGCGGGCACGGAATATCCGCGAGCGCACGGTGCCGATCGGGCACCCCATTTTCTGTGCGATTTCCTCGTAGCTCATGCCTTCCACCTCTCGCAACGTGATGGCCGAACGCAGCTCCTCGGGAAGCGCGTCGACCGCCTTCATCACGGTCTGTTCCAGTTCCTGCCGCATCAGTTCGCGCTCGGGCGTGTCGGTATCGCGCAGGCGCGCGCCGGCGTCGAACTGTTCGGCATCGCCGATCTCGACGTCGTCGGTGGGCGGGCGCCGGTTGTGTGCGGCAAGGTAGTTCTTGGCGGTATTCACTGCGATTCGATGCAACCAGGTATAGAACTGGGCGTCGCCACGGAAATTCCCGATCGCGCGATAGGCGCGGACGAAAGTGTCCTGGGCCACGTCCTGACATTCACTCCAGTCGGCGATGTAGCGCCCGATCAGCGCGACGATGCGGTGCTGGTACTTGCGCACCAGGACATCGAACGCCGCGCTCTCGCCGCGCTGCACGCGCCGGACCAGCTCCAGATCCAGCTCCTGCGGTGTTTCAACCTCGGCCATGCGGGGCCGCACTCCTGTCAGCCCAACCGACGTCGGGCAATGAGACCGCCTGGGGCGGAAAAAGTTCAGCGTCCCGTCCCCGGAGCGCCGCGCCGTCCTTCAGAGCATGTTTACCTTGCGGCCGCCAGGCCCGGGCCGGCGCGCACTGCACCCGAGCATAGCGGCTGCCCTGCGCGCGCCGCCGTGACGCGCGCGCACGGGATGTAGACATGCTGCAACCCGCGTTCGGATAGCCTGTCGCTGGCGACCGGCCGGCGCGAACGCGCCTGCCTCCCCAGCATTGGGATTTGACGCCGGGGAAACAACCTCTGGATCATAGCGATCTTCTCCATACACAACCGGATGGAACGTCCCATGCTTTCAGGTTTCGATGGGCTCCGCTTCACTCACTGGCAGGCCGAAATCCGCGACGACGGCGTCGTCGTGCTGGCCCTGGACCGCCGCGACAGTCCGGTCAACGCGATGTCCCAGGACGTGCTGCTGGAACTGGGCGACATCGTCGAACGGCTGGCGATCGACCCGCCCAGGGGGGTGGTGATCCGCTCGGCCAAGGCCGCCGGCTTCATTGCCGGGGCGGACCTGAAGGAGTTCCAGGAGTTCGACCGCCGCGGCACCGTCAATGACGCCATCCGCCGCGGCCAGTCCACCTACCAGAAGCTGGCCGAGCTGCCCTGCCCCACCGTGGCCGCGATCCACGGCCACTGCCTGGGCGGCGGCACCGAGCTGGCCCTGGCCTGCCGCTACCGCGTGGCCTCCAGCGATCCATCCACCCGCATCGGCCTGCCCGAGACCCAGCTGGGCATCTTCCCGGGCTGGGGCGGCAGCGCGCGCCTGCCGCGCCTGGTCGGCGCACCGGCGGCGATGGACATGATGCTGACCGGACGCACCCTGTCGGCGTCGGCCGCCCGTGGCATCGGCCTGGTCGACAAGGTCGCCGCCCCGGCGGTACTGGTCGACGCGGCGGTAGCGCTGCTGCAGTCAGGCGTGACCCGGCCGTTCAGGCAACGCGCCACCGCCTGGGCCACCAATACCTGGCTGGCGCGCAGGATCCTGGCCCCGCAGATGGCCAGGCAGGTCGCGCGCAAGGCCAGGAAGGAGCATTACCCGGCGCCGTACGCGCTGATCTCGACCTGGGAACGCAGCGGCGGCAGCGGCATCCAGGCGCGGCTGGACGCCGAGCGCCGCGCGGTGGTCAAGCTGGCCGGCGGCCCGACCGCGCGCAACCTGATCCGCATCTTCTTCCTGACCGAGCGGCTCAAGGCCCTGGGCGGCAAGGAATCGGACATCCGCCACGTGCACGTGGTCGGCGCCGGGGTGATGGGCGGCGACATCGCCGCGTGGGCGGCCTACAAGGGGTTCGACGTGACCCTGCAGGACCGCGAACAGCGCTTCATCGACCCGGCCATGGCCCGTGCCCAGGTGCTGTTCGAGAAAAAGGTGAAGGACCCGGCCAGGCGCGCGGATGTCGCCGCCCGGTTGAAGGCCGATCTGGCCGGCGACGGCGTGGCCCAGGCCGACCTGGTGATCGAGGCGATCATCGAGAACCCGGAAGCCAAGCGCGCGCTGTACCAGGCGCTGGAGCCGCGGCTGAAGGCCGACGCGCTGCTGACCACCAACACCTCCTCGATCCCGCTGGACGAACTGCGCGAACACATCGCGCAGCCGGCCCGGTTCGCCGGCCTGCACTACTTCAATCCGGTGGCGCAGATGCCGCTGGTGGAGATCATCCACCACGACCGCATGGCGCCGCAGACCGGACAGCGGCTGGCCGCGTTCTGCAAGGCGCTGGGCAAGTTCCCTGTGCCGGTGGCCGGCACCCCGGGGTTCCTGGTCAACCGGGTGCTGTTCCCGTACATGCTGGAAGCGGCCACCGCCTATGCCGAAGGCATCCCCGGCCCGGTGATCGACCGCGCCGCGGTGAAGTTCGGCATGCCGATGGGCCCGATCGAACTGCTCGACACCGTCGGCCTGGACGTGGCTGCCAGTGTCGGCCGCGAGCTGGCGCCGTTCCTGGGCCTGCAGATCCCGGCCGCGCTGGCGTCCGTGGACGCCGGCAAGCGCGGCAAGAAGGACGGCCAGGGCATCTACAAATGGGAGAACGGGCGCGCGGTGAAGCCGGAGGTGGTCAAGGACTACCAGGCGCCGTCGGACCTGGAGGACCGCCTGATCCTGCCGCTGCTCAACGAGGCGGTCGCCTGCCTGCACGACGGCGTGGTCGCCGATGCCGACCTGCTCGATGCCGGGGTGATCTTCGGCACCGGCTTCGCGCCGTTCCGCGGTGGCCCGATCCAGCACATCCGCGCCACCGGCGCCGACGCTCTGGTGGAAAAACTCAGGACCCTGCAGGCCCGCCACGGCGACCGTTTCGCGCCGCGTCCGGGCTGGGACATGCCGGTACTGCGCACGCCCGTGGCCTGACCGCTGGCGGCGGTCGCCCTCCCCGGGCCGCGCCATGCCCCCGGGGGACGCCGCTTTTGCGCTTTTGCGCTTTTGCGCTTTTGCCTTTTTGCTCCTTTGCTCCCTCATGCGTTCGCCGCGGCTTCCGCGGCGTCGACCGCGCATCCGGGGGAAGCACGCCGAACGCGCCGATGCCGGCCACCGCCGGCTTGATTGACCCAGATCAAGGAAATCCGGCGCGTCTGGACCGACCCTATGCGCGTCGCCCGGCACACGCCTGCGCCGGGCCGTGACGGTCAGGCCGCACGCTGCGTCCACACATATCCCACAGGAGCAACACCCATGAAAACCTCGCGCCGTCTTCTCCTCGCCCTGGCCCTTGTCGGTGCCGCGGGCGCGGCCCAGGCTGCCGGCAACTGCACCGTTTCGCTCAAGGGCAACGACGCGATGCAGTTCGATCTCAAGGAAGCCACCGTCTCGGCCGGCTGCGCCACGATCACCCTCGAACTGACCCATACCGGCAAGCTCCCGGCCACCGCCATGGGCCACAACGTGGTGGTGTCCACCACCGCCGACATGGCCGGCGTCAACCGTGACGCGATCCGCGCCGGCGTGGCCAACAACTACGTGCCGGCCAAGGACGCCCGCGTGATCGCCCACACCAGCCTGATCGGCGGCGGGCAGAAGACCCAGGTGCGCTTCCCGGGCAACAAGCTCACCGCCGGCGGCGACTACAGCTTCTACTGCTCGTTCCCCGGCCACTCGGCCATGATGAAGGGCAAGCTGGTCGTAACCCGCTGATTCCGCTGCACCTGGACGGAGGCCCGGGCGACCCAGTCGCCCCGGCCACCCGAGAATAAGGTTCAAGATGGCCTCCACCCGGACCGCGCGGGTCCCCGCCCCCCCGCCCGCGCGCCCCGGGCCCCCCCGCCCCCCGGGCCTCCGTCATATACTGTTCAGGATGGCATCCACGGGGAAGGATCCATGGATGGCCGCAACCGCCCGGGACACGGATTGATTCAAGTCAATGCCCGGAGTGCTCCACACGGGGGATGATTTTCCCCGTTCAGACCGAGGATCAGGCCGCATGCAAAGCGTGCAGGGGACGTATAACGACAAGGTGGTGCGCCAGTTCGCGGTGATGACCGTGGTCTGGGGCATCGTGGGGATGCTGGTGGGCGTGATCATCGCCGCCCAGCTTTACTGGCCGACGCTCGGCGAAGGCATACCGTGGCTGGGCTACGGGCGGCTGCGACCGCTGCACACCAATGCGGTGATCTTCGCCTTCGGTGGCTGCGCGCTGTTCGCCACCAGCCTGCACGTGGTGCAGCGTACCTGCCACGTCCGGCTGATATCGGACAAACTGGCGGCCTTCGTGTTCTGGGGCTGGCAGCTGGTGATCGTGGCCGCGGCCATCACCCTGCCGCTGGGTTACACCCAGGGCAAGGAATACGCCGAGCTGGAATGGCCGATCGACATCCTGATCGCCGCGGTGTGGGTGGCCTACGCGGTGCTGTTCATCGGCACCATCGCCAAGCGCCGGGTCAAGCACATCTATGTGGCGAACTGGTTCTACGCCAGCTTCATCATCGCCATCGCGCTGCTGCACATCGTCAACAACATCTCCATGCCGGCCGGCGCGACCAAGTCCTACTCGGTCTACAGCGGCGCGGTGGACGCGATGGTGCAGTGGTGGTACGGCCATAACGCGGTGGGCTTCTTCCTGACCGCCGGCTTCCTGGGAATGATGTACTACTTCGTGCCCAAGCAGGCCGGCCGCCCGGTGTACTCCTACCGGCTGTCGATCGTGCACTTCTGGGCGCTGATCGCGGTCTACATGTGGGCCGGCCCGCACCACCTGCAGTACACGGCCCTGCCCGACTGGGCGCAGTCGCTGGGCATGGTGTTCTCGCTGATCCTGCTGGCCCCGTCGTGGGGTGGCGCGATCAACGGCGTGCTGACCCTGTCCGGCGTATGGCACAAGCTGCGCACCGACCCGATCCTGAAGTTCCTGATCGTGGCCGTGTCGTTCTACATGATCGCCACCTTCGAAGGCCCGATGATGTCGATCAAGACGGTCAACTCGCTGTCCCACTACACCGACTGGACCGTGGGCCACGTCCACGCCGGCGCACTGGGCTGGGTGGCGATGATCTCGATCGGCTCGATCTACGCGCTGATGCCCAAGCTGCTGGGCCGCGAGCAGATGTATTCGGTCAAGGCCATCGACACGCACTTCTGGCTGCACACCATCGGCGTGGTGCTGTACATCGCCTCGATGTGGATCGCCGGCGTGATGCAGGGCCTGATGTGGCGCGCGACCAATGACGACGGCACCCTGACCTACACCTTCGTCGAATCGCTGAAGTTCACCTATCCGTACTACCTGATCCGCCTCGGCGGCGGCCTGGTGGTGCTGAGCGGCATGTGCCTGATGGCCTGGAACGTCTGGCGTACCTGGCGTACCGCCCCCGCGATCGAACCGCAGCCGCTGCTGCCCGTCGACGCCTCCGAAGTGCGTGCCTGAGGAGGAAGGAACCCCATGAGCGAGAACAAGAATCCCCACGAGAAAGTCGAGAAGAACGTCGGCCTGATGGCGGTGCTGATCGCGGTCGCCGTGTCGTTCGGCGGCCTGGCCGAGATCGTGCCGCTGATGTTCCAGGCCGAGGCGATCAAGCCGCTGGAGGGCGTCGAGCCCTACCCGGCGCTGGAACTGGCCGGCCGTGACGTCTACGTCCGCGAGGGCTGCTACAACTGCCATTCGCAGATGGTGCGCACCCTGCGCTTCGAGACCGAGCGCTACGGCCACTACTCGCTGGCCGGCGAATCGGTCTACGACCGCCCCTTCCAGTGGGGCAGCAAGCGCACCGGCCCGGACCTGGCGCGTGTCGGCGGCCGTTATTCCGACGCCTGGCACCGCGTGCACCTGATCAATCCGCGCGACGTGGTGCCGGAGTCGAACATGCCCAGCTTCCCGTGGCTGGAGAAGAACCAGGTCGACGGCGCCACCGTGGCCCGGCACATGAGCGCGCTCAAGGCGCTGGGCGACCCGTACAGCGACGAGCAGATCGCCAGCGCCGCCGAGGACGTCAAGGGCAAGACCGAGCTGGATGCGGTCGTGGCCTACCTGCAGGGACTGGGCCGTCATGCGCCGCGGGGAGGCCAGCCATGATCTCCGGCATCGTGACCGCGCTGCTGCTGGTGCTGTTCGTCGGCGGCTGGATCTGGGCCTGGAGCCCGAAGCGCAAGCGTGAGTTCGAGGATGCGGCACGCCTGCCGCTGGAAGATGACAACGTGCAATACGGCAACGGGGGAGAGCGCGGATGATGAGCATGGGATGGACGTGGTACGTCATCGCCCTGGTTGCGCTGAACATCCTGGGCTGCGTGTGGCTGCTCTGGTGGACCGCACGCCGCCGCCCGGGCGACCCGAAGCCCGAGGACACGCTGCACACCTGGGACGGTGACATCACCGAGTACAACAAGCCGCTGCCGCGCTGGTGGATCAACCTGTTCTACCTGACCATCTTCTTCAGCATCGGCTACCTGTTCTGGTACGGCGGGCTGGGCAACATCCCCGGTTACAGCGGCTGGACCTCCAAGGGAGAGCACGCCAAGGAGAAGGCCATCGAGGACGCCAAGCTCGAGCAGACCTTCAAGCCGTATGCCGGCAAGCCGATCGACCAGCTGGCCAAGGATCCCAAGGCGCTGGCGCTGGGCCGCTCGATCTTCGGCAACACCTGCGCCACCTGCCACGGCTCCTCGGGCCAGGGTGCCATCGGCTACCCGAACCTGACCGACGACATCTGGCACTGGGGTGGCTCGCCCGAGCGCATCCTGGAAACGGTGCTGGACGGCCGCGAAGGCATCATGCCCGAGTGGGGCACCGTGCTCACCGGCATGGGCGGCCCGGAGGCGATCGACTACACCATCGCCTACGTGCGCACCCTGTCGGCCCCGGAGACCCTGCAGAACAACTACATGGCCGCCCGCGGCAAGAAGCTCTACGAGGGCGTCTGCGTGGCCTGCCATGGGGTCGACGGCAAGGGCAACCAGGACATCGGCGCGCCGGACCTGACCGACAACTACTGGCTCTACGGCAACAGCCGCGAAAGCCTGTACAAGACGATCACCGAAGGCCGCCACGGCAGCATGCCGGCGCACCGCGAACTGCTCGGCGAGACCCGGGTCCGGCTGGTCGCTGCCTATGTCTGGTCGTTGTCGCATAATCAGGCGGACACCCCGGCAGGCACGAGCGCAAAGTGACCGACTTCAGCGAGCCACGCTTCGACCACCCCCCACGTCCGCTGACCCAGCGCGTGGGGGCCATCGCCTGGCCCAGCTTCTTTGCCGCCGGCGTGGCGACGATGGTGTTCTTCGCCTTCGTCGACCCGCTGACGCTGCGCGACATGACCTTCCCCGACCTGCCCATTTCACGCGAGCTCGGCTATACGCTGGGCTTCGCCATGTTCTGGCTGGCCACCGCGTCCTCCAGCCTGTTCACCTGGATCCTGCTGCGGCCCGCCAGCCGCTTCAACCGCGCCCTGCCGCCGGATCGCTGAGCGGCGGCTGCGACAATCCGTCGCTTCCTTGCCTCCGTTACGGACCGATACTGAGCGCTCCCGCGCAGCAACACGCCCCGCAGACCCCATGACCGCTTACCGCCCGTTCCCGCTCCCTCCCCCGCCAGCCCCCATGGAACGCACGCCATGAGCAAGCGCATTCCGCTGGATGTCGTGGACGAACAGGGCAATTCGTTCTACGTCAGCGAGCGCAAGGTCTACCCGCGCGATGTCTCGGGCCGCTTCAACCGCCTGCGGGTGGCCGCGGTGGTGTGGCTGTTGGGCATGTACTACGTGTTCCCGTGGCTGTCGTGGGACGGCCGCCAGGCGGTGCTGTTCGACCTGCCCGCGCGCAAGTTCTACATCTTCGGGCTGGTGTTCTGGCCGCAGGACTTCCTGTTCCTGGCGCTGCTGCTGATCATCGCGGCGATGACCCTGTTCTTCTCGACCGCGCTGTCCGGCCGGCTGTGGTGCGGCTATGCCTGCCCGCAGACGGTGTGGACCGAGACCTTCCTGTGGATGGAGCGCTGGACCGAGGGCGACCGCCCGCGGCGGATGAAACTCGACGCCGGCCCGTGGAACCGCGAAAAGGTGCTGCGCAAGGGCAGCAAGCACCTGCTGTGGCTGCTGTTCGCGCTGTGGACCGGGTTCACCTTCGTCGGCTTCTTCACCCCGATCAAGGACCTGGGCGCACGCCTGCTGCCGTTCGAATGGGGCGGCTGGGAGACCTTCTGGGTACTGTTCTACGCGCTGGCCACCTGGGGCAACGCCGGCGTCCTGCGCGAGCAGGTGTGCAAGTACATGTGCCCGTATGCGCGCTTCCAGAGCGCGATGTTCGACCGCAACACGCTGCTGATCGCCTACGACCCGATGCGCGGCGAACCGCGCGGCCCGCGCAAACGCGGCCTCGGCAGCGTGCTGGAGCGCGCACGCGGCCTGCTGATCCCGTCGGTCGCCTATGACTACGTGTTCCGTGCCGGCCGCCATCCGTCCGCCGCCACCCAGGCCGCCCACGCCAAGGGCACGATCACCTGGGACGGCGACCTGGCCGAAGTCGCGCCGCTGCCGAAATTCGCGCCCGAGGAACTGGGCGACTGCATCGACTGCACCATCTGCGTGCAGGTCTGCCCGACCGGCATCGACATCCGCAACGGCCTGCAGTACGAATGCATCGCCTGCGGCGCCTGCATCGACGCCTGCGACGAAGTCATGGACAAGATGGGCTACCCGCATGGCCTGATCCGCTACTCCACGCAGAACGCCATCGACGGCAAGCCGACCCGCGTGCTGCGCCCGCGCATCTTCGTCTACGGCCTGCTGCTGCTGGGCCTGTGCAGCGCCTGGGTGTGGGGCGTGGGCCACCGCAGCGAGCTGATCGCCGAAGTCCTGCGCGACCGTAATGCGCTGTACCGGCAGTCCGCCGACGGCACCATCGCCAACGACTACACGCTCAAGCTGATCAACAAGAGCCAGGAGACGCGGCGTTACCGCATCACCCTGGAGCCTGCCGACGCCGGCCTGCGCCTGCAGGGCCAGACCGAGGTCCAGGCCGGCCCCGAGCAGGTGCTGCCGGTGGCACTGAACGTGGTCGCCGACGGCCAGGTCAGCGGCCGCCGCGCGCTGCGCTTCGTGGTCGAGCGCGAGGGGGGCGACGAGAAGCGCGTCGTCGAAAGCAGTTTCTTTGGTCCGGTGCAATGAACGAACGTCCGAAATCCCCCTGGCGGGTCCCCGTGTTCTGGCTGGTGGTCGGCCTGCCGCTGCTGTCGATCGTGGCCGGTGTCGGACTGGTGATCGTTGCCGTGCGTTCCGGCGGCGCCGATGTCGTGTCCGACCCGGTACAGCGCGTGTCGCAGATCCAGACCACCGACCTGGGGCCGGATGAAGCGGCCGCCAAGCTGGGCCTGAGCGCGGTGCTGCGGGTCGAGGACGGCGTGGTCGAAGTGCTGCCGGCCACCGGCAGGTTCGCCAGCGCGGCGGCGCTGCAGCTGGTGCTGGAACACCCCACCCGGCAGTCCGACGACCTGCGCCTGGAACTGCTGCCGCAGGGCCCGGGCTGGCGCGTCGAGCAGGCGGTGGACGGCGAGCACGACTGGGTCGTGCAGCTGCGCGACGCCGACGGCCGCTGGCGCCTGCACGGCCGGCTGCCGAAACAGCAGCACGCCGCACGCCTGTCCCCCTCGCTGGGCGGGGCACACTGAGCCCGGACGTGATCGCCGATCCGGCGCGGTCGCCCGCCGTCATGGCGGCCACCGGCACCTGCCACCACTGCGGCGAAGCACTGCCGGCCCAGCCCCACATGGCGGCGCTGGGCGGCGGCACGCACGCGTTCTGCTGCCACGGCTGCGCCGCCGCCGCCGAGTGGATCGCCAGCGCCGACCTGGACGGGTACTACCGCCTGCGCAGCGCCAATGCCGCGCGCGTCGGCGAGGACCTGCCCGACCTTGCGGTCTGGGACCGCGCCGACGTGCAGGCCGAGCACAGCCGCCCGGTCGACGGCGGCCGCGAGATCACCCTGCTCACCGACGGCATGCGCTGCGCGGCCTGCGCGTGGCTGATCGATCGCGCGCTGGCGCGCGAGCCGGGCGTGATCGACTGCGGCGCCAACGCCGTCACCGGCCGCATCCGCATCGCCTGGGACCCGGCGCGGACCGCGCTGTCGGCGCCGCTGCGGCGGCTGGCGATGCTCGGCTACCGCCCGTACCTGGCCGGCAGCGAGGCCGCCGAGCGGCAGCGCACCCGCGAACGCCGGCGCTGGCTGCTGCGGCTGGGCATCGCCGGCCTGGGCATGCTGCAGGCGATGATGCTGGCCGAGGCGCTGTACCTGGACTTCAACAGCACCATGCCGGTGCCGACCCGCGATTTCTTCCGCTGGCTGACGTTCCTGCTGTGCACGCCGGTGGTGTTCTATTCCGGCTGGCCGTTCCTGTCCGGGGCAATGCGCGAACTGCGCGAACGCCGCCTGGGCATGGATGTGCTGATCGCCAGCTCGACCCTGCTCGCCTATTTCGCCAGCCTGTTCGAGACCCTCCGCGGCGGCCCGCATGTCTGGTACGACGCGGCGGTGATGTTCGTGTTCCTGCTGCTGGCCGCGCGCATGCTGGAGCAACGCGCGCGCGCGGTGGCCAGCGCCCAGGTCGACGCGCTGGCCCGCGCGCGCCCGGCGTTCGCCACCCGCGAGCGCGCCGACGGCCAGCGCGAGGCGGTACCGCTGGCGGCACTGAGCGTCGGCGACGTGGCCTGCGTGGCCGCCGGCGAGGCGGTACCGGCCGACGGCGTGCTGCTCGGCGGCGACGGCGACGAGGCATGGTTCGAGGAAGCGCTGTTGACCGGCGAATCCGAACCGGTACGCAAGCAACCCGGTGAGCCGGTCTATGCCGGCACCGTATGCCGCGAGCGTCCGGCGCGGCTGCGCGTCACCCTCACCGGCACCGCCACCCGCCTGTCACAGCTGGCGCGGCTGGTCGAACAGGCGCAGGCGCACCGGCCGGCGCTGGCGCGGCTGGCCGACCGCATCGGCAGCCGCTTCGTGCTGGCGCTGCTGCCGGTGGCGCTGGTCGTGTTCGCCGGCTGGTGGCATTACCAGCCCGAACGCGCACTGGAAGTCACCCTCGCCCTGCTGGTGATCAGCTGCCCCTGCGCGCTGTCGCTGTCGGTGCCGGCGGCACTGGCCACCGCGCATGGCGCGCTGGCGCGCATCGGCCTGCTGGCGGTACGCGCGGACGCGATGGATACGCTGGCACGCGCCACCGACATCGTGTTCGACAAGACCGGCACGCTCAGCGACGGCCGCCCGGTGCTGGCCGCCACCCAGGTGCTGGATGCGTCGCTGGATGCGGCCGCCGCGCTGGATATCGCCGCCGCACTGGAGCGCGACAGCGGCCACCCGCTGGCCGCCGCCTTCACCCGCGGCAATGCCGCCGCGCTGCCCGCCACGCAGGTCCAGGCGGTTCCCGGGCGCGGCGTGCAGGGCATGGTCGATGGCCGCCACTGGCGCCTGGGCCGGGCCGATTTCGCCGCCGCGCAGCCCGACGACGGTGCGCTGTGGCTCGGCGACGGCCAGCGCGCCGCCGCCCGCTTCGTGCTGGAAGAACGCGCCCGCGACGACGCAGCGCAGGCGCTCGCCGCGCTGCGCGCGCAGGGCCTGCGCGTGCACCTGGCCAGCGGCGACGGCGAAGCGGCGGTGCGGCGCATGGCCGCGGCGCTGGGGCTGGACGATGCCCACGCGCGGCAGTCGCCGGAGGACAAGCTGGCGCTGGTGCGGCGCCTGCAGGCCGAAGGCCGGGTGGTGGCGATGGTCGGCGACGGCCTCAACGACGCGCCGGTGCTGGCGGGCGCCGACGTTTCCATCGCCATGGGCGAAGGCGCCTCGCTGGCGCACCGCGCCGCCGACCTGGTCACCACCGGCGGCGGCCTGCGCCGGATTCCGGCCGCGGTCACCCTGGCGCGTGCCACCCAGCGCATCATCCGCCAGAATCTGGCCTGGGCCACCGGCTACAACCTGCTGGCGCTGCCGCTGGCCGCGGCCGGCTGGGTCACGCCGTGGCTGGCGGCGCTGGGCATGGCGCTGTCGTCGCTGATCGTCACCCTCAACGCGCTGCGCCTGGCGCGGCTCAAGACCCCCACGGAGGCACCCTGATGGCCATCCTGCTGATGTTGATCCCGATCAGCCTGGTGCTGCTGGGCGCGGCCGTGGGCGCCTTTGTCTGGGCAGTCAAGCGCGGCCAGTTCGATGACCTCGACACCCCCGCGCTGGACATCCTGGAAGACAACGACCGCCCCGCGCCGCCCCCGGTCCAGGCGGGCGACGACCGCCGCGGCAGCGCGGACCCGGCCCGCGAAGACTGACCGTGTTGCCACTGGACATCCCGGTCCTGACCGCCGCGTTCGTCGCCGGGTTGCTCGGCGGGCTGCACTGCGCGGTGATGTGTGGCGGCATCGCCACCGGCTTCCCGGCGATGGCCCCGGGCCGTGCCCTGGGCGTGGCCTGGCAGGCCAATCTCGGCCGCGTCAGCGGCTACACCGTGGCCGGCGCGCTGGCCGGCGGACTGGGCGGCGGCATCCTGCGGCTGGCACGCAGCGACACCCTGGCGCTGGGCGTGCGCGTCGCCGCCGGCCTCGCCCTGGTGCTGCTGGCGCTGCGCCTGCTCGGCCGCGGCGGCCGCCTGGACCTGCTGGCCCGTCCCGGCCAGCAGCTGTGGCAATGGCTGCGGCCGCTGCACCGGCACCTGCTGCCGGCGGACCGCGCCTGGCGCCGCCTGGCGCTGGGTGCGCTGTGGGGCTGGATGCCGTGCGGCCTGAGCCTGAGCCTGCTGAGCGTGGCCTGGCTGCAGGCCAACGCACTGGGCGGCGCGCTGGTGATGGCGGTATTCGGCCTGGCCACCCTGCCGGTGATGGTGCCGCTAACCTGGTCCGGCACGCGCATCGGCCGTGGGCTGCAACGCCCGGGCCTGCGCATGGCGCTGGCCGGTTTCATCCTCGCCGCCGGCCTGCTGACCATCGCCGCCCCATGGCTGATGCAGGTACCGGCCCTGCATGGCGTACTCAGCGCGCTGGGCTGCATTCCCCGGCATTGACGACTTGCCGGGTGGAGACACCGGCACCTGCGCGGAGATGCGGGCTTGCCCCGCATGGGGCTTTTTCCGTTGGGGCAACAGCGTGCGAGGCAAGCCTCGCACCTACCGCGTCAATGCCGGCGGTGGTTGGATCCTGTCGATGATCGGTGGTCGGGACCTCGTACGATCCGCGCACGGCGCAGGCGGGCGCCCACCTGCGCAGGTGCCGGGCTTGCCCCGCATGGGGCTTTTTCCGTTGTGGCAACAGCGTGCGAGGCAAGCCTCGCACCTGCCGCGTCAATGCTGGCGGTGGTTGGATCCTGTCGATGATCGGTGGTCGGGACCTCGTACGATCCGCGCACGGCGCAGGCAGGCGCCCACCTGCGTAGGTGCGGGGCTTGCCCCGCATGGGCCTTTCCGTTGTGGCAACAGCGTGCGAGGCAAGCCTCGCACCTGCCGCGTCAATGCCGGCGGTGGTTGGATCCTCTCGATGATCGGTGGTCGGGACCTCGTACGATCCGCGCACGGCGCAGGCAGGCGCCCACCTGCGTAGGTGCGGGGCTTGCCCCGCATGGGCCTTTCCGTTGGGGCAACAGCGTGCGAGGCAAGCCTCGCACCTACCGCGTCAATGCCGGCGGTGGTTGGATCCTCTCGATGATCGGTGGTCGGGACCTCGTACGATCCGCGCACGGCGCAGGCAGGCGCCCACCTGCGCAGGTGCGGGGCTTGCCCCGCATGGGCCTTTCCGTTGTGGCAACAGCGTGGGAGGCAAGCCGCGCACCTGCCGTGGCAAGGCCGGCGGTGGTGACCGCGCTGATCAATCCCCTGCCGGACCGCCGGCCCTGGCCATGAACGAGGGCAGCCGGCCCTTCAGCGCGACATGGCCGAACAGGCATACGGCATACAGTGCGCCGAGCAGGGACACCGGCAGCCAATAATCAAACGGGATGCGGCCGATGGCGACCTGATGCACCCGATACGCCATCGCCGCCATGCCCATCAGCGCCAGCGCGGCACAGAGCGAACGCAGCACGAGGCGCGAATCGACGATTTCCTGCGCGGTTTTCATGCACGGCCTCCGCTGCCCGGTGTCCTGCCGCGAGGATACGCCGCTTCCCGCCAGCCGCCGGCAACGCCGCTCAATGCCCGTGATCGTGGCCGTCGTGGTCGCCATCGGCGTGCGCGCCCTGCCGCGCGTGCACGGCGCAGGCATCGCCACAATGGTCGGCCTCCACCTGCAGGGTCACGTGGTCGATGCCGAAGCGCTCGTGCAGCATGGCGGCCAGGGTGCGCCGCAGCGTGTCCGCGTCCTGGCCGGTGGCCGCCGTCACCACGTGCGCGGTCAACGCCGGCGTGCTCGAGCCCAGCGCCCAGACATGCAGGTCGTGGATGTCGGTGACGCCGGCATGGCCGCGCAGCGCCTGCTCCACCTCGGCCAGCGCGATGCCCTTGGGCACGCCTTCGAGCAGCACGTTCAGCGCGTCGCGCAGCAGCACCCAGGTGCGCGGCAGCACCCACAGGCCGATCAGCACGGCGAGGATCGGGTCGACCAGGGTCCAGCCGGTGAAGCGGATGATCAGCGCGGCGATGATCACCGCCACCGAGCCGAGCATGTCGCTCCACACTTCCAGGTAGGCGCCCTTGACGTTCAGGCTCTCGCCGCTGCCGGCGCTGAGCAGGCGCATGGCGATCAGGTTGACCAGCAGGCCGAAGCCGGCCACCCACAGCATGCCGGTGGAGGCGATGGGCTGCGGCGCGCGGAAGCGGCCCACGGCCTCCCACAGGATGTACAGGCCGACCGCGAACAGCAGGCCGCCGTTGGCCAGCGCGCCCAGCGCTTCCAGCCGCGCGTAGCCATAGGTGCGGCGCGCGTCGGCCGGGCGCCGGCTGAGCCGCACCGCGGTCAGCGCGATCACCAGCGCCAGCGCGTCGGTGGCCATGTGCGCGGCATCGGACAACAGCGCCAGGCTGTTGGTCATGAACGCACCGACCACCTCCACCACCAGGTAGGACGAGGTCAGCGCCAGCGCCCACCACAGGGGCTTTTCGTGGCGTATCTCGCTGGGGACGTGGTTGTGGTCGTGGCTCATGGCGGGCTCCGTGCAGGACCCCGCCAGCTTAGTCAGCCCGGCGCGGCGGAGACTATTACATCGCCGCCGGCCGCCATGGCGCGGTGCCCGCGGGCGCCGCGATCAGCGCGGCCCCAGCACCGCCTGCAGGTCATCGCCCTGCGGCAGGCCCGAGCGCGTCTGCACGCTGCCGTCGGCGTCCTTGAACACGATGCCCGGCGTGCCCTGGAACCCGAGCTCCAGCATCGCCAGTTCGTTGTCGCGCAGCTTGGCCTCGATCGCGGCCGGCACCTTGGCCACGCCCTTGATCCCGCCGCGGGAAAAGTCGCGTTCGTTCTGCTGCAGCGCCTGCTCCGGCGACGCCGCGCCGAGGATCGCCGCGGCCTTGTTGGCGCTGTCCTCGCGGATCACGCCCACCAGGATCTGCCGGATCTGCACCTTGCCCGATTCCACCCACGGCCGCGCCGCCTCCCAGAAGCGGTTGCAGTACGGGCAGTTGGGGTCGCTGAAGGCGTACACGATGCGCGGCGCGTCGGCCTTGCCGTCGGCCACCCAGTGGCTGGCCTCGACCCGCTGCCACAGCTTGGCGCCCATCGGCCCGGACACCAGCGCCTTGAGCCTGGCGGCACCGACGTCTTCGCCCTTGGCATTGACCAGGGTGCCGACGATCGCATGCTGCCCGTCGCTGGACACGTACACCGCCAGCGGCCGCTGCCCGGCGACGCCGGCGTAGCCGGTCAATCCCACCGGCGTGTCGAACGTGCCCATGAACTCCACGCCCTGCCCGCGCAGGGTCTTGACCACCTCCGGCTCGGCGGTGGCGGTAGTGCCTGCCGGCGGGGATGCCGGTGGCGTGGCACCGCCGTCGCGGGCACAGGCAACCGGCGCCAGCAATGTGGCCGAGAGCAGGAACAGGAGCGGACGGGAACGGGTCATCACATATCTCACGGAAGGAATCGGGAAGTCATTGCAGCTCGCGCAGGCGCGCCTCCAGCGTGGCCCGCGACAGTTCGCCCATGTGCGCGCGGCGCAGCCGGCCATCGGCGTCGAAGAACAGCGTGGTCGGCAGCGCGCGCGCGCCGGTCAGGCGCATCAGCTCCGACTCCGGATCCAGCAGGATGTTCCCCGGCGCCAGCATTTCGGCGCGCAGGTAATCGGCCACCTCGCCGGCGTCCTCGCCCTGGTTGGCGAACACGAAGGCCACCTGCGGATGCTCCGCCTGCGCGCGCGCCAGGGTCGGCATCTCGCGCCGGCACGGGCCGCACCAGCTCGCCCACAGGTTGATCACCAGCGGTCTGCCGGCATGCGTGGACAGCGGCACCGCGGCGCCCTGCATGTCGGTGAGCACGATGTCGGGCAGGACGATGGTGGAGCGCTGCACCGCGAACAGCGCCATGCCGCCGACCAGCCAGAACACGGCGCCCGCGGCCAACCCGAGCAGCACCGGCCTGCGTGGCGCCTGGCGCCGGGTCCGCCACAGCGCGTACACCGCGGCCACGACCACGCCAGCCCCCACCGAGTACCCACCATCGCCCAGGCGGATGATCGACAGCGGCTGCGGCAGGTAGTCCGTGGCATGCCACAGCACATGCACCACGCGCGCGCCCAGCACCCCGAGCAGGAACGCGTCGAGCACCACCGCGCCGGCGCGGCGGCGTCCGCCATCGGCGGCGCTGGCAACGCCGCGCGCGAACAACCAGGCGATCAGGGCCGCGATCAGACCCAGCACTGCCATCAGCGGAAACGGCCCGGCGCTGATCACGGACATGGCGCGCCTCCGAGCGGCGGGCAAAGCTGAACGGGGACGAGCCGGATCATGTGCAGCGGCTGCGGACGCGCCGGCGGAAAAACGGGGGCAAAAGCGCTGGACGACACGTTGGCATGGACCGTTGCGGATAAGCCCTCAAACAGTAGCCGCTACGGCCGATAATGTCTCTTCGCCCCCGACACGTCCCCCCGCCATCGCCATGCCCAACACCGCTCCTGCCCGCGCCGACCACGACGACAACAGCCTTGCCGCGGACTGGCGCAGGAACCTGGTCGAGGCCGGCCCCGAAGCCACGCAGGTGCTGGCGGCGCTGGCGGAAACCGACGCGGCGGCGATGGCGGTGCATTTCTACCAGGTGATGATGGGCGACCCGCGCGCCTCGCGCCTGCTGTCGCACGAGCAGGTGCGCACGCGCCTGCAGCCGGCGATGCAACGCTGGGTGAACGGCCTGCTGCGCGCCACGCCGGACGACGTCGAGGGGCTGATCGCCGCGCAGCGGGTGATCGGCGACGTGCATGCCCGCGTCGGCATCCCGGTGGACCTGGTGACGCGCGGCACCCGCGTGCTCAAGCAGCGCCTGTTCCAGTCCATCGCCGCACTGGCCGGCCATGGCCAGGTCGCGCATGCGGCCGTGGCCAGCCTCACCGCCTCGTTCGACATCGCGCTGGAAGGCATGACCCTAGCTTATTCCAACGCGCGCGAACGCTCCTCGCGTACCGATGCCGCCTACCGCCTGTTCTCGCTGGTGCAGAACGTCGGCACCGAGCGCGAGCGCCAGCGCGCGCTGCTGCTGGACTGGGAAAACACCCTGCTCTACGCCCTGGCGAGCCAGTGCGACACCGCCGGCTTCCCGTCGCTGGCCGGCTCGGAGTTCGGGCTGTGGTTCACCCACAAGGGCGTGCCCAGCTTTGGCGAAAGCGCCGAAACCCGGCAGATCTGCGAACTCATCGGCGAAATCGACAACGCCCTGCAGCAGACCCTGCGCGGCGAGAACGATCCGCGCGTGCGCGCCATCCAGCTGCAGGACATCCGCAGCCGCGTCAGCCAGGTCCGCAGCCTGCTGGGCATGCTGTTCGAACGCATCGGCGAACTCGACGCCGGCTGCGACACGCTGACCAACCTGCTCAACCGGCGCTTCCTGCCCACCGTGCTGCGCCGCGAAATCGAACTGGCGGCCAAATCGCAGAGCAGCTTCGCGGTGCTGCTGCTGGACCTGGACCACTTCAAGGCGATCAACGACGAACACGGCCACGAAGTGGGCGACCGCGCGCTGCAGCACGTAGCCACCATCCTCGGCCAGTTCACCCGCGGCAGCGACTACGTGTTCCGCTACGGCGGCGAGGAATTCGTGGTGGTGCTGGTGGCGGTGGACGAGCCGCAGGCGCTGGTGATCGCCAACAGCCTGTGCCGGCGCGTGGCCGAGTCGCCGGTGGCGCTGGCCAATGGCGATGCGCTGGCGATCACCACCAGCATCGGCGTGGCCGTGCATGACGGCCATCCGGACTACGAGCGGGTCATGGCCCGTGCCGACGCGGCGATGTACCAGGCCAAGAAGCGCGGCCGCAACCGCGTGGTGCTGGCCGACGGCTCGCTGCCGGAAGCGCCGGGACGGATCGCCCTGCAGCGCGGCTGAGCGGACGCGGGCCAGCGCACCGGGCACGTGGCATGATCGGGCTGCCACCGCCACAGGAAAGCCCGATGCCGACTTGCCGCCCGTCGTTCCGCCGCATGCTCCTGGCCTGCTGGGTGCTGCTCGCCAGCACCGCCGCGCTGGCCGCCCCGCCGCTGGCCGAGCCCGCGCATGTCGATGCCGACGGTCCCTACGTGTTCCGGGAAAACGGCCATCTGCGCGCCCGCTGGATCTGCGACGACGCGGTGCAGGAGCAGGTATGGGACGACGCGCAGGCGACGGTTGCGGCGCGCTGCGGCTATCCGCACCCGGTCGCGGTGGCGCCACCGCTGCCGGTGGCCACGGCGGTACTGCCGCAGGCCGCGCGCATCGTCGCCGTGTCCGACATCCACGGCCAGTACGGCCTGCTGGTGAAACTGCTGCGCGCCCACGGCGTCATCGACGAACAGGACCGCTGGACCCTGGGCCGCGACACGCTGGTGATCGCCGGCGACGTGTTCGACCGCGGGCCGCAGGTCACCGACGTGTTCTGGCTGCTGTACGGCCTGCAGCAGCAGGCCACCGCGGCCGGCGGTGCGGTGCATTTCGTGCTCGGCAACCACGAGACCATGGTGCTGTACGACGACCTGCGCTACGTCAACCCCAAGTACCTGCGCAGCGCGCGGCTGCTCGGTCGCAGCTACCCGCAGCTGTACGGCGCCGATTCGGTGATCGGGCAGTGGCTGCGCACCCGCCCGGTGCTGCTGCGGGTCGGCGACACGCTGTTCCTGCACGGCGGCATCTCCCCCGAGGCGCTGCAGCTGGCCCTGGACCCGGCCGCCACCAATGCCGCCTACCAGGCATCGCTCGGGCGCCCCAAGGCGGAGGTCAAGGCCGATCCGGCCACCGCGCCGCTGTACGACGGCAAGACCAGCCCGATCTGGTACCGCGGCTACTTCGACGGCCGCTTGGATACCGCCGGCGTGCAGGCCCTGCTCGAGCGGCTGGGGCTGGAGCGCATCGTCGTCGGCCATACCTCGATGGCGCACGTGAGCACCTTCCACGGCGGCCGCGTCATCGCCATCGACAGCAGCATCAAGAACGGCGACAACGGCGAACTGCTGTTCATCGAAAACGGGAAGCTCAGCCGCGGCCTGCTCGACGGCACCCGGGCACCACTGGCCGAGGGGACGCCCGACGCGGACGGCTGAGCCGCCGTACGGTGCCTCGCGCCGCCCTCGCCGCACCATGCGGCCGGCCGGCGCGCGCTGTACGCGCCATCCTGCCCCGCCGGTCCCGCCCGCGCCGCCCATGAACGCGCGGTCGCCGCGTGACTGGCGTTCCAGAAACGACTGCCTCCACCCAGGTTTCACACCCCCGTCATGAAACCCGCGCCAGCCTGACCAGGCGGGCGTCGCCGGACATCGGGAATCGCCGGAGCGCCCGCGACGACCGACAGAAGCCGCGCCCGGGCAAGCGCCCGGCGCGACGTGGTGTTTGCAGAGCTTGGGACAGGCGATGAAACCACGCGCACTTGCGATGCTGCCGTTGTTGCTGGCCCCGGGAACCGCGCTCGCGCAGGACTCGGTCAGCGCACTGCGGCAGGAAATCAGCCAGGCCCAGGCGCACCTGCAGGCCCTGACCGCGCGCCTGGACGCGCTGGAACGCCAGCAGGGCCACGCGCCGCCCGACACTCCCGCGGCAACCGGCGCGCAGGCCACGCCACCCCCGGCACCCCCACCGGCAGCGCCCGCCAGCGCACGGACCGCGGTGGCCGCGGCGTCCATCCTCCCGCCCCGCGATTCGGTCGCCGACCCGTCCACCGCGGCATCGCGCCCGGACAGCGCGGCCTCGCCCACCGACCCGGAACTCAAGGGCTTCTTCGCCATCCCCGGCACCCAGACCCGGATCCGCCTCGGTGGCTATGCCAAGCTCGACGCCATCGCCGACAACCATGCCGCCGGCGACAACGAGCAGTTCATTCCCTCGTCCATCCCGGTCGGCGGCCCGCACCGGGATGTCGCGCATTTCGGCATGCACGCCAAGCAGACCCGTTTCAGCTTCGAGGCGCGCCGGCCGACCACCCATGGCGCGCTGCGCTTCTACCTTGAGAACGACTTCTTCGGCAGCAGCGACGGCTACCAGTTCCGTCTGCGGCATGCCTACGGGCAGCTGGGCAACACCTACGCCGGTTACGGCTACGCCACGTTCATGGATGCCGATTCGCTGCCCGACACGCTGGATTTCGCCGGCCCCGGCGCCGCCGGCTACCTGCTGGTGGCCGGCATCCACCACAGTTTCGCACTGGGCAAGGGCAACACGCTGACCCTGGCCGCCGAGGACCCCGATTCGCAGCTGGCCGCTGCCGGCGATGCCGACATCAGCACCGAACGCCTGCCCGACATCAGCCTGGTGGCGCGCATGGAGCGCGAGTGGGGCCACCTGCAGTTGGGAGCGGTCGCCCGCAGCCTGGGCTACGACGGTGATGGACGCGCCGACCGGACCTTCGGCGGCGGATTGCAGCTCAGCGGCTCCTACACCGTGGCCGAACGCGACCTGCTGCTGTTCGGGCTGGTCGGCGGCAAGGGCATCGCCCGCTATACCGCCGACCTCACCGGCTCGGGGCTGGACGCGGCGATTGATGCCGACGGCCGGCTCAGGGCGTTGCCGCTGCACGGCGGCTTCTTCGGCTACACCCACTACTGGTCGGACATGTGGCGCTCGAACCTGGTCTACGGCCGCCTGTACCTGGGCGATGCCGGGGCGCTGGCCGGCGACGCCTTCCGCCGCAGCCAGTACGCCGCATTGAACCTGATCTGGAGCCCGGCGCCGTCGTGGACGATGGGCATGGAAGTGCTCTACGGCCAGCAGCGGCTGCAGGACGGCCGCAGCGCCGACACCCTGCGCGTGCAGGGCAGCCTGCAGTACAGCTTCATCAAATAGCCCGCGCCCGCGCGGGCGCCAGCGCCGTTTCCACTGGAGTCACACCGGCATACCCGTTGAAAGGAGAACCCCATGGCAGGCCAGAAGAAGATCGGCGTGGTTGGAGCAACCTTCCTGGTTGCCGGCAACATGATGGGCTCGGGCGTGTTCCTGCTGCCCTCCAGCCTGGCCAAGATCGGCACCGCCTCGATCTGGGGCTGGCTGATCACCACCGCCGGCGCGCTGCTGCTGGCGTTCGTGTTCGCCAAGCTCGGCAAGCTCGCGCCCAAGGCCGGCGGCCCCTACGCCTATGCGCGCGACTGGTTCGGCCCGTACATGGGCTTCCAGACCAACACCATCTACTGGTTCGCCAACTGGATCGGCAACGTGGCCATCCCGATCGCGGCGGTGGGCTACTTCAGCTATTTCTTCCCGATCCTGTCCGAGCCGCTGCCGCGCTGCATCGCGGTGCTGCTGCTGGTGTGGGCGCTGAGCCTGGCAAACGTCGTCGGCCCGGCCTTCGTCAGCCGCGTGCAGACGGTTACCACCAGCTTCGCGCTGGTGCCGATCCTGGGCATCGCGGTGTTCGGCTGGTTCTTCTTCGACCCGGCCATCTTCAGGGGCGCCTACAACGTCTCGGGCCAGTCCAACTTCGGCGCGGTGTCCAGCGCCGCGGCACTGACCCTGTGGGCGTTCATCGGCGTGGAATCGGCCTCGGTGACCGCCGGCGTGGTCGAGAACCCGGAGAAGAACGTCGCCCGCGCCACCCTGGCCGGCGTGTTCCTGTCCGCCATCGCCTACATCGCCAGTTCCTCGGTGATCATGGGCATGGTGCCGAACGCGCAGCTGCAGGTCTCCGACGCGCCGTTCGCTTTGGCGGCGGCCAATGCGGTCGGCGGCTGGGGCGGCGCGCTGGTGAGCCTGTGCGCGTTCCTGGGCGCGGCCGGCTCGCTGGGCGGGTGGATCCTGCTGACCGCGCAGAGCGCCAAGGCGGCCTCGGACGACGGCCTGTTCCCCGGCGTGTTCAGCCGCACCAACCAGGATGACGTGCCGGTCAAGGGGGTGCTGATCGTCGCGGTGCTGATGACCGTGGCAGTGTTGATCACCTCCACCTCGAAGACCGCATCGGCACAGTTCGACGTCATCACCTCCGCCGCCGTGGTGCTGACCCTGCTGCCCTACATCTACTCCTGCGTGGCCTGCTACTTCGTGGTGGAGCGCTCGCACACGCTGGTGCACACCGGCGCGTTCTGGGTACTGACCAGCATCACCGTGGTCTATTGCCTGTGGGCGATCTTCGGCTCGTCCGGCGCGATCGTGCAGTACGCCTTCCTGTTCGTGCTGTTCATCACCGTCTTCTATCCGTTCTTCAGCGAAGAGCGTCGCAGGCAGCGGCTTGCCCGGCTCACTCCCGCCGGCGCCCCGCGTGCCGGGTCGAACTGAATCCCCCCGCCCGGCTGCACAAGGAAACCGCCATGTACTTCAAATCCCTGGACTATCCCATCGTCATCATCGACGCGGACTATGACTCGCCGCGCATCAACGGCATCCTGATCCGCGCCCTGGCCGACGAGCTGCGCCACAACGACCAGCGCGTGCTGTGCGGGCTGACCCTGGACGACGCGCGCGCCGGCGCCCGCACCTACGTGGCCGCCTCGGCGGTGCTGATTTCCATCGACGGCACCGAGGAAAACGACGAGCAGTTCCAGCAGCTGCTGGCGTTCCTGCGCGAACAGAGCAAGCGCCGCGCCGACCTGCCGGTGTTCCTGTACGGCGACCGCCGCACCATCGAGAAAGTGCCGAGCAAGCTGCTCAAATTCGTGCACGGCTACATCTTCCTGTTCGAGGACACCAAGAGCTTCATCGCCCGCCAGGTGATGCGCGCGGCCGAGGACTATATGGCCCGGCTGCTGCCGCCGTTCTTCAAGGCGCTGATCCACCATGCCGCCGAGTCCAACTACTCCTGGCATACCCCGGGCCACGCCGGCGGCGTGGCCTTCACCAAATCGCCGGTGGGCCGTGCGCTGCACCAGTTCTACGGCGAAAACACGCTGCGCAGCGACCTGTCGATCTCGGTGCCGGAGCTGGGCTCGCTGCTGGACCACACCGGCCCGATCCGCGCGGCCGAGGCCGAGGCCGCGCGCAACTTCGGCGCCGACCACACCTTCTTCGTCACCAACGGCACCTCCACCGCCAACAAGATCGTCTGGCACGGCACCGTGGCCCGCGGCGACATCGTGTTCGTGGACCGCAACTGCCACAAGTCGCTGCTGCACTCGCTGATCATGACCGGCGGCATTCCGGTGTACTTCACCCCCAGTCGCAACGCCCACGGCATCATCGGGCCGATCAGCCTGGAGCAGTTCTCCGGCGAAGCGATGCAGCGGATGATCCAGGCCAACCCGCTGGCCAGCAAGGCCGCCCGCCCCGGCGCCCGGCCGCGCATCGCGGTGGTCACCAACTCCACCTATGACGGGCTCTGCTACAACGCCGAGAAGATCGCCGACAACCTCGGCACCGCGGTCGACTACCTGCACTTCGACGAAGCCTGGTATGGCTACGCCGCGTTCCACCCGTTCTACGAGAACCACTACGGCATGGCCAAGGGCAAGCCGCGCGAGCAGGACGCGATCATCTTCACCACCCAGTCCACGCACAAGCTGCTGGCCGCGTTCTCGCAGGCATCGATGATCCACGTGCGCAATGCCGCCACCCGCGCGCTGGATGCGGAGCGGTTCAACGAATCGTTCATGATGCACACCTCCACCAGCCCGCACTACGGGATCATCGCCTCCTGCGATGTCGCCTCGAAGATGATGGAAGGCGAAGCCGGCCGCTCGCTGGTGCAGGAGATGCACGACGAGGCGGTGGCGTTCCGCCGTGCGATGCTGCATGTCAGCCGCGACCTCGGTCGCGACGACTGGTGGTTCAAGGTGTGGCAACCCGATGGCGTGGAACGTGCGCTTGCGCGCGAGGACGCCGCCCGGCCGATGGCCACCTCGCGCCCGGACTGGTACTTGCGCCCCGACGCGCACTGGCATGGCTTCGACAACCTGGCCGACGACTACGTGCTGATCGACCCGGTCAAGGTCACCCTGCTCACCCCGGGGCTGTCCATGGACGGCGAGATGGGCCGGCGCGGCATCCCCGCCGCGGTGCTGAGCAAGTTCCTGTGGACCCGCGGCATCACCGTGGAGAAGACCAACCTGTACTCGGTGCTGTTCCTGTTCTCGATGGGCGTCACCAAGGGCAAGTGGAGCACGCTGGTCACCGAGCTGCTGGCGTTCAAGGACCTGTACGACGCCAATGCGCCGCTGGCCCAGGCGCTGCCGGGCCTGGCGCGGGAACATCCGGCCGCCTACGCCGACTGGGGCCTGCGCGACCTGTGCGAGGCGCTGCACGACTTCAACCGCGAGTTCCGCGTGGCCGAGGTCATGCGCGAGATGTACGTGGACCTGCCCGAGCCGGTCATGACCCCGGCGCAGGCGTACGACCACCTGGTGCGCGGCGAGATCGAGCGGGTCGACATCGACCACATCAGCGGCCGCGTCGCCGGCACCATGCTGGTGCCGTATCCGCCGGGCATCCCGACCATCATGCCCGGCGAGCGCTTCGGTGCGCAGGACGAGCCGATCATCCAGTCGCTGCGCATCGCCCGCGAGCAGAACGCGCGCTTCCCGGGCTTCGAGTCCGACGTGCACGGCCTGATCATCGATGACAGCGGCGCGCAGCCCGGCTATAAGGTGGAGGTACTGAAACTGTGAGCCCGGCATGCGGCCGGGTGCGCCGCAACCGCCAGCCGACAGCCCGATGACCGGTACCCGACAGGAACAACGCGTACTGCAGCGCTCGATCGCGGCCACCGTGCTGGTCGCCGCGATCGGTTTTTTCGGCGGGCTGCTGGCGCGCTCGCAGGCGATCCTGTTCGACGGCGTCTACAGCCTGGTCGACGTCGCCCTCACCCTGGTCGCGCTGGCGGTGCTGCGGCTGATGGCCAGCGAGCAGAGCCCGCGCTTCCAGTACGGGTTCTGGCACCTGGAGCCGATGGTCGAAGCGCTGGGCGGGGCGATCCTCAGCCTCGCCTGCATCTACGCGCTGGCCAACGCCGTCATCGGCTTCAGCGATGGCGGCCATGAGCCCCGGCTCGGCCCCGGCCTGGCCTGGGCCGCGCTGCTGGCCGCGGTCGACCTGGTCATGGCGCTGTGGATCGGCCGCCATGCGCGCCGGCTGCAGTCCGGGCTGCTGGCGCTCGACGCCCGCGCCTGGCTGCTGACCGGGCTGATGAGCCTGGCGGTGGTCCTGTCGTTCCTGATCGCCCTGGCCCTGCGCGGCGGCGCGCATGCGCACTGGATCCCCTACATCGACCCGCTGGTGCTGGCCGGCATCAGCCTGGTGGCGCTGCCGGTGCCGCTGCGCGCGGCGTGGAAGGCCGCGCGCGAGGTACTGCAGGTGGCCCCGGACGACCTGGACCGGCAGGTACGCGAGGTCATGCGGGCGTTCGTCGCCGAACACGGCTTCGAGGGCTTCACCAGCCACGTCGCCAAGATCGGCAGGATGCAGTTCATCGAGATCCATGTGCTCACCCGGCCCGATGCACGGCTGGGCAGCATCGGCGATGTCGACCGCCTGCGCGATGGCATCGCCGAACGCCTGGATGCGCGCTCGGGCCGGTTCTGGCTGACCATCGACTTCACCTCCGACCCGGCCTGGACCTGAGCGTCTCCCTCGCGGCCGGCGGCGGGCGCCTGCCCGGCAGATGCGCGCAGGGCTTCCGGGCGGCGCCGGGCGTGACCGGCGCGGTCAAGCCGCGGATGCGTGCCGCGCGCGCTGGCCGCGACATCGGCGCCGGTACCGGCGCACCGCGATTCGTGCTGCCCATGCCCAGCCACTACAATGGCCGCAGCCCCTGTCCGGCTATCGAAGTGGAATGCGCGTGACCGAGAAAAAGCCCGAACACACCCCGTTGATGAAGCAGTTCTTCGCAGCCAAGGCCGATTACCCGGACCTGCTGCTGTTCTTCCGGATGGGCGATTTCTACGAGCTGTTCTATGACGACGCGCGCAAGGCCGCGCGGCTGCTGGACATCACCCTGACCCAGCGCGGCAGCTCCGGCGGCGCGCCGATCCCGATGGCCGGGGTGCCGGTGCATGCCTACGAGGGCTACCTGGCACGGCTGGTGGCGCTGGGCGAGTCGGTGGCGATCTGCGAGCAGATCGGCGACCCGGCGCTGGCCAAGGGCCTGGTCGAACGCAAGGTGGTGCGCATCGTCACCCCCGGCACGGTCACCGACGAAGCCCTGCTGGACGAACGCCGCGACACCCTGCTGATGGCGCTGTCGCGCAGCAAGCAGGGCTACGGCCTGGCCTGGGCCGACCTGGCCGGCGGCCGCTTCCTGGTCAACGAGGTCGAGACCGAGGACGCGCTGGAAGCGGAGCTGGCACGGCTGGAGCCGGCCGAGCTGCTGGTGCCGGACGAGGAGAACTGGCCGGGATTCCTGCGCCAGCGCAGTGGCGTGCGGCGCCGCGCGCCGTGGCTGTTCGACGCCGACAGCGGCCGCCGGCAGCTGCTTGCCTTCTTCAAGCTGCACGACCTTTCCGGCTTCGGCATCGACGACAAGCCGCGCGCCACCGCCGCCGCCGGCGCGCTGCTCGGCTATGTCGAGGAAACCCAGAAGCAGCGGCTGCCGCACCTGACCTCGATCGCGGTGGAAACCGCCGGCGAGGCGATCGCGATGAATGCCGCCACCCGCCGCCACCTGGAGCTGGACACGCGCGTGGACGGCGACACCCGCAACACCCTGCTGGGCGTGCTCGACAGCACGGTGACGCCGATGGGCGGGCGCCTGCTGCGACGCTGGCTGCACCGCCCGCTGCGCCTGCGCGAGGTGCTGCAGCAGCGTCACCACGCGGTGGCGACGTTGATCGACCGCGGCGTCGATGCCGACCTGCGCGAGTCGTTCCGCGCGCTTGGCGACATCGAGCGCATTCTCACCCGCATGGCGCTGCGCTCGGCGCGCCCGCGCGATTTCTCCACCCTGCGCGACGGCCTGGGCATGCTGCCGGCGATCGCCACGCAGTTGCAGGCGCTGGATTCGCCGCGCCTGCAGCAACTGCGCGCCGAGCTCGGCTCGCATGACGACAGCGCGCAGCTGCTGGCCGGCGCCATCGCCACGCAACCGCCGCTCAAGCTGTCCGACGGCGGGGTGATCGCCGAGGGCTTCGATGCCGAACTGGACGAGCTGCGTCGGCTGTCCACCCACGCCGACCAGTTCCTGATCGACCTGGAACTGCGCGAGCGCGAGAGCAGCGGCATCCCGACCCTAAAGGTCGGCTACAACCGGGTGCACGGCTACTACATCGAGATCAGTAAGGGCCAGGCCGACAAGGCGCCGGTGCACTACACCCGGCGGCAGACCCTGGCCAACGCCGAGCGCTACATCACCGAGGAGCTCAAGAACTTCGAGGACAAGGTGCTGTCGGCGCGGGAGCGCTCGCTGTCGCGCGAGAAATTGTTGTACGAAGGCCTGCTGGACAGCATCGGCGAGCGCCTGGAACCGCTCCGGCGCTGCGCCGCCGCGCTCAGCGAACTGGACGTGCTGGCCTGCTTCGCCGAGCGCGCGCAGGCGCTGGACTGGGCGCGACCGGAACTGGACACCGCGCCGTGCCTGAAGATCGAGCGCGGCCGCCATCCGGTGGTGGAAGCGGTGCGCGAGGCGCCGTTCGAGCCCAACGACCTGGACCTGCACCCACAGCGGCGCATGCTGGTCATCACCGGCCCGAACATGGGCGGCAAATCGACCTACATGCGGCAGAACGCACTGATCGTGCTGCTGGCCCACATCGGCAGCTTCGTGCCGGCCAGCCGCGCGGTGATCGGCCCGATCGACCGCATCCTCACCCGCATCGGCGCCGGCGACGACCTGGCCAAGGGCCAGTCGACCTTCATGGTGGAAATGGCCGAGACCAGTTACATCCTGCACCACGCCACCGCGCATTCGCTGGTGCTGATGGACGAGATCGGCCGCGGCACCTCCACCTACGACGGCCTGGCCCTGGCCGACGCGGTCGCGCGCCACCTGGCCCACGTCAACCGCTGCTACACCCTGTTCGCCACCCACTACTTCGAACTGACCGCGCTGGCCGATGAAACCCACGAGGGCGGCCCCAGTGGTATCGCCAACGTGCACCTGGACGCGGTGGAACATCACGATAAAAGCGGCGGCGAGACACTGGTGTTCATGCACGCGGTCAAGGACGGCCCGGCCAACCGCAGCTTCGGCCTGCAGGTGGCCGCGCTGGCCGGGTTGCCGCGCGCCACCGTGGCGCAGGCGCGGCGCCGCCTGGCCGAGCTGGAACAGCGTGGCGGCGAGACCCACGCCGCGCAGATGGCGCCACAGGCGCTGGACGCACCGCAGCAGTTCGGGTTGTTCGCGCCGGTGTCCTCGGCGGCACTGGAGGCGCTGCAGGCGATCGACCCGGACGAGCTGACGCCGAAACAGGCGCTGGAGGCGCTGTACCGCATGAAGTCGCTGCTGTGAGCGCACGCCCGCCGGCTGCACGCCCCTGCAGTTGCAGTTGCAGTTGCAGTTGCGGTTGCGGTTGCGGTTGCGGTTGCGGTTGCGGTTGCGGTTGCCCGTGATTGTGCTGTTGCTCTCCAGCTTTTGATTTCCGGGCCCCCTTCCGCAGCGACGGAGCCGGCGGGAAAAACCCGAAGGGCGACGCGCAGGGACGCGCGTCGTTTTTCGACGAGACAGGGACGTCTCGTCGAAAAATCCCACCGGCGGAGTGGACCCAGCCCGCGCAGTGGGCTGGGCGCGTAGGCAGGGGCGTGCTTTCTCTTGGTTACTTCTCTTTGCACGAGCAAAGAGAAGTAACTCGCTCCTGCGAAGCAGGGGCGAAAGCTCTGCTTTCAAGCTTCCGCTTCATGCTTGGCCTCTGCCTTGCGCTTAGCCTTGGGCTCTATCCTTTCCTCTGGCACTGGCTTGGCCTCTGGCTTGGTCCTTTGCCTATCGCTTTGACACACGCCTCCAAGAGAAGCGAGAGCAAGGGCAGAAACAGGATCAAAGGCTTTCGCTCCCCTTCGGTGCGCGAGCCACCTTGACCAGCCATCCGGCTGTTGAAAAACGCATCTTTGCTCGTGCAAAGAAACGTGGCCCAAAGAGGCGCTTTTCAACAGCCGGATGGCTGGTCAACACGCCCCTGTCTACGCGCCCGACGCGCTGCGCGCGCCGGGTCCACTCCGCCGGTGGGATTTTTCGACACGACCCAGCTGCGATGCAGCTGGGGCCGGGGCAGTCGCCTCACGGCGCCAGCCCGCTCACCGGGGCGAAGCAGTGCTTCGCCTATTTCCGGTTCGCCCCTGTCGTGTCGAAAAACGACGTGCGTCCCTGCACGTCGCCCCTGCGGGGTCTTGTCCGTTGGCTCCGTCACTGCGGAAAGGGATCCGGAAGTCAAAAGCGGAGCAACTTCACAAGCATGGCAACGGCAACAGCAACGGTGGGCAGCGTGCCGCACTCAGGCACTCTCCGCCCGTTCCGCCACCAGCGCATCGTCCCGCGCATTGGCCCGCTGCGCCGCCGGCCGCTGCAGATGCGCCGCCGCATACGCCTCGAACACCGGCCGCGATTCCAGCTCGCCGATACGCATGTAGTAGCCAAGCAACGCCGCCATGTACAGATCGGCGACGCTGAACCGGTCACCCACCAGATAACGCCTGCCCGCCAGCGCGCCTTCCACGGTGTGCATCAGGTCGGCCTCGTTGCCATAACCGGCCTCCCTCGCCGGCGCCAGCGCGCCGTGCCGGCGCGCGGTGATGAACGACTCCAGCGGACCGGCGGCGAAAAGCACCCAGCGATAGCACGCACCGCGCGCCGCGGTGCCGGGCGGCGGCAGCAGCGCCTTTTCCGGCACCAGGTCGGCCAGGTGCAGGCAGATGGCCGCGTTCTCGGTCACCACGGTGTCGTCGTGGCGCAGCGCGGGCACCTTACCCATCGGGTTGATCGCCAGGTACGCCGGCGCCTTCATCGTGGTGCCGTAATCGAGGATGACCTCCTCGTAGGGCAGGCCGGCCTCTTCCAGCATCCAGCGCGCGATGCGGCCGCGGGAGAACGGATGGGTGTAGAAGGTCAGCGTGGTCATGGCGGGCTCCGGTACGGGAAGGAGCCGGCAGTGTGCGCGGAGCCTGCTGACAGCCGCTGTCAGCAGTCAGCCGCCAGTGCCTGGCGCTGGCGCCGCTGCTCGCCCCAGCGCTTGAGCAGGCGGTGCCGCTGCTCCGGGTAGCACTGGCCGGTGTCGTGCAGGGCCAGCACGCGGTCGGCGCGGAAATGGCGGAAGTCGCCGCGCATCTCGCACCAGGCCGCCAACAGCCGGACCTCGGCCAGGAAGGCCATCGCGAACGGCCAGATCACCCGCTCGCTGGCGCGGTCTTCGGCATCGCGGTAATGGATGCGCACCGCATGCCCGGCGCGGATCGCGCGACGCAGCGCCGGCAACCAGGGTTCGGGCTCGGTCGGGTGCCACTGCGGCGCGTACAGGCCGCTGGTCTCGACCTGCAGGCGCAGGTTCTCCGGCAGCACCCCGGTCACCCGGTCCAGCGCGGCGCCGGCGGCAACGGCCAGGTCCGGATCGGCATGCGAGGCCACCCAGCGCACGCCGAGCACGATCGCCTCCAGTTCCTCGGCCGAGAACATCATCGGCGGCAGCAGGAATCCGCCCCGCAGCTGGTAGCCGACGCCGGGGTCGCCGCCGATATCCGCGCCCTGCCCGCGCAACGCGTCGATGTCACGGTACAGCGTGCGCAGGCTCACCCCCAGGTGCTCGGCCAGGTGCGCGCCGCGCACCGGCTTGCGCCGCCGCCGCAGTTCGTCCAGCAGGTGCAGCAGGCGGGTGGCGCGTTCGCTCATGCGGGACAATCCAGGGCGGTCCGGGGGCAGGCGCAGTCTGGCAGATGCCGGCCACCGCCGACATCCGGCACCGGCCGGGCCACCTTGCGCGGCGCCGGCATTGCGCCCACATTGCCGGCGTCGGCATCCGCCGCGGAGGGCTTCCATGTCGCTGCTGCTGTATGGCCACCCGTTCTCCTCGTACACCCAGAAGGTGCTCATCGCCCTGTACGAGAACGCCACCGCGTTCGAGTTCCGCATGCTCGGCCCGGATGCGCCGCTCAACGTGGCCGAATGGCTGCAGCGCTGGCCGCTGCGCAGGTTCCCGCTGCTGCTGGACGACGGACGCAGCGTGGTGGAGAGCAGCATCATCATCGAATACCTGCAGCAGCGGCACCGCGGACCGGTGCCGCTGCTGCCGGACGATGCCGGCGCCGCGCTGGAGGTGCGCTTCCTCGACCGCTTCTTCGACCTGCACGTGATGAGCCCGGTGCAGCACGCGGTCGGCGGCGCGCTCAGCGGCGACGCCGGCAAGGCCGGCGATGCCCTGGCCAACGCGGTGGAACGGCTGGAGCTGGCCTACGGCTGGCTCGAGGACGCGCTGGCCGGCAGGCGGTGGGCGGCCGGGGCGGACTTCACCCTGGCCGACTGCGCCGCCGCGCCGGCGCTGTTCTATGCCGACTGGACCCACCGCATCGACGCCCGCTACCCGGTGCTGCGCGACTACCGGGCGCGGCTGCTCGCCCGCCCTTCGTTCGCCCGCGCGGTCGCCGCGGCGCGTCCCTATCGCGCGTTGTTCCCGCTGGGCGCGCCGGACCGCGACTGAGCGCAGGCGGCGGGCGCAACCGGGCTGCAACGCCATAGGCGGACCCTATGGTTCCGAGCGGATCATTCGATTTTTCATTTCACCGTCCCGTCGCTATCGTCGTCGCACGATGTTTCCCGATGCCAGCCAGGAGCCCGCCATGAGCAGCAACGACAGCAAACCCACCTGCCCGTACCATGCCGCGCCCACGCCGGCGCAGGCCGCGCAGTCGCAGCGCGACACCAGTACCACCCCGGCCCAGAAGCACGGTGACGCGCCGACCACGCCAATGACCACGGCGTTCGGCGCGCCGGTGGTGGACAACCAGAACAGCCGCACCGCCGGGCCGCGCGGACCGCTGCTGATGGAAGACGTGTGGCTGCTGGAGAAGCTGGCCAACCTCAACCGCGAAGTGATCCCCGAGCGGCGCATGCACGCCAAGGGTTCCGGCGCGTTCGGCACCTTCACCGTCACCCACGACATCACCCGCTATACCCGCGCCAGGCTCTTCTCCGAGGTCGGCAAGAAGACGGAGATGTTCGCCCGCTTCACCACCGTGGCCGGCGAACGCGGCGCGGCCGATGCCGAGCGCGACATCCGCGGCTTCGCGCTGAAGTTCTACACCGAGGAAGGCAACTGGGACCTGGTGGGCAACAACACCCCGGTGTTCTTCCTGCGCGACCCGCGCAAGTTCGCCGACCTCAACAAGGCGGTCAAGCGCGACCCGCACACCAACCTGCGCAGCGCGCGCAACAACTGGGATTTCTGGACCCTGCTGCCGGAGGCGCTGCTGCAGGTCACCGTGGTGATGAGCGACCGCGGCATCCCGCGCACGTTCCGCCACATGCATGGCTTCGGCTCGCATACCTACAGCTTCACCAACGCCGACGGCGAGCGCTTCTGGGTGAAGTTCCACTTCCACAGCCAGCAGGGCATCGAAGCGCTGACCGACGCGCAGGCGCAGGTGCTGGTCGGGCACGACCGCGAAAGCCACGGCCGCGACCTGTTCCAGGCGATCGAGCGCGGCGACTTCCCCCGGTGGAAGCTGTTCGTGCAGGTCATGCCGGAGCTGGAGGCTGAGACCTACCGCATCCACCCGTTCGACCTGACCAAGGTGTGGCCCAAGAGCGACTACCCGCTGATCGAGGTGGGCGAGTTCGAGCTCAACCGCAACCCGGCGAACTGGTACCAGGACGTGGAGCAGTCGGCGTTCGCGCCGAGCAACCTGGTACCGGGCATCGGTCCTTCGCCGGACAAGATGCTGCAGGCGCGGCTGTTCGCCTACTCCGACGCGCAGCGCTACCGGCTGGGCGTCAACCACCACCAGATCCCGGTGAACGCGGCGCGCTGCCCGGTGCACAGCAACCACCGCGACGGTGCCATGCGGGTGGACGGCAACTACGGCGGGTTGCCGCACTACGAGCCCAACAGCTACGGCCAGTGGCAGGAGCAGCCGCAGTACCGCGAGCCGCCGCTGCGCATCCGCGGCGATGCCGACTTCTGGAACTTCCGCGAGGACGACAGCGACTACTTCAGCCAGCCCGGCGCGCTGTTCCGCAGCTACGACGACGCGCAGAAGCAGCGCCTGTTCGACAACACCGCGCGCGCCCTGGGCGACGCCCCGGACTTCATCAAGCAGCGCCACGTGGACAACTGCGGCAAGGCCGACCCGGCCTATGGCGCCGGCGTCGCGGCGGCACTGAAGAAGCTGGCGGAGGCGGGGCCGGCCAACCCGTTCGCGCCGGCACAGCCGGAAGCGACGTTCCCCAGGGCAACGCCGGGCGCGGAAGACATCACGCTGTGACGCCCTTGGCCCCGCCCTGCGCGGCGGGGCCGCGGACACCTGCAAGCGGCGCCTGCGCCCCCACGCGGAGCGGGCGATTGCCGCCCCACCGCCCGCTCCCCGCCAGGGCGGACATGCCGGCGCCGCGCCGGCCGAGACCGGCGCCGGGGTGGCGCTGCGCTGGCGGTCCGCGCCCCCGCCGCATGGCCGCCGGGCGCGCACCGCACCGGCGTACCGGCCGCATCCAGCGTGCCCCATTGCCGCGTGCCCCGTGTGCCGGCGGCCGCGCATGGCGTCTGCCGGCGCTACCATGGCCGGGCATACCCACCGCAAGGATCCGCCCGATGAGCCTTACCGACGAGCTTCTTTCCCAATTGCAGGGCGCGCCGCTGCAACAGGTCTCCCAGCAGTTGGGACTGGACAGCCGGCAGGCCGCCGGCGCGGTCAGCGCGGCACTGCCACTGCTGCTGGGCGCCCTGGGCAACAACGCCGCGCGGCCGCAGGGCGCCGAGGCGCTGTTCGGCGCGCTGCAGGACAACCACAGCGGCCTGGACATCGGCGGCGTGCTCGGCGCGGTGCTGGGCGGCGGCAGCAGCCCGGCCACCAACGGCGCGGGCATCCTCGGCCACATCTTCGGCGGCAACCAGGGCCGCGCCGAGGCCGGGCTGGCGCAGGCCACCGGCCTGGGCGGCGAGCGCGCCGGGCAACTGCTCCGGATCCTGGCACCGGTGGTGATGGCCTACCTGGCCCAGCGCCTGTCCGCGGCCGACCAGGTCGACGCCGGTGGCCTGGGCCGCCTGCTTGGCGAGGAAAGACAACAGGTGGTGCAGCAGGGCGGTGTCGCCGGCGGCCTGCTTGGCAGCCTGCTCGACCAGGACGGCGATGGCCAGCTCGGCGTATCCGATCTGATCCGGCTTGGCAGCGGCCTGCTCGGCAGCGGCAAGCGCTGAGCCGGCGCCCGCGCGGTCTGAACGGCACCCGCTGGCGGCGGGGAGCGGCCCCGCCCGTGCCGCAGGCGGCCGTTGCCACGCGCCGCCAGGGCGCGGCCTCGCCTACAGCGCGTCGATGTCGCCCAGCGCGCGGATCAGCCGCCGCGCGCGTTTGTCCGGCTTGTGTTCCGGGGGCAGGTAGCCGTCGCGGGCGGCGGCGCGCTGCAGCCGCTGTTCCTCGCGCGCCCTGCGCGAGGCCTCGGTCTCCTGGTACAGCGCCTGCGCCACCGGTGCCGGCCCGCGCGTGTCGCTGAGACCGCGCACGCCGATCTCGAAAACCTCATCGCCGCGCTGCACGCGCAGGGCGTCGCCGACGCGGACCGCGCGCGAGGATTTCGGGCGCTGCCCGTCCACCTCGACCTTGCCGGTCTCCACCGCGTGCTTGGCCAGGCTGCGGGTCTTGAAGAAACGCGCGGCCCACAGCCACACGTCCAGGCGGATGGTCGCCGGTACCTGTTGCGTTTCAGTCATGCTTTTTCTTGAAGTCCACGTCCATCGTCTCGCTGCGCGACGAACCGATGGTCCAGTTCAGGCCCTCGTCGGGGTTGCAGCGCCGGCTGCGCATCGATGGCGCGGCCCCCCTGGGCACCGGCTCGGCGGGCCCGGCGCCGACCAGGCAGTCGGCATGGTCGGACGGACGCACGCCGGCGTCCATCAGGCGCTCGCTGTTGGCGCAGCCCGACAGGGCCAGCACCGCCATTGCGCCGCACAGCTGTCTGCGCACTCCCGTTCCTCCACTGGACATACCCGGACGCCATCGTAGCGAGACCTGCGGCCACCGTCACACCGGCAATGCTAGTGTCCGCATTCAGTCGCCGACCGCCGCCCATGACCGCCCCCGCCCCTGCCGCCCGCTCGCTGACCGAAGGCCCCATCGGGCGCAACCTGCTGCTGTTCGCCCTGCCGATCCTGGCCGGCAACATCGCCCAGTCGCTCAACGGCTCGGTCAACGCGATCTGGGTCGGCCGGTTCCTCGGCGAAGCGGCGCTGACCGCCACGGCCAACGCCAACAACATCATGTTCTTCCTGATCGGCTCGGTGTTCGGCATCGGCATGGCCGCCACCATCCTGATCGGCCAGGCGATGGGCGCGCGCGACGTGGTCCAGGCACGGCGGGTGATGGGCACCAGCGCCACCTTCTTCATCGGCATTTCGGTGCTGATCGCCATCGCCGGCTGGTTCATGGCGCATCCGCTGCTGCGGGCGATGGGTACCCCGGCCGCGTCGCTGCCGCTGGCCGAGGCCTACCTGCGGATCATCTTCCTGGCCACGCCGACGCTGTACGCCTTCGCCTTCCTCAGCGCGGCGCTGCGCGGTGCCGGCGACTCGCGCACGCCGTTCCGCTTCCTGCTGCTGTCGGTGGCGCTGGACATCGCGCTCAACCCGCTGCTGATCTTCGGCGTGGGCCCGTTCCCGCGGCTGGGCATCGCCGGTGCGGCGTGGGCCACGCTGCTGGCGCAGTCGCTGTCGCTGCTCGGCCTGCTGGCCTACATGCGCCAGCGCGGCCATGTGCTGTGGCTGGGGCGCAAGGACCTGGGGCTGCTGCGCATCGACCTGGCGATCCTGCGCGCACTGGTGGTCAAAGGCGTGCCGATGGGCCTACAGATGGTGCTGATCTCGCTGTCGATGATCATGCTGATGACCATGGTCAACGATTACGGCACCGATACCGCCGCGGCCTATGGCGCGTCGCTGCAGTTGTGGACCTACGTGCAGATGCCGGCGATGGCGATCGGCGCGGCATGCTCGTCCATGGCCGCGCAGAACGTGGGTGCCGGCCATTGGAGCCGGGTCCGCGGCACCGCGCGCAAGGGCGTGCTGTACAACTTCGTGCTCACCGGGGTGCTGATCCTGCCGCTGGTCCTGCTGGACCGGCACTCGCTGGCCCTGTTCCTGCCCGACGGCAGCCAGGCGCTGGCGGTCGCGCGGCACCTGAACCACATCGCGGTGTGGTCGTTCCTGTTCTTCGGCGTGAGCTTCGTGATTTCCGGCGTGGTCCGCTCCACCGGTGCGGTGATGGCCCCGCTGCTGATCCTGGCCGCCGCGCTGTGGGGCGTGCGCGTGCCGTTTGCCGAACTGCTGCAGCCGTACTGGGGCGCCGATGCGATCTGGTGGAGCTTCCCGGTCAGTTCGCTGGTCTCGATGCTGCTGTCGCTGGCCTACTACCGCTGGGGCGGCTGGCGCAGGGCCAGGATGCTGGCGCCGCCGGCGCATGCCGGGCAACTGGCGACGCCGGCCGAAGTGCCGGCGTGCCCGCCCTCGCCGGTGGCCGACGCCGATGCGGAAACCGCCACCCGCTGAGAACCGGCAGGCGGCAGGACCCCACTTCAGTGCGCGAAGGGCCTGCACGCAGGCCCTTCGCATTGCCGGCACACCCAGGTGCGGGGTATCAGGGCAAAGCCCCCTCGCGTACCGGGGTGCGCTGCTGCGGGCTCAATAGCGCCCGTCGAACGCGAAGATCGGCTTGCGCTGGCGCCACAGGCCGCCGGTGAAATCCGGGAACTCCAGGGTCTGGAAGCCGTTGCCGATGGACTGCTCGGACAGCGGCGTGATCGCGCTCCAGGTCACCGCGTCGAAGATGTCGATCGGCATCGGCGCCTGCGCCTTGAGCGCCTCGACGAAGGCGTGGATCACGAACCAGTCCATGCCGCCGTGGCCGGCGCCGGCGGCGGTATCGGCATGCTGCTTCCACAGCGGGTGCTCGTACTGGTCCTGGTAGGCCTTGAAGTCCTCCCACTCGTGCGGCGGGCTGCGGCCCTCGATATGGATGCCGTGGTTGAGGTCCATCCACAGGCCCTTGGTGCCCTGCACGCGGAAGCCCAGCGAGTACGGGCGCGGCAGCGACGTGTCGTGCTGCAGCAGGATGGTCTCGCCGTTGGCGCAGGCCAGGGTGGTGGTGACGATGTCGCCGAGCTTGAACTGCACCCGGGTGCTCGGATGCGTGGTGCCGCCACTCCTGGCCACGGTGTATTCGTGCAGCCCGCGCGCCTTGCTGGCGAAGGCATTGATGTGGGTGAAGCGGTTGCCGCGGTTGATGCCGGTGTACATCGCGCAGGGGCCGATGCCATGGCTCGGGTACAGCTCGCCGTTGCGGGTGACCGAGTGTTCGGTGCGCCAGCGCGCCTCGGACCAGCCCCTGGGCCCGAACTCGACCCCGCTGCCGTAGGGATGGTCGGGATTGCCGTCGTTGAACTTCACCCCGCGCAGGTCATGCTGGTAACCGCCCTGCAGGTGCACCAGCTCGCCGAACAGGCCTTCGCGCACCATCTGCAGCGCCGCCATCACGTCGCGGCGGTAGCACACGTTCTCCAGCAGCATGTACGGGGTGCCGGTCTGCAGCTGGGTGTTGAGCACGTCCCAGTGGTCCTGCAGGGTGATGCCGGCCACCACTTCGCAGCCAACCGCGACCCTGGCCTGCATCGCCGCGATCGCCATCGGCGCGTGCAGTTCCCATGGCGTGGCGATGATCACCCCGTCCAGGCCACGCTGCTCCAGCAGGCGTTTCCAGGCGTTGGCATCGCCATCGGCGCCGTAGGTCCGCGGCACCGGCTTGCCGGCCCGGGTTGCCATGGCGGTGGCGCGGCCGAGCATGATCGGCTCGATGTCGCACAGCGCCACCATGTCCACGTCGTCACGGCGCAGCAGTTCCTTGAGCAGCACCTGGCCGCGCATGCCGGTGCCGATCATGCCCAGCCGCAGCCTGCGTCCGCGCGCCCAGGCCGGGGTCTCCGGCAACAGGCTGGTGGCGGCCAGCGCGGCGCCGGCCAGGATGAATTCCCTGCGTTTCATTGCATGTCCTCTTTGGCTTGGAATCACGCCCGTGGCGGCCGCCATGGCACGCCCCGGGCGGGCGAAGCAGGCGTGCTCCCCTTCATGCCATGCACGCAGGGGAGCACGCAACGGTGCGGCATCAGAACCGGTAGGTGGCGGTCACGCTGTAGATGCGGCCGAAGTTGTTGGTGTAGCCCGGGAAGTTCATCCAGTCGTTCGGGTCGTAGAACGGCAGGCGGTTGAACAGATTCTTCACCGTCACCCCCACGCTCAGCTTCTCGACCGGCCGCCAGTTCACGCTCAGGTTGGCCGTCCACCACGACGGCGCGCCCTCGCACTGGCTGGGCGACACGTCGACGTAGCTGCCGGTGCAGGTTTCGGCGTTGTTGTCTTCCGCGTCGATGCGGTCATACGCCCACTTGGTGCCGCCGACATAGTTGATGTAGAAGCCGGTGTCCCAGTTGCCGTAGGTCCAGTTGGTGTTGAACGTGGCGCGCAGCCGCGGGTTGTTGTAGTAGCCGACGAAGTTGCCGTAGTACCAGCCGTCGGCATCATCGGCGTTGTACATGTTGCGGTTGGCGATGGTCGCGGCCACGCCGACGTTCAGCCGGCCCCACTCGCCCAGGTCGAAGCGGCCGCGGGCGTCCACGTCCAGGCCGTCGACCAGGGTGCGGCCGCGGTTCTTGTACTGGCCGATCACGCTGGCCACGTTGCCGGTGCTGTAGCCCGGCAGGGTCGCCGGACAGGCCACGCCGCTGGCCGGGTCGGCGCACATGCGGGCCAGCGCGGCCAGGTTGGCCAGGTCGGTCTCGGTGATCGGGAAGCGGGTCATCGCGCTGATTTCTTCCGGCTTGCTGTAGTCCGGCGCGACGATCTCGTTGCGGCGGTACACGAACCAGTAGTCGGCCGACAGCGACAGCCAGTCGGTCGGCTCGAGCACGAAGCCGACGGTGGCGATCTTGGCCTTCTCCGGCTTCAGGTCCGGGTTGGGCTGGGTCATGCGCGCCACGTTGCGGCTGCAGTCGCTGTTCCACAGGCTGTTGCCCAGGTCCTTGTCGACGCCGCGCGCGGACTGGCGCAGCAGGCCGGCGATGGCATTGGTCTCGGCGCAGCGGGTCTCGTCGCGGTAGCCGCCGATCTGCGCGTACACGCCGCCGCTGCCGGACTCGGCCAGGCTGGGCGCGCGGAAGCCTTCGGAATAGGTACCGCGCAGCATCAGCTGCGGCAGCGCCTGGTACTTCAGGCCGATCTTCGGCGCCAGGTTGGCGCTGAAGCCCGGGTACTTGTCCACGCGCAGCGCGGCGTCCAGCTCCAGCTTGTCGGTGATCGGCGCCACCGCTTCGGAGAACAGCGCGTAGGTGTTGCGCTTGCCGTCGAACCATGAGCCGCCCTGCTGGGTGATCAGGCCGTTGGCGGCGTCCGGGTTGCCGGGGGTATAGAAGGTCTCGCGGGTGGCGTTGAAGCCGAACGCGGCGCGCACTTCGCCGGCCGGCAGGTTGAACAGCGGGCCTTCGATCTTGCCGTCCAGGGTATGCAGCCGCGTCCACGACTGGATGTCGAAGGTCGGGAACGCCTCGCGGATCAGCGCGGCATTGGCTTCGCTCAGCTCGCCGAACTTGTAGGCCGGGTGGTCGGAAATGATCACCCGGCCGGTGCCCGGGTCGACCGTGTACGGGCCGAAGGCCTTCTCGAAGCCGCGCAGGTTGACGTTGGTGGTCTGGTAGGTGACCGAATGCGAGCCGGCGGTGGCGAAGGCGGTTTCCCAGTTCCAGTCGCCGATGCTGCCGCGCAGGCCGGCCACCGCGCGGTAGCTCTTGTCGGTATTGCGCTGGCCGAAGTGGTTGCCGCCCACGTCCTGCAGCAGGTAGCCCAGGCCGACCACGCCGCCCATCAGCGCCTTCAGCTCGGGGCTGGCGTGGTTGTACTCGTTGTTCGGGCCGAGGAACGGATACAGGAACTGGTTGACCGTGTTGCCGGTATTGCGCGAGAACCAGCTCTGCGGGTTGCCGGTGGTGGTGCCGTAGGCGCGCGGGGTGCCGCCATTGGCGCGCAGGTCGATATCGGTATAGGTGACCTCGGCGAACGCCTCGGTGGCATCGTTGACCACGAAGTGGCCGTTGACGTAGGCGGTGACCCGGCGGGAGTCGGCGCCGCCGTTGATCTGGCGGTTCATCCAGGTCTGCCAGATGCAGCGGGTGCCGCTGCTCACCTGCAGCACATTCTTGCAGCCCGGCGCGGCCTCGTCCACGCGCGCCTTGGTCACCGGGTCGAAGGCGAAGTAGTACCCCGGGTTGAACACCCCCGGCGCACTGCCCGTGCCCAGCCGCAGGTTCTTGATGTAGTCCGGATTGTTGACGTAGAACTGAGCCGGGTTCTTGTCGTACCACTCGCTGTCGGGGATGCCGTCGCGCTCGTACAGGTTGACGCTGGCGTAGACGTTGTAGCGGTCGCGGGACAGGTCGCCGAAGCCACCGGTGATGCTGGCCTGCTTCTCGCCGTAGGAGTCGAAGCGCGGCGCGGTGTCCCAGGTGCCGCTGACCTCCAGGCCCTGGTAGCTGCGCTTGGTGATGACGTTGATGACACCGGCCACCGCATCGGTGCCGTACACCGCCGAGGCGCCGTCGGTCAGCACTTCCATGCGTTCGATCGCGGCCGCGGGAATGGCGTCGATGTTGACGAACTGGGTCTGGAAGCCCGACGGCGCGCCGTAATACGACAGCCGGCGGCCATTGAGCAGCACCAGCGTGCCCTGCGGGCCGAGGCCGCGCAGGTTGGCCTGCGAGGCGCCGTCGGAACCGGTGAACAGCGACTTGGAATCGACCTGGGCCGGGCGCGCGGCCGGCAGGTTGTCCAGCACCTGCAGCAGGGTGCGGGCGCCCATGTTCTGGATGTCCTGCTTGCTGATCACCTGTACCGGCGAGGCGGTTTCCACGTCGGTGCGGCGGATGTTGGAACCGGTGACCTCGACGCGGGCCAGTTCGGTGGTCTTTTCCTTGTCCTTGTCCTTGCCGGCATCCTGCGCGAGGGCCGGCGCGGCGATGGCGATCAGGGCGCTGGCCACGGCCAGCGACAGCGGCGTGGACAGGCAACGGGTGGGAGTGCGGCGGGCTGGCAACATCGGGGTTCTCTCCTGGCGGTGACGCACGGAACAGCGGATGGCGGGCATGGCGATCCCGTTCCACGGCCGCGACGGCCGTGGGCGGTGTGTTGGGGGAGCAGCGGTGTTACGCGGGGGTCATGGGGCGACAAGTTCGGCGGAGTCGCCCTCCTCGCCGATCAGCACGGCATTGGCCCAGTTGCCACAGACTTGGGCGGGTTGGCTGCCCTGCGCACCCAGCGTGCGCAGGCTCAGCGCGGACAGGCCGCGGATGTCCAGCTCCGGCTTGACCACGCCGGGCGCCTTCACCAGGCCACTGTCGTAGAGCAGGCGGCCATCGCCCCAGACCTGGAACTGCAGGCCGCCGGCGGCGCGGCAGGCATCGTCGATGCCGAGGTCGGCGCGCAGCAGCTGCCAGTGGCCGGTGAGTGCCAGGTCGATGCGGCTGTCGGCCCCCACGCCCAGCCCGCTGCGGAACTGCAGGCCGTTCATGCGCATGCCGGCATCGCCGCGGAACGCGCGGTCGGCCCGCACCTGGCCGGCCAGCGCGGCCGGCAGCGGCAGCCGGGAGAGGTATTGCTGCCGTGCCGGCCGCTCCGGTCGGCGTTGCTCGAGGATGCGGAAAGTGGACAGTGCGATCGGACCGACGTCGCGCGGCCGCAGCGCATCGACGGCGCGTGCCGTGGCGCCCTGCGCGACGCTGACCATCGGGTCGCTGGCCGCGGCACCGTCGCCGTCCGGGTTCTGCACGCCGAGCACGCGGAAGCGCAGCAGGCGGCCGGCATGGGCCGGGAAATCGATGCGCTGCAGGCCTTCTTTCAGCGGCAGGCGGCCGCGTGCGACCGGCTCGCCCCATTCGCCGTTGCTGTCGGCCAGGTAGATCTCGTAGTCGCGTACCTGGCCGTGCTTCCAGTGCTGGTCGTTGCGCGGCGCCAGTTCGATACCGTCGATCATCCTGCGCTCGCCGAAGCCGATCACCCATTCGTGGGCGCCGGTGCGGATGGCCTGGTTGCGCACCGTGCGGAACCAGGTGGCCGGATCGTCGTCGAAGGCGTTCTCCAGCGGGTAGCCGTTTTCCTCGGCCGGGCGGTTGACCACCAGCAGGCTGTCCGGCGGCAGCGCCCGACCCTGTTCCGGGGCGGCCGGGAACGCGTCGTCGGCTGCCGCGGCGGCCACCGGGAAGTCCAGCTGCAGCTGCAGCGGCTGGCGGATGTCCACCGCCGCGGTGCGCACGTGCAGGGTGCCGCGGCGCTCGCCGGCGTCGAAGTACCAGCCTTCGCCGGCCGCATCGAAAGCGGTGGCATCGGCGAGCGCGGGCAGCGCGCGGCCGTCCAGCCGCACCGCGGCCGGTGCCTGCCGGTTGAGCACGCGCAGGCCGTAGCGGCGCTGCGCCAGCTGGCCGCGGTATTCGCCCTGCACCGCCTCGATGCGCACCTGCACCGGGCCACTGCCCTGCGCCGGCGCCTGCACGCGGATCTGCTGGGTGCTCGATTCGCCCTGCTGGTAGCGGCGCGTGTTGCCGTCGTCCTCGTACAGCGTGTACTGCGAATCGCCCTGCGGATACAGGTCGAACGTCACCTCATCCAGCGGCTTCTCGCCGTCGAACAGCATGGCCGGGTACATCGGCAGGATCGCGCCGGCGCGCACGAACACCGGCAGCGTCGCCAGGTCCACCTGGCGGTCGAGCTGGCGGCCGTCGGCGCCGGCCTGCACGCGGCGGCCGTCCCAGTAGTCGATCCAGCCGCCGGCCGGCAGGTGGATGTCGCGGCGCCAGCCGCGGCTGGCGGCCTGGCTGCGGTACACCGGCGCCACCAGCAGGTCGCGGCCGAGCAGGAACTGGTACTTGTAGGTTTCGTCGCGCGCGTGCGGATCGCGAGGGTAGTCCCACATCAGCCCGCGCACCGGCGGCGCGCCGGTCTGCGCGGCCTCGTGCACCAGCCCGTACATGTACGGGGTCAGGCGCATCTTCAGCTTGAGGTAGTCGCGGTTGATCGAGCGATAGGGTTCGTCGAACCACCACGGGTGCTTGCGCGCGTTGGACGACCAGCCCGACATGCCCATCAGCACCGGGGTGAACGCCTTCCACTGCAGGTCGCGGGTGAAGGTCTCGGCGCTGCCGCCGAAGATCGCGTCGACGTCGCCGCTGGCGTAGGCCATGCCGGACAGGCCCGAGCCGACCAGGGTCGGCACGTGCCAGCGGATGTAGTCCCAGCTGCTGCTCTGGTCGCCGGTCCAGGCCACGGCGTAGCGCTGGATCCCTGCCCAGCCCATCACCGTCCACAGGAACGGGCGCGAGTCGGAATTGTCGAGGATGCCGTTGAACGCCTGGCGGTTGGCGTCCATCGCGAACTGGTAGCCCTGGCCGGTCCAGGCCACGTCCAGCTTCTGCACGCGGCTGCCGGCCTTGCCCACTTCCCAGGCGATCTTGTCCACCCCGTTCTCGGTCCACAGGCCGGTCCTGAAGCCGTACTTCGCCAGCCCCTGCACGGTCTCGGGCAGTTGTTTGTAGCCGCAGCCGTAACCGTCGTTGGGCAGGATCCAGCCGCCGGGCATGTCGTGCTCGCGGTACTGCCTGGCGACGCTGTCGACCACGTCCGGCGTGGTCCCGGTGGGGCCATCGCTCCAGCCTTCGGGCACGCTGCCGGGCTTCTTGATGTTGTCGCCGTCGTTGTAGCAGTCGGCATCGCCGTAGGACAGCGCCCAGCGCGCGACCATGTTCGGGCGGCCGGTCAGCTGCGTGTAGCGCTCGATCAGCCGCGGCAGGTCGGCGCCGACGAAGTAGTAGGCGTCGAAGCGGTCCTCGCGGTGCAGCAGCGTGGCCTGGTCGGGCTGGCGCAGGTCGTAGCTGCCATCGCTCCAGGTGTTGCGCAGCATGCCCCAGCCGCGCGAGCTGAGCAGCATCGGCGCCGGGCTGGGGCGGTCGCCCTCCTCCCAGCCGCCGGAATAGGAAATCTCCAGCTCGCGGCCCTTGAACTGGAAGCGGCCGTTCTGCTGGCCGCCGCCGAAGAACGCCTCGTCGGCCTGCGAGGACAGCACCTGCACGCTCTGCGCGGCATCCAGGTCCAGCGGCTGCAGTTCCTGCCACAGGGCGGTGGGCCGGCCAGCGTCCAGCCGCTCCAGGCGCAGCCGCAGCGGCTGCCGCTGCACGTGCAGCACCAGGGCATCGGTGCGCACGCGGATTTCCTGCGCGTCCTGTTCCAGTTGCGCCTGCACGCCGGCCGTGGGCTGCGGCAGCACGATGGGCGCGGCCTTGTCACCGGCACCACTCAGCCTGCCCTTGCGCCCGGCCTGCACGCGGATGATGTCGGCGGCCGGCAGTTCGATGCGCACGCGCGTGCCGGTGTCGGTGAGCAGGTCCCAGCCACGCACGCCGTCGCGGCCATCGCCGGCGCTGACCGCACGCAGGTTGCCCACCGGCTCGGCCTGCGCCGGCAGCGCCGGCAGCAGCAGGACGGAAAGCAGCGCCACCGGCAGTGGCAGACGTCGTACGCGGTTGTGCACCCTTGCTCCCCAGGCCCGATCGGGCATCCGATGGCGTTGCGCCGACTCTAGGGCAGCAATTCGAAAGATGTCAACAAAATGAAAGCAAAAGATAAGGATTTTTTGATAAATCGAAAGTTTGTGCAAAGCACCACTTTCTTTATCGGCATTCACCTGCCGTATCGTGGCAACGAAAGATAGGGCGCACAGAACTTTCGTTCGGCGTCATGACCCGCACAGGCTCGTGCGCCGAAAGTTATCTTTCCTTTTTCTTTCGATGTTTGACATTTCGAAAGAAAAAGCAGATCGTGCGCTGGCCCAACAGGAACCAAGAATGGACGCCACCCTGCTTACCGATCTATCTGCCTGGCAGCGCCTGGGCGGAGCCGATACCGCCGCCGAAATCGCCCAGCAGCCGGCGTTGTGGGACGCCCTGGCCGCAGACCTGGGGCGCGACCGCGAACGCCTGCAGGCGTTCCTCGGCCAGCGCCTGTCCGACCCGGCGCAGCGCGTGCTGTTCACCGGCGCCGGCAGCTCTGGCTTCATCGCCGAGATGGTCGCCGACCATATCAACGCGCAGTGGCCGGCGGACGTGCGCGCGGTGCATACCACCAGCCTGCTGACCCATCCGGCGCTGTATCTGCAGCGCGAACGCCCGACCCTGCTGGTGTCCTTCGGCCGCAGCGGCTCGAGCCCGGAAAGCGTGGCCGCGGTCGAGCGCGTGCGTGCCGACGTGGACGATGCCTGTTTCCTGGATATCACCTGCAATGCGGACGGCGAACTGGCGCGGCGTGGCGCCGGCCGCGCCGACACCTGCACCCTGCTGATGCCGGCGGCCAGCTGCGACCGCGCCTTCGCCATGACCAGCAGCCTGAGCTGCATGCTGCTGGCGGCGCTGGCGGTGTTCGAGCGCGCCCCATGGAACGAACGCGGCGCGCGCATCGGCCAGGTCGCCGCGCTGGCGCGGCAGGGCCTGCGCGCATGGGACGCGCCGGTGGCCGCGCTCGCCACGCAGCCGTTCGAGCGGGTGATCTACCTGGCCAGCGGCCCGCTGGAGGCACTGGCGCGCGAAGCCGCGCTGAAGGTGCTGGAGCTCACCGCCGGCCGCGTGCTGGCGATGGCCAACACCCCGCTGGGCTTCCGCCATGGCCCCAAATCCACCCTCGACCCGCGCACCCTGGTGGTGATGCTGCGCAGCGTGCAACCGTTGGCGCGCCGCTACGAGCAGGACCTGCTGGAAGAACTGCGCGGCGACGGCGTGGCCGGCAGGGTGCTGTCGCTCGGCCCGCATTCGGACATCGGCGCCGGCGACGACTTCACCCTGCAGGTGCCGGCGCTGGCCGATGCCTGGCTGGCGCCGGCGTGGCTGCCGTTCGCCCAGCTCTACGCGCTGCGCCGCTCGGCCGCGCTGGGGCTGACGCCGGACAACCCGTTCCCCGACGGCACCGTCAACCGCGTGGTCAAGGGCGTCACCATCCACCATGGCTGAGTCCATCGCCAACGCCTGCTACGGCATCGATATCGGCGGCACCAAGATCGAACTGGTGGCCTGCGATGCGGCGCTGCAGGTGGCCTGGCGCAAGCGCATCGCCACCCCGCAGGGCGACTATGCCGGCTTCCTACTGGCCGTCCAGCAACTGGTCGCCGATGCCGATGCGGCACTGGGCCGGGGCGCACGGGCCATCGGCATCGCCCTGCCCGGGGTGCGCGAGCGCGCCAGCGGCCGCCAGCTCAGTGCCAACGTACCGGCCCTCACCGGCCAGTACGTCGCCCGCGACCTGCAGGCGCTGCTGCAGCGCCCGCTGCATTTCGGCAATGACCTGCAGTGCTTCGCACTGTCCGAAGCGCATGGCGGGGCCGCCGATGGCTACCCCAGCATGTTCGGCGCGATCCTCGGCACCGGTGCCGGCGGCGGCTACTGCGTGCAGGGCCGGCTGATCGGCGGCTTCAACGGCCTGGCCGGCGAATGGGGCCACTGGAGCGTGCCCGCCAACCTGCTGCAGCGCCACGGCCTGCCGCTGCTCGACTGCGGCTGCGGCCTGCGCGGCTGCGTGGAGCGCTATGTCTCCGGCAGCGGCGTGGCGATGATCGAGCGCCACCTCGGCGGCGGCGCCGGCAACGCCAGCGACGTCATCGCCCTGGCCGAGGCCGGCGACGCGCGCGCGCGGCAGGCGCTGGACATCCACTGCGACCTGCTCGGCCACAGCCTGGCGGCGCTGGTACTGGCGCTGGACCCGCATGTGATCGTGCTCGGCGGCGGCCTGTCGCAGTACGCGCCGCTGTACCAGCAGCTGCCGGCGGCGATCGCCGCGCACCTTTTCGCCGGCGTGCAGGTGCCGCCGATCGTGCCGCCCCGCTTCGGCGATGCCGGTGGCGCGCGTGGCGCCGCCCTGCTCGCCTGCCAGCCCACTTTTTCCTGACCCCGGGAGTTGGTCCATGTCCCCGCTGCAATCCCTGCTCGCCGCGCATCGCGCCGGCCACAACGTCGGCCTGTACAGCGTCTGCTGCAGCCATGAACAGGTGCTGCGCGCGGCGCTGGACGTGGCCGCGCGCCACGCCACCGTGCTGCTGGTCGAAGCCACCTCCAACCAGGTCGACCAGTTCGGCGGCTACACCGGCATGACCCCGGCGCAGTACCGCGATTACGTGTGCGCGCTGGCCGATGGGGAAGGCTTCCCGCGCGAGCGGTTGATCCTGGGCGGTGACCACCTCGGCCCGAATGCCTGGCAGAAGCGCCCGGCCGCCGAAGCGATGACCCATGCGCGCGTGCTGATCGAAGCCTACGTCGCCGCCGGCTTCCACAAGATCCACCTCGATTGCAGCATGTCCTGCGCCGACGATCCGGTGCCGCTGCCGGACGCCATCGTCGCCGCGCGCTCGGCCGAGCTGGCCGCCATCGCCGAGCGCACCGCCGCCGAACACGGCCTGCCGCCGCCGGTCTACGTGATCGGCACAGAGGTGCCGGTTCCCGGTGGCGAAGCCTCGCTGGCTGGGGGCCTGCAGGTGACCACGCCGGCCGCGGCCGCGCAGACGCTGGAAATCCACCGCCAGGCGTTCGACACCCCGCACCTGCGCGACGCCTGGCAGCGGGTGATCGCGATGGTGGTGCAGCCGGGCGTGGACTTCGACCACAGCAGCGTGCACGACTACGACCCGGCCGCCGCGGACGCGCTGGCCGCGTTCCTGGAGCGGCAGCCGCGCATCGTGTTCGAGGCGCACTCCACCGACTACCAGCGCGAGAGCGGCCTGCACGCGCTGGTGCGCGACCATTTCGCCATCCTCAAGGTCGGCCCGGCCGCGACCTTCGCCTACCGCGAGGCGCTGTTCGCGCTGGCGGCGATCGAAGCCGAGCTGCTGCCGGCGGCGCAATGCTCGCGGCTGCCGCAGGTGCTGGAAGAGGTAATGACCGCGCAGCCCCGGCACTGGCAGGCGCACTACCACGGCGACGCGGACACGCTGCGGCGGCTGCGCGCGTTCGCCTTCAGCGACCGCTGCCGCTACTACTGGGGCGAGCCGGCGCTGCGCGAGGCGGTACGCACGCTGTTCGCCAACCTGGAGCGGCACGCGCCGCCGCTGCCACTGCTCAGCCAATACCTGCCGGAGCAGTTCCGCGCGGTGCGCGAGGGCAGCCTGGCGAACACGCCCGACGCGCTGGTGCGGCACCGCATCGGCCTGTGCCTGGACGCGTACGCGCGCGCCTGCGCCGCCAACAGCGCCGGCCCGCGCAGGCACAACGCAAGTTCCGCCCCGGCAAACCTTGCGAACGGCTAAGCTCGCCCTTTCCCGGAGAAAGCACGCAATGGCCATGCGCAACACCCGCTCCCGCCGCCAGCAGATCCTGCAGCAACTGATCGAGCAGGGCTCGGTGCAGGTCGCCGAACTGGTCGCGCGCTACGCAGTGTCGGCAGTGACCATCCGTACCGACCTGGGCCATTTCGAGGAGCAGGGCCTGGCCACCCGCACCCATGGCGGCGCCACCCTGGTGCGCACCCCGCCCGAGGAACAGGACATCCACGAAAAGGATGCGCTGAACCTGCCACTCAAGGAGTCCATCGGCGCGCGCGCCGCGCAGCTGGTGCAGCCCGGCGACAACATCATCATCGACTCCGGCTCGACCACCATGACCCTGGCCCGCCACCTGCGCGGGCACCGCGACGTGACGGTGATGACCAACGGCCTGAACATCGCCTGGGAGCTGGCCAACGCCGCGGGCGTCAACGTGCTGCTCACCGGCGGCCAGCTGCGCAAGCAGTCGCTGTCGCTGCAGGGCAGCCAGGCCGAGGCCAGCCTCAACCCCTACAGTTTCGACACCCTGTTCCTCGGCGTGGACGGGCTGGACCTGCAGTTCGGGCTGACCACCCACGACGAGGCCGAGGCACGCCTGAACCACCGCATGGTCGAGCGCGCGCGGCGCATCGTGGTGCTGACCGACGCCTCCAAGTTCGGCCGCGTCAGCCTGCACCGCATCGCCTACCTGGACCAGATCCACGCGGTGATCACCGACGCCGGCATCGACGAGGCCACGCGCGAGGGGCTGCAGCGCCGCGGCATCGAGGTCGTGGTCGCCGAAGCGGCGGCATAGGCCGGAACCGGACGGCCCCCGCAACCCGGCCCTCGCCCGGAGCGGCAACGCGCGGCTGCGCGCCGCAGACGTGGCCGGAACCCGGGCGGCGCACGTGGGGAACCCGTCGTGCCGCAAGCCCGCGCGGCGGCAACCGCACCACCCCGCGCGTTGCGCGAAACACGGGCGGCAGACATGCCGTGCGGCTTCGCCGTGCCCTCATCCGCCCGTTCCGGGCACCTGCACCCGCAACCGGAAGCAACCGGCGCCTCCACGCCCGAGGCGCGGCAGCGCAGGCGCGCCGTCGTTGGATGCCGCACTTCCCCGCGTGGAAGGCACAAACGCAAACGGCCGCCCGTAGGCGGCCGTTGCGCGACGGCGGGCACGAGGCCCGCGCGGCGGGAATTACTCGGCGGACTTGGCGGCCTGGCGGGCAGCCTTGGCCTGCGCAGCGGCGGCCAGGTCTTCCTTGATGCGGGCGGCCTTGCCTTCCAGGCCACGCAGGTAGTACAGCTTGCCGGCACGGACCTTGCCGCGGCGCTTGACTTCGACCGAGTCGATCAGCGCGCTGTGGGTCTGGAACACGCGCTCGACGCCGTAGCCGTGCGAGATCTTGCGCACGGTGAACGAGGAGTTCAGGCCGGCGTTCTTGGTGCCGATCACGACGCCTTCGTAGGCCTGCACGCGCTCGCGGTTGCCTTCCTTGACCTTGACGTTGACGACAACGGTGTCGCCCTGGCTGAACTTCGGCAGTTCGCGGGTGATCTGGGCGGATTCGAAGTCCGCGACGATGGATTTGTTCAGCTTGCTCATGATTGCACCGATGTATTCGGGTGGACGTGTCGTTTCGACAACTTGGGCTGATGCAGTCGCCGGATTGCGCTGCACGATTGTTGTTCTGGCGGTCCGCAGGGCCCGGGGGCCATGGGAATCCGCAATTCTAGCCTATGCGCCGCCGCCGGCGCCAGTGGGGGCATCCCCTTCGCCGGCGAGGGCCTGCCGCGCCTCGTCCAGCAGCCTGCGGTCGGCCTTGCCCAGGCGGGCCTCGTCCAGCAGGTCGGGACGGCGCAGGGCGGTGCGCAGCAGCGACTGCTGCCGGCGCCAGCGCGCGATCGCGGCATGGTTGCCCGAGCGCAGCACCTCCGGCACGTCGCCCAGCGCGTGGCTGGCCGGCTGGCTGTAGTGCGGGCAGTCCAGCAGGCCGTCGCCCTCGAAACTGTCCTGGACCGCGGATTCGGCGTCGTTCAGCGCCCCCTCCTGCAGCCGGGTCACCGCGTCGATGATCACCGCCGCGCCCAGCTCGCCACCGGACAGCACGTAGTCGCCCAGGGAGATTTCCTCGTCCACCTCGGCGGCCAGGAAACGCTCGTCCACGCCCTCGTAGCGGCCGCACAGCAGGATCATCCGCGGCAACGCCGCCAGTTCACGCACCCGGGCCTGGGTCAGCGGCCGGCCCTGCGGGCTCAGGTAGATCAGCGGCGCCGGGGCCGGGTCGGCGGCACGGGCGGCGGCCAGCGCCGCGCGCAGCGGTTCGATCAGCATCACCATCCCCGGGCCGCCGCCGAACGGGCGGTCGTCCACGCGGCGATAGTTGCCCTCGGCATGGTCGCGCGGGTTCCAGCCGTGCAGGTCGAGCAGGCCGCGCTCCCGGGCGCGGCCGACCACGCCCAGCGCGGCCGACTGCGCGATGAACTCCGGGAACAGGGTGATGACGTCGATGCGCACCGGGCTCAGAACTCCGGGTCCCAGTCGACCACGATCAGGTTGGCATCGAAGTCGACCGACTTGACGAAGTCGTCCATCACGAACGGCACCATGCGCTCGCGGTCGCCACGCACCACCAGCACGTCGTTGGCGCCGGTATTGAACAGGTGCGAGGCGCGGCCCAGGCTGACGCCGTCCACGGTCCGCACGTCCAGGCCTTCCAGGTCGACCCAGTAGTACTCGTCCGGCTTCGGCGGCGGCAGCGCGCTGCGCGGGATATGGATCTCGGTGCCGCGCATGGCCTCGACCACGTTGCGGTCGTCCACCCCGGGGAAGGTCGCCACCAGCGTCTTGCCGGCCTCGCGGCCGCGCACGCCGGAGATCTGCGACTCCTGCCCCGAGGGGCTGCGCAGGATCCAGGGCTGATAGTTGAAGATGGCCAGCCGCGGCTCGGTCCAGGACTCGAGCTTGAGCTCGCCGCGCACACCAAAAGCGCCGGTCACCCTGCCCAGCAGGATCCGGCGCTCGGAATCTTTCTTCATAAAGCAGTCGGGCCGCGCTTGCGCGCGGTCCGCCAGGATCAGGCCGCTGCGGCCTGGGCCTTGGTCGCTTCCTTGTACAGGTTGCGAACCTTGTCGGTCAGCTGGGCGCCGTTGGCGACCCACTTGTCGACCGCGGCGATGTCCAGCACCACGCGCTGCTCGGCGCCCTGGGCGACCGGGTTGTAGTAGCCGACGCGCTCGATGTTGCGGCCGTCGCGGGCGCTACGGACGTCGGTGACGATGATGTGGTAGAACGGACGCTTCTTGGCGCCGCCGCGGGTCAGTCGAATCTTGACCATGGTGGTTTTTCCTTTGTAGCCCAGTCGCCAGGATGGCGCGGTAAGCCGGCGATTATAGCCGCGCCCCCGGCCCATTCCAAGCCCGCCCCCTGCCCTGCCTGAACGGGCCGGTTCAGAGCGGCCGCCAGGGTTCCTGCGCCAGCGCCTGCCGCAGCCGCTCCAGCAATGCCGCCGACTCCGCGAACCGGCAGTCGCCGACGCGCGCCAGCGGCCACAGCCCGGTGGCGTTGCAGGCCACGGCCCCGGAGAAGCCCGGCAGGGCCTCCAGCGGCACCTCGCGCCACGCCTGCGCCCGCCCCAGCCGTTGCAGTCCGGCCACCAGCAGTTGTTCGGCGGTGCCGCGCAGCGCTTCCGCCTGCGGCCACACCACCTCTTCGCCAGCCAGGAAGGCGATGTTCCAGGTACTGCCCTCGCTGACCCGCCCGGCCGCGTCGACGAACAGCGCATCGTCGAAGCCCTGGCGCATGGCCAGGCGCCGCTGCCGGAACAACGGGAAGGTGCCGACGTGCTTGAGCTGCGGCGAGTCGCGCTGGTAGCGCACCGGCAGCACCGCGCGGGCGTCGGCGGGCACCGTGGCCGGCGCCGCGACGCTTGCCAGCACGTCCACCGGCACCGCCCGCGACGGCTGGCGGAAGTCGAACGCGCGCGAGAACACGGTGATGCGCAGCGAGGCGTCCGTCATGCCGCTGCGTTGCAGCGCCTGGCGCAGCCAGCCCAGCAGGCGCGCTTCGTCCAGTTCGGCGTCGAACAGTTCGCGCGTGCCCTGCTGCAGGCGCCGCAGGTGCAGCGCCCAGCCCTGGACCGCGCCGCCGCGCACCTGCAGCGAAGTGAAATGCCCATAGTTGACCAGGGCCGCGTCGAGCAGCCCGGCATCGACCGGTTGGCCATTGCAGGACACGGCCGTCACAGCAGCGCCTGCGCCTGCTGCCACATCCCCTGCACCAGGCCGGCGGCGGGGCCGCGCCGCGCCATCCACGCCGACTGCCCGGCCCAGGCCTGCATCGCGTCCAGGCGGTCGTCGGCCTGGGCCTGCCGGCGCATGCCGGCGGTCAGCCCGCGCTGCACCGGGTACGGCCGCGGCGGTGGCGCATCGGCGGCCTCGGCGGCCCGCACGTAGGCGGTGTCCAGCGCGCGGCCCAGGCGGCCGCTGAAAGCGCGGGTGGTGCGGGTATGTTCCGGTTCCGCCACGGGCAGCGCCTGTTTCCAGGTCTCGGCGATCGTGGATTCGTCGGCGGCCAGGAACGCCGTGCCCACCTGCACCGCGCTGGCGCCCAGCAGCAGCGCCGCGGCCACGCCGCGACCGTCGCCGATGCCGCCCGCCGCGATCACTGGTACCTCAAGCCGGTCGGCCAGGCGCGGCAGCAGCGCGAACAGGCCACTCATCTGCGCCTCGGCGCGCGCGTCCACGAACGCACCGCGGTGGCCACCGGCCTCCATCCCCTGCGCGACCACCGCGTCGGCGCCGGCGGCCTGCGCCTGCAACGCCTCGTCCAGCGTGGTGGCACAGGCCAACCAGGCAATGCCGGCGGCCTTCAGCCGTGCGGCCTGCGCGGCGGAGAACAAGCCCATGATGGTCGAGGCCACCGCCGGCCGCGCCGCGACCAGGGCGTCGAACTGCGCGTCGAAATCGGCCGGGCCGGCATCGCCGGCGCTGGCTGGCACCGCCGGCCCCCAGCGCTCGAGGAAGGCGCGGGTCGCGGCCTCGGCGGCGGCATCGCGCACCGGCGCCGGGTCCGGCACCCAGACGTTGACCTGGGCCGGGCCGCGCGACTGCCGGCGGAAGTCGTCCATCCACTGCCCGATCTGTTCCGGCGTGGACAGCACCGCGCCCATCGCGCCCATGCCGCCGGCATTGGCCACGGCGGCGGACAGGGCCACCGGACAGCTACCGGCCATCGGCGCCAGCAGCACCGGCAGTTCGAGGCCGAAACGCCGGCAGAAACGCTCGGTGCGTTGACGGATGTCCGGGTTCATGCCGCACTCCAATCGGGAGCCACCATCATCGCCGGGCCGTGCGGCGCCGCCAACGGTGGCCCGCCCGGCGGCGACGCGATGGCGGGTGCCGGGTTCGGCCGCACCGGCACAAGCGCCGCCACCGGCGCCTGCGCGGCTCAGCGGAACGGCAGCCCGCCCTTGCCGCCCATCGCGCCGAGCATGCCCTTCATGTTGCGCAGCATGCCCTTCATGCCGCCGCCGGACAGCTTGCCCATCATCTTTTCCATCTGCATGTACTGCTTCATCAGCTTGTTGACGTCGGCCGGCTGGGTGCCGGAGCCGCGGGCGATGCGGGCGCGGCGCGAGCCGTTGAGCAGGCCCGGGTTGCGCCGCTCCTTCTTGGTCATCGAGTTGATGATGGCGATCATGCGCGGCACTTCCTTGCTCTGCTGCACCTGCTGCTTGAGGTGCTCGGGGATCTGCCCCAGCCCCGGCAGCTTGTCCATCAGCCCGCCGATTCCGCCCATGTTCTGCATCTGTTCGAGCTGGTCGCGCATGTCGTTGAGGTCGAACTTCTTGCCCTTGGCGACCTTCTCGGCCAGCTTCTGCGCCTTGTCCTTGTCGACCTGCTGCTCGACCTGCTCCACCAGCGACAGCACGTCGCCCATGTCCAGGATGCGGCTGGCCACGCGCTCGGGGTGGAACACGTCCAGGCCGTCGACCTTTTCGCCGGTGCCGGTGAACTTGATCGGCTTGCCGGTGATGTAGCGCACGCTCAGCGCGGCGCCACCGCGGGCGTCGCCGTCGGTCTTGGTCAGCACCACGCCGGTCAGCGGCAGCGCCTCGCCGAACGCCTTGGCGGTGTTGGCCGCGTCCTGGCCGGTCATCGAATCGACCACGAACAGGGTTTCGGCCGGGTTGACCGCCGCGTGCAGGGCCTTGATCTCGGCCATCATCGCTTCGTCGATGGCCAGGCGGCCGGCGGTGTCGACCAGCAGCACGTCGACGAACGACTTGCGGGCGTCGTCGATGGCCGCGCGCACGATGTCCACCGGCTTCTGCGTGGCCGACGACGGGAAGAACAGCACGCCGACCTGCTCGGCCAGCGTCTTCAGCTGCTCGATCGCGGCCGGGCGGTAGACGTCGGCCGAGACCACCATCACCTTCTTCTTGCGCTTTTCCTTCAGGTGCTTGGCGAGCTTGCCGACCGTGGTGGTCTTGCCCGCGCCCTGCAGGCCGGCCATCAGGATGATCGCCGGCGCCGGCACGTTGAGGTTCAGGTCGGTGGCCTGCGAGCCCATCACCGCGGTGAGTTCGTCGCGCACGACCTTGATCAGCGCCTGGCCCGGGGTCAGCGACTTGAGCACCTCCTGGCCGACCGCGCGCACCTTGATCTTCTCGATCAGCGCCTGCACCACCGGCAGCGCGACATCGGCCTCCAGCAGCGCGATGCGCACCTCGCGGGTCGCCTCGCGGATGTTCTCCTCGGTCAGGCGGCCACGGCCGCGCAGGCGCTCGATGGTGCCGGAAAGGCGCTGGGTCAGGGACTCGAACATGCGGTGCAACCTGCGGGAACGTTGGCAAAGAGGCCAAATTATAGCGGCCGCCGGCGCTTGCCGCCGCCCTGGCGCCGCGCGCATCGCCAGCGGCGGGCGCGTGTGCGAAACTGTGGCGATGACAATCGTTCTCATCGCGACCGCGCTCTACCTGCTGTCCACCGGCCTGCTCGTCCATGGCCTGGCCGCCGAACGCGCCAGCGGCTCGCGCAGCTGGCTGTGGCCGGCGTCCGCGGCGGTGGTGCTGCATGCCGGCTACCACCTGCTGGTGGCGATGCGCACCAGTGGCGGGCCGGACATGCATTTCTTCGCCGCGCTGTCGCTGGTGGCGCTGGGCATGGCCGCGCTCACCACCGTGGTGGGCGCGCGCGGGCGCATGGCGGCGCTGGGGGTACTGGTGTTCCCGATGGCCGCGCTGTTGCTGCTGGCCTACCACGGCTACGGCCATGAACCGAGCCGGGTGCTGGGCTGGCGCCTGGCCACCCACGCCTGGCTGGCGCTGCTGGCCTACGCGACGCTGAGCATCGCCGCGCTGCTGGCGATCATGCTGTGGCTGCAGGAACGGGCGCTGCGCCGGCGTGATTTCCGGCCGTGGCTGCGCGCCCTGCCGCCGTTGAACGACCTGGAAACGCTGCTGTTCCGCACCATCACCGTCGGTTTCTGCCTGCTGACCCTGACCCTGGTCACCGGGGTGCTGTTCGTGGACGACCTGCTGGCGCAGAAACTGGTGCACAAGACCGTGCTCAGCGTGCTGTCGTGGCTGGTGTTCGGCACGCTGATGATCGGCCGCCGCCGGCATGGCTGGCGCGGGGTGAAGGCGGTGCACTGGACGCTGAGCGCGATGGTGCTGCTGTTGCTGGCCTTCTTCGGCAGCCAGTTCGTGATCGAACTGGTGTTCGGGCACGCGCGCTGACCCACGCCCCGGCGCCGCGCCGGCGACTCAGGGAAACGGCCGCACCAGCAGCGCGCGCAGGGATTGCCCGCGATCGGTGATCAGGTCTTCGGCCCGCCAGCAGCCATCGGCCTGGCGGCGCATCGCCAACCGCGCCAGGCGCGGCTCGCCCCATACCGCGAAACGCACTTCCACCGTTCCGGCCGCCGGCGACTGCGCCACCCACTGGTAGCCGGGTCCGGCATCCACCTCGCCATCCTGCCCGTCCAGCCACGGGTCATGGTCGAGCCGGCAGATGCCCTGCTCGCGCTGCTGGCAATCGCGCTCGGCCGCGATCAGCCGTGCGAACCCCGGGGCCAGCAGGGCATCGGGCGTGTCGAGGAAGCGCGCGGACGTCCCGGCCTGGAACAATGCCCGCGCCACCGCCAGCGGGGCCGCGCAGGCGGGTGCGGCCTGCGCCACCGGCGCCAGCAGCAAGCCCAGCACCCCGGCACCGGTCATGGCCCGGGAAATACGCATCGATGCCCTGCCCCGGCGGCGCATCACCGATCCAGCGCGCGCCACTCAGGCCGCCTCGATCGCTTCGGCCAGGCGCTCGACCGCGATCACCTCCATGCCCTTCACCGACCCGGCCTTGGGCGCATTGGCACGGGGCACGATGGCGCGCTTGAAACCATGCGTGGCCGCCTCGCGCAGGCGCTCCTCGCCGTTGGGCACCGGCCGGATCTCGCCGGACAGGCCGACCTCGCCGAAGGCGATGGTCTTGTCCGCCAGCGGCTGGTCGCGCAGCGACGACAGCACCGCCAGCAGCACCGGCAGGTCGACCGCGGTCTCCTGCACGCGGATGCCGCCGACCACGTTGATGAACACGTCCTGGTCGCCGACCATCACCCCGCCATGGCGGTGCAGCACCGCCAGCAGCATCGCCAGCCGGTTCTGCTCCAGCCCCACCGCGACCCGGCGCGGGTTGGACAACGGCGAGGAATCGACCAGCGCCTGGACCTCCACCAGCAGCGGCCGGGTGCCCTCGCGGGTGACCATCACGCAGCTGCCGGGCTGGCGGGTGCTGCCGCCGGACAGGAAGATCGCCGAGGGGTTGGGCACTTCCTTCAGGCCCTTCTCGCCCATGGCGAACACGCCCAGTTCGTTGACCGCGCCGAAGCGGTTCTTGAACGCGCGCAGCACGCGGAAGCGGCTGCCGCTTTCGCCCTCGAAATACAGCACCGCGTCGACCATGTGCTCCAGCACCCGCGGGCCGGCGATGCCGCCCTCCTTGGTGACATGGCCGACCAGGAACACCGCGGTGCCGGTCTCCTTGGCGAAGCGCACCAGCCGCGCGGCGCTCTCGCGCACCTGGCTGACCGAGCCGGGCGCGGCGGTGAGCGTCTCGGTCCACAGGGTCTGCACCGAGTCGGCAACGATCAGCTTCGGGCGCGCCGCGGCGGCATGCTGCAGGATCAGTTCGATGCCGGTCTCGGCCAATGCGTCCAGGCCGTCCAGCGGCAGGTCCAGGCGCACCGCGCGCCCGGCCACCTGCGCCAGCGATTCCTCGCCGGTCACGTACAGCACCGGCAGGGTGCCGGCCATTTTCGCCAGCGCCTGCAGCAACAGGGTCGACTTGCCGATGCCCGGGTCGCCGCCGACCAGCACCACCGCGCCCTCGACCAGGCCGCCGCCCAGCACCCGGTCGAACTCGCCGATGCCGGTGGACACCCGCGCGTGCTCGCTCTGGCGCACGTCCTTGAGCGCGGTGATCTTCGGCGATTCGACCTTGCCGGCCCAGCCGCCACGACGCGCGGCCGGCGCCTTCACCGCGGCCGCGCTCTCCAGCACGACCTCGCCGAGCACGTTCCAGGCGCCGCATTCGGTGCACTGGCCCTGCCACTTGCTGTATTCGGCGCCGCATTCGCTGCAGACATAGGCGGTGCGGTTCTTCGCCATCGGGGGTCCTCGAGTGGATGCGCGCACAGGATACCCGCCGGCCGTCGCAGCCGATGCGACCGGCACGACTAAAGAAGCACGGCGGCATGCCGTTGTCTGGTGCATTCTTTGGCCACGAATCGGCGGACGCTGCGCGCATGGTTGGCACCTACAACCCGACCCTGGTGGTCATTTCGCTGCTGGTCGCCATCCTGGCTTCGTACACGGCCCTGGACATGGCCGGGCGCCTGGCCACGGCCAGCGGCCGCAGCCTGCGTGGCTGGATGGCCGGCGGCGCCCTGGCCATGGGCCTGGGCATCTGGTCGATGCACTTCATCGCCATGCTGGCCTTCCACCTGCCGATCCCGGTCGGCTACGACCTGGCCATCACCCTGTATTCGATGGCCGCGTCGGTGGGCGCGTCGGCCTATGCCCTGTGGCTGGCGTCGCGGCCGCAGCTGCCGTGGCCGCGGCTGCTGGCCGGCGCCGTGCTGATGGGCAGCGGCATCGCCGCCATGCATTACCTGGGCATGGCGGCGATGCGCATGCAGCCGGGCATCGACTACGACCCGCTGTGGTTCAGCGCGTCGATCCTGGTCGCCATCGGCGCCTCGGGCGCGGCGCTGTGGATCGCCCTGCGCCTGCGCCGCGAAGGCCGCCACACGCGGCCGCTGCGGCTGGCCGCTTCGCTGGTGATGGGGCTGGCGATCGTCGGCATGCACTACACCGGGATGGCCGCTGCCGACTTCCCGCCCGGCAGCATCTGCGGCGCGGTGGTCGACGGCGGGCTGGAGACCCGCTGGCTGGCGGTGCTGGTGGTGGTCACCACCCTGGGCATCATCGGCATCACCCTGATCGCCTCGCTGTTCGACAAGCGCCTGCACCGGCGTACCGGCAGCCTGGCCGACTCGCTGGCGCGCGCCAACCAGGAACTGGTGGAGGCGGCGCTGCACGACCCGCTGACCCGGCTGCCCAACCGCATGCTGCTGCAGGACCGCATCGAGCAGGCGATCGAGAAGGCGCAGCGGCGCGGCACCGCGGTGGCGGTGGTGTTCTGCGACCTGGACGGGTTCAAGCTGGTCAACGATGCCTACGGCCACCAGTTCGGCGACCGCCTGCTGGTGCGCATGGCCGAGCGCGTGCGCGGGCTGCTGCGGCCGCAGGACACCCTGGCGCGGCTGGGCGGCGACGAGTTCGTCGTGGTGCTGGACGTGGAGACCACCGACGACGCGGTGGTGGTGGCCGAACGCATCACCGCGGCCGTGGCCGAGCCGTTCGTGATCGAGGCGGCCGAACTGCAGCTCAGCGCCAGCCTCGGCATCGCCCTGTACCCGGACGATGCCACCAGCGAGCGCGAACTGATGGCGCACGCCGACGCGGCGATGTACCACACCAAGCAGTCGGGCCGGAACGGCTACACCTTCTTCACCCCCGCCATGCAGGCCAGCGCCAGCCGCCGCCTGCGCCTGCTGCAGGACCTGCGCCGCGCGCTCGCCCGCGACGAACTGGTGCTGCATTACCAGCCCAAGTTCCCGGCCAGCGGCCACCCGGTGATCGGCGCCGAGGCGCTGCTGCGCTGGCAGCATCCCGAACTGGGCCTGCTCGGCCCGGACACCTTCATCCCGATCGCCGAGCGCAGCGGGCTGATCCTGCCGATCGGCGACTGGGTGCTGGACCGCGCCTGCGCGCAGCTGCGCGCGTGGCACGATGCCGGCCACGGCGGCTGGTCGATGGCGGTGAACCTGTCGCCGCTGCAGTTCGCCTCGCCGGGGCTGGTGGAGACGGTGCGCGACACGCTCCAGCGCCATGCGCTGGCCCCCGGCCACCTGACCCTGGAGGTCACCGAGACCACGGCGATGAGGGACGTGGAGGACAGCCTGCAGCGGCTCAACACGCTGACCGCGATGGGCGTGAAGATCGCCATCGACGATTTCGGCACCGGCTATTCCAGCCTGCTGTACCTCAAGCGCATGCCGGCCACGGAGTTGAAGATCGACCGCGCCTTCGTGCGCGACCTGGAGCACAACACCGAGGACGCGGCCATCGTGTCCTCGATCGTAGCGCTGGGCCGCTCGCTGCAGCTGCAGGTGGTGGCCGAGGGCGTGGAGACCGAGGCCCAGCGCGACTTCCTCGACCAGCTGGGCTGCGACCTGCTGCAGGGTTACCACCTCGGCCGGCCGATGGACCCGGAGACGTTCGTGCGCCAGGCCGGTTGAGCGCGCGGGGCGTCCGCGGCGCGGGCCCGGCGTCGCGGCCCGCCTTGCACGCACGCCCGGGGCGGGGTCCCGGCCCCCGCGAACCGCACAGGCCGCGAACGGCTGCCGCACTGCGCGCGCGGGCAGGCGGGCCGCGCACGCAGCGCGGCGCGGGCGTCCGCCACCCGGCAAAGGAAAAGGCCGCCCGAGGGCGGCCTTTTCGGTCACGGCGTCGTCAGGCGTCAGTGCATCATGTGGTAGTTCATGTTCCACATGACCCACAGCGTGCCGGCGACGATGATGCCGATCACCACCACGGTGAACAGGCCGGCGTTGACGTTCCAGCGCGCGGCCGAGGAGCGGTCCAGGTGCAGGAAGAACACCAGGTGGACCAGCAGCTGCAGCAGGCCGGAGACCAGGATCACCATCGCCGTGGCGAAGGTCGAGGACAGGCCGCCGCTCATCACCACCCAGAACGGGATGATGGTCAGGATGGCCGCCAGCACGAAGCCGATCAGGTAGGACTTGACGCTGCCGTGGCTCTCGCCGCCGGCACCGTGGGCGTGGTTGTCATGTGCGGACATCAGAGGGCTCCCGACAGGTAGACGACAGAGAACACGCCGATCCAGACCAGGTCCAGGAAGTGCCAGAACAGGCTCAGGCACGCCATGCGGGTCTTGTTGGTCTGGGTCAGGCCGTTGCGCTTGAGCTGGATGAACATCACCAGCAGCCACAGCAGGCCGGCGCTGACGTGCAGGCCGTGGGTACCGACCAGGGCGAAGAACGCCGACAGGAAGGCGCTGTGGTCCGGGCCGTAGCCCTGGTGCACCAGGTGGTTGAACTCCCAGATCTCCATGGCCATGAAGCCGGCACCCAGCAGCCAGGTGATGACCAGCCAGGTGAACATCAGGCCGACCTTCTTCTGGTGCATGGCGATCATGCCCAGGCCGAAGGTCAGCGAAGAGATCAGCAGCAGCGCGGTCTCGCCGGCCACGAACTTCAGGTCGAACAGCTCCTTGGCGCCCGGGCCGCCGTTGGTACCGCCGGCCAGCACCACGTAGGTGACGAACAGCGAGGCGAAGATGAGCAGGTCGCTCATCAGGTACACCCAGAAACCGAAGATGGTCTTCTCGCCGGTGTCGTGGTGGTGCTCGTGGTCGTGGCCATGGTCCGCCGCGTGCGCGGCGTGGCCATGGTTCAGCGTGTGGGCGGTCGTGCTCATGCCTTCACCTCGGTCTTCACCAGCCCCTGCGCTTCCAGGTGGCGGCGATGTTCGTTTTCGATGCGTTCCACTTCGGCGGCCGGCACCCAGTAATCCACGTCGTTGTCGAACGTGCGGTAGATGAAGGTGCCGATCATGCCGACCAGGCCGACGATGGCCAGCCACCAGATGTGCCAGATCATCGCGAAGCCGAACACCAGGCTGAACGCGCCGATCACCACGCCGGTGCCGGTGTTGCGCGGCATGTGGATGTCGCTGTAGCGGGCCGGCTTCGGCCAGGCTTCGCCACGCTGCTTGCGCTCCCAGAAGTCATCCAGTTCCTCGCCCTTGGGCAGCACGGCGAAGTTGTAGAACTGCACCGGCGAAGCGGTTTCCCACTCCAGCGTGCGCGCATCCCACGGGTCGCCGGTCAGGTCCACGTTCTTCTTGCGGTCGCGGATGGACACGATGATCTGGATGACCTGGCACAGGATGCCGGCGCCGATGATGAACGCACCGATCGCGGCGACCACGAAGTACGGCTGGTAGTCGGCGTTCGGATAGCTCTGCAGGCGGCGGGTGACGCCCATGAAGCCCAGCACGTACAGCGGCATGAAGGCCACGTAGAAGCCGATGAACCAGCACCAGAACGCACGCTTGCCCCAGGTCTCGTCCAACTTGAAGCCGAACATCTTCGGGAACCAGTAGGTGATGCCGGCGAACATGCCGAACACCACGCCACCGATGATCACGTTGTGGAAGTGGGCGATCAGGAACAGCGAGTTGTGCAGCACGAAGTCGATGGCCGGGATCGCCAGCATCACGCCGGTCATGCCGCCGATGACGAAGGTGACCATGAAGCCGATGGTCCACAGCACCGGCGAGGTGAAGTGCACGCGGCCGCGGTACATCGTGAACAGCCAGTTGAAGATCTTCACGCCGGTCGGGATCGAGATGATCATCGTCGTGATGCCGAAGAAGGCATTGACGTTGGCGCCCGAACCCATGGTGAAGAAGTGGTGCAGCCACACGATGAACGACAGCACGCCGATGCAGGCGGTGGCGTAGACCATGCCCTTGTAGCCGAACAGGGTCTTGCGCGAGAAGGTGGCGATGACTTCGGAGAACACGCCGAACGCCGGCAGCACCAGGATGTAGACCTCGGGGTGGCCCCAGATCCAGATCAGGTTGATGTACAGCATGGCGTTGCCGCCACCGTCGTTGGTGAAGAAGTGCATGCCCAGGTAGCGGTCCAGGGTCAGCAGCACCAGGGTGACGGTCAGCACCGGGAACGCGGCGATGATCAGCACGTTGGTCACCAGCGCGGTCCAGCTGAACACCGGCATGTGCATCAGCTTCATGCCCGGGGTGCGCATCTTGAGGATGGTGATGAAGAAGTTGATGCCGCTCAGCGTGGTACCCAGGCCGGAGACCTGCAGGCCCCAGATGTAGTAATCCACGCCGACGCCGGGACTGTATTCCTTGCCCGACAGGGGCGGGAACGCCAGCCAGCCGGTCTGCGCGAACTCACCCACGCCCAGCGAGATCATCACCAGGCCCGCGCCGGCCACGAACAGCCAGAAGCTGAGCGAGTTCAGGAACGGGAAGGCGACGTCGCGCGCGCCGATCTGCAGCGGCACGACCAGGTTCATCAGGCCGGTGATCAGCGGCATCGCCACGAAGAAGATCATGATCACGCCGTGGGCGGTGAAGATCTGGTCGTAGTGATGCGGTGGCAGGTAGCCCTCGGCGCCGCCGGCGGCGACGGCCTGCTGCAGGCGCATCATGATCGCGTCGGCGAAGCCGCGCAGCATCATGATGAAGGCGACGATCAGGTACATCGCGCCGATCTTCTTGTGGTCCACCGAGGTGAACCACTCGTTCCACAGGTAGCCCCACAGCCTGGCGCGGGTGATCAGGCCCAGCACCAGCAGGCCGATCAGCCCGGCGGCACCGAGCGTGACCATGATGATCGGCTCGTGGTACGGGACCGCTTCGATAGTCAGTTTGCCCAGCATTGTCATTCTCCCGAGGCGCCGTGCCCGGCGTGGGCGGCGTGCTCGTCAGCGTTGTGTCCAGCGGCATCGGCAGCGTCCGGCCGGCTGTCGCCCGCGTCGTGGCCCTCATGGCCCTCGTGGCCCGCGTGCGCGGCGGCGTCATGCGGCGCGGCCGCAGGGTCGTGCTTCTTCATGCCGAAGTGGTGGTTGTCGCCCATGTGGCGGGCCAGGATCCAGTCGAACAGGCCGGCTTCGGTGCGGCCGTAATAGGTCACCGGATACCAGTCATGGTTCTTCTCGGCGCCCAGGTCGGTGAACGCGGCCTTGTCCAGCAGCCTGTCGCTGGCGCGGACCTTGTCCAGCCAGGCGCGGTACTGCTCCTCGCTCACCGCATGCGCGGTGAAATGCATCTTGTTGAAGCCCGAGCCGCTGTAATGCGAGGCCATGCCCTCGAACGCACCGGCCTCGTTGGCGATCAGGTGCAGCTTGGTCTGCATGCCCGCCATCGAGTAGACCATGCTGCCCAGGCTGGGGATGAAGAACGCGCTCATCACCGTGTCGGAGGTGATCTTCAGGTTCAGCGGCGCATCGACCGGGAAGGTCAGCTCGTTGACCACGGCCACCTTCTCTTCCGGGTAGACAAACAGCCACTTCCAGTCCATCGAGATCGCCTCGACCACCACCGGGGCGCGCTCGGATTCGATCGGCCGGTACGGGTCCAGCGCATGCGAGGACCGCCAGGTCAGCACCGCCAGCACCAGCACGATCATGCACGGGATCGACCACACCACCACTTCGATGGCGGTGGAATGCGACCACTTGGGCTCGTAGCGGGCCTTGGTATTGGACGCGCGGTACTTCCACGCGAACGCCAGGGTCATCACGATCACGGGGACGACGACCAGCAGCATCAGCACCGTGGCGGTGATCAGCAGGGTCTTCTCGTCCTGGCCGATCTGGCCTTTGGGGTTGAGGATGGCCGCGTCGCAGCCCGCCAACAGCGCGGACAGGACAAGCAGCATGCCCGGACGCAGGCTGCGTCCAAGTGATTTCAACGGAATCATCGGTCGATCCAATTGCGAGGGGGGGCCTGGTCCGGCACTCCCTTGCACGCTTGCGCGAAACGACCACCCGGTGATGGACCACCGGGGAAAACGTATACGGGACTGCCGGATTCAGCGCGGCAATTCTAGGCTTCGCCCATCACTTTAGAAAGGCATTGACAATGATCCAGCGCAGCTGGAGCCCGATTCAGCATGCGACATGTTGTCGCACCCGCGCGCAGGGCGCGGATTCATGCCGCCTCCCGGTGGCCGGCGCCGGCCACCGGGGGGGCTTGCGGGGTCAGAAGCGGTAACCGACGCCCAGCATGACGCCGTTCACGGTCTGGCCGTCGCGGCGCTCGCCGACGTAGTCGAACATCACCGACAGGCGTTCGCTGGCGCGGCTGCTGACGCCCAGGTTCCACGACAGCAGCTGCTCGCCCACGGCCTGGCTGGCCGCACCGAAGGTCAGGTCCGGCGCCGCGGCGAAGGCCGAGGTGAAGCGGGCCTGCGAATCGCCCAGCTCCTGCTGCCACAGCACCCGCGCGTGCGGGGTGATGCGCTCGCCGTTGCTGCCATGGAAGCTCTTGAACAGCTGCAGGCCGGCGCCGACGCGCAGGCTCTCCAGGCTGCCGCTGCGGCCGCTCAGCGCGCCCACGGCCTGGCCTTCGTTGAAGCGGGCGTTGGACAGGCGGGTGTAGTCGACCACCGGCAGCAGCGGCTGCACCACGGTGCCGCCGGCGGTGGTGAACGACAGCCCGTGCTCCACGCGCGCCGACAGCGCGTCGCTGTCGTACTTGGCGCGCAGCGGGGCGTCCAGGCCGGCGATGCCGGCAATGCCGCGACGGGTGTCGTGGCGCAGGTCGGTATAGCGCACCGAGGCGGTCACGTAGCCCTTGGCATAGGCCGCGTCCAGGTAGCCGCCGATGTCCAGGGCACGCACGTCGCCGTGGAAATCCGAACCATCGCGGCCCTTGGCCGACATGTCGGCCGCGGCCACGCTCACGCCCAGCGCCACCTTGTCGTCGGCCACCCGGGTGTCGGCGCCGACCACGATGCCGCCGATGTTCTGCTTCATCCCGGCAACGTCGCCCTGCGCCTTGATCCGGCCCTGGGTGCTGAAGCCGCGGCCCCAGATACCGACGCCACGACGGCTGTCGCCGCCCTGCATGCCGCCCTCGCCTTCGCCATTGGCGGCCGGCTCGACCAGGTGCATGGCCAGCTGGCTGAACAGGCTGCTGCTGCCCATGCCCGGCTGCGCCGACGCCGCCTGCGCCGCACGCGCGGCCAGGCCATCGGCATCGCCACCGTTGCTGCGCATGTCGAACTGGTGGCGCTGGATGACGTTGCCGATGCTGTCGACCAGCGCGGCGTCGGCCAGCTGCAGGGTGGCGTGCGCGTCGCCGCGCAGCGCACCGGCCTGCTGCCGGATCACGTCGCGGTCGGAGAACTGCAGCGCGCCCAGCAGCGGCTTCATGCCGGCGCGACCGCTGTTGGCGGCCGCGGCCAGCGCGCGGCCCAGGCCATCGCCGGACTGCGTGTTGGCGAACAGCCCGGTCTGCTCGAAGCCGGTGTTGGCGGTCAGCCACAGGCCATCGGCGCTCTGGTGCACGTTGAAGCTCAGCAGCGAGTTGGCGCGCGGGCGGAACACCTCGCCGTCGACGATGCTGGCGCTGTAGGCGTCATCGCCCAGGCGCGCGACCTGCTGGAAGCCCTTGTAGGCCCCGGCCATGTAGATCGGGCCGTCGATCAGCTCGCGGGTGTAGTCGGCGCCATAGAAGCCCTCGGCCACGTTCAGCGCCAGCTGCGCGCCCGGCGCCACGACCAGCGCGCCCTCGTTCATGCCACCGTCGAAGAACCCGCCCACGCGCAGGCGGCCCGCGGCCGCGCCGCCGGCCTCGGTCACGTCGAAGGCCACCAGCGAGCCCGGCTGGATGTTGACGTAGCCATGGGTGGTGAGGTCGCCGCCACGCGGCATCAGCAGGCCATTGACGACCACGCGGCTGAAGCCGTCCTCGCGCCACGACGGCCCGGTGATGCCGAGCATGGCGTCCGAGTCGATGGTCGCCGAGCCGATGTCGCCATGGCCGACCAGCGCGCCGGCGCGCTGCACGCGCAGCTCGGTGGTGCGCAGGGCACCGCCCTCCAGTGCGATCGTGCCGTTCTCCACGCGCATCAGGTCGGCGCCGGTGGTGGCCGCGGTCCGCCATACCGCGCCGTTGCCGATGCTGATCACGCCGGCCGAGTCGGCCAGGGCCGAGGCATCGAGCTGGTCAAGCCGCAGCTTGGAGCCCAGCAGCGCCTGGATCCCCGGATCGCTCAGGTAATCCTGGAGCGAGAACTGGCCGATGCCGTTGGGGCCGTTCTGCGCCAGGTTGTAGATCGTGACGGCCAGGTTGATGTAGGTGGTGCCGTAATCGGCGTCGGTCCAGCGGGCGAAATCGTCGTCCACCAGCGCCTGCAGCAGCCGGCCGGTACGCAGGTAGCCGGGATTGATGTCGCCGGTCACGTTGGACGTCACCCGCAGGGTGTCGCCCGGGTTGCGGTAGTCGGCCGAGGTCATGATGTTGTTGTTGAACATGTCCTGGCCGGGGAAGGTCTCTTCCGCGCGGCCGGTACCGTCCGGATCGAAGCTGACCGAGTCGCCGTTGGTGCGCGCCGGGTCGGCGAACACCAGCAGGCCGTTGGGCTGGGTCACCTCGAACAGCGCCTTGTACAGCAGCCCCTCGTCCATGCCGCCGCCGTAGTTGCCGGTGTAGATGCCGAACATGCGCGGCGACGGCCCGTAGGTCACGCGGCCGCCGGAGCTGGCGGCGTGGATCTGCACCGAGTCCACTTCGGTCGGCAGGTCGCCGGCCATGTAACGCTCGACGCCACCGGACTGCATGATCGAGCAGGAAGAGATGCAGCGGCCGGAAACGATGGTGTTCAGGCCGGCGGTGCGGATCACCGCCTGCAGCCATTCGCCGCTGATCAGCGCGCCGCCGTTGGACGTGCGCAGCACCACCTCGCGGAACGGCCGCCCTTCGGCCTCGGCCTTGGCCAGCATCGCCGGCAGCGCCACGATGTCGGCCAGGGTGACGTCGCCGCTCAGGAAGATGCGGTCACCGTTGACGTGGACCGTCATCGCGCTCGCGTCGCCGGCCACACCGACAGCGGCGGTGGCCAGCAGTCCGGACAGCGCCATACTCAATACCGATCGTTTCATTCGCACTTCTCTCTCCATGGTTGCAGCGGTATTCCCGCTCATCCCGCGCCTGCGGGACCCCAGCAGAACGCGACGAGGCACCCACCACCCCCAGTCGCCCGGTCCGCCGGACATGAACGCGTTCATCAAGCCGCGCGGAATTCCCCCGGGGCTGCCCACCGGCGCCGCGCTGCGTACACTCTCCGCCATCTTCCGCATCGGATCCCCCGACTGTCCGCTTCCCGTGCCCCGGTCGATGGTGCCGCCCCCGCCGGCGATGGCTTCGCGCTGTTTCTGCGCGAACAGCGCGAGCCGCTGCGCGCCTTCCTGCGCGCGCGCGGCGCCGGCGAGGAGGACGCCGAGGACATCGTGCAGGACTGCATGGAGCGGCTGATCCGTTACCGCGGGCATCCACACACGGAGTTGAAGCTGCTGCTGTACCGGATCGCGCGCAACCGCCTGGCCGACCGTGGCCGTTCGCCGCTCGCCGCGCCACACCTGCCACTGGCCGAACAGGACCTGCCGACCGAGGCGCCGTTCACCACGCCAGGGCCGCTGCGCCAGGCCGAATCCGGGCAGATGCTCAATGCGCTGCGCCAGGCGCTGCTGAAACTGCCCGAGCGCTGCCGCGAGGTCTACCTGCTCAACCGCATCACCGGCATGAGCTACAGCCAGATCGCGCGCCACCGCGGCATCACCGCCAAGACCGTGGAAAAGCATGTCGCGCGGGCCCTGCAGGGGCTGCGCCGGGAACTGGGTGCCGACGCGTTCGGCATGGGCGGGGATGAATGAGCGGGCGCGATGCAGCGGCCGGCGACGCGCTGTTCGCGCGCGCCGCGGCCTGGGTGGCGCGGCTGGATGCCGCCGACTGCACGCGCGCCGAACGCGCGGCGTTCGAGGAGTGGCTGGCGGCCGATCCGGCGCGCGTACACGCCTGGGCCGAGGCCGAACGGCTGCACGCGCGCGCGGCCACGCTGCGCGATGACCCCTGGCTGCGCGCCGGCGCGCGCGCCGTGGTCCGGCGCCCTCTCTACCGGCGCCCGCTGTTCGGGCTGGCCGCGGCCGCGGCGCTGTGCCTGGCGGTGGGAACCGGCTGGGTACTGGCCACCGACGGCAGCCCCACCCCGCACACCTACGTCAACAGCGGCCTGGCCCCGCAACGCCAGGTGCTCGGCGACGGCAGCGTCGTGGTGCTCGATGCCCGCACCACCCTGACCGCCCGGTTCGGCTGGCGCAGGCGCGGCATCGAACTGCAGCACGGCCGGATGCAACTGCAGGTGGCGGCGTCGTCCCGACCGATGCGGGTGCAGGCGGGCAACAGCGTGCTGCGCGATATCGGCACCACCTTCCAGGTCGAGCTGCTGGACGATGGACATATCGACATCGCCCTGCTCGAGGGCGCCCTGGAGATCGACAGCCAGGGTACCCAGGGCATGCACGCGACGCTGCGCCCGGGGCAGCAGCTGCGGGTGCTGCGGTCGGGCCGGATCGAGCCCGCCCGCGCGCTTGTGCAGCCACAGGCCGAGGCCTGGCCGCAGGGCCGGCTGCTGTTCGACGCCACGCCGTTGCCGGTGGTGATCGCGCGGATGAACCGCTACACCACCACGCCGCTGGTCATTGGCGATCCGGCACTGGCGCCGCTGGCCGTGAGCGGCAGCTTCGCCGCCGGCGACCAGGCCGCGCTGCTGTCCGCGCTCGAACTGGGTTGGTCGGTCAGCGCGCGCACGCGCGCCGACGGTGCGCTCGAGCTGCGCGGCGAGCGCTGAACCGCGCAATGGGTACGCTGATCGACCGTCTGCGCCCGACCCTGTTGTGCCTGGCGTTGCTGGCCGTGTCGCCGGCCATGGCCGCGCCGGCGAGCGAGAAGGTGGAGTACCGGGTCGCGCGCGGCCCATTGGTGCAGGCCCTGCGCGAATGGTCGCGACAGGGCGACACCCCGCTGCTGTTCGACGCCCGCGAACTGGCCGGACTGGACAGCGCCGGGGTCGAGGGCACGCTGCCGCCGGTGGCCGCACTGGAACACCTGCTGCAGGGGCTGCCGGTCAGGCTGGCGCGCTCGCCGGCGGGCATATTCACCGTACGCCGCCAGCAGGCAGCGCCCCGCCCCGTCCGCAAACCCACCGCTGCGCCTGCGGCGGCGGCCGCGCCAGTGGTGACGGCGCCGGAGGTCGAGCTGGCGCCGCTGCACGTCACCGGCAGCCGCCTGCCGCGCACCTCGCTGCAGACCACGATGAACGTGGAGGTGATCGAGCGCGACGATATTCGACGCAGTGGCTACGGCTCGCTGTTCGACCTGCTGCGCCACCTGCCCGGCATGAACGGGCGGCCGCCGGTGGAAGGCGCGCGCGATGGCGATTCGCCCTACCTGCCCGGCGGCGCCGCGGCGGCCACCAGCCTGGACGGGATGGGGCCGCGCGCCACCCTGTTCCTGGTCAACGGCAGGCGCCTGCCGCGCTACCCCATGGTGTCGCTGCAGCAGGGCGCCCTCACCGACCTGGGCGGCCTGCCGCTGAGCTTCGTCGAACGCATCGAACTGGTGCGCGGCGGCGCCTCGGCCATCTACGGCGCCGATGCCATGGCCGGCGTGGTCAACATCGTGCTGCGCGACCACGCCGATGGCCCGGAGGCCATGCTGCAGACCGGCACCAGCAACCAGGGCGACGGCGCCCAGTACCGGGTACAGGCCGCCACCGGCAATGGCGCTGCCGGCGACGACTGGTTCCTCGGCATCGACCTGCAACGGACCGACCATGTCGCCGGCGACCGCCGCGGCTGGCACCGCGAACGGCAGCGCTATCCGATCGGCCTGCTGACCCGCGACGGGTATTACCTGCCGGCCTACCTGTGCCCGTCGGGCATGCGCGAGGACAGCGGCTGCTGGTACGACAGTTCGCGCCCGCGCTCGCTGCAGCCCGCCGCCTCCACCGCCGCCGCCTACGGCCATTGGCGGCACGACGCGGGCAACGGCCTGCACGCCCATGCCGAACTGCGCGCCAGCCTTGCCCGCCAGCGCTACGAACTGGGACCGACGGCGGCGGCCCTGCGCCTGGCCGACGGCAGCCTGATCAACCATGTGTTCCAGGAAGGCGGCAGCGTGCGCCCGGCGGTCCGCAGCCTCGAACTGGACCTTGCCGCCGGCATCGGCCGCGACCGCGGCGATGGCGGTTGGGAAGCCGGGCTGGGCCGGCAGCGCAGCGAAACCACGCTCTCGACCGAGGGCGCGGTGCGCACCGCGCGGTTGTTCGATGCCATGGCGGACGGCTACATTCCGGGCTTCACCGCGCTGGACCCGGCCCTGCGCGCGCAGTTGTTCCCGCGCAGCCGCAACCGCGGCCGCACCGACCAGTGGCTGGCGTGGTGGGGCGTGCGCCACGCCCTGGGCACGCTGGCAGGCGGTACCGCGCAACTGGCGACGGGCATCGACCTGCGGCACGAAACCTGGACCTCGCGCCCGGACCGGCTGCTCGAGGACGGCGAACTGGCGCTGGGCCTGCCCACCGACCGCCGGCGCCTTTCCAGCCAGAGCAACGCCGGCTACGTCGAACTGGGCCTGCCGCTGGCCGAGCCACTGCGCCTGGACCTGGCCGCACGGCTGGACCACGACGCCGGCGAATTCTCGTTCTCGCCGCGCGCCGGGCTGCGCTGGAACCCCTCGCCGGCGTGGTCGCTGCTGTTCTCGGGCGGCCGCGGCTACCGCGCACCGAGCCTGTTCGAACGACGCCGCCCACCGGGCTACTTCGGCGCCGAAGCCGTGCCATGGTCGCCCACGCTGCCAGCCTGCGCGCACCCCGTCGATGGCGCCTGCCTGGTGGACGTGCAGGTGGTGGAGAACACCGGCGTGCGCGCCGAAACCTCGCGCAACCAGAGCCTGGGCGCCATCTGGAGCCCAACGCCCGCACTCAGCCTGTCGCTCACCCACAACCGCGTCGAACTGCGCAACGAGATCCTGGCGCTGCGCCCGGCCGATGCCGGCTGGAACGCGGATACCTGGCTGATCGACGAGCGCGGCCGGCTGCAGTCGTTGCGCCTGTATTTCGACAACATCGGGCGCACCGTGTCGCGCAACTGGGTGCTGCACGGCGACTACCTGCGCAGCTCCGCCGCCGGGCAGTGGCGACTGTCGCTGGATGCGGTCCACCAGCAGACGCTGCGCCGTCGCGAGCGCGCCGGCAACCGCTGGATCGACCTGCGTGGCCACGCCACCCCGGGCACGGCGGCCAATGCCTCGCTGCACTGGCAGGGCGCGCGCTGGGGCAGTGCGCTGCATGCGCGCTATGCCGGCAGCACCCGCGCCTGGCCGGCCGCAGGCAGCTGCCCGGCGGCGCAGCGCGGCAACGACCAGTGCAGCAACCCGGCGCAGCTGCGCTGGAACCTGCACCTGGATCGCCGCATCGGCACGCGCATGACCGCGGCGCTGGACGTCCTCAACCTGCTCGACACCCAGCCGGTGAACTACCTGCCCGGCAACGGCGGCCTGTCCGCCGGCCTGGACGATCCGCTGGGGCGCTATTTCCAGCTCACCCTGCAGTTCCACTGACCGCCGCCGGCCGGCACGCGCGGCAAAACAAAAGGCCAGGCGCGGACGCCTGGCCTCTGGTTCGATGCTGGTGCCGGAAACAGGAGTCGAACCTGCGACCTACGCATTACGAATGCGCCGCTCTACCAACTGAGCTATTCCGGCGGAGCCGCGAATTGTAGGGGCTGGCCGGCGATGTGGTCAATCGACCAGGCGCAGGCGCAGTTCCTTGGGCAGCGCGAACACCATCGACTCCGGCTCGCCGGCCAGCTCGGCGACGCCGCCGGCACCGAGTTCGCGCAGGCGCTCGATCACGCCATCGACCAGCACCTGCGGCGCCGAGGCGCCGGCGGTCAGGCCGACGCGCTGCTTGCCGGCCACCCACTGCGGGTCGATCTCGTGCGCGCCATCGATCAGGTACGACTCCACGCCCTCGCGGCGGGCCAGTTCGGCCAGGCGGTTGGAGTTGGAACTGTTCGGCGAACCGACCACCAGCACCAGGTCGCACTGCTGCGCCAGTTCGCGCACCGCGTCCTGGCGGTTCTGCGTGGCGTAGCAGATGTCGTCGTTCTTCGGCCCCTGGATGGCGGGGAACTTGGCCCGCAGCGCGGCGATCACGCTGCGGGTGTCGTCCACCGACAGCGTGGTCTGGGTGGTGTAGGCAAGGTTCTCGGGCTGGCCAACGACCAGCGCGGCCACGTCGTCCTCGTCTTCGACCAGGTAGATCGCACCGGCCCCGGCTTCATTGCGCCACTGCCCCATCGTGCCCTCGACTTCGGGATGGCCCTCGTGGCCGATCAGCACCACGTCGCGGCCGGCGCGGCAATGCCGCGCGACCTCGAAATGCACCTTGGTCACCAGCGGGCAGGTCGCGTCGAACACCTTGAGCCCGCGCCGGTCGGCCTCGTCGCGCACCGCCTGCGACACGCCGTGGGCGCTGAAGATCACCGTGTTGCCGTCCGGCACCTCGTGCAGCTCCTCGACGAAGATCGCGCCGCGCTGCTTCAGGTCGTCGACCACGAAGCGGTTGTGCACGACTTCGTGGCGCACGTAGATGGGGGCGCCCAGCGTCTCGATCGCGCGCTTGACGATCTCGATGGCGCGGTCGACGCCGGCGCAGAAGCCGCGGGGGTTGGCAAGCAATACGTCCATGCGGCGATTCTAACGGCGGCAACGGGAAACAAGGGGAACCGGAGCGAAACCGCGCCGCGTCATTGCCCGCTCCCGGCGCCCTGTTCGCGCTTCTTCCCGTCGAACAGCCCGGACAGGGCGATGCCGATGGCGCCGGCCACGATCGCCGAATCGGCGATGTTGAACGACGGCCAGTAGTGGTCGCCGACATACCACTGGATGAAGTCCACCACGTGGCCGTGGAGCTGGCGGTCGATGACGTTGCCGATGGCACCGCCGATCACCAGCGCGTACGGCAGCGCCGCGCGCCAGTTGCCGCGCGCGGTGCGCGACAGCCAGAACGCCATCAGGCCACTGATGGCCACCGCCAACGCGGTGAAGAACCACAGCTGCCAGCCGCCGGCGTCGCTGAGGAAGCTGAATGCCGCGCCGGTGTTGTAGGTGCGGTACCAGTTCCAGAAGCCGTCGATCACCGGCACCGGCGTGAATTCGGGCAGGCTGGCCAGCACCCAGGCCTTGCTCCACTGGTCCAGGCCGATGACCGCCGCCGATACCAGCAGCCAGATCAATGCGTTGGGTTTGACAGCCTTTGCTTGCATGTAATGCGCCTGTAGTGGAGTGGCATGGGACGGAGGCGGCGCCATCGCGCGGCCTCCGTCCCGGGTAACGCCCGGGTCAGAACCAGCGGCGGTCTTCGCCGGCGCCATCGATGTTGCCGACGCAGCGGCCGCACAGCTCCGGGTGGTCGGCGTTGGCGCCGACGTCGCCGCGATGGTGCCAGCAGCGCACGCACTTGGCCTTCTCGGTCGGCTGGGCGCTGACGAACACCTCGTCGGTGGTCGCCGGGCGCACGCTCACGTCGCCGCTGATGAACAGGAAACGCAGTTCATCGGCCAGCGGCTGCCAGCGCACCGCCTGCTCCTGGCTGGCGGCCACGGTGATCTCGGCCTCCAGCGCGGCACCGATGGCGCCATTGGCGCGCATCGGCTCCAGTACCTTGGCCACCTGCTCGCGCAACGCCAGCAACTGCTCGAAGTCAGCGGCCGACAGCTGCGCGTCGGCCGGCAGCGGCGCCAGGCCGTCGTACCAGGTGGTGAACAGCACGTTGCCGGCATGCTCGCCCGGCAGGTAGCCCCACAGCTCGTCGGCGGTAAAGGTCAGGATCGGCGCGACCCAGCGCACGAACGCCTCGGCGATGCGGTACATCGCGCTCTGCGCCGAACGGCGCCCGCGCGAATCGGTCGGCATCGTGTACAGGCGGTCCTTGGTCACGTCCAGGTACAGCGAGCCCAGGTCCACGCTGCAGAAATTCAGCAGCAGCTGCACGATCTCGGCCATGTTGTAGCTGGCGTAGGCGGCCTTGATCTTCTCCTGCAACTCGAACGCGCGGTGCACGATCCAGCGGTCCAGCGCCACCATGTCCTCGAGCGGGCGCAGGTGCCGCGACGGATCGAAGCCGTCCAGGTTGCCGAGCAGGAAGCGCGCGGTGTTGCGCAGGCGCCGGTAGGCGTCGGCATTGCGCTTGAGGATCTCCTGCGACAGCGACATCTCGTTGCTGTAGTCGGCCGAGGCGATCCACAGGCGCAGGATGTCCGCGCCCAGCGTGCGCATGATTTCCTGCGGTTCGATGCCGTTGCCCAGCGACTTGGACATCTTGCGGCCGTGCTCGTCCACGGTGAAACCATGGGTCAGGCACTGCCTGTACGGCGCCGCCTTGTCGATGGCCACGCCGGTCAGCAGCGAGGACTGGAACCAGCCGCGGTGCTGGTCCGAGCCTTCCAGGTACAGGTCGGCCGGCTTGCCGAAACCGCGCGCCAGCAGCACCCCTTCATGGGTGACGCCCGAGTCGAACCAGACGTCGAGGATGTCGGTGACCTTCTCGTACTGCGCGGCCTCGTCGCCGAGCAGCTCGGCCGGGTCCAGCGAGTACCACACGTCGATGCCGCCGTCCTGCACGCGGTCGGCCACCTGCTGCATCAGCTCGACCGTGCGCGGGTGCGGCTGCCCGGTCTCGCGGTGGGTGAACAGCGCGATCGGCACGCCCCAGGTGCGCTGGCGGCTGATGCACCAGTCCGGACGGCCATCGACCATGCTGGCGATGCGCGCCTTGCCCCAGCCCGGGAACCAGCCGACGTTGTCGATCGCGGCCATGGCATCGGCGCGCAGCCCGGCCTTGTCCATCGAGATGAACCACTGCGGGGTGGCACGGAACACCACCGGCGTCTTGTGGCGCCAGCAGTGCGGGTAGCTGTGCTGGATCTCGGCGAACGCCAGCAGCGCGCCGTTGCCGCGCAGCACGTCGACGATCAGCGGCTGCGCCTTCCACAGGTGCACGCCGGCCAGTTCGACGTCGCCGGCCGGCGGCGTGGACGGCAGGTAGACGCCACGGCCATCGACCGGGTTGATCTGGGCGGCGGTGTACGCATCCATCACCCCGTACTGCTGGCTGACCGCGAAGTCCTCCTGGCCGTGGCCGGGCGCGGTGTGCACCGCACCGGTACCGTCGGTATCGGAGACATGCTCGCCGTTGAGCAGCGGCAGGTCGCGCCCGGCGTAGAACGGGTGGGCCAGCAGCTGGTTCTCCAGTGCCGCGCCCCTGGCATGGCCGTGCACGACCACCTCGGCCACGCCGTAGCGGGCCAGCGAACGCTCGGCCAGCGCCGCGGCCAGTACCAGCCAGCGCGGCCGGCCGTCGTGGGCCGGGCCTTCGACCAGCGCGTACTCGATGTCCGCGCCCAGCGACACCGCCAGCGAGGCCGGCAGGGTCCACGGGGTGGTGGTCCAGATCGGCACCGCCACCTCCACCCCGGCCGGCAGAGTGACGCCGAAACGGGTGGCCAGCTGCTGCGGATCGCGCGCGGTGTAGGCCACGTCGATCGCCGGCGAGGTCTTGTCCTGGTATTCGATCTCGGCCTCGGCCAGCGCCGAGCCGCAGTCGAAGCACCAGTGCACCGGCTTGGCGCCGCGCACCAGGTGGCCGTTGGCGACGATCTTGGCCAGCGCGCGGATCTCGTTGGCCTCGAAATCGAAGCTCAGCGTCTTGTACGGGTTGTCCCAGTCGCCGATCACGCCCAGGCGCTTGAAGTCGGCGCGCTGCAGGTTGATCTGCTCCTCGGCGTACTCGCGGCACTTCTGCCGGAACTGCCCGGCATCGAGCTTGGTACCGACCTTGCCCCACTTCTTCTCGACCGCGATCTCGATCGGCAGGCCATGGCAGTCCCAGCCCGGCACGTAGGGCGCGTCGTAGCCGTCCAGGTAGCGCGACTTGACGATGATGTCCTTGAGGATCTTGTTGACCGCGTGGCCCAGGTGGATCTGGCCGTTGGCGTACGGCGGGCCGTCGTGCAGCACGAACAGCGGCCGGCCCTTGGCGTTTTCGCGCAGCTGCGCGTAGATGCCCTGCTCTTCCCAACGCGCCAGGATGCCCGGCTCGCGCTTGGGCAGGTCGCCGCGCATCGGGAATTCCGTCGCCGGCAGGTGGAGGGTAGCTTTGTAGTCTTGGGTCACGGGTACTTACCCTTGCGCGGCAGTTATTGAAGAGTCCGCACAGGGATGTGCGGGCTGTTGCGGGGGACTCGCATTTCCGGCGTCCGCACAGGGATGTGCGGGCTGTTGCGAGGGACTCGCATACTCGTTGAGGAGGGTGCGCGCCTGTTCGGCATCGTGGTGCATCTGCGTGGTCAACGCCGGCAGATCGTTGAACTTCTCTTCGTCACGCAGCTTGGCGACGAACTCGACCTCGATGTGGCGGCCGTACAGGTCGCCCTGGAAATCGAACAGATGGGCTTCCAGCAGCGGCTCCACGCCCTGCACGGTCGGGCGCGTGCCGAAGCTCGACACCGACGGCCACGGTTGCTCGAAGACGCCGTGCACCCAGGTAGCGTAGATCCCTGAAAGTGCGGGCGTCCGCGGGAAACGCAAGTTGGCGGTCGGGAAGCCCAGGGTGCGCCCGAGCTGCTGCCCGCGCACCACCCGGCCGCCGATCGTGTACGGGCGGCCCAGCAGGTCGGCGGCCTGCCCGAATTCACCGGCCACCAGCAGTTCGCGGATGCGGGTGCTGGAAATGCGCTCGCCGTTCAGGTGCACCGGCGCGATCTCGCCGGCGGCGAAGCCCAGCTCGGCGCCCATGGCCTGCAGCAATGCCAGGTCGCCGCCGCGGCGATGACCGAAGTGGAATTTCGGGCCGATCCAGACCTCGCGTGCGCCCAGCCGGCGCACCAGCATGCCGCGCACGAAATCCTCGGCGGTGATGGCCGCCATCTTCGCGTCGAAGCGCAGCAGGCCGACGCTGTCGATGCCCAGCCCGCGCAGCGTGGCCACCTTGTCGCGGGCCAGCATCAGCCGCGGCGGCGGGGTGTCGCGGGCGAAGAACTCGCGCGGCAGCGGCTCGAAGGCCAGCGCCACCGCCGGCACGCCGAGCGCGCGCGCGCGCTCGACCGCGTGGCGCACCAGCACCCGGTGGCCCCTGTGCAGGCCATCGAAGGCACCGATGCAGACCACGCTTCCCTGCGGGAACAACACCCCGCCCTCGACGTCTCTAAACAGCCTGCTCATTCAAACCCGGATCCGGCCCTGGCGGGCCGGCGCTTTGCCATGTGTAGCCGGGAAGTATAGCGGCGGCGCGGGCACGGCCGCCTCACTGCTCGCGCAGGTCGCGCGGGCGGAAGCCCATGGCGAGCATCGCCAGCAGGTAGGTCAGGCCGCCGCCGCCCACCAGCAGCGCCAGGCTGCCGATGCGCTGCCACTTGTCCATGCCGCCAAAGCCGGGCAGCCAGTGCAGCAGCCCCAGCAGCACCGCGCTCATGGCCGCGCACGCCACGACCAGACGCAGCACGTAGCCGCCCCAGCCCGGGCGGCGCTGGTAAACCCCGGTCCTGCCCAGCCAGTACCACAGCAGTGCCAGGTTCAGGTAGCTGGACAATGCGCTGGCGATGCCCAGCGCCAGGTGCAGGCCCGGTTGCGCCGCCAGCGCCGCCATCACGCCCTGCGCCTTCAGTGCCTCGGGCACCATCACCTGGTACAGCACCGCCAGCAGGACGAAGTTGAACACCATGTTGGCCACCAGCGCGGCCACGCCGGCGCGCACCGGGGTCCTGGTGTCCTGGCGCGAATAGAACGCCGGCAGCACCACCTTCAGCAGCGCGAACGCCGGCAGGCCGAAGCTCAGCCCGTAGACCGACAGCGCGGTCATGCGGGTATCGAAATCGGTGAATTCGCGGTACTGGAACAGGGTGGCGATCAGCGGCTGGGCCAGCAGCAGCAGGCCGAGCATGGACGGCACCGCGATCAGCAGGGTCATGCGCAGGCCCCAGTCCAGCGCGTTGGAGAAGCCCTCGCCATCGGTCTTGACGTGGTGCCGGGCCAGCGCCGGCAGGATCACCGTGCCCAGCGCCACCCCGAACACCCCCAGCGGCAGCTCCAGGAAACGGTCGGCCAGCGACAGCCAGGACTGCGAACCGTCGCTGAGCCGGGCCGCGATCACCGTGTCCAGCATCAGGTTGATCTGCGCCACCGACGAGCCGAACAGGGTCGGCACCATCAGGGTCAGTACCTTGCGCACGTCGGGATGGTTCCAGCCCCAACGCGGCAGGGTCAGCAGGTTGATGCCCTTCAGCGACGGCAGCTGGAACAGCAGCTGCAGCACGCCGGCCACCAGCACCGCCCAGCCCAGGGCCAGGATCGGCACCTCCAGCCGCGGCGCCAGCCACAGCGCGCCGGCGATCATGCACAGGTTGAGGATCACCGGGGTCAGCGCCGGCATCGCGAACTTCTGGAAGCTGTTCAGCGCCCCGCCGGCCAGCGCGGTCAGCGACACGAACAGCAGGAACGGGAAAGTCAGCCGCAGCAGGTCCACCAGCAGGCCGTACTTGACCGGGTCGGCGGCGTCGGCATCGGCGAACAGCCAGGCGATCTGCGGGGTGAAGATCAGGCCCAGCGCGGTCAGCACCAGCAGCACCCCGCCCAGGGTGCCGGACACCCGCGCCATCAGTTCGCGCAGGTCGGCGTGCGGACGGGTCTCCTTCACTTCGGTGAACACCGGCACGAAGGCGGTGGCGAACGAACCCTCGGCAAACAGCCGGCGCAGGAAGTTGGGCACGCGGAACGCCACCCAGAACGCGTCGGTGGTGGCATTGGCACCGAAGGTGATGGAAATCGCCTGGTCGCGGACCAGGCCCAGCACCCGCGAGATCATCGTCATGCTGCTGAACGACAGCAGCCCCCGCAACATGCGCGGTGAACTCACCCACGGCCCCCTTGACAACTTGACTTGACGTTCATTCGGCCAACCATCATACTTGCGTGCTTGCTGTTCCCACCATACCGATTTTCAGGAAACCACCACCGTGGCCAATATCAAGTCCGCCAAGAAGCGCGCCAAGCAGACCGTTGTGCGCAACGCGCGTAACACGGCTCAGCGTTCGATGCTGCGCACCGCCGTCAAGAAGGTGATCAAGGCTCTGGATGCCAATGACGCCGCCGGCGCCGAGGCTGCCTTTGCTGTCGCCCAGCCGATCCTCGACCGTTTCAGCGCCCGTGGCCTGATCCACAAGAACAAGGCCGCCCGTCACAAGAGCCGCCTGACCGCCCGCATCAAGGCCCTCAAGGCCGCCTGATCGGCGCGATCACCGGGAGCCGCCCGGCTCCCGACGCGAAAAGCCCGGCTCCGGCCGGGTTTTTTGTGTCCGCCATCCAGGGCGGACACCCTTCGGGCCATCGACAGGCGATGTCGGAAACCGCTCCCGGCGGTTTCCTTGTGCCCGCCATCCAGGGCGGACACCCTTCGGGCCACCGACAGGCGATGTCGGAAACCGCTCTCGGCGGTTTCCTTGTGCCCGCCATCCGGTAACGACGACCCTGCGGGCCATCGGCAGGCAATACCGGAAACCGCTCCAGGCAGCTTCCCTGTGCCCGCCTTCCATCGCCGACCCGCTGCGGACCATGGCGACTGGCCAGGTCGAAAGCCGCTCCCGGCGGCTTCCGGGCACTGCCCCTCCACCGATCACCAGCCGGGCCGCCGACCGAAGACCTGGGAAGCCCCTCCCCCTGCGGATTTCTGCCGCCCGGCGCCGCGAGGCATCCGGCAGCTGCCGTGACGGCATGGGCGGAGCCCATCGGAAAGGGGCATCGCGGCCGCAACCGCGCCCCCACGAGCGGGCGCCGGGGGCGCGGACAGGAACGAAAAACCCGGCCGCGGCCGGGTTTTTCGCGCGTTCCGGGGCAAACGCCGCCTCAGCCCTGCGCTTCGCGCGCCTCGGCCTCGAGCAGCTTCTGCTGGTCGAAGAAGGCCATGATGTCCTTCATGATCGGCCAGGTGCCCTCGCGGCCCAGCGCCGAGACCAGGTACCACGGACCGGTCCAGCCCAGCTCCTTGACCACCTGCTCGGCCGCGGCCCGCGCCTCGTCCTCGAACATCAGGTCGGCCTTGTTCAGCACCAGCCAGCGCGGCTTCTCCAGCAGCGCCGGGTCGTGCTTGCCCAGCTCGCGCTCGATCGCGCGCACCTGCTCGACCGGGGAAACGCCTTCCACGCCCCCCTCCATCGGCGAGATGTCGACCAGGTGCAGCAGCAACCGGGTGCGCTGCAGGTGGCGCAGGAACTGCGCGCCCAGCCCGGCGCCATCGGCCGCACCCTCGATCAGGCCGGGGATGTCGGCGATCACGAAGCTGCGGTAGTTCTCCACCTTGACCACGCCCAGGTTCGGGTACAGGGTGGTGAACGGGTAGTCGGCCACCTTCGGCGTCGCCGCCGAGACCGCGCGGATCAGGGTGCTCTTGCCGGCATTGGGAAAGCCCAGCAGGCCGACGTCGGCCAGCAGCTTCAGCTCCAGCTTGAGCAGGCGCTGCTCGCCCTCCTCGCCCGGCAGCGCCTGGCGCGGCGCACGGTTGGTGGAGCTCTTGAAGTGCATGTTGCCCAGGCCGCCCTTGCCGCCCTTGGCCACCAGCAGGCGGTCGCCATGGCGGGTCATGTCGCCGATCACCTCGTCGGTGTCGACATTGATGACCACGGTGCCGACCGGCACGGTGATGACCAGGTCTTCGCCGCCCTTGCCGTAGGCCTGGCGGCCCATGCCGTTCTCGCCGCGCTGCGCCTTGAAGATGCGCTCGTGGCGGAAGTCGACCAGGGTGTTCAGGTTTTCGTCGGCGCGCAGCCAGACGCTGCCGCCGTCGCCGCCGTCGCCGCCGTCCGGCCCGCCAAGCGGAATGAACTTCTCGCGGCGGAAACCGACGCAGCCATTGCCGCCGTTGCCGGCGATTACAGAGATTTCGGCTTCATCAACGAGTTTCATCTTGGTATCGCAAGGTTCTCAGAATTACTTCGGCCCGCAGCACCGGCGCGTCCTGCGCCGCGCCGGCGGCGCGGTACAGGCGCACGATGCGGCGGGGGTTGCCCCGCCCGTCGGGCAGGAAATAGTGATGGGAGACGCGGTATTGCGCACCTTCCAGCAGCTCCGCGTCGTCCAGTGGACGCCCCTGCGCATCGCGCGCCAGGACCTGGCGGCGCTTGTGCACGGGGGCGCCATCGGGCGCGACGCTGGTGGACTCTTCCAGCTCGACCCGGTTGGACGCACCAAGGGTCAGGGTTCTTTCAAAGTCCTCGCGACCTTCGATGCCCGGACGCTGGCCTTTATAGCGCAGGGTGCGCGTGGCGCCAGCATAGCGGACCGTGCCCTCGCCCATCGGCCAGTCCGGTTGCCCGCTGCCCTGCGGCGCCCGCAGCCAGATCCGCACCGTGGCCGGCGGCGCGCGCCCATCCTCGCCGTACGCCATGTGGACTTCCCAGCCGCGACTCCCGTCCCAGCTGAATACCGTGGTGCGCAGCCAGCCGTCGGCATCGAAATCGCCACGGGCACTGCTGCGCTCGACGCCCCCGGCACCGGGCGCCGGCCGCCAGCCCTGCGGATCGGCCAACAACGCCGGCAACTGCGGCGAACCCGGCGGAAGGGCCAGGGTATCAGCCTGCAGCGATGCCAGCGGCCCGGTCACGGCCAGGGTGTCACGGTCGCTGGGAATGTCGGCCGCGCATCCCGCGCAGGCCAGCAGGCCGCACAGCAGGGCCACAGCCCGGTAACGGATCACCTTCCCTGCCTCCTGCCATGCGCGGCCCGCGGGACCACCTGCAAACGAGAAGCCCCGCCGAAGCGGGGCTTTCGTCGGCGGCGCCCACGCCGTGGCCCGGGCGCCTGCACGTGCGGAAGATCAGGCTTCCGCGACGACGCTGACGGTGCGGCGCTTCTTCGGGCCCTTCACCGTGAACTCGACCTTGCCGTCGACCAGCGCGAACAGCGTGTGGTCACGGCCCAGGCCGACGCCGGCGCCCGGGTGGAACTGGGTGCCGCGCTGACGCACGATGATGTTGCCGGCTTCGATGGCCTGGCCGCCGAAGATCTTGACGCCCAGGTACTTCGGGTTGGAGTCGCGGCCGTTGCGCGAGGAGCCTACGCCCTTTTTATGTGCCATGACGGATTCTCCTTGGATTAGCCGGCGATGCCGGTGATTTCGATTTCGGTGTAGTACTGGCGATGACCCTGGCGCTTCATGTGGTGCTTGCGCCGGCGGAACTTGATGATCTTCACCTTGTCGGCGCGGCCGTGGGCCACGACCTTGGCGGTCACCGAAGCGCCCTTCAGGGCATCGCCGATCTTGATGCCGTCGGCGTCGCCGAGCATCAGGACGGTGTCGAACTTGATCTCGCTGCCGGCTTCGGCTTCGAGCTTCTCAACGCGGAGGGTCTCACCCTGCGCGACGCGGTACTGCTTGCCGCCAGTTACCAGGACTGCATACATGGGATGTCTCTTCTGTAGTTATTCTTGGGATCTGCCCACCATCGAGGGCGGACAGAAGCGGAATTTTACCGGCACCAAGCCGCCCTGGTCAAGTCGCCCCCGGGGCGGAAAACCCGTGCCTGAACAACGGCCTGCGCCCGGCCCGGGCGCAGGCGTGCGCGCTGGCAATTCCGGCAATTGCCCCCAAATCCCAAGCTCGCTAGGCTGATCGACTGCCGTCAGCTGCATCCCCTGCCCCCAACCGCGCCCGGTTTCCGCCGCGCGGCCCAGAACGGACCTCCCATGGCGATGGATTTCATCCGCATCCGCGGCGCGCGGACGCACAACCTCAAGAACATCGACCTCGACCTGCCCCGCGACAAGCTGATCGTGATCACCGGCCTGTCCGGCTCGGGCAAGTCGTCGCTGGCGTTCGACACCATCTACGCCGAGGGCCAGCGCCGCTACGTCGAGTCGCTGTCGGCCTACGCGCGGCAGTTCCTGAGCGTGATGGAGAAGCCCGACCTGGACCACATCGAGGGCCTGTCGCCGGCGATCTCGATCGAGCAGAAGTCCACCAGCCACAACCCGCGCTCGACCGTGGGCACCATCACCGAGATCTATGACTACCTGCGCCTGCTCTACGCCCGCGTCGGCAGCCCGCGCTGCCCCGACCACGGCTACCCGCTGGAAGCGCAGACCGTCAGCCAGATGGTCGACCAGGTGCTGGCGCTGGACCCGGAACAGCGCTACATGCTGCTGGCACCGGTGATCCGCGAGCGCAAGGGCGAGCATGTGCAGGTGTTCGACCAGCTGCGCGCGCAGGGCTTCGTGCGCGTGCGCGTGGACGGAGAACTGCACGAGATCGACGCGGTGCCGCCGCTGGCGCTGCGCCAGAAGCACACCATCGAGGCGGTGATCGACCGCTTCCGCCCGCGCGAGGACCTCAAGCAACGCCTGGCCGAGAGCTTCGAGACCGCGCTCAAGCTGGGCGACGGCATGGCCACCGTGCAGTCGCTGGACGATGCGCAGGCGCCGCCGCAGCTGTTCTCGTCCAAGTACTCCTGCCCGGTCTGCGACTACGCGCTGCCGGAGCTGGAGCCGCGCCTGTTCTCGTTCAACTCGCCGGTCGGCGCCTGCCCCGGCTGCGACGGCCTGGGCATGGCCGAGTTCTTCGACCCGGCGCGCGTGGTGGTGCACCCGGAGCTGTCGCTGGCCGCCGGCGCGGTGCGCGGCTGGGACCGCCGCAACGCCTACTATTTCCAGCTGATCGCCTCGCTCGCCAAGCACTACCGGTTCGATGTCGACGCGCCGTGGCAGTCGCTGCCCGCGGACGTGCGCCAGGCCGTGCTGTACGGCAGCGGCGAGGACCAGATCACATTCACCTACTTCACCGAGAACGGCGGCCGCAGCCAGCGCAAGCACCGCTTCGAGGGCATCATCCCCAACCTGGAGCGCCGCTACCGCGAGACCGAATCGCCGGCGGTGCGCGAGGAACTGGCCAAGTTCATCAGCGAACGGCCCTGCCCCGAGTGCGGCGGCGCGCGCCTGAACAAGGCCGCGCGCAACGTGTTCGTCGCCGACCGTCCGCTGCCGGAACTGGCGGTGCTGCCGATCGACGAGGCCAAGCGCTTCTTCGGCGAACTCAGCCTGCCGGGCTGGCGCGGCGAGATCGCCGCCAAGATCGTCAAGGAGATCAGCGAGCGGCTCGGCTTCCTGGTCGATGTCGGCCTGGACTACCTCACCCTGGAGCGCAAGGCCGACACGCTGTCCGGCGGCGAGGCGCAGCGCATCCGCCTGGCCTCGCAGATCGGCGCCGGCCTGGTCGGGGTGATGTACGTGCTCGACGAGCCGTCCATCGGCCTGCACCAGCGCGACAACGAGCGCCTGCTCGGCACCCTCACCCGGCTGCGCGACCTCGGCAACACGGTGATCGTGGTCGAGCATGACGAGGACGCCATCCGCCTGGCCGACCACGTGGTGGACATCGGTCCCGGCGCCGGCGTGCACGGCGGCGAGGTGGTCGGCGAAGGCCGGCTGGAGGACATCCTGGCCGCGCCGCGCTCGCTGACCGGCCAGTACCTGTCGGGCAAGCGCTCGATCGAGATCCCGGCGCGGCGCCACAGGCCCAACCCGAAGATGACGCTGCACCTGCGCGGGGCCAGCGGCAACAACCTCAAGGGCGTGGACCTGGACATCCCGGCCGGGCTGCTGACCTGCATCACCGGCGTGTCCGGCTCGGGCAAGTCCACCCTGATCAACGACACCCTGTTCTCGCTGGCGGCCAACGAGATCAACGGCGCCTCGCACCCGGTCGCGCCGTACCGCGAGGTCGAGGGCCTGGACCTGTTCGACAAGGTGGTGGACATCGACCAGTCGCCGATCGGCCGCACCCCGCGCTCGAACCCGGCCACCTACACCGGCCTGTTCACCCCGCTGCGCGAACTGTACGCGCAGGTGCCGGAAGCGCGCGCGCGCGGCTATTCGCCGGGGCGCTTCAGCTTCAACGTGCGCGGCGGGCGCTGCGAGGCCTGCCAGGGCGACGGCCTGATCAAGGTGGAGATGCACTTCCTGCCGGACGTGTACGTGCCCTGCGACGTCTGCCACGGCAAGCGCTACAACCGCGAGACGCTGGAGATCCTGTACAAGGGCTACAACATCAACGACGTGCTGGAAATGACCGTCGAGGATGCGCTGAAGCTGTTCGAGCCGGTGCCGGCCATCGCCCGCAAGCTGGAAACCCTGGTCGACGTGGGCCTGAGCTACATCAAGCTGGGGCAGAGCGCGACCACGTTGTCCGGTGGCGAAGCGCAGCGCGTGAAGCTGTCCAAGGAACTGTCGCGGCGCGATACCGGCCGCACCCTGTACATCCTCGACGAGCCGACCACCGGCCTGCACTTCCACGACATCGAGGCACTGCTGGGGGTGCTGCACAAGCTGCGCGACGAAGGCAACACGGTGGTGGTGATCGAGCACAACCTAGACGTGATCAAGACCGCGGACTGGATCGTCGACCTCGGCCCCGAGGGCGGCCACCGCGGCGGCACCGTGCTGGTCACCGGCACGCCGGAAGACGTGGCGGCCTGCCCGCAGTCGTACACCGGCCAGTTCCTGGCCAAGCTGCTGCCCTCCACCAGCGCGCGCCCGGAGCAGCCCGCGGCCGTGGCCAACAAGCCCGACGCGCGGCCGCCGCGCAAGGACGCGCAAGTGCAGCGGGAGGCAGGACGCCGCGAGCTGCCGCCGCGCAAGGAAAAGCCCGCAAAGAAGGCGGCCGCGAAGAAATCCGCCACCAGCAAGAAGAAGGTTTCGTGATGAGCACCGCACACAAGCAACTGGCCCGCGTGCCGATCAGCGTGCGCTGGCGCGACATGGACTCGATGGGCCACGTCAACAACGCCAAGTACGTCTCCTACCTGGAAGAGGCGCGCGTGCGCTGGATGCTGGGCGTGGAAGGCGTGTCGATGAACGACCGCATCGCCCCGGTGGTGGCCAACACCAACATCAACTACCGGCTGCCGATCGTGTGGCCCGACGACATCGTGGTCGAGCTGTTCGTCGAGCGCCTGGGCAACAGCAGCGTGACCATCGGCCACCGCATCGTCGACCAGAAGGACCCGGGCAAGCTGTACTCCGACGGCAACGTGGTGGTGGTGTGGATGGACACCCAGACCGGCCGCAGCGCGCCACTGCCCGAGGCCGTGCGTGCGGTGTCGAGCTGAGCCCTGGCCGCTGCCGGCGGCAGCGAAGGACCGCCGGAAGACGAAGGGGCCGCGATGCGGCCCCTTGTCGTTTCCGCCTGCGTTGCGTGGCGTCAGTCTTCCAGCAGCGGCTTGCGCGGCATCTTCTCTTCGCGCATGGCGGCGTTGTAGGCGAACGCGGCGACGATCGCCGCGGCCTGCTTCAGGTCTTCCGGTTCGGCGTGGTCCCAGGTGTCCAGGTTGCTGTGGTGGACGTTGCTGAAGTAGTCCAGCCGGTCCTGGATGAACTGGAAGCCCGGCAGGCCGACCCGGTCGAAGCTGATGTGGTCGGTGCTGCCGGTGTTGCGGCTGGCCACGGTGGCGGCGCCGACGTCGTTGAACGGCTTCAGCCAGGCCTCGAAGATCGGCATCGCGGCGATGTTCTCCTGCGCATAGATGCCACGGAAGCGGCCCGAGCCGTTGTCCATGTTGAAGTACACCGAGAACTTGTCGTAGTCGCGCAGCTTCTGCAGCGGACCGGTCGGCTCGCGCAGCGAGGCCGGCAGCGCCTTCTGCGCCGGGTCGGTGGGCTCGGGGTAATGCGCGAAGTGCCTGGCCACGTAGGCCTGCGAGCCGATCAGGCCCTGCTCCTCGCCGCTCCACAGCGCCACGCGGATGGTGCGCCGGGGCTTGGCGCCCACCGCCTTGAGGATGCGCATGGCCTCCATCATCACCGCGACGCCGGCGGCGTTGTCGGCCGCGCCGGTGCCGGTGTGCCAGGAGTCCATGTGCGCACCCAGCATCACGATCTCGTCGGCCTTGCTGGTGCCGCGGATCTCGGCGATGGTGTTGTGGCCCGGCTGGTCGGTCTCGTCGGTGAAACGCGCATCGACGTTGACCCGCAGCTTCACCGGCTGCTTGCGCTCCAGCGCGCGCGCCAGCTGGTTGTAGTGCTCGGCGATCATCGCCAGCTCGGGGATGCCCACCGGTTCGCCGGCCTTGCGCGAACCGCCGCCACCGACGCGGATGATGCCGTTGTCCCAGCCGCTGATGCTGATCGACGCCAGCGCGCCCTCCGCGGCGAAGAAGGCATTGGTCGCACGCACCAGCTCCTGGCGTTCGGCGTACTCCTTGACCCGCTTGGCGCGGTCCTTGTCCGCGGATTTGGGAATGGTGAACTCCTGCAGCCCCTCCAGCGAGGTGGCGTCGTGCCGGTGCGAGTCGGCCTCGGTGCCGCGCTTGTACTCACGCGCGTCGCCCAGCAGCAGGATCTTGCCGCGCAGCGTACCCTTGTATTTTTCCAGGTCGGCCAGCTTCTTGATGTCGACCTTGACCACTTCGCCTTCGACGGTGCCGTTGGTGCCCGGCGTCCAGGCCTTGGGCAGCGCATACAGCTGGGTCAGGCGTGGCTCCAGCATCTCCACGCTGGCCGACTCGAACTCCCAGCCGCGGCCGAAGTCGTCGAAGGCCTCGTCATGCGCGCTGGTCAGCCCCCATTCGCCGAACTTCTGCCGGGTCCAGGCATTGGCCCGGGTCATGGCCGGCGAGTTGGTCAGGCGCGGGCCGATGCTTTCGGTGAGATAGGAGAAGGTATCCATGACCTGCGAACGGTGGAACGCTTCCTGGCGGATCTTGCCCACCATGTCCAGATCGACCTGTTCGGCCGCACCCGCGCCACCGGCGAACGCCAGCCCCATGCCCAGTACCAGCAAGCACCGCTTGATCATCATTTCCCCCGGCCCGCGGCCGATCACGACAAAGGCCCGAGTCTAGCCAGCGCCGCCGGCGGCCGAGCCGGCCAATGGTCATGGTCGCGCGTGGGCAGCGGCGCGTTGCCGCCGCAGCGGGCCTGCGCAGCGCCGGCGCGGGCTCAGCCCGGCGACACCACGGCGCGTTGCAGCGCCGGTCGCCACTGCCCCGGCCAGTCGCGGTCGTTGGCCACCTGCGCCTGCGCGCGGCTGGCCTGGAAGGCGGCAAAATCCAGCTCCGCGACCGTCCAGGGCTGGCCGTCAGCGGTGCGCGCCAGCACGCCGTCGTCGGGGAAGCCGCGGTCCATCGGCGCATACACCGCCGCTTCGCCGGTATTGACGTCCAGCGCCGGACTCCAGCCGGCCTCGCCCGCGGTCACCGACTGCGCCACGAACATGCGGTTCTCCAATGCCCGCGCCAGGCAGCCCACGCGCACGCGGGTGGCGCCGGCCTCGGTGTCGGTGCAACTGGGCACCACCAGCAGCCGCGCACCCGCTTCGTACTGCGCGCGCACCGGCAGCGGGAACTCGCTGTCGTAACACACCGCCACGCCGGCGCGGATGCCGTCGATCTCGAACACCTTCAGTACGTCGCCGCCGTCGATCAGCCCGGTGGCCTGCTCGAAGCCGGTCAGCTGCAGCTTGTCCTGCCACAGGTGCGCGCCCTGCGGCGTCAGCCAGTCGCAGCGGTTGCGGTAGCGGCCGTGGCCGGTGTCGAGCAGGAACGTGCCGGCGACCACGTGCATGTCCAGGTCGCGGGCGAGGCCGGCGAACAGCTGCAGCCAGGGTTGCCGGTAGCGCTGGATCGCCGCCAGCGACGCCGCCAGGTCGCGCTGGATGCCCGCGTCGAAGGTCGCCGCCAGTTCCAGCGACAGGTATTCGGGCAGCACCGCGATGCGCGCGCCGGCCGCGGCGGCGGCCTCCAGTTCCTGGCGCTGGCGCGCGGCGAAGGCGTCGAAACCGGCCGGAGCGCCGATCCGGTAACGGGCAACGGCGATCTTCATGCGGCCGGCTCCAATGCACGGGTCCAGACAGTGAGCGCGTGCGACAGCTCGCCGCGACCGACCTCGTCCCAGCACAGGTGCAGGGTCATGCCCGGCTGCCGCGCATAGCCGCGCCTGCGCCAGAACCCGTCGTTGTCGCGGTGGCCGGCGGGCCGGCGCGGGTCGTCGTGGTCGCGGTCCACCGCGCAGAACGCGGTCATCGCGAAGCGCCCGAGCGCGCGCGCATGCGCCTCGCGGGCGTCGAAGAAGGCATGGCCGATGCCACGCCCACGCCAGGCCGGCAGCAGCACCGACTCACCGAAATAGAACACCTGCGCCGGATCGATGCCGGCCGCCTCGAACGGCGCGCGGAACGCCGGGCCGTCATCGAGCAGCGGCAGGCCGGTGGAGGCGCCCACCACCTCATCGCCGGCCCGCGCCACCACGCACACCGCATCCGGCGTGGCCGCATAGGCGGCCAGGTAGTCGCGCTCGTAGTCCAGGCTGCCCCGGTACAGATACGGCCAGTCATTGAATACCCGGATGCGCAGGCGCGCCACGTCGTCCAGTACCGGCAGCAGGTCGGTGCCGCGCAGGGCGGCGATGGAGGGAGAGGCGTCCATGGCGGAATTCTAGCGCCGCGCGTTTGCCGCGCAGCAGCGCCTCAACCTCAGCCGACCAGGGCACCGCCATCCCCGTCGGAGACGAGGCATTCGCCGCGGCCATCGCGCCTGAACCGGTAGACCGTAGGGCACAGCACGCTCGTGCGCCGCAAGGTCCGGCGTTCTTCCGGCGCGAGAAGCCGTGGCATCGCCAGGCTGACATCCCATGACGCCGAACACCGGGATGCCAACGGCACGATGACGATCAAAGCGAGCCCCATCGCGGGCAACGCCGACAACACCACGCCGACGGCCGGAACCCTCCTGTACCCCGCCTCGATGGCCACCGCCACGCCGGCCAGCAGCGGCAGCGCGACGATCGCGAGCAGTGACAGTGCATGATGGAAACGCATCGCGCCCCCGTTCCAGCTTCAGTAGCCGCGTGCGCACCGGGCCGCTCCCGGTTCGCGCCACAACAGCCACAGCCGCCGGTGCACGGCATCGCACACCACCACCTGGCGTTCCCGCAGCACCGCCCTGAAGCGCAGGCCACGACGGCCCAGCGCCTGCCAGCGGCCCGCGCCGTCCAGCGCGGGCAGGCCTGCGGCACCACGCTGGCGGATCCGCTCGGCCAGCGTTGCGTCCAGTTGCAGGCGCAGGCAGCCATGGCGCGGGGCCGTCCCCAGTCCCAGTGCCGCCAGCGGCGAAGCGGACCAGCCAGCGCCCTGCTCCACCCGCAGCACCGCTGCCGCCAGCCCCGGCGGCAGCCCTTGCCGCAGCCGCCGGAGCAACCGTGTACTCAGCCGCATCGGGTTCACCGCAGACCGCCGCCGAGGTCGTACCAGTCCACCTTGCGGGTCAGCCACATGATCGCCGCGAGGATCCCGAACAGCAGCAGCGAGCCCATCAGCAGCGCGTTGTTCTCCGACGCCAGCAGCAGGTACAGGACCCCGTACAGCAGGGTCAGCAGGGTGGCAAAGCCCAGCCCGTGCCGCCAGCTGCGCAACACCCCGCTGAGGTAGAAACCCTGCAGGCCGATGCACGCCAGCGCCGACACCAGGTACGCCTGCCAGAAGACGATGTGCTCGGACAGGCTCAGCAGCAGCAGGAAGAAGATCGCCAGCGCCAGCCCGACCAGCAGGTATTGCAGCGGATGGATCCGCAGCCGCCTGATCAGCTCGAACAGGGCGAAACCGACGAAGGTCAGCAGCACGAACAGGATGCCGTACTTGCTGGCGCGGTCGACCTGCGTGTACACGTCGACCGGGTCCACCAGCGCCACCTCCAGCGCCTCGACCGCGCCGCCATCGCTGCGCAGGTCGCGGCGCAGCTGTTCCTGCGCGGCCGAGGCCAGCGAGGACACCGCCCAGTCGGCCTTGAACCCGGCATCGTCGATGTGGCGCTCGTTGGGCGCGAAGCTGCCGCCGAACAGCGGATGCGGCCAGGTCGAGGCCAGCGACACGCGGGTGTCGTCGCCCACCGGCACCACCGACAGCGAGCGGGTGCCGTCGAGCACGAACTCCAGCTCCACCCTGCGGCCCTCGGCCAAGGTGCCCTGTTGCGGCTGGCCCAGCGGCGACAGCATGGCGTGCAGCCCCTTGGACGCGCCCTCCAGCGCCAGCGAACCGGCGTGCAGCGGCAGCGCGCGCCCGTCCACCCGCAGGTTGGGCGTACCCACCAGGCCGCGCACGTCGGCGATGCCCAGCGCCAGGTAGGGCCGGCCGTAGACGCGGCCCGGCACGGCGGCATAGGCGGCATCGGCGAACTCGGCCTGCACCCGCGCGTGCAAGCTGTACACCGGCACCCGGAACAGGCCCACCCGGCGCTCGTCCGGGCGCAGCTCGCCCTGTATCCGCAACTGCCGCGGCATCTGCAGGTCATAGCCGTGCTCGGTCCGCAGCTCGCTCTTGCGCACGCCCGCCTCGACCACCTCGACCTCGCGCTGCTGGGTCCACGGCAGTACCCGCACCGGGCCGATCAGCGACTGCGCCCCGGCGCGGCTCTGCGCCACCCGTTCGATGGCCTGGTCGCGGTAACGCTCGCGCTCGGCGATGGTGCCGCGGATCAGCAGCAGGGGAATCAGCAGCAGCAACGCCAGCCCGCCGACCACGGCGAAGCGCAACAGCAGTTTCAGGGAAGTCATGGCCCGTCCTCGTGTGGAAACGGGCACAGCGTGGCCGCCCCGGATGGGCGCGGTTTGTGGCGAATTTGAAGTGGAGGTGAAGCCGCTGGCGGTGAGCGCCGCGCAGCGGCGGCAGCGGCCGGTTGCGGACACCTGCCGCAACATAGTATGAATCCGCGCTGTCCCGCCGCCCGGCACTCTCTGGCTGCGCCGCCATTCCCCGAAGGAACCCTACGTGCTGCATGCCAGGTCGCGTACGTCGCTGATCCACCGGCTGTCCCTGAGCATCTGGGGCCTGTTCCTCGCCCTCCTCGTGCTGCTCTGCGCATTCGGCTACCTGGCCATGCGGGTAATCACCGACCGGGTGGTGCCGATGGTCGCGCAGCGCAGCGTCGACCTGCGCGCCCGGGCCAGCGAAGGCCAGTTCCTGCAGGCCGAACAGAGCGTGCAGCGGCTGCAGCGGGAACTGCTGTGGCGGCTGGACCACGCCGACCGGCAGGCCGCGCTGGCCCGCTTCGACACCCTGTTCGCGCGCAGCCCCGACGGCCTGTGGCGGCTGCAGCCCGGGCAGGTGGACCCGGAGCGCGCGCCCACCCTGTACCTGCACCAGCCCGCGCACGGCCTGGACGCTTCGGCGCGCCTGCGCGCGGTGGTCGCCTACGACCTGCTGCGCGAACAGGGCCCGGCGCTGGTGCCGCCGTTCTTCTCGGTCTACATGGACTTCGTCGAGGACGGGCTGATGGTCTATGCGCATGGCATGGACTGGGGCAGCAACGCCGACGCCAGCGCCACCAATGCCGGCTACCCGACCATGCAGGGCTCGGACCCGCGACGCAACCCGCAGCGCAGGGTGTTCTGGACGCCGGTCTACCTGGACCGGCAGGCCAATACCTGGATGGTGTCGGTGATCAAGCCGCTGGACTGGGAGGGGCGCTGGGTCGGCACGCTCGGCCACGATGTGCTTGTGCAGAGCCTGATCGACCACGCCACCGACAACGACAGCACCGGCGTGCAGCTGGTCATGGCCGCCGACGGCGCGCTCATCGCGCACCCGCAGTTCAGCCGCCGCATCGCCGCCGCCGACGGGCAACTGAAGCTGTCCGCGCTCGACGACCCGCTGCTGGCCGAGGTGCACGGGATGATCGCCCATGGCCGCGGCGACCACGGCGTGGGCCGCTCCCCGGACGGCAGCCACTGGGTCGCATGGTCCAGGATCCACGGCCCCGGCTGGTACCAGGTGTTCCTGCTGCCGCAGGCACGGGTGGACCACGTGTTGATGTGGGGCCTGCTGGCGGTGTCCGCGTTCGGCATCCTCGGCCTGCTGCCGGCGATGTGGCTGCTGCGGCGGCGGGTCGGCCTGCTGTTCGGGGCACCGCTCACCCGCCTGACCCAGGCGGTGGACGAGCTGAGCCAGGGCCGCGAACCCAGGCCGATCGCGATGCAGGGCAACGACGAGCTCGGGCACCTGGCCGACGCGTTCGACGACATGGTCGAGGAACTGGTGCAGCAGCGCGCCCTGCAGTTCGCGCACGCCCAGGCGCTGCAGACCGAGATCGACGAACGCCGCCAGTTCATGACCCGGCTGGAGGAGGAGCGCGCGCGCCTGCTGGCGCTGCTCGGCGCGATGAACCTGGGGATCTTGTTCGTCAGCCACGAGAACCGCGCCACTTACTGCAACGCCGCGTTCCTGGCCATGTGGGATTTCCCCGAAGGCATCACCGTGGTCGGCAACACCACCGACCAGTGGCTGGAAGCGTCACAGCGGCTGATGATCGACCCGCTGGAGTTCCGCCGGCACATGGACGAGGCCAAGGTCTCGCCCGAACTGCACAAGCGGCTGGAAATCCGCCTGCACGACGGCCGCATCGTCATGCACGACGCCTACCCGGTGCGCGACGCGCAGGAACACTTCATCGGCCGGCTGTGGGTGCAGGAGGACATCACCCACGAGCGCCAGACCGCCGAACAGCTGGTACGGCTGGCCCAGCATGACCCGTTGACCAGCCTGTACAACCGGCGCCGCTTCGAGGACGAGCTGGCGCGCTTTTTCCACGCCGCCGAACGCATCCCCAGCCAGGCCGCGCTGCTGTTCTTCGACCTGGACGAGTTCAAGTACATCAACGACACCTTCGGCCACCGCGCCGGCGATTCGGTGCTGAACCGCATGGCGGTCGAGATCCGCACCCTGGTGCGCAGCGGCGAGACCCTGTTCCGGCTCGGCGGCGATGAGTTCGCGGTACTGATGCCGCATGCGAGCCTGGACGACGCCCAGCACCTGGCCGAACGCATCGTGGCGCGGATCTCGCAGACGCCGCTGCGCCTGCACGAACACACCGTGCGCCTGACCACCAGCCTGGGCATCGCCCACTTCCCCACCCACGCCGACAATGCCGAGGACCTGGTCGCCCATGCCGACGCGGCGATGTACCAGGCCAAGCACACCGGCAAGAACCGCTGGAACGTGTACCGCCCCGACCGCGACAGCTCGCGCGAGATGGCCACCCGCCTGGCATGGAACGACCGCATCGCGCGCGCGCTGGAGCACGACCTGCTGCGCCTGCATTTCCAGGGCGTGCACCACGCCGCCGACGGCCGCCTGGCGCACCTGGAGGCGCTGATCCGGATGGAGGACGAGGCCAACCCCGGCCAGCTCATCATGCCCGCGCAGTTCATCGAACCCGCCGAGAAGAGCGGCAAGATCCTGCAGATCGACCGCTGGGTGATCGGCCGCAGCATCGAACTGCTGGCCAGCCACCCGAACCTGCCGGCCATCGCCGTCAATATTTCCGGGCGCTCGTTCGACGACCCCGAGCTGCCGGCATGGATCGGCGGCCAGCTGCGCCAGCGGCAGGTCGCACCGCGGCGGCTGCTGGTGGAACTGACCGAAACCTCGGCGGTCTCGGACATGGGCGACGCGGCACGCTTCATCGCCGCCCTGCGCGACACCGGCTGCCCGATCTGCCTGGACGACTTCGGCACCGGGTTCTCCTCGTTCGCCTACCTCAAGAACCTGCAGGCCGACGTGCTCAAGATCGATGGCATGTTCATCCGCGACCTGCCCAGCGAGCGCGACAACCAGGTGTTCGTGCGCGCCATCATCGAAGTGGCGCACGGCATGGGCAAGCTGACCGTGGCCGAGTTCGTCGAGGACGAGGCGACGCTGCAGATGCTGCGCGCGCTGGGCGTGGACATGGTGCAGGGCTACCACCTGGACCGGCCGCGCGCCGACCATCCGGTCTTCGCCGACCGCCCTGCGCCGGAACCTGCTCCGCTGGGCGATGACGCATCACCGCCGGCGTAGCTGCGGGGCTTGCCCCGCATGAAGCTTTCCCGGCGCAGCCCCGTGCCGGGCAAGCCCGGCACCTACGTCATTGGCAACCACAGCGTGGCCTGCGCCCCGCCGGCCGGGCCGTTGCGCAGGGACGCGTGGCCGCCGTGCAGGCGCGCGACTTCGGCCACGAACGGCAGGCCCAGCCCGGAACTGCGCTGGCCGCTGCCGGGGCGGGCCAGCGAATAGAAGCGCTCGAACACCCGTTCCAGCGCGTAGTCCGGCACCCCGGGCCCCTGGTCGGACAGCGCCACCTCCCAGCCGCCCTGCGCGGCCGCCAGCCGCAGCCCGATCCGCCCGCCTTCCGGCGAGAACGCGATGGCGTTGTCCAGCAGGTTGTCCAGCGCCTGCCGCAGCAGGAACGCATCGCCCTGCACGCTGGCGTGCGCGGGCAGTTCGCAGTGCAGCGCCAGGCGGGCGGCCTGCAGGCGCGGCGCCGCGTCCTCGGCGAGCTGCCGGCACAGCGCCGCCAGGTCCACCGCGCTGCGCCGCTGCAGCCAGCCATGCTGTTCCACCTCGGCCAGCCGCAGCAGCTGGTCGATGGTCTCGGTCAGGCGCCGCTCCTGCTGCGCGATGTTGGCGGCGAAACGCTGGCGGTCGGCCTCGGGCAGCGGTTCCTGCAACAGCTCGGCGGCACCGCGGATCGCCGCCAGCGGGCTCTTCATCTCGTGCGTGAGCGACTGCACGTACTGCTCGACATAGGCCTTGCCCTCGAGCTTGCGGCGCATGGTCTCCAGCGCCTGGCCGAGGTCGCCGATCTCGTCGCCGCGCGGCCTCGGCGGCGGCACCGGTTCGCCGGCGCTGACCGCCTTCGCATAGCGGCTCAGGCTGCCGATGCCGCGCGCCAGCCACCAGGTCATCAACAGCCCGATCAGCGCCGCCGAGCCGATCAGCCACGCGCCGCGCGCGACGATGGCGCGCTGGCTGGCGGTGATGAACGGATCGATGCTGTCGTTGGGCTGGGCCAGGGTCAGCACCCCGATCAGGGTGCGGCCATCGTCCGGATCGTAGACCGGCGCGGCCACGTGCATGACCGTGCTGTCGGCATCGCCCGGGGTCCCCGGGCTAGAGCGCGCACCGTACTGGCCGCGCAGGGTGCGGTAGACGTCGTTCCAGCGCGAGTTGTCGCGGCCCACGTCCTGCCCGCGCGAGTCGTAGACGACGATGCCGCGGGCATCGGTCACGGTGACCCGGTAGTCGATGCTGCGCTTGGGGAACCGCCACACCATCGCCCGCGGGTCGCGCCGCTGCGCGGTCGCCATGTGCGCGGCGAAGCGGCCGTCGGCGATGTGCCCGGCCTTCAGATCCGGCGCGGCCATCACCGCCAGCACGTTGGCCGAGTCGACCAGGGTGGACTCCATCGCCTGGCGCACGCCCGGCTTGACCTCGTCGACGAACACCCGCATCACGAAGAACGCGGCGATGCCGACGATCAGGAAGAAGCCGAGGAAGAGTTTCAGGCCCAGGCGCATTTATCGCCGCCTTCGTTTCTGGAGCAAACGCTTTCGGTCCCCTTCGGCGAGCGAGTTGGTTCTCTTTGCTCGTGCAAGGAGCAGTAACCAACAGAAAGCACGCCCCTGCATCCGCGCCCGCTGCGCAAGCGCATCGGCTCCACTCCGCCGGCGGGATTTTGCTACGCGGCATCCCTGTCGCGTGGAAAAACGACGTGCATCCATGCACGTCGCCCTTCGGGTTTTTCCCGCCGGCTCCGTCGCGGCGGAAGGGGATTCTGAAAGGCAAGAGCAGCCGACGCCATTCCGCCGCTCTTGGCCGCCAGCGTCCAGGATTGCCATCCGGCCGGTGCCGCGACTGTGCTTTTGCTCCTGGATGCTGACTTCCCATGGCCGTAAAGCGGGCCGAGTACCGCGGCGACCCGAGGAGCGAACATGCGCACACATCTGAATGAGGCGCGCGGTGCGTCGTCTCCCTGGCCCGCGAGGAGCACAGGTAACCGATGCGGCTTGATCGCATCGGCTCGCGTCCGGTCCGTGCTTTGCCCTGGCCGCTTCCCTTTGCACAGCCAAAGACAAACAGCCCACGCTCCGAAGGGCAGCGAAAGCCTTTGATCTTCCGCAATCAGACATCCAGCGCATATCCCACGCCCCGGTGCGTGCGGATCGGATCGTCCTGCGCCCCCGCCGCGCGCAGCTTGGCGCGCAGGGTCTTCACGTGCGTATCCACCGTGCGGTCGGCGCTGTCGCTGGCATGGTCCCAGCCGCGCTCCATCAGCTGCGCGCGGCTGAGGATCGCCCCCGGCCGCTGCAGCAGCGCCGCCAGCAGCGCGTATTCGTAGCGGGTCAGGTCCAGCGGCACGTCGCGGTAGCGCACCCGCCGGCCCTCGCGGTCGATCGCGAACACCCCCTGGCGCACCCAGCCGGGCTCGGCGTCTGCGGCCAGCGGCTGCGCCGGCCGCCGCAGCCGCGCGCGCACCCGCGCCACCAGTTCGCGCGGCGAGAACGGCTTGCCGACGTAGTCGTCGGCGCCCAGCTCCAGCCCCAGCACCCGGTCGAACTCGTCGTTGCGCGCGGTGAGGAAGATCACCGGCACCTGGCTGAAGGTGCGCAGCTGGCGGCAGACCTCGAAGCCGCCCAGGTCGGGCAGGCCCACGTCCAGTACCACCACGTCGATGCCGCCGGCGCGCACCCGCTCCAGCGCCAGCCGTCCCAGCGCGCAGTGCTCGGCCGCGTGGCCCTCGCTGCGCAGCGCATACAAGACGGTATCGGCGATGGCGGCCTCGTCTTCGACGACGAGCACCCGGGCAGGCTGTTCGGACATGGCGCCAGCATAGCCGCCCCGGGGCGGCGCCCGTACACTGCACCGATGAACTACCGCCACGCCTTCCATGCCGGCAACCATGCCGACGTGCTCAAGCACATCGTCCTGCTTGCCCTGATCGATGCGCTCAAGCGCAAGGACGCGCCGTTCTTCGTGCTCGACACCCATGCCGGCCGCGGCCGTTACCTGTTGTCGGCCGAGGAAAGCCGCAAGACCGCCGAGGCCGACGTCGGCATCAGCCGGCTGATGGCCGCGCCGGCCCTGCCGGAAGTGGTCGAGCGTTACCTGCGCGCGATCCAGGCCAACAACCCGGTGGGTGGCCTGGTCGCCTACCCCGGCTCGCCGCTGCTGGCCGCCCAGGCCCTGCGCGAACAGGACCGGCTGGCCGCCTGCGAACTGCAGCCGGAGGAGGCCGCGGCGCTGAGGGAGCTGTTCGCGCGCGACCGCCGCGTGCAGGTGCTGGCCGGCAACGGCTACGACAGCATCCGCGCCCTGCTGCCGCCCAAAGCCGGCGCCACGAAGATCGGCCGCGCGCTGGTGCTGGTCGATCCGCCCTACGAGGCGCAGGACGCCGAATACCCGCAGATCATCGCCACCCTGCGCGAGATCCTGGCGCGCATGCCGCAGGCGCAGTGCGCGGTGTGGTACCCGATCAAGCAGCGCCGCAGCCTGCTGCCGTTCTTCCGCAAGGCCGCCGCGCTGCCGGCGAAATCGGCGCTGGTGGCCGAACTGATGGTGCGCCCGGACGATTCGCCGCTGCGCCTGAACGGCAGCGGCATGCTGCTGCTCAATCCGCCTTGGCAGTTCGACCAGGCGTTGGCGCCGGCCTTGCCGGTGCTGCAGCGCGAACTGGGCGAAGCCGGCGCCTCGACCCGGCTGGAATGGATAAAAAGCGGCGATTGAGCCGGGCCAGCGCGCGACGGCGGTGGCCGCGGCGGACCTGCCGGCACGGCGCGTGGCCCCAGGGCGGCCCCGCTCGCCACGGTTGAATCACGTTCACAGAACCTCACGCCACAGGTGCAAGAATCGGCGGACTCTGGAGGAACCGCAGTCATGGCTACCCGCAACCGCATGCCCCCGTGGCATGAAAACTTCAAGGCACCCAGCGGCCGGGAACTGCTCATCCGTCCCATCCGCCCCGAGGACGGTGCCCCACTGCAGGGCGCATTCGCGCTGTTCGGGCCGGAGGAAGTCCGCGACCGCTTCCTGCAGGCCGTTGACGTGCTGTCGGACGAAACCGCCCAGCGCCTGACCCATCCCAATCCCAAGACCGAAATCTCGCTGGTCGCGGCCGAGCCGCTGCCGCCGGGTGAGGCCGTGGTCGGCGCGGTGGCCCGCGCCTCGATCATCCCCGGCACCCGCGACGCCGAGTACGCCATCCTCGTCAGCCGCTTCCTGGCCGGCCAGGGCCTGGGCCGGCAATTGATGCGCAAGCTGGTCAAGTGGGCGCGCGGCAAGTACCTGGACCGCATGTACGGCGACATCGCCCAGGACAACGAACCGATGCTGCAGTTGGCCGCCTCGCTGGGCTTCAAGCAGGTGCCGCACCCGTCCGGCACCCCGGGCCTGGTGCGCATGGTGTTGGAACTGGCCAGCTGAAGGCCAGGAGTGAGTAAAGAGGAGTGAGGAGTGAGAAAAAGCAGGAGCAGAAGCCGTCATCTCCGCGACGGCGGAGATCGCTCTTGCCCCACAGGTGGCTGAAGCGCGGGAGTGAGCGAAAGGAGTGAGAAGAGGCAGGCGCGGGAAGCAAGAGCGATTTCCACCTTCGCGGGAAGGACGGCTTTGGCTTTCAACCCCGGCTTTGGCCGTTGCCGTTGCCGTTGCCCCTTCTCACTACTCACGCATCTTCACTTGCCCCTGCTTTTCCTCACTCCTCACTCCTCTCCACTCACTCCTATAAAATCAGCGACGTCATGTCGCTCCCCACCTCCTATCCCGTTCCGCCGCTGCCCCGCGCGGGCCAGCTCCGCGCCTGGTGGCGCGCCCCCGCATCGACCAGCGCGCTGGCCTGGCACGTGGCCCGTGCCGCGCAGGCGCATGGCAAGCCGCTGTTGCTGGTCACCCGCGACAACCACGGCGCGCACCAGGCCGTGGCCGACCTGCAGACCCTGCTGGGCGACGACGCCACGCTGCCGGTGGTGCCGTTCCCGGACTGGGAAACCCTGCCCTACGACCAGTTCAGCCCGCACCCGGACATCATTTCCCAGCGCCTGGCCGCGCTGCACCGGCTGCCGGGGCTCACCCATGGCATCGTGGTGGTGCCGGTGCAGACCCTGCTGCAGCGGCTGGCGCCGCTGAGCTACATCGTGGGCGGCAGCTTCGACCTGCGGGTCGGCCAGCGCCTGGACATGGACGCGGAAAAGCGCCGCCTGGAGAGCGCGGGCTACCGCAACGTGCCGCAGGTGATGGATCCGGGCGATTTCGCCGTGCGCGGCGGCCTGCTCGACGTCTACCCGATGGGCGCCGACGCGCCGCTGCGGATCGAGCTGCTGGACGAGGACATCGACTCGATCCGCGAATTCGACCCCGAATCGCAGCGTTCGCTGGACAAGGTCGCGGCGGTGAAGATGCTGCCCGGCCGCGAAGTGCCGATGGACGAGGCCAGCCTGGCGAAGGTGCTGGCCACGCTGCGCGAGCGCTTCGACGTGGACACCCGCCGCAGCCCGCTCTACCAAGACCTCAAGGCCGGGGTGCTGCCGTCGGGCATCGAATACTTCCTGCCGCTGTTCTTCGAGCGCACCGCCACCCTGTTCGATTACCTGCCCAGCGGCTTCCTGACCGTGGTCGCGCCCGGCGTGGGCGAGGCCGCCGACGCGTTCTGGGCGCAGACCGGCAGCCGCTACGAGCAGCGCCGCCACGACATCGAACGGCCGCTGCTGCCGCCGGAGGAGATCTACCAGTCGCCGGACAGCCTGCGCGAGCAGTTCAACCGGCAGCCGCGGGTGGACGTGTGGCCGGCCGACCACCCGCGCATCGCCGAGGCGCAGGCGCTGGGCGACCAGCCGCTGCCGCCGCTGCCGGTGGCGGCCAAGGACGCCCCCGCCGGCCAGGCGCTGAAGTCCTTCCTCGAGCACTACCCCGGCCGGGTGCTGGTGGCGGCCGATTCGCCGGGCCGCCGCGAGGCGCTGCTGGAAGTGCTGCAGGCCGCCGACCTGCGGCCGCCGGTGGTGCCCGGGCTGCCGGCGTTCCTGGCCGCCGACACGCCGCGCTTCGCGATCACCGTGGCGCCGCTGGACGACGGCTTCGCCCTGGCCGAGCCACCGCTGGCGGTGCTCACCGAGCGCCAGCTGTTCCCCGAGCGCGCCGGCCAGCCGCGTCGCAGCCGCCGCGCCGGGCGCGAGCCGGAGGCGATCATCCGCGACCTCGGCGAACTGACCGAGGGCGCGCCCATCGTCCATGAGGACCATGGCGTCGGCCGCTACCGCGGGCTGATCGCGATGGACGTGGGCGGCATGCCCGGCGAATTCCTGGAGATCGAGTACGCCAAGGGCGACCGCCTGTACGTGCCGGTCGCGCAGCTGCATCTGATCAGCCGCTACTCCGGCGCCTCGCCGGAAACCGCGCCGCTGCATTCGCTCGGCGGCGAGCAGTGGGCCAAGGCCAAGCGCAAGGCCGCCGAGAAGGTACGCGACGTCGCCGCCGAGCTGCTGGAGATCCAGGCCCGGCGCCAGGCCCGCGCCGGCCTGGCGCTGGACATCGACCGCGCCATGTACGAGCCGTTCGCCGCCGGCTTCCCGTTCGAGGAAACCCCGGACCAGCTGGCCGCGATCGAGGCCACCCTGCGCGACCTGCAGTCGTCGCAGCCGATGGACCGCGTGGTCTGCGGCGACGTCGGCTTCGGCAAGACCGAGGTGGCCGTACGCGCCGCCTTCGCCGCCGCCAGCGGCGGCAAGCAGGTGGCGGTGCTGGTGCCCACCACGCTGCTGGCCGAACAGCACTACCGCAATTTCCGCGACCGCTTCGCCGATTACCCGCTCAAGGTCGAAGTGCTGTCGCGCTTCAAGAGCACCAAGGAGATCAAGGCCGAGCTGGACAAGGTGGCCGACGGCAGCATCGACGTGATCGTCGGCACCCACCGGCTGCTGCAGCCGGACGTGAAGTTCAAGGACCTGGGCCTGGTCATCGTCGACGAGGAGCAGCGCTTCGGCGTGCGCCAGAAGGAAGCGCTCAAGGCGATGCGCGCCAACGTGCACCTGCTCACGCTCACCGCCACGCCGATCCCGCGCACGCTGAACATGGCCATGGCCGGGCTGCGCGACCTGTCGATCATCGCCACCCCACCGCCGAACCGGCTGGCGGTGCAGACCTTCGTCACCCAATGGGACAACGCGCAGCTGCGCGAGGCGTTCCAGCGCGAACTGTCGCGCGGCGGCCAGCTGTATTTCCTGCACAACGACGTGGAGAGCATGGGACGGATGCAGCGCGAGCTGTCCGAGCTGGTGCCCGAAGCGCGCATCGGCATGGCCCACGGGCAGATGCCCGAGCGCGAGCTGGAAAAGGTGATGCTGGATTTCCAGAAGCAGCGCTTCAACGTGCTGCTGGCCAGCACCATCATCGAGTCGGGCATCGACATCCCCAACGCCAACACCATCATCATCAACCGCGCCGACCGCTTCGGCCTGGCCCAGCTGCACCAGCTGCGTGGCCGCGTCGGCCGCTCGCACCACCGCGCCTACGCGTACCTGGTGGTACCGGACAAGCGCTCGATCACCCCCGACGCGCAGAAACGGCTGGACGCCATCGCCTCGATGGACGAGCTCGGCGCCGGCTTCACCCTGGCCACCCACGACTTGGAGATCCGCGGCGCCGGCGAGCTGCTCGGCGAGGACCAGAGCGGTCAGATGGCCGAAGTCGGTTTCAGCCTCTACACCGAACTGCTGGAACGCGCGGTGCGTTCGATCCGCTCCGGCAAGCTGCCCGACCTGGACGCCGGCGAGGAAGTGCGCGGTGCCGAGGTCGAGCTGCACGTGCCGGCGTTGATCCCGGAGGATTACCTGCCCGACGTGCATACCCGCCTGACCCTGTACAAGCGCATTTCCAGCGCGCGCGACAGCGCCGGCCTGCGCGAACTGCAGGTGGAGATGATCGACCGCTTCGGCCTGCTGCCGGATGCGGTCAAGCACCTGTTCGCCATTGCCGAGCTCAAGCTGCAGGCCAATGCGCTGGGCATCCGCAAGCTGGAACTGGGCGAAAACGGCGGCCGCATCGTGTTCGAGGCCAAGCCCGACATCGACCCGATGGCGGTGATCCAGCTGATCCAGAAGCAGCCCAGGCTCTACCAGATGGATGGCCCGGACAAGCTGCGCATCCGCCACCCGTTGCCGGAAGGCGCGGACCGCTTCAACGCCGCCCGCGCGCTGCTGGCCACCCTGCGCCCGGCGTGAGCGGATGAGAGGTTTGCCAGGAACGGGGGCGGCGAGGACAATAGCCGACCTCCTCCCGGCCAGGCCGTTTTCCCACTGCGGTGCGGCGCTTCATGTCTTCGACCTTCTCGGCCCCGGGCCTGTCCATTCCCCTTGAAAACGACAGCTGTGGCATCTCCGTGCTGGCCGCCGCGCTGGACGAGCGCGACAGCTACACCGACCAGCACTGCGACCGGGTTTCGCTGCTCGCCCATGGCCTGGGCGAACGCTGCGGCCTGTCCGGCGCGCAGCTGGAGCAGCTGGCGCTGGCGGCGCGCTTCCACGACGTCGGCAAGATCGGCATCCGCGACGACGTGCTGCTGCATCCCGGCCGCCTGGACGAGCCGCGGATGGAGAAGATGCGCACCCATCCCGAGCGCGGCGCGCGCCTGTTCGCGGCCACCGGCCGCGACGACGCCGCCGCCGTGGCGCGGCTGATCCTGCACCACCACGAAGCCTGGGACGGCAGCGGCTATCCGCACGGCCTGCAGGGCGAGGAAATCCCGCTGGAGGCGCGCATCCTGACCATCGCCGACGGCTACGACGCGCTGACCTCGCGCCGTCCCTACCGGGGCCCGATGCACACCGACGACGCGCTGGCCATCCTCAACCGCGAGAAGAACCGGCTGGTCGACGCGCGCCTGCTCGGCGAGTTCCGTGGCCTGCTGCGCGCCCGCGCGCACGCGCGCCCGGCCGGCTGACTGGCCGGGCCGGCGCGCTCACAGCACCGGCGACATCATCGCCACCGCGTTCTGCACCAGCCGCGTGGCGAAGGACCAGCGCTGGACCTGCTCCATGGTCACCGGCACCGACACCGACAGGTAGCGCTGCTGGCGCTGGCGGATCGCCGCGGTCACCCGCGGGTCGGCGACCAGCAGGCTGTTCTCGAAATTCAGCTCCAGGCTGCGCCGGTCCATGTTGGCCGAGCCGACCAGGCTGACCTGTCCGTCGACGGTCATGGATTTGGCATGCAGCAGGCCGAGCGGGTACTCGTGGAGCTCGACCCCGCTGCGCAGCAGGTCGCCGTAGGTGCTGCGGCTGGCCTGCCCGACCAGCCACGAGTCGTTGCGCCGCGGCAGCACCAGCGTGGTGCGCACGCCGCGCCGCGGCGCCGCGCAGATCGCGCGCAGGATCGACTCGTCGGGCACGAAGTACGGCGTGGTGATCACCAGCTCGCGCCGCGCCGCGTAGATGCAGGCCACGTACACGTCGGCCATGACGTTGTGGCGCGCGACCGGCCCGGTCTCGAAGGCCATCGCCACGCAGCCGTCGTCGTGCCACGCCGGGGCCGCCGCCGCGGCGTAGCCATCCAGCCCGGCTTCGCCGGTTTCCGGGATCCAGCCGCTGAGGAACAGGAACTGGAGTTGCGCCACCACCGGCCCCTGGCAGCGCAGCAGCAGGTCGATCCACGGCGCCTGCGCCGGCTTTATCCGGAACTCGGGATCGGCAAGGTTCTGGCTGCCGCAGTAGCCGATGCGGTTGTCGATGACCACGATCTTGCGGTGGTCGCGCAGGTCCATGCGGCTGAACGCCACGTGCTGCAGGCGATGGATGTCGTCCAGCGTCTTGAGCTGCCGGACCCCGGCCTGGGCCAGTTGTTGCCAGCGCGGCCCGTCGATGAAGGCGCGCGAACCCAGCGCGTCGACCATCACCCGGCACGCCACCCCGCGCCGTGCGGCGTCGGCCACCGCGTCGGCCAGGCGGCCGCCGGCGCCGTCGTCGAGCCAGATGTAGACGGCGATGTGCACGCTCTCGCGGGCCTGTTCGATATCGGCGACCAGCGCGTCCAGCGCGCGGCGGCAATCGCGCTCGGGCGCATCGGCCGGGCTGTCCTCCTCGCCCAGCAGCTCCACCCGGTTGCCGCCCACCGCCGGCAGGCCGTTGATGGTGCGCGCCAGTTCCAGCAGCGGCACCGCGCCGTCCACCACCGCAACCGCTGCGGGTGGCGGCGCCAGGGCCGCGGCCGCCGTCATCCGCCGCAGCACCTGTTCCACCCGGCGGAACCGCGCGCGGCCGATGCTGGTCTCGCCCAGCAGCAGGTACGCAAGCATCCCCACCCCGGGGGCGAGCATCACCACCGCCACCCAGGCCGCGCGCGAGGCCGGGGTGCGGTTGGCGCGGGTCAGCGCACGCGCGGCGACCAGCAGGTGCGCGGCGAATGCCAGCGCGGCGATTGTCCACTGCAGCGGCGCGTGCGCCCCGCCTGCTTCCGGCACCATGCATGCCTCCCGTTGATCGATGATCCGCCATCCCGTGGCGTGGCCGATCAATACCACGACCGACCGCGGCCGGCATCTCCGCGGCAGCGCCGCAGCGGCCCCGGTGACCGGCTGCATGCCGCACAATACGCGCCACGGTGAGCGCGGCCGGCCGACCGGCCCTGCGGCTCGCCGCGCGGGATCGCCAGGGAGAGCAATGGATAACCTGCTGTGGTTGACCCTGTGGCTGCCGCCACTGCCGCCACTGCCGGCTTTGGCGGGCGCTGGCAGGGTGGCCGTACCGGCGCGTTTCACCGGGCATTGGGCCGGAAGCCCCGACGCCTGCGCGTCGGACGCGGACAAGCCTGCCCTGCGTATCGCGCCCCGCCCCCTCGCCTGCCGGGAAAGCGACGGTCCGACAAAAGCCGTCGTGGTCCGCGGCGACACCGGGCCGGCGCTGATCGCCGGGCTGTCCGGCGAGGGTGCGACCTGGCGCGCCGGCGCGGGCTTCCAGCGTTACGCGGACCGGCGCCGGCGCGTCGCCACCCGCACCGGCCAGCAATGCGTGCGCTACCGCTACCGGTGTGGCGCACCGGCGCGCGTGCCGTCCCACCGCCCCTCCATGCCGGCAGCGCCCAGCCGCATGGCGCATTGCCCACGTCAGGAGACACCGTGAAGTTCCTCTACCTGCTTCTGTGCATCGCCGGCACGGCATTGCCGCTGTCGCAGTTCGTTCCGTGGCTGTCCGCGCATGGCCTCGACCTGCCGCTGCTGGTGCAGCAGGCCACCTCCGGCCGCATCGCGGCCTTTGCTTGGGCGGACGTGCTGGTCTCGGGCATCGCCGTGGCCGTGCTGGTGGTCGCCGAAGGCCGCAGGCTGGCGATGCCGCGGCTGTGGCTGCCGCTGTCGTGCCTGCTGGTCGGCCCGTCGCTGGCGTTGCCGTTGTTCCTGTATCTGCGCGAACGGCATCGCGCGGCGGCGCCGCTTCGCCGGGCGCACTGAGTCGCCCGCGACGGACGCCAGCGCGGGCCGCAGGCCGGCGCTGCGGCCACCGTCGGCAGGACACCGCCATCGCCGCAGCGGGCCCGCCACGCGGGCGTACGCGGCAGCAGGCGCCAGAACGCAAAGGCCCGGCATGCGCCGGGCCCTGCGTCGGTTGCCAGCCGGACTACCGGCGGTTTACCAGATGACCACGCGCTTGTCGTCGCCACGCACCATCGCATCACCCGCCTTGCACTGGAACGCTGCGGCGAAGGACGGCATGTTCGACGGCGCACCGTTGGCGCGGAAGTTGGCCGGTGCGTGCGGATCGGTGTTCAGGCGCACGCGCAGCTCGCCCTCGGTGAAGTTGCGGCGCCACACCGTGGCCCAGTTCATGAAGAAACGCTGGTCCTGGCTGTAGCCGTCGACGGCCACGTTCTTCGACGGGTCTTCCTTGAGCGCCATCTGCAGCGCGTCGTAGGCCACGGTCAGGCCACCGAGGTCGCCGATGTTCTCGCCCAGGGTCAGCTTGCCCTTCACGTTCACCCCGGGCAGCGCCTCGTAGCCATCGAACTGCGCGACCAGCTGGTCGGTGCGGCCGTTGAAGGCGCTGCGGTCGGCGTCGGTCCACCAGTTGTCGAAGTTGCCGTTGGCGGCGAACTGGCTGCCCGAGTCGTCGTAGCCGTGCATCATTTCGTGGCCGATCACCGCGCCGATGCCGCCGTAGTTCAGCGCCGGGTCCGCCTTGGCGTCGAAGAACGGCGGCTGCAGGATCGCGGCCGGGAACACGATCTCGTTCTTGGTCGCGTTGTAGTAGGCGTTGACCGTCTGCGGGGTCATGCCCCACTCGGTCTTGTCCACCGGCTTGCCGATCTTGTCCAGCATGTAGCGGTAGTTGAACGCGCGCGCGGCCTGCATGTTGCCCAGGTAACTGTCGCCGCGGGTGGCCAGGCCCGACCAGTCACGCCACTTGTCCGGATAGCCGATCTTGGGGGTGAAGCTGGCCCACTTCTCCAGCGCCTTCTTCCTGGTTTCCTCGCCCATCCACGGCAGGGTCTCCAGGCGCGCCTTGAGCGCGGCCGACAGGTTCTCCACCAGGTGCTGCATGGCCACCTTGGACTCGGCCGGGAACACCGCGTCCACGTACAGCTGGCCGAGCGCCTCGCCCATCGCGCCGTTGACCGACTCCAGCACGCGCTTCCAGCGCGGCTGCATTTCCTGCTGGCCGCGCAGGGTCTTGCTGAAGAAATCGAAATTGGCCTGCTCGAAGGCCTTGCTCAGGTACGGCGCCGCGTTGTCCACGGTATGGAAGCGCAGGTAGGCCTGCCAGGTGCTGGCCGGCACCTCGGCCAGCATCTTGTCGAGCTCGGCGAAGAAGCCCGGCTGCGCCAGCGAGAACTTGTCCTTGGCCGGCACCTTCAGGGTGTCGAACAGCGCGGTCCAGCTGAAGTTCGGCGTCTGCCGGTCGGCGTCGGCGGCACTGACCGGGTTGTAGCGCTTGGCCGGGTCGCGCAGTTCGATGCGCGACAGCGACGCCTTGGCCAGCCGGGTTTCGAACGCCATGACCGCCTGGGCCTGTTCCTTGGCCTGCGCGGCCTCCACGCCCGACAGCACCAGCATCCGTTCGATGTAGGCGACATAGGCCTCGCGGATCCCGGCCTGCGATTCGTCGAAGTAGTAGCCCTTTTCCGGCAGGCCCAGGCCGCCCTGGCCGACATAGGCGATGACATTGCCCGAGTCCTTGAAGTCCGGGCTGGCGTACAGCGAAAACAGGAAGCCCTGGCCCTGGGCGTAGGCCTGGCGCAGGTAGCCGGCGATGGCGGCGCTGTCGTTGAGCGCGGCGATCTTGTCCAGCTCCGGCTGCAGCGGGGTGATGCCGGCGGCCTCGATCGCGGCCTCGTCCGAGCCGGTCTTCCAGATGTCGCCGATCTGCGCCTGCACGGTGCCGGCCTTGGCGTTGGCCGCGGCGGCCTGCTGCACCAGCGCGTGCTGCACCTCCAGCGAGCGCTCGCGCAGGATCTCGAAGCTGCCCCAGGTCACCTGGTCGCCCGGCACCGGGTTGGCCTTGAGCCACTTGCCGTTGACGAAGCCATTGAGGTCGGCGCAGGCCGACACCGCCGGGTCCAGGTCGGCCACGTTGAACGCCACCGACGGGGTTTTGATCTGCGACAGGTCGAACGCCGGCTTGGCGGCCGCGTCGGCGGCGGGCGGTGCGGCGTCGCTGTTGCCGCCGCAGGCGGCCAGCGAGGCGGCGATGGCGACGGTCAGGGACAACGGGACGAGCTTGGAAAGGGTCATGCGGATCTCCGGCCTTGCAGGGAACGCCGCGCCTGCGCGCGGCCAATCCGCGAGCGTAGGCGATGGCGCCCGCCCGCGGATAGGCCGAAGGTCATGCCGCGCCGATGCGCGACTCAGCCGCGACGCGCGGCCTCGATCGCGGCGATGTCGATCCTGCGCATGCCCATCATCGCCTCGAACGCACGCCTGGCCGCGGCCGGGTCGGGATCGCTGATGGCGGCGGTCAGCGCGCGCGGCGTGATCTGCCAGGACAGGCCCCACCTGTCGCGGCACCAGCCGCAGGCACTCTCCTGCCCGCCATTGCCGACGATCGCGTTCCACAGGCGGTCGGTTTCGGCCTGGTCGTCGGTAGCAACCTGGAACGAGAACGCCTCGCTGTGACGGAACGCAGGGCCGCCGTTGAGGCCCAGGCACGGGATGCCGAGCACCGTGAACTCGACCGTGAGCACATCGCCCTGGCGGCCGGCGGGGTAATCGGCGGGCGCGCGATGCACGGCACCCACGCGGCTGTCGGGAAACGTCGCCGCATAAAACGTGGCGGCATCCAGGGCGGTACCGTCGTACCACAGGCAGATCGTGTTCTTGCCGGTCATCACGCTGCTCCTCGTCGGGAAAGGCCTGCCGGCGGCGCAACGCGCACGCGATGGCGCCGGGCCGGTGCAGCGTAGCGCAGCGCCACGCCCCCAGCCGTCATGGTCCGGCGAGCCGACGCGGGGCGTATCTCGGGAGGCAACCCGCACATCGCGCGGCCCCGGGGCCGGCGTGGCTCAGCCGTACCGGACCAGCGCGCCCAGTTCGCGCTCCAGCAGCGCCGGATCGGCGGCATTGAGTTCGATCAGGCGGCGCAGCGCGGTGATGCTGTCCAGGTCGATCTCGTCGCAGCGCAGGCCGACATGGCGCCCTTCCACGTGCACCACGGTGGCCTGCATGCGGATCGGTGTGTCCTGCGACAGTTCGACCTGCAGCTGGCAGCGCTCGTGCAGCCTGCAGTCGCCACCGGGTTCGGTCTCGAACAACGCCCCCTTGAGCGACACATCGTGCACCTGCCCGCCATGGATGCTGCCATCGACGCGCACCAGCCAGGCCGGGGAATGGAAGGGTGCGCGCCAGAAATGGCGCCGTTCCGTGGACGTGTTCATGCGCTTCCCCGTGCGTTTGGATGGAACAACCGGCCGCAGCATAGCCCGGGCGCCCGGCCTTTCCACAAACCGTTGATCGGAAAGGGCTGTCGTGGATCTGGCGTGTGGCTGTCGTGGCCGGCCGCCACGACGCTGCGGCAGTGTGCCCGCTGCTTTGGCAGGATGGATGCGGTCACATGGACCAGGAACCGATGAAGATCGACAGCAACCGGATCAGGACACTGCGCGAGGCGCGCGGCTGGTCGCAGGAGCATCTGGCGGCCGTGGCCGGGTTGAGCCCGCGCACCGCGCAGCGGCTGGAAGCCGGGGCAGGGCCGCGCACGAATCACGGATGGCGATGGCTGCCGCGCTGGGTGTGGAACCGGAACGATTGCTCGAAGCCGACACGCCGCCGCAGGCAGCGTCCGCTTCAATGCAGAACCCGGATCACCTTGAAAGGATCATTCCCTGGGCAATGCTCTTTTTGCTGGCATTGGCCTGGTTCGGCTACGGCGTCGGCAAGGATCTCGCCCTGCGCGACAACGCGCGCTGCGCCGACAATCCGGTCCAGTGCAAACGCCGAGCTGCCTCGCGACCGCGCCCGTCCCGTATCGGTACTGAAGGTGCATCGCTGGGCAGTGGGGGCGTCGGGTAACCGGCAGCGGCGGGGACACAAACGAGAACACCCGGCCGCAGCCGGGTGTCTCGATGCTTCAAGCAAGCCGGGGTTACTTCGCCTTGCCCTGGTTGGCCACCGCCTCGGCCGCCTTCTTGGCCGCTTCCGGGTCGCCCAGGTAGCGGAACGACTGCACGCTCAGGTCATCGTTCAGTTCGAACAGCAGCGGGATGCCGGTGGGAATGTTGAGCTCGAGGATCTCCTCGCGGCTGACATTGTTGAGGTACTTGTACAGCGCGCGCAGCGAGTTGCCGTGGGCGGTGACCAGCACGGTCCTGCCGTCCTTCAGCTGCGGGGCGATGGCATCGTGCCAGTACGGCAGCACCCGCTCCAGGGTGGTGGCCAGCGATTCGGTACCCGGCAGCGCATTGCGGTCCAGGCCGGCGTAGCGGCGGTCGTGGATCGGGTGGCCCGGGTCTTCCAGGTCCATCGGCGGCGGCGGGATGTCGTAGGAACGGCGCCATACCTTGACCTGTTCCTCGCCGTGTTTCGCGGCGGTCTCGGCCTTGTCCAGGCCCTGCAGGCCGCCGTAGTGGCGCTCGTTGAGGCGCCAGGACTTGTTCACCGGCAGCCAGTCCTGGCCCAGCTCGGCCAGCGCCCCCTGCAGGGTGTGGATGGCGCGCTTGAGCACCGAGGTGTGGGCGACGTCGAACTGCAGCCCTTCCTCCTTCATCAGCCGGCCGGCGGCGGCGGCTTCGCGGCGGCCCTGCTCGGTCAGGTCCACGTCCACCCAGCCGGTGAAGCGGTTGTCGAGGTTCCACTGGCTCTGGCCATGGCGCAACAGCACGAGTTTGCGGGTCACTGCGAAAGTCTCCGGTCGGGGGAAGGCAACGCGCTGATTGTAGCCGCATCGCTCCGCGCGCCCCGCCTGCACTGCGCCGACACGGCGCGCATGGCAGGCTTGCCGCATGCGCTTCCAGCCCCCCGCCGACATCGCCCCCGCCGCCCTGGCCGCGCTGCGCCGCCAGCAGGTCGAACTGGCCGCGCAGGTGCGGCTGGACGACCGCCTGTCGGCGCTGCCGTCGCGCGTGGCCGGGGTGGACAGCGGCTTCGAGGACGAGGGCCGCACCACCCGTTCGGTGGCGGTGCGGGTCGATGGTGGCAGCCTGCAGCCGCTCGAATCGACCCTGGTGCGGCTGCCCACCGCCCTGCCCTACATCCCCGGCCTGCTCAGCTTCCGCGAGTTGCCGGCGGTGCTGCAGGCGCTGGCGCAACTGCGCGAGGCGCCGGAGCTGGTGCTGGTCGACGGCCACGGCATCGCCCACCCGCGCGGGCTCGGCATCGCCGCGCACCTGGGGGTGCTGACCGGCCTGCCCAGCATCGGCGTGGGCAAAAGCCGGCTGGTCGGCGAATACAGCGAACCCGGTCCGCAGCGGGGCGACCATGCGCCGCTGTCGCACAAGGGCCGCCAGGTCGGCTGGGTGCTGCGCAGCAAGCCGCGCTGCAACCCGCTGTTCATCTCCCCGGGCAACCATGTCTCGGTGGAGGCCTGCCTGCCGCTGGTGCTGGCCTGCCTCACCCGCTACCGGCTGCCCGAGCCCACCCGCCTGGCCGACCGCCTGGCCTCGCGCCGCGACCGCGGCGCGGCCTGAGCCCACCGCGGCAACGGTCCGTTACGGTCCCGCCGCCGACAACCGCGTGCGGCGCATGCCATCCTGCCCGTCCCCGTACCGGAGCCCGCCCATGACCACGATCATCAGCCCCCGCGTCCATGACCTCGGCGGTTTCCAGGTGCGCCGCGCCGTGCCCACGCTGCAGGCGCGCAGCGTCGGGCCGTTCGTGTTCGTCGACCACATGGGCCCGGCGGTGTTCGCGCCCGGCCAGGGCATCGACGTGCGCCCGCATCCGCACATCGGCCTGGCGACGGTCACCTTCCTGTGGTCCGGGGCCATCGGCCACCGCGACACGCTCGGCTCGGAGCAGGTCATCCGCCCCGGCGACGTCAACTGGATGACCGCCGGCCGCGGCATCGCCCATTCCGAACGCACGCCGCCGCCCGAGCGCGCGCACGACCACCCGCTGCACGGCATGCAGACCTGGGTGGCGTTGCCCAAGGAGCACGAGGAAACCGCACCTGAGTTCCATCACTTCAGCGCGGCGCAGCTGCCGCAGCAGCACCGCGACGGCGCCTGGCTGCGGGTGATCGCCGGCCGCGCCTATGGCGAGGAATCGCCGGTGCGGGTGTTCGCCGACACCCTCAATGTCGCCATCGACCTGGAACCGGGCGCGGAGATCGACCTGGACGCCTCGCACGTGGAACGCGCGCTCTACGTGCTGGAGGGCCAGGCCCAGCTCGACGGCGTGGACATCCCGGTGCAGCACCTGGTGATCCCGGAGCCGGGCGCGCGCGGGCGCCTGCGCGCCAGGACCCCGCTCAAGGCGATGCTGATGGGCGGCGAGCCGCTCGACGGCCCCCGCCACCTGTGGTGGAACTTCGTTTCCAGCTCGAAGGAACGCATCGAACAGGCCAAGGACGACTGGCGCGAGGGCCGCTTCGGCACCATCCCCGGCGACGACAAGGAGTTCATCCCGCTGCCGGGCTGAGGGCCGGGTTAACGCTTTGAATACGCCGCCCCGCCGGTTCTTGGGTATGTTCGCGGTGCCCATTCCGGGTCATTTCGGGGGAGCGGACGATGAGCATGGGGAAACGACTGGCGGCCGAGTTCCTCGGCACCTTCTGGCTGGTGCTGGGCGGCTGCGGCAGCGCGGTGCTGGCGGCCAAGTTCGGCGGTGACGGCAATCCACTGGGGATCGGTTTCCATGGCGTGGCGCTGGCGTTCGGCCTGACCGTGCTGACCGGCGCGTATGCGTTCGGGCACGTCTCCGGCGCGCACTTCAATCCGGCGGTCAGTCTCGGCCTGTGGGCCGGGGGCCGTTTCGCCGGCAAGGACCTGGTGCCCTACATGGTCGCCCAGGTGCTGGGCGGCCTGCTGGCCGCCTTCATCCTGATGCAGATCGCGCAGGGCCAGGCCGGGTTCGCCATTGACGGCACCCAGGCCGGCGCCTTCGCCAGCAACGGCTACGGCAGCCTGTCGCCGGGCGGCTACGGCGTGGCCGCCGCGTTCCTGTGCGAGGTGGTGATGACCGCCATGTTCCTGGTGGTGATCATGGGCGCCACCCACGGCAAGGCGCCGGCGGGCTTCGCGCCGATCGCCATCGGCCTGGCGCTGACCCTGATCCACTTGATTAGCATCCCGGTCACCAATACCTCGGTGAACCCGGCGCGCTCCACCGCCGTGGCGGTGTTCGCCGGGCCCGGGGCGATCGGCCAGCTGTGGCTGTTCTGGGTGGCGCCGCTGCTCGGGGCGCTGATCGGCGGCCTGGCCTACAAGTGGATGGGCAGCGACACGCGCTGACGCCGCCCGCGGCCTGCACCGGCGACGGCCCCCGCGCGGGGCCGTCGTCGTGTCGGCCAGCGGCCGGTTTGCGGCGCCCGGCGTTTTTGTAATACCGTGGAAACACACCTGGCGCGCAACGGGGACGCGCGCATCGGGCAGGGGCAACAGCACCCGCGGGTGTATCCGATTGCAGACAGACAACATTGCCGCCGCGCCCGCGGTGGCCGGCGTCCGGGGGACAACGCATGCTCAAACACGCTCGTATCGTTGCTTGCGCGCTGCTGCTGGCCGGCAGCGCCGCTGTTTCCGCCCAGCAGGCCGGGCAATGCCCGCTGCTGCCGTCCGGCAGCGGCCTGCAGTGGCAGGAGCAGGCGCAGAGCGATTTCATCGTCTGCAAGGCCACCACCGGCGATGGCCGCACGGTATTGAACGTGATGCTGACCGGGCGCGACCCGGGGCTGAGCCTGGTGCGTGCGCTGCGCGCCGAAAAGGGCCGTTTCGCCGGCGAGGAACTGTACTGGTACAGGCTGGACATGGGCGGGCGCGACATGCCCGGGCTGGAGACGCGGCGCATCACCGCGGTCAAGCTCGACCGCAACCGCTACGCGCAGATCTGGATCGACGCCGGCGACGCCGCCGAGCTCGCCAGCCTGCAGCAGTTGACCGGCACCCTCGGCGACGCGACCGCCAACTTCGCCGGCAAGTAACGCCCCGCCGGCGCGGTCCCGGCGGTCATGCCGGGCCGCGCGCGGCGCTCAGAAGCGCCCTTCCTGGTAGTCGATGAAGGCCTGCATCAACTGCTCGCGGGTGTTCATCACGAACGGCCCGTGGCGCGCCACCGGTTCGCGCAGCGGGCGCCCGGCCACCACGATCAGGCGCGCACCGTCGGTGCCGGCGCGCAGGCGCAGCCCGCGACCGCCGCCGAGCACGGCCAGCTCGTGCCGCGCGACTTCGCGCGCGGCCTCGCCGTCGCCCAGGGTCAGCCCGCCCTCGAACACGTAGGTGAAGGCGTTGTGCCCGTCCGGCAGGTCGTAGGCCCAGTCACGCCCCGGCGCCAGCTCCACGTCCAGGTACAGCGGATCGGTGGCCGGCTGCACGATCGGGCCATGCACCTCGCCCACCTGCCCGGCGATCACCTTGACCGTGACGCCCCCGGCCGGTGCCACCTGCGGAATGCGGTCCGGGGCGAACTCCTGGTACTTCGGCTCGGTCATCTTGTCGCGCGCGGGCAGGTTCACCCATAGCTGGAAGCCGCGCATGCGCCCGGATTCCTGCTCGGGCATTTCCGAATGCACCAGGCCGCGGCCGGCGGTCATCCACTGCACGCTGCCGGGCGTGAGCAGGCCTTCGTTGCCGTGGTTGTCGCGATGGCGCATGCGTCCGTCGAGCATGTAGGTGACGGTCTCGAAGCCGCGGTGCGGGTGCTCCGGAAAGCCGGCGATATAGTCCTCCGGGCGGTCGGTGCCGAACTCGTCGAGCATCAGGAACGGGTCCAGATCGGGCAGCGCCGGGGTGCCGATCACCCGGGTCAGGCGCACGCCGGCACCGTCTGAGGTGGGCATCCCGCGGATGCTGCGCAGCACCCGCGCGAGGTTGTGGTCGCTCATGGTCAAGCCTCCCTTGTGATCTCCCGACAATGGGCGCCGGCCATGGCCACGCCAATCGCCATCTCCGCAACCGATTGTTCCAGCACAGGCGTTGGTGTCGCGTTGCCGGGCGATCCCACCCCGGCAGCCGCGCCGGCTAAGACCAAAGTCGCACGCCGCCGGCGCGCCGGAGCGTTGACCCCCGGCCGCGGCGGGAGGACTCTTGCAACGGTCTTCCCGCGAGGTGACTCGATGAAAGGTTTCTCCAAGGCCGGCTGGGCGCTGCTGTCCCTGATCGGCGCATTCTGCCTGGGTGTCGTGGCGCTGCGCCGCGGCGAACACATCAACGCATTGTGGATCGTGGCCGCGGCGGTGTCGCTGTACCTGGTCGCGTTCCGCTACTACGGGCTGTTCATCGCCAACAAGGTGCTGGGCGTGGACCCGACCCGCGCCACCCCGGCGGTGATCCACAACGACGGCCTGGATTACGTGCCGACCAACAAGCACGTATTGTTCGGCCACCACTTCGCCGCGATCGCCGGCGCCGGCCCGCTGGTGGGCCCGGTGCTCGCCGCGCAGATGGGCTACCTGCCGGGTACGCTGTGGCTGATCGCCGGCGTGGTGCTGGCCGGCGCGGTGCAGGATTTCATGATCCTGTTCATCTCCAGCCGCCGCAATGGCCGTTCGCTCGGTGACCTGGTGCGCGAGGAAATGGGGCCGGTGCCCGGCACCATCGCCCTGTTCGGCGTGTTCATGATCATGATCATCATCCTCGCGGTGCTGGCGATGATCGTGGTCAAGGCGCTGGCCGACAGCCCCTGGGGCATGTTCACGGTCATGGCCACGATGCCCATCGCCATCCTGATGGGCCTGTACATGCGCTACATCCGCCCGGGCAAGATCGGCGAGATCTCCCTCGTCGGCCTGGTCCTGCTGCTGGCGGCGATCTGGTACGGCGGCAGGGTCGCCGCCGACCCGGTGCTGGGGCCGATGTTCACCTTCACCGGCGTGCAGATCACCTGGATGCTGATCGGCTATGGTTTCGTCGCCGCGGTGTTGCCGGTGTGGCTGCTGCTGGCGCCGCGCGACTACCTGTCCACCTTCCTCAAGATCGGCACCATCGTCGGCCTGGCGATCGGCATCCTGATCGTGATGCCGGAACTGAAGATGCCGGCGCTGACCCAGTTCACCGACGGCAGCGGCCCGGTATGGAAGGGCGGCATGTTCCCGTTCCTGTTCATCACCATCGCCTGCGGTGCCGTGTCCGGCTTCCATGCGCTGATTTCCTCCGGCACCACGCCCAAGCTGCTGGCCAACGAAGGCCACGCCGCCTACATCGGCTACGGCGGCATGCTGATGGAATCGTTCGTGGCGATCATGGCGATGGTCGCGGCCTCGATCATCGAGCCGGGCATCTACTTCGCCATGAACAGCCCGGCGGCGGTGATCGGCACCGATGTGGCCAACGCCGCGCAGGTGGTCAGCAGCTGGGGCTTCACCATCTCGCCCGAACAGTTGACCGCCACCGCCGCCGAGATCGGCGAGAACACCATCCTCTCGCGCGCCGGCGGCGCGCCGACCCTGGCGGTGGGCATCGCCCAGATCCTGCACGCGGTGCTGCCGGGCGACGGCATGATGGCGTTCTGGTACCACTTCGCGATCCTGTTCGAAGCGCTGTTCATCCTCACCGCGGTGGACGCCGGCACCCGCTCGGGCCGCTTCATGCTGCAGGACCTGCTGGGCAACTTCGTGCCGGCGCTGCGCCGCACCGACTCGTGGGTGGCCAGCTTCATCGCCACCGGCGGCTGCGTCGCGCTGTGGGGCTACTTCCTGTACCAGGGCGTGACCGACCCGCTGGGCGGCATCAACATGCTGTGGCCGCTGTTCGGCATCGCCAACCAGATGCTGGCCGGCGTCGCGCTGATGCTGTGCGCGGTGGTGCTGTTCAAGGCCAAGAAGGAAAAGTACGCCTGGGTGCCGATCATCCCGGCGATCTGGCTGCTGGTGTGCACCACCGCCGCCGGCTTCATCAAGATCTTCTCCGCCGAGCCGGCGGTGGGCTTCCTGGCGCAGGCGCACAAGTACCGCGACGCCATCGCCGCCGGCAACCTGCTGCCGCCGTCCAAGGACTTCGGGCAGATGCAGCAGGTGATGGTCAACAACTACATCAACGCCGGCCTCACCGCGCTGTTCCTGTTCGTGGTGTTCGCGGTGCTGGTGTATTCGGTCAGGACCATCGCCGCCGCGCGCCGCTCGCCGGTGCGCACCGACCATGAAACGCCGTACGTGGCACTGAAGCCGCACGAGGTGGACCTGTAATGGGCACCGCGCTGGTCCCGGCCGGCCAGCACCAGGCGTTCCGCCGCACCTGGCGGCGCCTGGTGCAGACCGCGCGCCTGTGCTGCGGCGTGCCCGACTACGACAACTACGTGCGGCACATGCGCGAGAAACACCCCGAGCGCGAGGTCATGGACTACAAAACCTTCTTCCGCGAGCGCCAGGAAGCGCGCTTCGGCGGCGGCAAGGGCTTCCGCTGCTGCTGAAGCCCCGGTGCCGGGCCCGGAAGCACGAAGGCCTCCGTCAGGCGGCCTTCGTCATGCCCGGGGTGGCAGCGCCGGATACCGGGTGATGGGCGTCAGGCGCCGGCCATCCACTTGAGCATCAACCCGGTGATGTAGGCCAGCACCGTGCCGGTGGCATAGCCCACCGTACCCAGCAGCACGCCCACCGGCGCCAGACTGGGATGGAACGCCGCCGCCACCACCGGTGCCGACGCGGCCGCGCCGACATTGCCCTGCGAACCGATGGCCAGGAAGAACATCGGCGCCTTGAGCAGGCGCCCGACCACGTACAGCAGCAGCACGTGGGTGCCCATCCAGATCACCCCCAGCAGGAACAGCCACGGCCGTTCCAGCAGCGACAGCAGGTCCATCTGCATACCGATGCAGGCGATCAGGAAGTACAGGAACAGGGTGCCGATCCGCGAGGCGCCGACCGCTTCCAGTTCGCGCGCACGGGTGAAGCTCAGCGCCAGGCCGGCGAAGGTGGACAGCATCACCACCCACACGAACTGGTTGTCCAGCGACGCCTGCCTGGCGAAGCTGAGGTTGGCCGAACACCACGCCGCCAGCGGCGCGGCCAGCGCATGCGCCGCGCCGACCACGCCCAGGCCGACGCCGACGATGATCATCAGGTCGGTCAGGGTGGGAATCCGCGCGCTGCGGGCCTGGTAGTCGGCGATGCGCCGCTTCATGTCGTCGATGGCCGAGGTATCGGCGCCGTTGCGCGCATCGATGGACTGGGCGCGCCCGGCCAGCCAGATCAGCGCCGGCATCAGCAGGATGCTGGCGCAGACCACGTCCACCACCGCGAACTGGCCGAAGGTGGTGGCATCGACATTGAAGGTCTCGCGCATCGCGGCCATGTTGGCGCCGCCGCCGATCCAGCTGCCGGCCAGCGCGGCCATGCCGGCCCAGGTATCCCCGGCCACGGTGGGCGGGTGGATCAGCTTCATCGCCTGGAAGGAAACCAGCGCGCCCAGCATGATGCCCACGGTGCCGGTGACGAACATCACCAGCAGCTTCGGGCCGAGCCGGGCGATGCCCTTCAGGTCGATCGACAGGGTCAGCAGCACCAGTGCCGCCGGCAGCAGCACGTCGCGGGCGATCGGGTTGTAGAGCTTGGTGCCATGGCCGTCGATCAGGCCGGCGGTGTTGTAGATCGCCGGCACGAAGTAGCACAGCAGCAGGCCGGGCACCCAGGTGAAGACTTTGCGCCAGAACGGGGTCGGCCCGCTGGCCAGCCAGAAGATCAGCGCCAGGGTCGCGGCGATGAGTCCCAGTCCGACGATGTCGTTGCTGATGAGGGCGGGGGTGCTTTCGGTCGGCATACGGCCTGTTCCTGTCGATCGAAGGGAAACAAAAACGCCACGTTGATGACGTGGCGTGGGGGAGCGAAGCCTAGCATGCCGGCGGTGGCGTTGGGCCCGGCGGCGGGAGGCCCTGCCTGCCGCCGCGCGGGGCGATGCCGGTGCGGGCGCCACCGCGCGGTGGCGGGGAACCGGGCCAAGCGCTCAGCCCGCTCCCGCCATCGCGCGCAGGGTGATGCCGACCACGTAGGCCGCGCCGGTACCCACCGCGTAGCCCAGGGTGCCGAGCAGCACGCCCACCGGGGCTAGCGCCGGATGGAACGCCGAGGCCAGTACCGGCGCCGAGGCGGGGCCGCCGATGTTGCTCTGCGAGGCGATGGCGAAATAGAAGAACGGCACCCGCAGCAGCTTGCCGGCCAGCCACAGCAGCACGATGTGCACGCCGATCCACAGCACGCCCAGGGCGAACAGCCACGGCTTCTCCAGCAGCGCCAGCAGGTCCATCTGCATGCCGATGCAGGCGATCAGGAAGTACAGGAACATCGAGCCCCACTTGGAGGCGCCCACGCCTTCGAGCTCGCGCGCGCGGGTGAAGCTCAGGCCCAGGCCGATGAGCGTGGCCAGCAGCACCACCCAGACGAACGGCTTGTCCAGGCTCACCGAGGCCGACCAGCCGACATGCGCCGCGAACCAGGCCGACAGCGGCCCGGCCACCGCGTGCGAGATCGCCACCGCGCCGAACGCCACGCCCGCCATCACCATCAGGTCGCCCAGCGCGGGAATCCGCGCGTGTTGCGCCTGGTAGCTGGCGACGCGGTCGCGCAGGTCGTCCAGGGCGGTGGTGTCCGCGCCGCTGCGCCGATCCAGCGCCGGGGCGCGCGAGGCGAAGAAGATCAGCACCGCCATCCACACGTAGCCGACGCCGACGTCGACCACCGCGAACTGGCCGAAGGTGGTCGCGTCGACCTCGAAGATCTCCTTCATCGCCAGCATGTTGGCGCCGCCGCCGATCCAGCTGCCGGCCAGCGCGGCCATGCCGCCCCAGGTGCTGCCGGCCACCGTCTCGGGATGGACCACGCCCATCAGCCAGAACGCCACCAGCGCGCCGAGCATGATGCTCAGCACCGCCGCCACGTACATGGCCAGCATCTTCCAGCCCAGGCCGAGGATGCCCTTCAGGTCGATGGACAGCGTGAGCAGCACCAGCGCCGCCGGCAGGAACACGTCGCGTGCGATCGGGTTGTAGAGCCGGGTGGTCTCGCCGTCGATCAGCCCGAAGGTGTTGTAGACCCCGGGAATGAAGTAGCACAGCAGCAGCGCCGGCACGACGCCGTAGAACTTCCTGAGCAGCCGGTTGCTGCTGGTCGATGTCCAGAAAATCGCGCCCAGCGTGGCGGCGATCAGGCCGAACACGATGATGTCGTTGCTGATGAGTGCGCCGGATGCGGCTGCCGTCATCGTCTGTTCCCCTGGTTGCATGAGCGGGGCAACGCCCCTGCCCGATCAAGAAAGCCTGCAGCGCGGCCGCTCCGTGCAGGAGACAGGGATTGCGCAGGACCCATCACCACGGCGACTCCCTCGCCCCCACCCCGCGCGTCCACGCGCCGGGCACCACGTCACTTCACCGCCGGACCGGCGGCGTGTCCCGCCCGGGCGTCACCCCGGCGCGGGTTGCCGCGGGCGATGGCCGCGCACTGCCGCGCATGCCCGGCAGCCCAGCCAACGGGCCTTGGGCGAATCGGGCCGGCGCCGCCGGCGGGTGCGGCGTGCCGTGCGTACCGGCAACCGGCCCCCCATCGCCGGCGGCCCGGCAACCGCGGCATGCGCGGCGGATGCCTGAGGCTGGAAGGCCGCGCGTGCCCCGCTTTCCTTGCGGCCCGGCCAGGGGCGAGCGCGTGCCGGCGCGCCCGGCTGGCGGCCCACGGAACAAAAGGGCGCGCCGATGGCGCGCCCCTCCCCGCACGGGGTCATTGCCCGATGTGCTGCTTCAACCAGGCGTTGACCGTGTCGTGCCACTGCACGCTGTTGTGCGGCTTGAGCACCCAGTGGTTCTCGTCCGGGAAGTACAGGAACCTGGATTCGATGCCCTTGCGCTGCAGCGCGGTGAACGTGGCCAGGCCCTGCTCCACCGGGATGCGGTAGTCCAGCTGGCCCTGCACCACCAGCATCGGCTTGCGCCAGTTGGCGACGTGGTTGACCGGGTTGAACTTCTCGTAGTTCTGCGGGACGTCGTACGGGGTGCCGCCCTGCTCCCACTCGGTGAACCACAGCTCCTCGGTGGCATAGCCCATCGCGCGCTGGTCGAACACGCCGTCATGGTTGACCAGGCACTTCCACGGCTCGTTCCAGTTGCCGGCGATCCAGTTGACCATGAAGCCGCCGTAGCTGGCGCCCAGCGCGCAGGCCTTGTCGCCGTCGAGGAAGCCGTACTTCTGCTGCGCCGCGGCCCAGCCCTTCTGCAGGTCTTCCAGCGGGCGGTCGCCCCAGTGCTGGCTGATCGCGTCGGTGAACGCCTGGCCATAGCCGGTGGAGCCATGGAAATCGATCATCACCACCGCATAGCCCTGGCCGGCGTAGGTCTGCGGGTTCCAGCGGTAGCTCCAGCCGTTGCCGAAGCTGCCCTGCGGGCCACCGTGGATCAGGAACGCGACCGGGTACTTGCGGCCGGCCTGGTAGTCGTGCGGCTTGACCACGTAGCCGTGCACGGTCTCGTCGTTCCAGCCCTTGAACGAGAACTGCTCGAAATCACCGAAAGCCACCTCCGGCAGCATCTCGCCGGCGCTGGGGGTGATCGCGCGCAGCGGCGCGCCGGCAGCGGTGGTGCCGGTGAACACCTGGTCGCCGCTCTTGAGCGAGTTGCGGGTGAAGGCCAGCGTCTGCCCGGCCACGTCGAAGGACGAAATGCTGCCCTCGCCGACCACCTTGCTGACCGCGCCATCGGCTACCTGCACCGCGAACAGCGGGTGCTCGCCCATGTCCTGCGCGGTGGTGTACAGGGTGGCGCCATCGGCCGACAGGGTGATGCCGTCGGCTGAGCGGTCCCACTGCGGGGCGATCTCGCGGGTCTTGCCGCTGGCCAGGTCCAGCGCCATCAGGCCGAAGCGGTCGGCTTCAAAGCCCGGGCGCTTCATCGCGCGGTAGTACAGGATCTTGCCGTCGGCGCTGAACACCGGGCCGGCGTCCCACGCCGGGTTGGCGGCGGTCAGGTTGACCGGTGCGGCCTTGCCGCTGGCGTCGAGCTTGTACAGGTCGAAGTTGGTCGACCACGGCTCCTGCCGGCCCTGCACGCGGATGCTGGCGACCACCGAGGTTCCATCCGGCGACCACACGAAGTCTTCGTTGCCGCCGAACGGCTTGGACGGGGCGTCGCCGGCCAGGCCGGCACTGATCGCCGTGGCGGTCTTGCCCGCGGCCGCGCCGGCGGCCGGCAGCGGCGCCACGAACAGGGTGTTGCGGCGGCCGTCGGCCCAGGTATCCCAGTGGCGCACGAACATGCTGTCGAACACGACGCCGCTGCTCCTGGATTGTTCGCGCTGCTTGAGCCGGGTGGCGGTGCAGGCCAGGTCCGAAGCGCACTCCTGGAACGTGCCGGCGCTGAACAGCACGCGGTCGCCCTGCGGCGAGACCCGGTAGCTGTCCACGTCCAGCGCGAAGTCGGTCAGCTGGCGCGGCGCGCCGCCGGCCACCGGCATTGCGTACAGCTGCTGGCTGCCGTTCTTGGCGCTGAGGAAATACACGGTGCGGCCATCGGCCGACAGTGCGGCCGAGTTGACGTTCCAGCCCTCCGGCGAGAGCCGCTTCGGCGGTGCCAGGTCGCGGGTGCGCAGGTCGCGGATCCACAGGCTGCTGCTGGCCTTCAGGTCGGCGTCGACCACGCGCTTGGCGAAGATCACCTGCGCGCCATCGGCGGTGAGCAGCGGCGCGGACACGCGGTCCAGCTTCACCATGTCGCGGACTTCGAAGCCGCGGGCGCTGGCCAGCGAGGGCAGCGCGGCAAGCAGGCACAACGGCAACAGGGCGTGACGGAGCTTCATGGGATTCTCCCGGAACAAGGCAGGCAAACCATGGATGGTAGGCGCGGCCGGGCGCCGCGCGCAAAGGCTTGAAGTCATGCCTGCCCCCCCGCAACGACAAGGCCCCGCCGGAGCGGGGCCTTGCGCGGTCGATCATCGCCCGGGTGCGGGCATCAGCCCTTGGCCGGCGTCGCCTGCTCGCCCTTGCGGCCGACCCGGTACAGCAGCCAGCCGACCAGGAACAGCACCGCCAGGCCCACCCACTGCGCCGCGGCGCCGAGGCTGAGCGGCAGCGCCAGCACGTCCGGGTTCTGGGTGATCACGATCGGCAGGGCGATGGCGATGCCCATCAGCGCCTCGCCGGTGATCAGGCCGGCGGAGAACAGCACGCCGGGGCGATGCACGCGGTCCAGCGCCTCTTCGTCGTCGGCGCGCACCTTGTGGAAGCGCGCGACCAGGTGGGCCAGCAGGCCGCCGAGGAAGATCGGCACCATCAGCTCCAGCGGCAGGTAGATGCCGATGGCCGCGGCCAGCACCGGCACGCGGAAGCGCTTGCCGGTCTTCTTCAGCCAGCCGTCGATGGCGATCACCACCGCGCCGATCACGCCGCCGATGATGATCATGGTCCAGGGCAGGTCGCCGCCGAACAGGCCCTTGGCGACCGAGGCCATCAGGTTGGCCTGCGGCGCCGGCAGGGTCTTGGAGCCGATGCCATAGGCCTCCTGCAGCAGGTTCAGCACCGGTGCCATGATCAGCGCGCAGGAGAACGCGCCGATGCCCAGCATCAGCTGCTGCTTCCACGGCGTGGCACCGACCAGGTAACCGGTCTTGAGGTCCTGCAGGTTGTCGCCGCCGACCGCGGCCGCGCAGCACACCACCGCGCCGATCATGATCGCCGCCACCGCGCCCAGCGGCGCGCCGCCGACCTGCACCTTGCCGTCGTCGCCCAGCAGCATCAGCAGCACCACCGAGGCGAACAGGATGGTGGCGATGGTGATGCCCGAGACCGGGTTGTTGGACGAGCCCACCAGGCCGGCCAGGTAGCCGGACACCGAGACGAACAGGAAGCCGGCCACGATCATGATGATCGTCATCGGCACGCTGACCAGCCACTGGCCGACGATGGCCTGGTACAGCGCCAGCAGCGGCAGCACGAACAGCACCAGCGCCACCAGCATCCACTTCATCGGCAGGTCGCGCTCGGTCTCGGCCAGCGGCACGGCGCCGGCGCTCTTGCGCGCGGCGGCGAAGCCGCTCTTGATCCCGGCCAGCAGCGACTTGCGCAGCGAGAACAGCGTCCACACCCCGCCCACCAGCATCGCGCCGACGCCGAGGAAGCGGATCTTGGACGACCAGATGGCGAACGCCGCATCGGCCGCCGGCGCGCCGGCGATGCCGGCGGCCAGTTGTGGATCGCTGCCCAGGAACAGCGCGTGGTACAGCGGGATGGCGATGTGCCAGGACAGGATGGCGCCGGACAGCACCACGATGCCGACATTGAGGCCGACGATGTAGCCCACGCCCAGCAGCGCCGGCGACAGCCCGGTGCCGAGATAGCCGATCACCTTGTTGTTGGCGAAGTAGCCGGCGACCGCCCAGCTGTCGGGAATCACCTTCAGGCCATTGGCCGCGGCCAGCTTGACCACGCCGCCGATGGCGGCCGACAGGCCGAGGATCTTCAGCCCCGGCCCGGGGTTCTCGCCGGCCTTGAGCACTTCGGCCGCGGCCTTGCCTTCCGGGAACGGCAGCGGCTCCTCGACGATCATCGAGCGCCGCAGCGGCACCGAAAACAGCACGCCGAGCAGGCCGCCGAGGCCGGCGATGCCCAGCACCCACCAGTATTTGAAGTCGGGCCAGTAGCCCATCAGGATCAGCGCCGGGATGGTGAAAATCACGCCCGCGGCGATCGACGAACCGGCCGAGGCGCCGGTCTGGACGATGTTGTTCTCGAGGATGGTGCCGCCGCCGAGCAGGCGCAGCACGCCCATCGAGACGACCGCGGCGGGAATGGCCGTGGCCACGGTCAGGCCCGCGAACAGGCCCAGGTAGGCGTTGGCGGCAGACAGCACCACCGCCAGCACGATGGCCAGGACCACCGCGCGGAAGGTGAGCTGCGGGGGTGCAGCATTGTTCATGGAAATTTCCGGCTGGCAAAAAACGTTGCCACGCTAACGTCCGCTTAACGGCAAGTCCAGCCGTACCGCAGCATGCGCGACGTGCCATGCGGCCTGTCGCACCCCGGCACCGGGCCACGGCGACACCTGCATCCGCGCCCGCCCGGCGGCCGGGCCAGCACATGCGCCGGGCGGGCGCCGCCGGGCCCGTCCCGCGCACGGCTCCTATACTTGCCGCCGACTCCGCAGCCGGCGCCCCGATGCACGCAATCCCCGCCTCCCCGTCCAGCGACTTCCTCGGCCACCCCAAGGGGGTCTACGTCTGCTTCTTCACCGAAATGTGGGAGCGCTTTTCGTTCTACGGGATGAAGGCGCTGCTGCTGCTGTACCTGACCAAATACCACCTGTTCGGCGACAAGGCCGGGCTGGACCTGCTGGGCGCCTACGGCGGGCTGGTGTACTGCGTGCCGGTGTTCGGCGGCCTGCTCGCCGACCGCTGGCTGGGCATGCGCAAGGCGGTGGTGTTCGGCGGCATCCTGCTGGTGCTCGGCCACCTGGGCATGGCCTTCGAGGGCCACGCCGCGCAGCGCGTCGGCGGCGAGGTGGTGCGCGACGACGCCGCGCTGGGCGCGACCTACCTGTCGCTGGCGCTGATCGTGATGGGCGTTGGCTTCCTCAAGCCCAACATCTCCACCATCGTCGGCAAGCTGTACCCGGACAACGACCCACGCCGCGATTCGGGCTTCTCGCTGTTCTACGCCGGCATCAACCTCGGCGCGCTGTTCGCCTCGCTGGTCTGCGGCTTCCTCGGCGAGGCCTACGGCTGGAAATACGGCTTCGGTGCCGCCGGCATCGGCATGCTGGTCGGCCTGGCCATGTTCCTGTGGGGGCAGAAATACCTGCAGGGCCACGCCGAGCCGCCACGGCCGCAGGCGCTGCGCGAGCGGGTGGCCGGACTGCCGCGCGAATGGCTGATCTACGCCGTCGCCATCGCCGGGGTGGTGCCGGTGGCGGCGCTGATGTGGGCCGCGGCCAACGGCGCCTTCGCCCTGGGCGGCGAGATCAGCCTGGCGCTGATGCTGATGGTCGTGGTGCTGGGCGGCGTGCTGCTGTGGTTCGCCTGGTTCACCGGTACCCGCTGCACCCCGGTGCAGCGCCAGCAGATGATCGCGCTGATGGCGCTGATATTCATGGCACTGGTGTTCTTCACCCTGTACGAACAGACCTACGGTTCGTGGGTCACCTTCACCGACCGCCTGCTGAGCAAGGACCTGGTGCCGTCGCTGGTGATCCGCGACGGCACCCCGCTGCCGTGGTCGATCGCTTCGCTGCTGCTGGCGCCACTGGGTTTCGTGGTCGCCGCGCGCCTGTCCGAACGCACCCCCGGCTCGGGCGCGCCGCGCCTGCTGTTCGCCATCATCGTCGCGGCGATGCTGGTGCTGCTGCTGCGCGACTGCCTGGTGCTGCCGCAGACCGCCGGTTCGCTGACCTACCTTGGCGCGCTGTTCCTGGTGCTGCTGGCGCCACTGTTCGCCGCGTTGTGGGCGTGGCTGGACCGGCGCGGGCTGGATCCGTCCAAGCCGGTGAAATCCTCGTTCGGGCTGCTGTTCGGGGCGCTGTCGTTCGTGCCGCTGGCACTGGCCGCGCAGCAGGTCGGTGCCAGCGGGCAGATGGCCAGCGTGTGGTGGCTGGTGCTGGCCTACCTGGTCCTGGAGATCGGCGAGATGTGCCTGTCGCCGGTGGGACTGTCGGCCGTCACCCAACTGGCGGCCCCGCGCGTGGTCAGCCTGATGATGGGCACCTGGTTCCTGGCCACCGCCTTTTCCGAAACCCTGGCCGCACTGTTCGGCAAGCTCGCCGCCATCGACGTGCCCGAAGGCGAAGTGATGGACATCGCGCAGGCCGCGGCCCGCTACGAACACCTGTTCTGGCTGCTGATGTGGATCGGCCTGGGCTGCGCCGTGCTCGCCCTGCTCGCCGCGCCGCTGCTGAAGCGGATGATGCACGGGGTGCGCTGAGGGCGCGCCCTGGCGGGAGCACCAACGGCGCCAGCGGGCGCCGTTGGGATCATGGCGGATGCGCCCCTACTTCGCGGTGTCGCCGCCCAGGTGCCGCGACAGGAACGACGCACCTTCACCTTCCCTGCCCCTCCCTGATCGCCTCGTCCATGGAGGCCGATTCTCGCCACGCGGCAAGCCCATGTGCACGGGAGCGGCCGCCTGCGCGGCTCAGAAATCGACGTCCAGATTCACGTACACCGCGCGCCCCTGGATGCCGTAGATGTTCTGGTAGAACGGATACCAGGTCATGCTCGTGTCCCGGGGCCCGTAGCGGTCGAACAGATTGGTCACGTCCACGCCCAGGCGCACGTTGCCGGTGATCTTCTTCGACAGGCTGGCGTTCCACTGCACGTAGGACGGCAGCTGCGCGCTGGCCTGGTAGTTCACCCGCGCGCCGTTGCGGTAGCCATAGACGCTGGCCGACCATTCGCCGCGGTTCCAGCCCAGCGTCCAGTTGCTGCGCGAGCGGAACGCCAGCGGCTGGTTGCCGCAGCTGTAGGTGGCCGAATAGGAGCAGCCCATGTAGTCCTGCCATGGGTCGCCGGCGGCGACCTGCACGTCGTAGCCCAGCGTGCGGCTGTAGCCGGCGTTCAGGCTGAAGTCGCCGAACCTGCTCCCGCTCCAGGCGTACTTCAGGCTCGCGTCCACGCCCTTGGTACGCACGCCCGCCTGGTTGATGGCGTCCAGGAAGTACCCGGTGACTTTGCCCGCCGCGTCGCGCTGCACATAGGCCAGGTACACCGCGCAGGCACCGGAATTGGGATCGACCGGCGTGCCATCCACGCGCTTGCCGAGCAGGCAGCTGGCGTTCTCGCTCATCAGCGTGGCGGTATCCAGGTACTGGCTCTTGCCCTTGAGCGTGATCTCCCAGTAGTCGGCACTGAGCGACAGCCGGTCGGTCACGTCCCAGACGATGCCCAGGCCGTTGGAGGTGGCGGTTTCCTCATGCAGTCGGCTGTTGTTTCCGCCTTCCACGTACCAGGCACTTTCGTGGTGGTCGGCCCCGCACTGGGCGAGCCCGGCCGTCGTGGTCAGGTCCAGGCCGTCGCGGCGGCACAGGTAGTAATTGGTGATGTAGTCGTCATAGTTGGTCACCGGCTCGCCGTAGAGCCACATGATGTTGGGCGCCATGAAGCTGGTCTGCCGGCTGGCGCGCAGCAGCAGGTTGTCGAACGGCCGCCATTCGAGGCTGGCCTGCCAGGTGATCGCGTCGCCGACGTCGGAGATGTCGTCGTACGTGTCCCAGCGCCCGGCCACGTTGGCGACCAGGCGCTGCAGCAGCGGGATGCGGAACTCGACGCCGGCACCGTAGCGGTCGCGTGGCCCGCCACCGGACACGCCGGTGTGGTTGAAGGTCCTGTCGGCGCCTGTATACGTCCCGAGGCTGCGGCGATCCGGACGCAGTTCGTACTTCGAATGCGAGGCCTCGAACACCGAGGCCATCTCCACGTCGCCGGCCGGCAGCGCGAACAGCGCACCGTCGAGGACGAACTGCGCCTGCAGGGTCTGCGACAGGTTGCGGTTGCGGATGGTGTCCACCATCGACGCGTATTGCTGCGGGGTGATGGGCCCGAACAGCACCGACGGATCGATGCGGTACAGCGGCGCACCATCGACCTCGCCCAGCGCCTCGCCGAACAGATAGCGGTGCACGCGGTCGGTCATCAGCTGCTTCCAGCTGCTCTTCATCTCGTCGCGCGACAGGCTGACGCTGGCGTCCCAGTCCAAGCGCGCGCCCAAGGTGCCGCGCACGCCGGCGTTGGCGCTGAGGGTGGTCTCGTCCCACACCCGCATCGGCGCGCCGCCGATGTCGTTGGGGTCGAGCGCGCGCCAGTACTCGAACTGGCCGATGTCCACATCATGCGCGCTGCCGGCGTTATACAGGTACATGCTGGTGCGGTGCGCGGCCTCGCTGCGCGAGCGCTGCACCAGCAGCTGCCCGTACCCTTCCAGCGCGTCGTTGAAACGGAAGTGGCCGGACACGTAAGCCGAGGTCTTGTCGTGCTTGTTGGCCAGGGTGTCGCCGTCGTAGTAGTTGGCGTTGCCACAGGCATACGGCCGCGCAGCGCTGGCCGAGCCGTACATCGGGAAGTAGTTGCGCCCGAGGCTGCGGCAGGTGTGCTCCAGCGCCGCGGTGGCCGTCGCCGGATCGACATCGCCGGCATAGAGCAGCCGCCCGTCGCTGCCGAGCCAGTAGTAATCGTTGTAACCGGCATCCATCAGCGCCGTGTCCAGGCCGAAGGTGGGGCGGTTGCTGCCCGCATTGCCCGGCGCGTTCATGCCGGTGCGGATGATGTTGCCGCGCTGCCAGGAGAAGATCGGCTCGCGGTTGAGCTGTTCGAACGCATAGGTGACGCTGCCGCGGTCCCATGCCTTGCCGCCACTGAACTGGAACTGCCCGGTATCGCCGCCGCCACGCGTGGTGGTGCCGCCGCGAACGCGCAGGTGGTTTCCTTCCCAGTTGTCGCGAGTGACGATGTTGACCACGCCGGCGACGGCATCGGAACCGTAGATGGCCGACGCGCCGCCGTTGAGGACTTCGATGCGCTCCACCACCACCGCGGGAATGCTGCCGACGCTGACGCCGGTGGAGGCGGCGCCGGAGCTGGCCGCGTACTCGGTCATGCGCTTGCCGTTGAGCAGGATCAGCTGGTAACCGACACCCAGCCCGCGCAGATTGAGGAACGCGGCATCGGGCTGCGTGGAGCTGGCGTTGAACTCGCCGCCGACCACGTCGCCGTTGAACTGGGTCAGCGTCTGCAGCGTCTCGGCCACGGTGCTGTAGCCCTGCTTGCGGATGTCCTCGCTGGTGATCACCACCACCGGCGATGGTCCTTCGACCGCGGTGCGCTTGATCCGCGAGCCGGTGACCTCGACCTTGTCCAGGGTGCGCGCGACATCGCCCGCATCGGCCTGTCCGCTGGCCGCGTCCGGTGCCGCCTGCTGCGCATGCGCGGCGCTGGCGGCCAGTGCCGCGGCCGGCACCGCCAGGGCCATGAAGACCGCGACTGCAAGGCGGCGATGCTGCGGTTGTTGCGGGCGTTTGGACATCATGGTTCGTCTCCCCGTTGCTCGGCGTGGTTCGGCTGGAAGGCACTGCGGCGATGGCGATCTGTCGCGAAGGACGGCGTTGTCCCTTTTCCGGGCGCTACGGCGGGCTCCGGCGCTGCGCATCGCAACACCGGAATAGGCGGCACCAGGCCCGGGCACGTTCCGGTCGCATGGCGGCCCTGCGGGCACGCTTCCCCGGAACATGACGGCGATCCTAGGCGCGTCGCCAGCGGTCACGCATCGGGAGAAACCCCGATTGTTCGCATGCCGTGGCGGCGTCCGCCGACGTGGTACCGGCGCGTTCGAGGCGACGACGAAACCACTTTGAAAATGACACCTGCGCAGTGGCTCCAGGCGCGCGTGGATGCGGTATCGTTGCCGCGGTCGACGCAGGCCGCGACAGCACGCGCGCCGTCGCTGCACTTTGCGCCTGTCCATGCCGATCGCTGCATCCGCGGACATCGCCGCGCATGACGGACACCACCTTCTCGAACAGACCGGGGAAAAGATGAAGATCCAGGCACCACGCATGGCCGTTCTCGCACTCGCACTGGTTTCCGTCGGCATCGCGCCGGCGCTGCACGCCGCGCCCGGCGCCGGCGACCGGCCCGGTTGTGGCGCGCAGCCGGCATCGGCCAGCGCGCAGGCCAGGCGCGACGCGTTCGACGCAGCGATGCGCGCGCATGGCATTCCCGGCGCACAGTTGATCCATACCCGCGACGGCATCTCCGAGGCGTACTGCCATGGCGTGCTCGATGCCCGCGCGGCGGCCACGGTCGGCGACGACACCGTGTTCCAGGCTGCCTCGTTGTCCAAGGTCGTCGCCGCCTACATCGCGCTGCGCCTGGTCGACGCCGGACAGCTGGACCTCGACAAGCCGCTGTGGGACTACTGGCAATCGCCCAGGACCCGGGACAACCCGCTGGCGCGGCGGATCACCACGCGCATGGTGCTCGACCACACCAGCGGCCTGCCCAACTGGCAGATATCGCCGTCGAACCCGGCGATCGACCACACGCCGCTGCAAAGCAAGTTCGCACCGGGCGGGCACTATGCTTACTCCGGCGAAGGCTTCTACCTGCTGCAGCGCACGCTTGAGCACCTCACCGGCAGCAGCTGGAATGCGCTGGCCGCGCGCGAAGTGTTCTCGCGGTTCGACATGCCCAGCAGCAGCTACCTCACCGACCCGGCCCTGCACGCGCGCAACGCCAACGGCCACGCAGGGAATGGCAGCGCCGAACCCGAGCGCGTATTCGCCTGGGAGAACACCGCCTGGACGCTGGTCACCAACGCCCATGACTACGACAACTTCATCCAGCGGGCGTTGTACCGCGGCGAAGGCCTGCGCCCGGACACGCATGCGTTGATGTTCGCGCCGTCCAGCGATGCCGACGACCCGGCGGCGCCCAGCCCGGCCGATGCGTTCATCACCTGGGGCCTGGGCGTCGGACTGCAGGACGCCGATGGCCGGCGCCTGGCCTGGCACTGGGGCGACAACCCCGGCTTCAAGGCGTTCTTCATGCTCGACCCGGCCAGCGGCGAAAGCCTGGTGCTGTTCACCAACAGCGAGAACGGACCGGCCACCTACAAGCAGGTGCTGCGCACGTTCATGGGGCCGGGCAGCTACCCGGCGGTCGACTGGTCCAGCGCGCAGGATTGAGGCGGCATTGAGGCGGTACGGCAAAGGCCGGTTGCGGGCATGCCGCAACCGGCGCGGTCGTCGCGGTCACCCCGCGCTCAGCCCCATACCGCCGGTTGTGGCATCGACATGCGGCCCTGCTGGTACACGATGCCGCCCGGCCAGTCCTCGGCCTGCAGCCAGGGGCCATCCAGGTCGCAGACCTCGCACAGCTGCGCCAGCACCATGCCCGGCGCGACCGATACCGAGCCACCCAGCATGCAGCCGACCATCAGCCGGAACCCGGCCGCGCGCGCGGCGCTGGCCAGTTCCAGCGCGGCGGTGAGGCCCCCGGTCTTGTCCAGCTTGATGTTGACGAACTGGTAGCGTCCGGCCAGCGCGGGCAGATCCTCGCGCGTCGACAGCGCCTCGTCGGCGCAGACCGGGATCACGCCGTCGTAGCCCAGCAGCCCGTCACTGTCGGCCACCGCGACCGGCTGTTCGAGCAGGTCCACCGCGAATGGCTGCAGCGCCGGCACGTAGGCCCGCAGTTCCTCCACGCTCCACGACTGGTTGGCATCGACGATCAGCCGCGCCCGCGGCGCGCCGCGGCGTACCGCGGCCACCGCATCCACCGGCGAGCCCTTGCCGACCTTGACCTTGAGCCAGGGATAAGCGGCATGCGCCCGCGCGGCGGCCTCGTAGGCGGCGATGTCGCGGATGCCGATGGTCACCGCGCTGTCGACCGGCCGCCAATGGGCGATGCCGGCCCGGGTCCAGGCCGGCACCCCGCTTTGCCTGGCCTCCAGGTCCCACAGCGCGGCGTCCAGCGCATGCCGGGCGCCGCCGGCCGGCAGCAGCCGCAGCAGCGCGTGGCGGTCGCAGCCGCGCTCCAGTGCCGGGCGCACCTGTTCGATCTGCGCGAGCATGCTTTCCGGGGTCTCGCCGTGATAGCCGACGCCACCAGCTTCGCCACGGCCGACCCGGCCGTCCTCGTGCAGTTCGACGATGACCACGCGCGCCTCGCTGCGCACGCCGCGGGCGATCGCGAACGGCTCCCTCAGTTTCCAGGCATGCGGCCTGGCATGCAGCGTGCGCATGGCCATGCCCTCAACCCATGATCGAGGCGAGCACCCGGTCCAGGTCGCTGCGCATCGGGTCGAAAGCGGGCACGCCCAGCTCGCGCTCGGCACGCGCCAGGGCCTCCTGCGCAGCGGCGGCATCCAGCGCCGAGGTATTCAGGCTCACCCCGACCAGGCGCGCAGCGGGGTTGGTCAGGCGCGCGGCCTGCAGGTACAGGTCGCGCGCCACCGCCAGCCCCGGCACCGGGTAATCCGGCCAGCTGACCAGGTGCGTGCGCAGCGGGTCGTGGCACAGCACCAGGCCGTCGGCCTGCGAACCGTGCAGCAGGCCCAGGGTCACCCCGGCATAGGCCGGGTGGAACAGCGAGCCCTGGCCTTCGATCAGGTCCCAGTGGTCGGGCGCGGCGTCGGGCGAAATGCACTCGGCCGCGCCGGCGATGAAATCGGCGATCACCGCGTCCACCGCGATGCCGGCGCCGGCGATCATGATGCCGGTCTGGCCGGTGGCGCGGAAATCGGCATCGATGCCCTGCCCGCGCATCGCCCGCGCCAGCGCCAGCGCGGTGTATTTCTTGCCCAGCGCGCAGTCGGTACCGACCATGGCCACGCGCTTGCCGCTGCGCCGCTTGCCGGTGGCGCGCGGCAGGTTGTCCGGCGGCCGGCGCACGTCCACCAGGCGCACGCCCGAACGCAGCGCCGCCTGTGCCAGGCCGGGCACCGATTCCAGCGGCGTGTGCAGGCCGCTGACGATGTCCAGGCCCGCCTCCACCGCGGCGATCAACAGCGGGCTCCAATGCGCGGGAATGCGCCCGCCGACCGGGGTCACGCCGATCACCAGCGAGCGTGCGCCGGCCGCGGCCGCGGCGGCCGGGTCCAGCTCCGCCAGGCCGAGGTCGATGGTGCCGCCGGGCAACCGCGTCTGGCCGATGCAGTCCGGTGCGCTCCAGTCGCGCAGGCCGAAGGCGGTCTTGGCCTTCAGCGGGTTGGTTTCCTCGCCCAGGAACAACAGGTAGGGCATGTGCAGGATCACCCTGCCGGCGGCCGCGCTCATGGCCTGGCCTCGCTTCCCACCTGTTGCCGTTCGTTCGTGTAATGCATGGTCGCCACCTTTGCCCGGGCCGGAACTGATCGTCGCCATTCGACCATACCGGGGAACGCCCCGAATCGGGAAAAACCCGCATATTCCCGGCCAGCTGCCACGGCCGGCCGCGGCCGGCGCGCGGCGCTTGCCAGCGCTACGGGCCACTGCTACATAGCCACGATGCCGCGCGCCGCCCGCGCCCTTCCGGAGACGCCATGCTGATGCTCGATGCCCCACCCTGCGCGCGCGCCGATGGCCTGGCGTCCGCGCGCGCGGCGCTGGTGAAGGCGCTGGACATGGCGTCGCTGTGGCAGGCATGCGCGACACTGATCAACGCCGCCCTGCCGTGCCATTCGTGCAGCCTGCTGTTCGACATCGACGGCTACCAGCCGCTGCAGGGCCGGCATCACCTGGCCACCGCCGGCGACGACGGGGCGCGCCTGGTGACCAGCCTGGAAGTCGCCGCGCCCTACCTGGACGCCAATCCGCGGATCCGCTGGTACACGTTCTCGCAGATCGCCTCGCAGGACGCGCTGGCGCCGGAACGACTCAAGGCGCAGAACCCGGCGCCGGGCTGGCGCGAGTTCATCCACCTGGCGTTCTGGGACGGCACCCGGCTGGAGGCGGTACTGAGCATCCGCATCCTCACCGCCCATACCGAGCTGTCCGACGCCGAGCTGGCATTCCTGGCCGAGCTGTATCCGTTGCTGGACGCCAGCCTGCAGCGGGTACGCATGCTCGAATCCGACCGGCTGCGGCACAAGGCCGTGGAGGACCTGCTGTACGCGCTGCCGCTGGCCGCGTTGCTGGTGGACGGCAACCTGGTGCCGTCGTACATGTCGCGCGAGGCCAAGCGCATCTGCCGGCGCTGGAGCACCGATACGGAACGCGACGGTTGCCTGCCGCGTGCGATCGAACTGCCGCTGCGGCGCTGGATGGAGGGCGCCGCCGGCACGGCGGCGGCAGCCGGCCAGCGCGCCACTTTCACCGTGGCGCATCCGCAGCACCCGACGCAGTCCCTGCGCGTGGAGATCAGTTCGGCGCCCGGCAATTCATTCCGCCACGCCCAGCACCTGCTGATCCTGGCCGCCGATGGCGAGGGCGACGACGCCGCTGCCGCGCGCAGCCTGCCCCTGCTCACGTGCCTGTCGCCGAGCGAGCGCAAGGTCGCCGGGCTGGTTGCCTCGGGGCTGCGCAACGACGCCATCGCCGAGCGCCTGTGCCGTTCGCGCAAGACCATCGAATCGCAGATCAGCTCGATCTTCCGCAAGTTGAACGTGAGCAACCGCACGCAGTTGGCGCGGCTGCTGAACTGAGCCGCCGACGCATGCGGCCGTTCGAGCCGCGGCCGACGGGCTGAACAACCCGCGCCTGGGCCAGGCGCACTCCGCGCGCGCCCGGCGCATGGCGCGATCACCACCCCCGACCGGCCTCGACGGACCCGGCGCGCGCGGTGCGCATCGCCGGACCACTGGCGCCGTGCCGGCGGCGGGATGACGCCATTCAACGGACAGGCAGGGCTGTCTGGTCAGCGTGACCGCGGTGGCGGCGGCACCGTCGCGACCACCCGCCGCCGCATGCCGCGGCGGGCCCCGGCGCACACTTCAGCGCGGCACCGCTGCCGCCTGCGCGCGTCTTACCGCTTCCAGCACCGGCGCCAGCGGCAGCGCCGCGGCGGTGCCGCGGTGCCCGTGCACGGTGTGCGCGCGGAACAGCGAGTTGACGATGGCTTCCTCGGTCGCCTCGGCGGCGGCCTGGAACAGCGGCGACATGGCTTCGCCGGCCACGCTGCGCGCCGGCTGCACCGCCACCTCAGGGTCGCGCAGGTTCTCGCTGGCGGTCGAGAACGCGATGACGTAATCGCCCGAGCCGTTGGACATGACCGAGCCGGTGCGCGCCAGCCCGACCAGCGCCCGCTTCGCCAGCCGCTGCAGCTGCGCCGCGTCCAGCGGGGCATCGGTGGCCACCACCATCATGATGCTGCCGTCGCCGGTGCTCGGCGGCGGCACCGCCAAACTGCGCGCATGCGCCGCCGGATCCGGCAGAACCTTCCACACCGGCACCCCGGCAATGGTGAGTTCGCCGCCGAAATTGCTCTGCACCAGCACCCCGACCGTGTAACCGCCATCGGCCGCGGGCAGCCGCCGCGAACTGGTGCCGATGCCGCCCTTCCAGCCGAACGCGACCGTGCCGGCGCCGGCGCCGACATCGCCCTCCTCGACCTCGGCACGCGACACCGTGGTCAGCGCGCGCTCCACCAGCGCCGGGGTCAGCGGGCGCGCGCGGATGTCGCTGAGGTAACCATCGTTGGTTTCGCCCACCACCGGGTTGATCGAGCGCACCTGCTCCATGCCCGGCTGGCGCAGCAGCCAGTCCACCGCCGCGTCGGCGACCTTCCAGGTGCTCAGCGTGCCGGTCAGCAGGATCGGGGTTTCCAGTTCGCCCAGTTCCTGCACCTGGGTGATGCCGGCCAGCTTGCCGTAGCCGTTGCCGACCACGATCGCCGCCGGCACCCGCTGCCGGTACGGGTTGCCGGCGTGCGGCAGGATCGCGGTGACCCCGGTGTGCAGGCGCGTGCCCTCGCGCAGCGTGGCATGGCCGACGCCGACACCGGCCACGTCGGTGATCGCGTTGCGCGGCCCGACCGGCAGCGTGCCGATGACCACGCCCGCCTCGCGCGCACGCGGCCGCTGTTCGGCGGCGGGCGTGGCGGATGTGGCGCCGGCGGCGGCCAGGGCGAGCAGCAGGAGGGACCAGCGCTTCATCATTCGACTATCTCCAGCAGGACACGGGGACATGGCGGCACGGTACAGCAAGCCCTGCGGCTGCGGTCACGCGTCCCGGCCGCGGCCCGCTCCGGCGGCCACGACGCCTGTGATGCTGGCGCCGGAACGGGGCCGGCGCATCGGGGGAAATCCCCATTCTGGGCGCGGCGGCGCGCGCCCCGGGCCACGGCCTGGGCCGCGCCTCAGTGCGCGGCCGGTCGTTCGTACCAGCCCCGCGACCGGTTGACGATGTGGACCACCGACAGCATCACCGGCACCTCGATCAGCACGCCGACCACTGTTGCCAGCGCCGCCCCCGAATGCACGCCGAACACGCTCACCGCGGTGGCCACCGCCAGTTCGAAGAAGTTGCTGGCGCCGATCAGCGCCGACGGACCGGCCACGCAATGGGCCACGCCCAGCTTGCGGTTCAGCAGGTACGCCAGCCCCGAATTGAAGTAGACCTGGATCAGGATGGGCACCGCCAGCATCGCGATGACCAGCGGCTGCGCCAGGATCTGCCGGCCCTGGAAGCCGAACAGCAGCACCAGCATCAGCAGCAGCGCCGCCAGCGACAGCGGGCCGAGCCGGGCCAGCCAGCGGTCGAGCCGGGCCTGTCCGCACTTGCGCATCACCCAGGCACGCAGGCACGTGGCGATGATCACCGGCACCACGATGTACAGCCCCACCGAGATGGCCAGCGTGGCCCATGGCACGGTGATCGAGGAAATGCCGAGCAACAGCGCGACCAGCGGCGCGAACGCCACCACCATGATCGCGTCGTTCAAGGCCACCTGGCTGAGGGTGAACGCCGCGTCGCCGCGGCACAGGTTGCTCCACACGAACACCATCGCGGTGCACGGCGCGGCCGCCAGCAGGATCAGGCCGGCGATGTAGGAGTCCACCTGGTCGGCCGGCAACCACGGTCCGAACACGTGGCGCAGGAACAACCAGCCCAGCAGGGCCATCGAAAACGGCTTCACCGCCCAGTTGATGAACAGCGTGGTGCCGATACCGCGCCAGTGCCGGCCGACCTGGCGCAGCGCGCCGAAATCCACCTTCATCAGCATGGGCACGATCATCACCCAGATGAGCGCGGCCACCGGCAGGTTCACCTGCGCCCATTCGATGCTGCCCAGGCGCACGAACACGGAAGGCAACTGGTGGCCCAGCAACGTGCCCACCACGATGCAGAGCGCCACCCACAGGGTCAGGTAGCGCTCGAAGAACCCCATGCGTGGCGCAGCGTCACTCACTGGCTTCGTCCCCGGCGCCAATCGCGCCGATGCCGTCGAGCGCGGCCTGTAGCCCGGCACGGTCGCGCCAGAGCGCAGCCGGAAGTGCGAGCAAGGCCTTCAGCCGGGCCTGGATGACACGGTGGGCCTGCTTGAACGCGGCACGCTTGTGGTCATCGCTGCCATCGGCCGCGGCCGGGTCGGGCAACCCCCAATGGGTGCGCAGGAAATCGCCGAACACCACCGGGCAGGTCTCCGCCGCGGCCGCGTCGCACACGGTCACCACCAGGTCCATGCGCGGCGCGTCCGCCATGGTGAATTCGTCCCAGGACTTGCTGCGCAGCCCGGCAGTGGCAATTCCCTCGGCCCGCAGCTGGGCCAGCGCGAACGGGTTCACCGTGCCAGTGGGCTTGCTGCCGGCGCTGAATGCCATGAAACGGTCCCCGGCCCACGCCCGCAGCGTGGCTTCGGCCAGGACGCTGCGGGCACTGTTGCCGGTACACAGGAAAAGCACGTTGTGGGTCATGGGCGGGGGTGTCGTGTGGGGAAAGACAGGGCGCGGTGGTGACCGGCCGCGCGCTCAGCAGGCGCAGGCCGGCGCGTTCGCCGGCGCGCATGCGGCACCGGGCGAACCGGCACAGCAGTTGTGGGTGAGGTACTGGATCAGGCCGTTCATCGCCTGGAAGTTGGCGCGGTAGTAGACGTATCGGCCCTGGCTTTCGCTCACCACCAGGCCGGCAAGCACCAGTTCCTTCAGGTGGAAGGACAACGTTGCACCGGGAACACCCAGCGCCTCGCCGATGTCGCCGGCCACGCGTCCATCGGGGCCGGCCTCGACCAGCAGACGGAAGGCCGCCAGCCGGGTCGCATGTCCCAGCGCGGTCAGGGCAGCGATTGCATCATTCGTTTCCATTTTTCTAGAATAATCGAATGATTAAGCCCAAACAATCCTCCTTCGACCTCCCCACCCATCTGGATGCCGGCCTGCTTCCCGCGCCCATGCACGAACCCGCGGGTTCCGACGACCGGCATCGGCCCCGCATCCTGTTGCTGTACGGCTCGCTGCGGCCGCAGTCGTTCAGCCGCAAGCTGGCACGGGAAGCCGAGCGCATCCTGCAGTACCTCGGTGCCGAGACCCGGGTGTTCGATCCGCACGACCTGCCCATGCTGGACAGCGTGGACAAACAGCATCCGAAGGTGCAGCAACTGCGCCAGTGGTCGCAGTGGTCCGAAGGCCAGGTCTGGGTGTCGCCCGAGCGCCACGGCACAATCACCGGCGTGTTCAAGAACCAGATCGACTGGCTGCCGCTGGAAGACGGCAGCGTGCGGCCGACCCAGGGCAAGACCCTGGCGGTGATGCAGGTCAGTGGCGGCTCGCAGTCGTTCAACGTGGTCAACACCCTGCGCGTGCTGGGCCGCTGGATGCGCATGCTCACCATCCCCAACCAGTCCTCGGTGGCCAAGGCCTGGCAGGAGTTCGACGACGACGGCCGCATGAAGCCCTCGCCGTACTACGACCGGGTGGTGGACGTGATGGAGGAACGGATGAAGTTCACCCTGCTGGTGCGCGGCCACGGCGAGCATCTGGTGGACCGCTACAGCGAGCGCAAGGGCGCGGAGGAAGCGCGACGCATCGCGCAGGCGGCCGCGGTGACGGAATGACGGGATGACGCCGCGCTCCGGCGGCGCGCCGACCATCTCCCCCGCGTATCGCGCCGCGCCGCAGCGCGCGGCACAGGGCAGGTGAAAAAGAAAAAGCCCTCGGCAGCGAGGGCTTTTCCAGGAGTACCGGGCGATCTACCGCCGCGGCATCAAAACGGAATATCGTCGTCGGCGAAGTCGTCCATCGGCGGCGGGGCCGGCTGCTGCGCGGGCGCCTGCCGCTGCGGGCGCTGGCCGTAACCGCCGCCGCCCTGGTCCTGGTTGCCATAGCCACCGCCCTGCGGGCGCGGGCCCGACTGGCGCTGCGGGCGTTCACCGCCGCCGTAACCGCCACCACCGCCGCCACCCTCGCCACGGCCGCCGAGCATCTGCATCTCGTTGGCGACGATGTCGGTGGTGTACTTCTCCACGCCGTCCTGCCCGGTGAACTTGTCGTAGCGGATCTCGCCTTCGACGTAGACCTGCGAGCCCTTGCGCAGGTACTCGCCGGCGATCTCGCCGAGCTTGCCGAAGAACACCACGCGGTGCCATTCGGTGCGTTCCTGGTTGTTGCCGTCGCGGTCCTTGCGCACGCTGGTGGTGGCCAGGCTGATGCGGGTCACGGCCATGCCGCTCTGGGTGTACTTCACGTCCGGGTCGTTGCCGAGGTTGCCGACCAGGATGACTTTGTTGATGCCGCGGGCCATGGGATTCGCTCTTTGCGTTGTGTGCCGGGGTATGTGCCGGCTGCAGCCGGCATCCGTGGGTCCCGGTGCAGGTGCCGGGACGGAACGGGACATGGGATGGTAGCAACCCATCCCGTTCCCGCCCACCCTGCCGGCTCAGCCGGCGTCGTGCACCGACAGGCTGGCTAGGTAGTTGCCTACATCGGCGGGCCATTGCCGGAAGTGCATGGCAAGGGCGGCGGTGTCGCCCGCGAACAGCGCGCGGCTGGCCTCCTCGAAGCCTGGCAGGTCCCCGGCCAGCACCCGCATCGCCTGGTACTGCGCCTCGCGGCGCTGGCGCAGGTCGCCCGCCCCCTCGTCCTCCCGGCGCGCCTGCTCGACCAGCCGGCGCAGGGCCGCCGAGGCCCCGCCGGGCTGCGCCGCCAGCCATTCCCAGTGGCGCGGCAGCAGGGTGACTTCGCGCGCCACCACGCCCAGCCGCGGGCGCCCGCGCTCCCTGGGCGTGGGTTTTCCGCTCGCGTCCGCAACCGCGAAGCGCACGCGCAGCCGTTCCAGCACCTGCGCGGCATCACCGCGCAGGTCCAGGTCCACGCTCTGCCCGGTGCGGTCGTCCAGCACCAGCAGCGGGCGCCCGTGCGCACCAGTGCCCGCGCGCGCGGCAGCCTCCCGCGCCACGTCGCGCAGCGCGCCGCGGACCAGCAGCCGGCCGCCGTCGAACAGGGCGTGGGGCGCCTTCAGGGGATCGTTCATGCAATGGCTCCATATTTGACCCGGGTAATATTGCCATTTCATTTTTACCCGGGCAATATAAGGCCTCCCGCCAGACCCCAGCCCCCATGGACAGGCACCAGCGCCGGCAGCAGATCGCCGACTACAAACGCCGCGCGACCCGCAGCGGCATCTACCACGTGCGCTGCACCGCCAGCGGCGAAAGCTGGGCCGGACCGGCCAACGACCTGTCCACCATCGGCAACCGGCTGTTGTTCACCCTGCGCCTGGGCAACCACCCGCACCGGCGCCTGCAGCAGGCCTGGAACCTGCACGGCGCCGAAGCGTTCCAGTGGCACGACGCGCACGTGCTGGAACACGACCCCGACCTGCACGACTTCGAACGCGCGCGGCGGCTGCAGGACGCGTTGGCCGAGGTCTGCCGGCGGACCGGCGCCACGGCGCTGCGTTGATCCGTGGCGGCGGCACGGTTGCCGCCGCCACGTGGCATGATGGCCGGCACCTTCACCTTGCCGGTCATGATGGTCATCAAGGGCAAAGCCACGTCACTGGATATCGCGCACATGGCCGGCGTTTCGCAACCGACCGTGTCGCGCGCCCTGCGCGGCAGCCCGATGGTCAACGCCGACACCCGCCGGCGCATCCTGGAGATCGCCCGCCAGCTCAACTACAAGGTGGACAAGAACGCGTCCAGCCTGCGCTGCCAGCAGTCCGGCACGCTGGCACTGCTGTTCTTCGAGGACCCGACCCCGGACGACTCGCTGATCAACCCGTTCTTCCACTCGATGCTGGGCTCGATCACCCGCGCCTGCGCGTTGAAGGGACAGGACCTGCTGGTGTCGTTCCAGCAGCTGTCCAGCGACTGGCACGCCGATTTCGAGGACAGCAACAAGGCCGACGGCATCATCCTGCTCGGCTATGGCGACTACCACCAATCGGTCGAACGGCTGCGGCGCCTGGTCGAACAGGGCACCCATTTCGTGCGCTGGGGCGCGGCCCTGCCCGGCCAGCCCGGGGTATCGGTGGGCAGCGACAACTTCCAGGGCGGCTTCGACATCACCGCGCACCTGCTCGACCAGGGCCGGCGCCGCATCGCCTTCCTCGGCCACGCCTCCAGCCATTACCCGGAATTCCAGGAACGCTACCGCGGCCATGCGCAGGCGCTGCGCGCGCGCGGCCTGGAACCGGAGCCGGGCCTGCAGCACGACGCCATCACCACCGAGGAGTCCGGCCACGCCGCCTGCGCCGCGCTGCTGGCCGGCGGGCAGCGTTTCGACGCGGTATGCGCGGCCAGCGACCTGATCGCCATCGGCGCACTGCGCGCGCTGCGCGAGCACGGCCTGCGCATACCGCAGGACGTGGCGGTCACCGGCTTCGACGACATTCCGCTGGCGGCCTCGGTATCGCCGGCGCTGACCACGGTGCAGCAGGACACCAAGCTGGCCGGGCACCTTCTGGTGGAGAAGCTGCTGGCGCTGATCGCCGGCGCGCCGGTGGACAGCCAGAGCATCGCGGTCAGGCTGGCGGTGCGCGAATCCTCGCGCATGTAGCTGCGGGCCTTGCCGCGCATGGCGCTTTCCCGCTGACGCCCGAGGCGGGGCCAGCCCCGCATGCATGGGGTCAGCCGAAATCCCGCAGCAGTTCGCCCACGCCCGATGGCGCCACTTCGAAGCCCAGCGGCGTGCCCGGGTTCACCACCACGCCGTAGCCGCCCGGTACCCGGCGCAGCACGTCCAGCATCAGCCAGCGCAGCGTGTGCGGCGCCTGCTGGGCATGGATGCCGACCCGCGCCATGTCGGTGAACACCGCCACGTGCAGCACGCCCTGCTTGTCGAACAGCAGCGGATCAAAGCCGCTGCCATCGGGGGTGACCAGGCTGCCGGTGAGCAGCACCACCTCCGAGGCGACGAACGCCTGCATGAACGCCCTGATCGGCAACGTCCCGTCCATGGCGGCCTTGAGCAGCGTTTCGAGCGGGTTCTGCGGGGCAAGCGTGTCCATGGCGTGCGGCATCGGGGGGGCCGGGAATTGTACCGCCGCGGCGCCATCGACCAGGGCGTGTGCGCTGGCGGGGGCGACGTTCGCGCGCGCGGTGTCAGCGCGCCAGGCGCGCGTCGCGTGCGGCCTGGTCGGCCATCGCCGCGTCCAGCCGCGCCTGCAGTGCCGGCTGCCGCACCTCGGCGTCGAGCACGAACACCTTGACCGCGTGCGCCGGCACCATCGCCCGCAGCACGTCGCGCACCGCCTGCGTGCCACCCTCGAGCGCGTCACGCCAGGTGCCGGCCTGCAGGTAGCGGCGCACTTCGAAGGCCTGCGCGGTGTCGCCCTTGTTGAGCAGCACCAGTGCGGTCTGCGCGGTGCCGCCGTGCTGCAGCACGCGGTAGAACACCGCCTGGTCGCCCTGCAGGCGTTCGTTGACCTGCAGGCCGCGCTGCAGCGCCGGGGTAGCCTGGCGCAGGCGCGCAATGCGCTGCAGCGGGGCGAAGATGGGGCTGCGCGGCGCCGCGTCGATACGCTCCTGGCCGAAGTAGGCGCGGTTGCCGGCATGTTCGGCGCGGCCGCGCATGAAGCCGGTTTCCGAGCCGTAATAGAGCACCGGGATGCCGCGCGCAGTGAACAGCCAGTTGTGCGCGTCGATGAAACCGGCATCGCTGGCGTCCAGCCGCGCCATGTCGTGGTTGTCGTAGAACGTCATCAGCGCGTACGGGTTGGCGTACGGGCCGCCGTCCAGGTGCAGCGGTCCGGCCAGGGTTTCGTAGCCCTGGCCTTCCCTGCCGAACACCGCCGCCAGCGCGCCGCGCAGCGGGAAATCGAGCACGCTGACGTTGGCGTTGGCCGGCCAGGTGTGTTCGGCGATGCGCGCGGCGTCGTAGTCGAAGGCCTCGCCGAACATGAACATGCCCGGGTGCGCGGCGCGGATGCGCTGCACGAACGCATGCCACCACCGGTGCGGCAGCCAGCCGATGGTGTCGATGCGCAGCGCGTCCACGCCCTGCGCGGTCCACTGCAGGTAGGCGCCGACCAGGTAGTCCATCACCGCCGGGTTGTCCTGGTTGAAATCGGACAGCTCGGCCAGGTTGCCGTCGAAGATCGACCCCTTTTCGCCGTCGACCGGGCCGATGGCGTTGTAGAAGGCATGCAGCGGGTTGTGCTTCGGGTCCAGTTGCTGCGGCGGCAGGTTCTGGTGGTCGGCAATCAGCTTTCCGTCCCGGTCGAAGATCTGGCCGAACTGCGGCTGCAGCACCGGCATGGTCCAGGCCGGCGAGCCGTGGTTGCCGACGATGTCCAGCACCACCTTCAGGCCGGCATCGTGCAGGCCGCGGGTAAGGCCGGAAAAATCCAGGTCCGCGCTGGGCAGGTGTTCGTCCAGCCGGTAGAAATTGATGCCCCAGTAACCGTGGTAGCCGGTCTTGCCGCGGTCGGTCAGGCTGCTGTTGCAGGTGACCGGGCGGCTGCCGGTGAACGCCTGGTCGGGGTTGTCGACGATCGGCGTGATCCACACCGCGCCGAAGCCGAGGTTGCGGATGTACCGCGCATTGTCGAGCACGCCGCGGAAATCGCCGCCGAGGTAGCCGATGTTGCCGTCGATACCGTCCGCGCAATGCACCGGGATGTCGAAGGTCGGGTGCGCGCCGCCCTGCTCGCGCTGGTCGTTGGCCGGGTCGCCATTGACGAAGCGGTCGGTGATCACGAAGTACACCGCGTCGCCGGCGAACGGCTCGGTGGTGCCGACGTAGTCCGGGCGCGGTGCGGCCGCGGCGGCGCCGGCCAGCAGGGCAAGGGAAAGCGCCGGCGCCAGGCCGGCCATCGACAGACGCACGCGCATCACACCACCTCCGGACGGGACGGCACCCGCAGCACGCACAGGCCGGCCACGAACAGGCTGCAGCCGCCCAGCACCAGCACGTGCATCGGCATGCCGCCCAGCCAGGTGCGCAGGGCGAAGCCGAGCGCGCTGGCGGCCACCAGCTGCGGGATCACGATGAAGAAATTGAAGATACCCATGTACACGCCCATCTTCGACGCCGGCACGCTGTCGGACAGCAGCGCGTACGGCAGCGACAGGATCGAGGCCCAGGCGAAACCGACCCCGACCATCGACAGCAGCAGCCACTTCGGGTCGCCGATGAACATCAGCGACACCAGCCCGGCGCCGCCCAGCCACAGGTTGAGCAGGTGGCTCCAGCGCAGGCCCAGCACCCGCACCATGGCCGGGATGGCCAGCGCCGCCAGCGCGGCGAAGCCGTTGTAGGCGCCGAACAGCACGCCGACCCAGTTGGCGCCTTCGTTGTAGGCGGCCGACTGCGGATCGGTGGAACCGAAATGGGTGCCGGCCACCGCCGCGGTGCTGTAGATCCACATCGCGAACAGCGCGAACCACGAGAAGAACTGCACCCACGCCAGCCGCCGCATGGTGGCCGGCATCGCGCGCAGGTCGCCGACGATGGCCGCCAGCATGTGGGTGCCGGGCAGCAGCCGCGCCAGCGCCAGCAGCACGCCGTAGGCGATGCACAGGCCGGCCAGCACGTACAGCATGCGGTCGCCCTGGCGCCAGCCGATCAACAGCGCGAGCGCGGTACCGAGCAGCAGCCACGTGGCGACCTGCGCCCATGGCGGCGCGCCGCCGGGCGCGGCCACCCGGTGCGCGGCGGGCGGCTCGGCGTCGTCGAACGCGGCCAGCTCCGCCGGCGGGTACTCGCGGGTACTGAACACCGTCCACGCGATCGCCGCCAGCAGCACCACCGCACCGAAGTAGAACGCATAGCGCACCGTGTCCGGCACCTCGCGCGGCGCGGCGGTGTTGGCCACGCCCCAGCGCGCCAGCAGATACGGCAGCAGACTGGCGATGATCGCGCCGACGCCGATGAAGAAGCTCTGCATCGCATAGCCGGCCGGGCGCTGGCGCGGCGCCAGCTGGTCACCGACGAAGGCGCGGAACGGCTCCATCGACACGTTGATCGAGGCATCCAGCACCCACAGCGTGCCGGCGGCGATCCACAGCGTCGGCGAATTCGGCATCACCAGCAGCGCCAGCGTGGTCAACACCGCACCGAGCATGAAGAACGGCCGCCGCCGGCCCCAGCGCGTCCAGGTGCGGTCGGACAGGTAGCCCACCACCGGCTGCACCAGCAGGCCGGTCAGCGGCGCGGCGATCCACAGCCCCGGCACCGCCTCCATCGACGCACCCAGCGTCTCGAAGATGCGGCTGGCATTGGCGTTCTGCAGCGCGAAGCCGAACTGGATGCCGAGGAACCCGAAACACATGTTCCAGATCTGCCAGAACGACAGCTGCGGTTTGCTTTTCATCAAGCGCTTCCCCCCTCCGGGAATCACGGATGCGATGTACGCCGCCACGGCGGCCGGGCCATGGTAGAGGCCGCCCGCGCGATGCGCACCGCCGGTGCATACGTATTCAATGCCGCTGCCGCCGATGACGCTGTGCACCAACTGGAATAGTGGTGGCACCTGCCTGCCGCCCCCGTGCTCCGGAGCCGATACCCGTCATGGTCCTGCCACGCCCCTGCCCGTTCCCGCACCGCATCACCCTCGCCTTGCTCCTGCTGCTGGCCTGCCTGCCCGTCGCCCGGGCGGCGGACCTGGCGCGCATCGCCTCGCCCGGCGACGTGCTCGCCGTCGTCCTTGAAGCGCAGCACGAAGGACGCATCGCCTACCGGGTGGAACGCCGGGGCCAGGCGGTGATCGCCCCGTCGCGGCTGGGCTTCCTGCTCGGCGACGGGCGCCTGGAACGCAACCTCGAACTGGTCGGGCAGTCGCGCCGCAGTTTCGACGAGACCTGGGAGCAGCCGTGGGGCGAGCGCCGCCTGACCCGCAACCACTACAACGAACTGCGCGCCCGCTTCGCCGAGAAGCCGGTGGACGCGGCCCATCCCGGGCGCCGTTTCGACGTGGTGTTCCGCGTCTACGACGACGGCGTCGGCTTCCGCTACGAGTTCCCGCGGCAGGCGGCGATGGGCGAGGCGCGCATCCGCGCCGAGCTGACCGAGTTCGCGCTCGCCCGCGCCGCGAGCGCCTGGTGGATCCCGGCGTTCGAATGGAACCGCGAGGAATACCTGTACCGCCACACCCCGCTGCGCGAGATCGGCACCGCGCAGACTCCGCTGACCCTGCGCGATGACAGCGGCCTGCATGTGGCCATCCACGAGGCCGCGCTGCTGGACTACGCGGGCATGAACCTGGCCCGCGGCGACGGCGACGTGCTGCGCGCCGCGCTCACGCCCGGCAGTGGCGACGCCGCGGTGGTGCGTGCGCTGCCGTTCAGTACGCCGTGGCGCACGATCCAGGTCGGCGAGCGCGCCGGCGACCTGGCCGAATCCAGCCTGGTGCTCAACCTCAACGAGCCCAATGCCATCGGCGACGTGAGCTGGTTCACGCCGGCCAAGTACGTCGGCGTGTGGTGGTCGCTGCACCTGGAGACCGAGACCTGGGCCACCGGCCCCCGGCACGGCGCCACCACCGCCAACACCCGGCGCTACATCGACTTCGCCGCCGCCAACGGCTTCCGCGGGGTGCTGGTAGAAGGCTGGAACCCCGGCTGGGACGGCAACTGGTTCGCCAACGGCTGGGGCTTCGACTTCACCCGTGCCACCGCCGATTTCGACCTGCCGGGGCTGGCCAGCTACGCCGCCGGCAAGGGCGTGCACCTGGTCGGCCACCACGAGACCGCCTGCGCGGTCAGCCATTACGAGCGGCAGTTGCCGGCCGCGCTCGAGATGTACGCGCGCAACGGCGTGGACGTGGTCAAGACCGGTTACGTCTGCGACGCCGGCGACATCCAGCGCCAGGACCACGCCGGTGGCCCGGTGGTGCGCGAGTGGCACGAGGGCCAGTGGATGAGCAACCACCACCTGCGCGTGGTCCAGCAGGCGGCGCGGCGGCACATCGCGGTCAACGCGCACGAACCGATCAAGGACACCGGCCTGCGCCGCACCTGGCCCAACTGGGTCTCGCGCGAAGGCGCGCGCGGCATGGAGTACAACGCCTGGGGCGCGCCGCCGAACCCGCCGGAACACGAAGCCACGCTGGTGTTCACGCGCATGCTGGCCGGGCCGATGGACTTCACCCCGGGCATCGTCAGCCTGAAGGGCCGCAACGGCCTGCCGCTGCGCAGCACCCTGGCCAAGCAGCTGGCGCTGTACGTGGTGCTGTACAGCCCGATCCAGATGGTGGCCGACCTGCCCGAACACTACGCGCAGCATCCCGATGCCTTCCAGTTCATCCGCGACGTGGCGGTGGACTGGGAGCAAAGCCATGTGCTCGACGGCGAAGTCGGGCAGTTCGCGACCATCGCGCGCAGGGCGCGCGGCAGCGGCGAATGGTTCCTGGGCAGCGTCGGCGACGACCAGCCGCGCGAACTGGATACACCGTTGTCGTTCCTGGAGCCGGGCCGCCGCTACCGCGCCGAGATCTACCGCGACGGCGACGGCGCCAACTGGCGCGACCAGCCCTTCGCCTTCGCCCGCGAGACCCGGGAGGTCGGCAGCGGCGACCGCATCGTGCTGAAGCTCGCACCCGGCGGCGGCACCGCGATCCGCTTCGTGCCGCTGGATTGATTGCGCCGTGGGTGCGGGGCCTGCGCGGCATGGCTGTTCGGCCGCCTCATGCCGGGCACGCCCGGCATCTCCTACCGCGACTGCGCATGGCCGACGGCGCCTCGTGGCGCCGTTGCCATCGTTGTCATGCGCAATCCCGGCGGACGCGCCGCTTGTCGGCGCATTGAATACGTATGCAGGCCGATTCCACGACGTTGCCCGCTGATTACCATGCATGGCAGTCGCAACCCGAGCGCATCGCAACGGCGACGAACGCCCGCAAACCGCTCCGGTGCAGGCACCGAACAACCAAACGACATCACCTGGGAGAGGGGAGAATGTTGAACACCAAGCGCAACCTGTTGAGCGTGGCGCTCGCGTCCGCGCTGGCGCTGCAGGCCAGTGGCGCCTACGCGCAGAGCACCGCCGACGACGGCCAGAAGAAAGCCGACGCCGTGGACCTGGACACGGTCACCGTCACCGGCATCCGCCGCGGCATCGAGAGCGCGATCTCGGTCAAGCGCGATGCCACCTCGATCGTCGAAGCGGTCTCGGCCGAGGACATCGGCAAGCTGCCGGACGTGAGCATCGCCGAATCGATCGCCCGCCTGCCCGGCCTGGCCGCGCAGCGCGTGGCCGGCCGCGCCCAGGTGATCAGCGTGCGCGGATTGTCGCCCGACTTCGCCACCACCCTGCTCAACGGCCGCGAGATGGTCAGCACCGGTGATAACCGCAGCGTGGAATTCGACCAGTATCCGTCCGAGCTGATCAGCGGCGTGACCGTGTACAAGACCCCCGACGCCGGCCTGGTCGGCCAGGGCCTGTCCGGCACCCTGGACATGCAGACCGTGCGCCCGCTCAGCTATGGCGACCGGGTGATCGCCGTCAGCGGCCGCTACCAGAAGAACTCGCTGGGCGAAGCCGCCGGCGTCGACCCCTACGGCAACCGCTTCAACGTCAGCTTCGTGGACAAGTTCGCCGACGACACCATCGGCCTGGCCATCGGCTACTCGCACTCGGACATGCCCAAACAGGAGAACCAGGTCGGCCTGTACGAACCGTGGAAGGACCGCAACGACGACGGAACGCCGTTGAACCGCCCCGGCGTCCCCGCCTACACGTTCTACTCCGACGGCATCAAGGCGCTGCGCCGCACCGGCAACGCCAAGCGCGACGGCGTGATGGCCACCGTGCAGTTCCGCCCCAACAATGCCTGGACCAGCACGCTCGATGCGTTCTACACCAAGGCCAAGGAATACGACACCGCCAACCAGCTGGAAATCCACCTGGGTGGCTACAACGGTGGCTACGACCCGCTGTACCTGACCGACGCGGTGACCCGCGACGGCAGCTTCGTCAGCGGCGTGGCGCACAACGTCTACCCGCTGGTGCGCGGCATGTACAACTACCGCGAGGACAGCATCAAGGCTTTCGGCTGGAACAACGAATTCACCTTCGGCGAGGTGCGCCTGGTCGCGGACGTCAGCTGGTCCAAGGCGGTGCGCGACGAGACCAACCTGGAGAACAACCTGCAGCTGCTGCCGGCCCCACGGCTGGATTCGGTGCGCCTGGATTTCGCCGGCGGCAACTTCCCGCGGTTCACCCCGGGGCGGGATTATTCCGATGCCGGCAAGCTGTTCCTGACCAACACCATCTACGGCTCGGGCTACGGCAAGACCCCGCATGTGGACGACGAGCTGAAGGGCTTCAAGCTGGCGCTCAACTTCCCGGCGCCGGACGCCCTGGGCTGGTTCAGCGATATCGACGTGGGTGCCAACTACGCCGACCGCAGCAAGGACAAGACCCAGGCCGAAGGCAACATCAACCTGGGCGCGCAGGGCATCACCAGCATCGCCGCCGACCTGCAGTACGCGCCGGTCGACCTGGGCTTCGCCGGCGCCGGCCGCATCCCGGCCTGGAACGTCCCGGCCGCGGTCGCCAGGTACATGGTGTTCAAGCCCACCACCACCGAGAGCTACCTGATTCCCAAGCAGTGGACGGTGGACGAGGAGATCGCCACGCTGTTCCTGCGCGCCAACATCAGCACCCAGATCGGCTCGATCCCGGTGCGCGGCAACATCGGCCTGCAGGGCCAGCACGTGGACCAATCCTCGCACTCCAACTACTGGGACGGTTCGCAGCCGGTCGGCAACCAGGTGATCCCGATCCACGAGGGCAGCAAGTACTCCAAGCTCCTGCCGAGCATGAACCTGGCGTTCGAACTGCCGGCCGAGAACACCGTGCGCTTCGCCCTGGCCCGCCAGGTGGCGCGCCCGCGGGTGGACGAGATGCGCGCGTCGATGGAATTCGGCATGGACACCGGCCAGGGCAAACCCGGCGCCAGTGGCGGCAACCCGCAGCTGAAGCCGTGGCTGGCCAACGCGGTGGACCTGTCCTGGGAAAAGTACTTCGGCAACAAGGCCTATGTGGCCGCCGCGGTGTTCTACAAGGACCTGAAAACCTACATCTATACCGAAAAGCGCGATGGCTACGACTTCACCAGCCAGGTCGCCGAGTGGCTGAAGATCCCGGCCAACGAAGCCCAGCTCCAGGCACCGGCGCAGACGACCGGCACCTACACCGCGCCGTTCAACGGCAGCGGTGGCAGCCTGCGCGGCATGGAACTGACCGCCTCGCTGCCGCTGGACCTGTTCGCCGACGCGCTGCGCGGCTTCGGCGTGGTCGCCAGCGCCAGCTTCAACGACAGCAGCATCACCATCCCGCCGGATCCGGGCGCCGTCTCCAGCGTCGGCAGCGCCCCGATCATGCTGCCGGGCCTGTCCAAGCGCGTGTACAACTTCACCGCCTACTACGAGAACGACGGTTTCGAAGTACGCCTGAACCAGCGCAAGCGCTCGGACTTCATCGGCGAGATCGGCAACTTCAACGGCAACCGCACCCTGCGCTACGTCAAGGGCGAGAACGTGCTGGACGCGCAGCTCGGCTACAGCTTCGGCAGTGACACGATGCTCAGCGGGTTGAGCCTGTACCTGCAGGCCAGCAACCTGACCAACTCCAGGTACGAAACCTATGCCGGCAGCAAGGATCGTCCACTGGAGACCGTGGAATGGGGCCGCAGCTACCAGATCGGGGTGAACTACAAGTTCTGAGCCGTCGGCTTCAGCCGCACACCGGACCCGCTGCCCCGGCAGCGGGTTTTTTCATGCGCGCGGCCGGTGCCGCGGCCACCATCCCGGCGCTTGAGGCCGCCCCGCGGCCGCCCGCGGCTGCACCCGCGACGCCCCGCCCTGGCAACGGCCGGATGTGTCACGCCGCGCCCCTGTCCGGCGGCGCTGGCAACCGGTCGTCGCATCGCGATGTGGCCGACACCGTACTGTTTCCCACGGGCCGATGACGCCCGCGGCCGGGGACGTGCCGGCACGCCGCCCATGCGCGAGGGCATCGCGGTCCATCGGCACCGGGGCGCGCGTTGCGCGCCGCGCCGGGCCAGCGCCCCACCATGGTTCCTCGCCGCTCCGCGGCGCCGGAGCGCATGCGGCGCACGATGGCCGGTGCCGGGCGGCACGCACTGCGTTGCGCGCGCAGGCGAAGCACAACGCAGCAGGGGCGGAGATCGCTCTCCGCCCCTGCAGGCCGCGTCGCGGGTTGCAACGCTCAGCCGCGCCGTGCGCAGTACACCGCGTGCGCGGGCAACAGCAGTTCGCCGGCCTCGGCACGTCCTGCATCCGGGCCGGGCATGGCCAGCGCCTGCCACGAGCCAGCGGGCAGCGGATGCCGCACCGGTGCCGCCGACAGGTTGAAGGCCAGCAGCAGCGTCTGCCCATCCCGCGTGCGCTCGAACATCAGCACCGGCTCGGCGCTGTCGAGGAAGCGGATCGCACCGCCGGTCAGCGCCGGCTGGGCATGACGCCAGGCCAGGAACGCGCGGAACGCATTGAGCACCGAATCGGGCGCGGCCTCCTGCGCCTGCACCGACAACGCGCGGTGCTCGGCCGGGATCGGCAGCCATGGCCTGGCCGTGCTGAAGCCGGCCAGCTCGCCGCCGGTCCATGGCATCGGCGTACGGCAGCCGTCGCGGCCCTTGAAGTTCGGCCAGAAGGTGATGCCGTAGGGGTCGCGCAATGCCTCGAACGGCACGTCGGCTTCGCCCAGGCCCAGTTCCTCGCCCTGGTAGATGCACACCGAGCCGCGCAGCGAGCACACCAGCGCGACCAGCATCCTGGCCATCGCCGGGTCGGCCGGGTGCCCCCCCCAGCGGGTCACCGCGCGCTGCACGTCGTGGTTGGACACCGCCCAGCACGGCCAGCCGTCGCGCATGGTCGCCTCCAGCTTCTCCACCGTGGCGCGGATGTAGCCGGCACTGTAGTCGTCCACCAGCAGCTCGAAGCTGTAGCCCATGTGCAGGCGGCCCGGCGCGGTGTACTCGGCGGTGGTCGCCAGCGAATCCTCCGAGGAAATCTCGCCCAGCGCCACCGCGCCCGGGTACTGGTCCAGCAGCGCGCGTAGGCGCTCGAGGAAGCCGACGTTCTCCGGCCGGGTGTTGTTGTAGTAGTGGTACTGGAAGGCGTACGGGTTGTCCGGGCTGAAGCCGCGGCCCACACGCTCGCTCTCCGGCTTGGCCGGGTTGTCGCGCAACTGCGCGTCGTGGAAACAGAAATTGATCGAATCCAGGCGGAAGCCGTCGACGCCGCGGTCCAGCCAGAACTTCACGTAGTCCAGCGTGGCCTGCTGCACCGCCGGGTTGTGGAAATTCAGGTCCGGCTGCGACGACAGGAAGTTGTGCAGGTAGTACTGGCGCCGGCGCGGCTCCCACTTCCAGGCCACCCCGCCGAAGATCGACAGCCAGTTGTTGGGCGGGGTGCCGTCTTCGCGCGCATCGGCCCACACGTACCAGTCGGCCCTGGGGTTGTCGCGGCTCTGCCGGCTCTCGCGGAACCACGGGTGCTGGTCGGAGGTGTGGCTGAACACCTGGTCGATCATCACCTTCAGGCCCAGCGCATGCGCCCTGGCCAGCAGCCGGTCGAAGTCGTCCAGCGTGCCGAACAGCGGGTCGACGTCGCGCTGGTCGGCGATGTCGTAGCCGAAATCGGCCATCGGCGAGCGGAAGAACGGCGATACCCAGATCGCATCCACGCCCAGCGAGGCGATGTAGTCGAGCCGGTCGATGATGCCCGGCAGGTCACCGACGCCATCGCCGTTGGTGTCCAGGAAGCTGCGCGGATAGATCTGGTAGATGACGGCGCCCCGCCACCAGGGAGTGTTCGACATCGAGCGCCCCTCCGGGCTTGTGCGTGCCCGCGGCCGGGCATGGATGAACCACGCCAGCTTAGCGGCGGCACCGGAGCCATGGCGCGCAGTGCATACGTATTCACGCGCGTGCCGGCGGCGGCGCCCGGTCACCGGCGGCACCGCCTATAATCGCCCCACGCCCCCCGACGCCATCGCATGAGCATCGCCGAAGACCTCCGCCCCGCGCTGGGCCTGCCCGCCATCCAGACCCTCGCCGCCCCGGACATGGCCGCCGTCGATGCCCTGATCCGCCACCGCCTGGCGTCCGATGTGGTGCTGATCAACCAGATCGCCGACCACATCATTTCCGCCGGCGGCAAGCGCCTGCGGCCGATGCTGGTGATGCTGGCCGGGCATGCCGCCGGCGGCGCCGGGCCCGAGCACCACCAGCTGGCGGCGATCATCGAGTTCATCCACACCTCGACCCTGCTGCACGACGACGTGGTCGACGAGTCGGACCTGCGCCGTGGCCGCAGCACCGCCAACGCGCTGTGGGGCAACGCGCCCAGCGTGCTGGTCGGCGACTTCCTGTATTCGCGCAGCTTCCAGCTGATGGTCGAGCTGGACCGCATGCCGGTCATGCGCATCCTGGCCGATACCACCAACCGCATCGCCGAAGGCGAGGTGCTGCAGCTGCTGCATGTCCACAACCCGGATACCGACGAAGCGGCCTACCTGCGGGTGATCGAGCGCAAGACCGCGGTGCTGTTCGCCGCCGGTACCCGCCTGGGCGCGCTGGCCAGCGGTGCCGGCGAGGCGGTGCAGCGGCAGCTGTACGACTACGGCATGGCGCTGGGCTATGCGTTCCAGATCGCCGACGACGTGCTGGACTACTCGGCCAACGCCGAGGAGCTGGGCAAGAACCTGGGCGACGACCTGGCCGAGGGCAAGGCCACGCTGCCGCTGATCCATGCCATGGCGCATTCGGACGCGGCCGTGCGCGAGCGCCTGCGCGCGATCGTGCAGGAGGGCGATGCCGACGCCATGCCCGAGGTGCTGGCCGCCATCCGCGCCACCGGTGGCCTGGAATACAGCCGCCAGCGCGCGGTCGAGTACGCCGACGCCGCCGAGCGCGCGCTCGATGGCCTGCCCGAGAGCGATGCCGTCGCCGCCCTGCGCGGCCTGGCCCGCTACGCGGTCGAACGCAGCCACTGAGCCGATGACGTCCGCGCGGCATTTCAACGACGAGGAGCGCGCCGCGCTGCTGGCGGTGAAAGGCGTCGGCGCCACCGTGGTGGCACGGCTGGAACAACTGGGTTTCCACACCCTGCGGCAACTGGCGCAGGCCGAGCCCGGCGACATCGTCGGCCAGGCCGCGGCAATGCTGGGCAGCAGCTGCTGGCGCAACAGCCCGCAGGCGCGCGCGGCGATCGCCGGCGCCATCGCGGCCGCACGCAGCCACGTCCCCCGCGCCTAGGCGGCCGCGCGGCTGCAGGCCGGCGACCGCCAGCGGCAGGCGCGATGCGTTGCCGGTTCCGGGCGCGGCGTCCGCCCCCGCCTGCAACGGACGCCGCGCCCGCGCCGGCCCCGGCGCTCAATCGCCCAGGCGCTCTTCCAGGAAGCTGTCCATCATCTTCCACGCGCGCCTGGCCGCGCGCGGGTCGTACACGCAGCCCGGCGGGCTGTTGGCGTCGGCCTCGGCGAAGCAGTGCACCGCACCGCTGAAATTGACGAACTGCCAGTCGGCGCCGGCGGCATCCATTTCCGCGCCGAACGCGGCGATATCGCCGGCCGTCACCCCGCGGTCGGCGGCGCCGTTGAGCACCAGCATCGGCACCTTGCCGCTCCCGGCGGCGGCCGGGCTGGGCGTGGACAGGCCGCCGTGCAGGCTCACCACACCCGCCAGCGGCATGCCCGCACGCGCCATTTCCAGCACCGTGCTGCCGCCAAAGCAGAAGCCCACCGCAGCGATGCGCGAGGCGTCCAGCGGCGCCTTGCCGGCCTGGGCCTTGAGCGCGTCCAGCGCGGCGCGGGCGCGCGCACGCAACAGCTCGCGGTTTTCACGCAGCGGCCTGGAGGCCGCGGCGGCTTCGGCGTCGTCCTTCGGCCGCACCGCGCTGCCGTAGACGTCGGCCACCAGCACCACGTAGTCGTCGCCGGCGATGCGCCCGGCCTTCTCGATCGCCGACGCGTTCACCCCGCGCCAGTTCGGCACCATCACCACGCCCGGGCGACGCGCGTCGCCGTCGTCATCGAAGACCAGCACGCCGCTGTAGCGGGCGCCGTCCAGCTGCCACTCCACCGGCCGCTGCTGCATCTTCGCCAGCGCCGGCAGTGCCGCCGACGCACACGCCACCAGCAACGCCACCTGCCACTTGCGCACGGTTCGCATGGGAGTCACTCCGTCTGGGGAATGCGGCGAGTCTATGCCTCATGCGGCATGAACGGCGCGTGCCGCCCCCTTTGCCCTGTACTCCGGCCTCCCCGGGGTCGGGGGTCGCCGCGCACGGCGCCACTCAGCGAAAGCACGGGCCCGGCCCACGCCCATGGGCCGGCACCCGGCAACCCCCGACCCCGCCCGGATACGCGCCGTCAGCCGACCCCCAGCCCCGGGATCGCGCTGATGCTGTCCGGGTCGAAGCCGGCCAGTTCGGCGAAGTGGCGGCCGCGCGCCACGTAGTCGCGGTAGGCGCCGAAGCTCGGCGCGCCCGGCGACAGCAGCACCACCCCGCCCTGCTCCCCGAGCGCGGCCCGCGCCAGCGCGACCGCGTGCGGCAGGTCGGCGGCGGCATGCAGGCCGAAGCGGCCTTCGCCGGCCAGCGGCTGCAGCAGCGCATGGATGCGCGGCCCGTTGCCGCCCATGGTGATGATTTCCAGCGGCGCATGGTCGCGCATGTGCGCGGCGAAGTCGTGCCAGTCCAGGCCGCGGTCGTGGCCGCCGACCAGCAGTGCGATGCGCTGCCCGGCGAAGCAGTCCAGCGCCGCCAGCGAGGCATGCGGCGTGGTGCTGATCGAGTCGTTGACCCAGCGCAGGCCGTCGCGCTCGCCCAGCAGCTGCAGGCGGTTGGGCAGCGGGCGGAAGCCGCGCACCGCCGGCGCCAGCGCCACCGCGTCCAGCCCCAGCGCTTCCAGCGCCGCCAGCACCGCGCACAGGTTGCCGCGGTTGTGGCGGCCCGGCAGCGGCGTGTCGGAGGTATCGAAGACCGGCTGCGCGCCGCGGTGCACCACCTCGCCGACCATGTGCCAGCCCTCGGCCTGGTTGAACCACACCACCTGGCTGTGCGGCAGCTGCAGCGCGCGCAGGTGCGGATCGGCGGCGTTGAGTACCGCCACCCGCGGGTGGCCGCCGGTCACCAGCGACAGCTTGTCGTCGATGTAGCGCTGCTCGCTGCCGTGCCAGTCCAGGTGCTCGGGAAACAGGTTGAGGACGATGGCCACGTCCGGCCGCGTACCGCTGCGCGCGACCTCGCCGGTCTGGTAGCTGGACAGTTCCACCGCCCAGTACGCCGGCGCCGGTTGCGGGTCGAGCACTTCCAGCAGCGGCAGGCCGATGTTGCCGGCCAGCCCGGTGCGGTGCCCGGCCGCGCGCAGCAGGTGCGCCAGCAGCGAGGTGGTGGTGCTCTTGCCCTTGGTGCCGGTCACGCACACGGTGTCCGGCAGCGTGCCGTCGGCGCGCGCGTGCTCGCTGAACCACAGCGAGGTGCCGCCGATGAACTGCGTGCCACTTGCCGCGGCGGCCAACGCCTCGGGCCGGTACGGGCTGATGCCGGGCGATTTCACCACCACGTCGAAGCCTGCCAGCGCCTCGCCGCTGACCGCGCTTTGCACCTGCAGCGCACCGGCGGTTTCAGCGCGCGCGGCCGCGGCTTCGGCCTCGGGGCAGAACAGTGTCAACGCCAGGCCGGGCAGCCGTTCGCGCAGCGCGTGGAAGGCGGCGCGGCCCTCGCGGCCCCAGCCCCACAGCGCGACGCGCTGCCCCTCAAGCTGCGAAATCCGCACGCAGGCGCTCCCACAGGGCGGCGGGGATGCGGTGCTCGCCGTCGATCACCAGCAGCGGCTCGATCTTCAGTTCGTCGGCCGCCAGGGTCGGCTGGATCACCTGGGCGAACCGCTTGACCAGCACGTCTTCCTTCCATTCCGGGCGCGCGGCCAGGGCAGCCATCGCCGCGCGCGACTCCCTGCCTTCGCCCACGCACTCGAATGGCTTGTGGTCCTGGAATTCCAGCAGCGCGTCGAAGCCGCCGGCCTGGTCGCCGTCGTCGAGCAGGTTGCGGCCGAAGATGCGCACCAACCGGGTCTTGGGCATGAACGGCGCCAGCGCCAGGAACACGAAGTGGCACTTCGGGCAGACCCCGCACCAGCGGTTCACCGGGCGCTCGCCGAGGATGTGGAAATTGCGGTTGCAGCTGGAGAAATGCGCGTCGTAGTAGTCGGTCCTGGCGAACTGCCGCGCCACCGCCAGCTCGGACAGCGGCCGCAGCAGCGAGTAGTAATGCAGGTCGGCGGCGACGTGCCGCTGCACGTGTTCGCCGAACGCCTTCTCGAACGCCCAGCCCTTGGACCACTGGTGATTGACCTCGCCGGTGCCGGCGATCTGGCTGCCGTAGCTGGCCGAGCGCTCGTTGGAGAACACCACCTGGTCCACGCCCTGCACCAGCGCCGCCAGCAGCATGATCGCCGAGTTCACCGCGGTCACCGGAATGTGGCCGTTCCACGCGCCCTGGCGGTTGAGTTCGAACAGCTCCGGCGCCAGCGCGCGGCCGATGTTGAGCATCGGCAGGCCGGTGCGCTCGGCGCAGGCGCGGATCAGCTGCGAGCCGCCGATCCAGGTGACGGTCGCGGCCACGCCGGCGTGGCGCAGCGCCTCGATGCTGACCAGCGAATCCTTGCCGCCGCCGATGGCGACCAGGGCGTGTTCGCGCAGGCCCAGCGGCTGCGCCGCCGGTTCGGCCTGCGCCTCCACCGGCAACCGGAAGCGGCCGCGCAGGTTCAGCCCGTTGCGGTAGGCGAACTCGCCCAGGCCGTTGAGGTAGACCGTTTCCACCAGCGCCGCGGTCGCGGCGTCGATGGCGTAGCTGTCGATGGCCACCTGCGCCGGCACCGCCGCCTTGTAGTAACTCACCCCGGCGACCAGGTGCAGCAGCCGCAGCGCGCGCTGCACCGCCGCCGCACGCGCCGGGTCCAGGTGGAACGGCGCGCCCGGCACGGTGACGGTCTCGGTCATCTCCGGACCGTCGTCGAAGGCGTACACCAGCCGCGCCACGCCGGTGTCCGCGGCGAACGCGCAGCGGACGAAACGGAAGCGGGAAACCTGGTCTTTGTCGAAAGCTGTCATGGCGTATCCGGAATCAAGCGGGGTGCCGCGCGCGGTGCTGCGTGGGCGCGGCGGAACGAGGGGGCAAGGGCGGCGCGGAGGTCACGACGCATCGTCGATGATGTCCTCGCACGGCAGCGCGCGCTGGTTGTAGCGGCTGGCCATGCTGAAGCCGTAGGCGCCGGCGTCGGCGATCAGCATGACGTCGCCGGGGGCGGTGGTGAACGGCAGCTTCACCCGCTGCGCGAACACGTCGCTGGATTCGCAGATCGGCCCGACCACGCTGAAGTCGAGGTCGCGCGCGTCTTCCAGCCGCGACAGGTTGGCGATGTCGTGCCAGGCGTCGTACAGCGCCGGGCGCAGCAGCGCGTTCATGCCGGCGTCCAGGCCAACCCGGCGCACGCCATCCTTTTCCACCACCTGGGTGGCATGGGCCAGCAGCACGCCGGCCTCGGCGACCAGGAAGCGGCCCGGCTCGACCGCCAGCTGGAACGCCGGGTGCACCGCCTTGACCGCGGCCAGGCCGGCGGCCCAGGCGTCCAGATCGAACGGTTCGTCGTCGTCGCTGTACGGCACCGGCAGGCCACCGCCGATGTCGAGGATCTCCACGCTGCCGATGCGGCGCGCGAAGCCGGCCAGCTCGTCCACCACCTGCTGCCAGTGGCCGCTGCTCTCCACGCCGCTGCCCAGGTGGGCGTGGATGCCGGTGACGCGCACGCCGAGGCCGCGCGCCACGTCCATGAATTCGTCCACCCGCTGCGCCGACAGGCCGAACTTGGCCTCCTTGCCACCGGTATTGACCTTGCGGTGGTGGCCGTCGCCATGGCCCAGGTCGATGCGCAGCCACAGCGTGCGGTCGCCGAACACCTCCGGCCAGCGCCGCAGCAGTTCGACGTTGTCCACGGTGACGTTGACCCCGCGCGCCAGCGCCGCGGCGTACTCGCCGATCGGGGCGAAACTGGGGGTGAACAGCACCCGCGCCGGCGCCAGCTCCGGCAACACCTCGAACACGTGCTCGACCTCGCCCAGCGAAACGCACTCCAGGCCGAAGCCTTCGGCGGCCAGCGCGCGCAGGATGGCCGGGTGCGGGTTGGCCTTGATCGCGTAGTAGCGGCGGTCCAGCGCCGCCACCGCCTGCAGCTGGCGCGCGCGCGCGCGCACCGTGGGCAGGTGGTACACGTAGCGCGGCGTGCCCTGCGCGGCCAGTTCCAGCAGCTGCCCGCGCGAGCGCGGCGCGCGCCACCACGGCGTCGGCCGCGGGCGCACGCTGCCGGTGATCTCGCGCCAGCGCGGGCCGAACACCTGCTCCTCGTAGACCGGCATGGCGCCGCTGTCGATCAGTTCGTCGTGCAGGATCGGCAACAGCCCGTCGGCGTCGGCCTCGTCGATCACGAAGGTCAGGTTCAGGTCGTTGGACGACTGCGAGATCATGTGCACGCGCTCCTTGCCGAACGTGGCCCACACGTCCGAGAGCTTGTACAGCAGCGAGCGCATGCCGCGACCGACCAGGGTGATGGCCGCGCACGGCACGATCACCTTGACCTTGCAGATCCGCGACAGGTCGGCCGACAGCGCGGCCAGCACGTCGGTGCTGACCAGGTTCTCGGACGGATCCAGCGAGACGGTGACGTTGGTCTCGGCCGAGCCGATCAGGTCCACCGACAGGCCATGCCGGCGGAACAGGTCGAACACGTCGGCGAGGAAGCCGACCTGCTGCCACATGCCGATGCCTTCCATCGACACCAGCACGATGCCGTTGCGGCGGCTGATCGCCTTGACCCCCGGCACCGGCTCGGCGCTGCCGTCGATGCTGGTACCGGGCATGTGCGGGCGCTCGGTATCCAGGATCGCCATCGGCACCCCGGCGTCGCGGCACGGCTTGATCGAGCGCGGGTGAAGCACCTTGGCGCCGGTGGTGGCGATTTCCTGCGCCTCGTAATAATCCAGCCGGGTGAGCAGGCGCGCGTCGGGCACGTCCTTCGGGTTGGCGCTGAACATGCCCGGCACGTCGGTCCAGATCTCCACCCGGCTGGCGCCCAGCAGCGCGCCGAAGTACGCGGCCGAGGTATCCGAGCCACCGCGGCCGAGGATCGCGGTGCCGCCGTCGCCGTGGCGGGAAATGAAGCCCTGGGTGATCAGCATGCGCGTGGGCTGCGCCGCGAAGCGCTGGCGGAACCCGGCGTCGCCCTGCCACTGGCAGTTCACCGACAGCCGCTGCGACCAGGCGCTCTGGTTGGGCGCCGGCGGCTGCGCGTGCAGCCAGTCGCGCGCGTCCATCCAGCCGAAATCCAGGCCGTTGCCGCGCAGGTAGGCCGCGCCGATGGTGGAAGACAGCAGTTCGCCCTGGCCCAGCACCTCGGCCTGCCAGTCCAGCGGGCGGTGGGCCGCGCGCGGGTCGTCGAGCAGCGCCTGCAGTGCCGCCAGCCGCGCGGCCAGCACCTCCTGGCCCAGCTCCAGCTCGGCCAGGAATGCGTTGTGGCGCGCGACCAGCGCGGCGACCCGCTCGCGGCTGTCGGCGGCGCCGTCGGCGATCGCGGTCAGCTCATTGGTCACGCCCGACAGCGCGGACACCACCACCAGCACGCGGCCACCGGTCTCGTCCGCACGTTTTTTCGCCAGTTCCCCGATCGTGTTCCAACGATGACGACGCGACACCGAGGTGCCACCGAACTTGAGGACGATCCAGCGATCGACGAGGGGGGAAGAGGACATTGGCGTGGGGGTTCACGGTGGGGAAAGACCCGACAGGCGGGCGGAACCGTCGATTCTATAGCCATGCCCCGCCCCGCGCCGCCGCCGGTTGCGGGCGACCGCATTGCGCCGGTGGCCACGGCGGCGCGCGCGGAGGACGCCCGGGCTCGCGATGCCGGCGCGCGCGGCCTATGCTGGCCGGCCCCCGCCTGGACCCCTGCCATGACCGCACGCCGCTATCTGCAACTGGACGTCTTCGCCGCGCGCCCGGGCGCCGGCAACCCGCTGGGCGTCGTGCTCGATGCCGACGGCCTGGACGATGCCGCCATGCAGGCCATCGCCGCTTGGCTGAACCTGTCCGAGACGGTGTTCTTCCTGCCGCCCGACGCCGACGCCGGCTACCGCATCCGCATCTTCACCCCGAGGATGGAGCTGCCCTTCGCCGGACACCCCAGCGTGGGCGCGGCCTGGGCCGCGCTGGAGCACGGCCTGGCGACGGCCGACGACCACGGCCGGCTGCTGCAGCAGTGCGCCGCCGGCCTGCTGCCGGTGCGGGTGCAGGGCAGTAGCCGCTTCCGCCTGCTGCACGTGCGCAGCCCGCGCGCGGAACAGCGCGACGCGGCCACGCCCGCGCTGCCGCCGGGCCTGGCCGCACTGGCACGCCCGGGCGTGGCGCCGGCGCTGTGGAACAACGGCCCGGACTGGTGGCTGCTGGAGGCCGGCGACGAAGCCGCGCTGCGCCGCTACCGGCCGGAACTGGCGGCCATCGCCGCCCTGCCCGGCAACGGCAAGCTCGCCGTGTTCGCCGCCGCGGCGCGGCCCGACGTGGGCTACCAGTACGTGGTGCGCGCCTTCGCCCCCGGCGTCGGCATCGACGAAGACCCGGTGACCGGCAGCGCCAACGCACTGGTCGCCGCGCACCTGCTGGCCCAGGGCCGGCTCGCGCCCGGCCAGCACTACCGCGCCAGCCAGGGCCGCGAGCGCGGCCGCAACGGCGAGGTCCATGTGCAGGTGGACGACGAGGGCCATGTCTGGATCGGCGGCGAGGTGCAGCCGGTCATCGGCGGCCACCTCGACTGGTAACCGCCGCCCCCCTGCCCGCAGGTGCGCACTTGCGTGCGCGGGAACCTTCCCGGTGAGGCCGATCGCGCGCCTGCGGATATCTCCCCTACCCCACGGAATCCCCATGACTACCCGCCGCTTCCTGCAACTGGACGTCTTCGCCCCGCGCCCCGGCACCGGCAACCCGCTGGCCGTGGTGCTCGATGCCGACGGCCTGGACGATACCGCCATGCAGGCCATCGCCCGCTGGACCCGCCTGCCCGAGACCACCTTCGTGTTCGCGCCCACCGTGCCGGGCAGCAGCTACCGCATCCGCATGTTCGCGCCACAGAAGGAAGTGCCGTTCGCCGGCCACCCCAGCGTCGGCAGCGCGCATGCGGTGCTGGAGTGCGGCCTGGCCACGCCGGTCGACGGCCTGCTGGTGCAGGACGGCATCGCCGGGCAGCTGCCGCTGCGGGTGGACACGATCGACGGCGTCCGCCGCATCGCCATCCGCACCCCGCGCGCATCGGTGGCGGAGATCGTGGACGCCGCCGATGCGCGGCTGCGCCCGGCCATCGCTGGCTGGGCGCTGGGCGCGCTGCCGCCGGTGCTGATGGACGGCGGCCGCCGCTGGTGGCTGCTGGAACTGGCCGACGAGGCCACCCTGCGCGGCCTGGCCCCGGACTGGGACGCCATCGCCACCCTGGCCGAGGCCAGCGGCGCGATGGGCGTGTTCGCCTACGCCCGCAGCCATGGCCAGGCGCACGACCTGGCGGTGCGCGCCTTCGTCGGCAACGGCCGCCGCTTCGAGGACGCCGCCTCCGGCGCCGCCAATGCGGTGCTCGCCGCGTGGCTGGACGAACGCGGCGCGCTGCCCGGCCACGGCGGTCGCTACAGCGTCAGCCAGGGCCGCGAGGTCGGCCACGACGCATTGCTGGAACTGCGCATTGACGCGCACGGCGACGTGTGGTCCGGCGGCCAGGTGCAGACGGTGATCCGCGGAACCATCGACTGGTAGCGCGGTCGTACCGACAGTCCAGGGAGAGGTCGTCCGCATGCGTCGATGGATGCTGCTGTTGTCGCTGCTGTTGGCCGGCATGCAGGTGCCTGCCGGTGCCACGCAGCCGGCAGTGCCGCAGCGCGTGCTGTTCGTCGGCAACAGCCTGACCTATGTCGGCAACCTGCCGGCCACGTTCGCCGCACTGGCCAATGCCAACGGGCAGCATATGCACGCCGCGATGCTCGTGCAGGGCGGCGCCACGCTCGAACAGCGGGTGGCCGACGGCAGCGTGCCGCGGGCGCTGGCCCGCTACCGGCCGGCGGTGCTGGTGCTGCAGGAACGCGGCGGCGAGCTGCTCTGTGGCGCCGGCGAGGATCCCTGCCGGGCGTCGCGGCAGGCGGTGCAGGCACTGGCCGCGGCGGGCCGCCAGGCCGGCGCACGGGTGTTGCTGCTGGGCAGCTACCAGCCCCATCCCCGCGCGTCGGCGGCGATTGTCCAGGCCGAACGCGCCGCCGCCACGCAGGCCGGCATCGGCTACGTGGAGATTTCCGAAAGCCTGCGCCGGCTCTCCACCGGCGCCGGCACGCTCGCCTGGTACGACGCCGACGGCATGCATCCCGGGCCGGCGCTGACGCTGCTCGATGCGGTGCAGCTGTACCGGGCGCTGTTCGACACGCGCCCCGTGCGGGGTTTCACGGTCGCGGCGCCGATCTACGGCGCCAGCAGCGGATTGCGCGCCGAACTGCGCGATGCCGATGCGCCGGCGCCACGGCCGCAGACAGCGCAGGGCATCGGCTACGACGACGCGATGATCGGACAACTCAATGCGCTGCTGGATGCCGGCGGCAACCGGCCCCGGTAGGTGCGGGGCTCGCCGCGCCTGGCGCCTTCCCGGCAGTGCCCTGCCGGGCAGGTCAGCGCGAAGCGCGCAGCGCCTGCTGTTCGACCAGGGTGAGCGCGACGTTGTCGCGCAGGTAGGCCGGCTGCACCCGTTCGGGAGCGATGCCCTCGCCGCGGGCGAAGGCCGGCACGGCGAGCTTCAACACGTCCGATGCGCGCGGCAGCGCCTGCGCATCGACCGACGACAGCCGCGCCTGCAGGCGCGTGGCCAGCAGCCCCTCGGCGGCGCCGAAACCGGTGCCGACCCCGGCCCAGCGGCTGCCATCGTCGGGCAGCTGCAGCGCTTCCGGGGCAATCACCACTTCCGCGCCCTGTTCGTCCCACAGGCCATCGCCACGGCGCACGCAGCGCGCGGCGTAGACCTCGCCCATGCGCGCATCGATGCTGGCCAGCACGTGGCTGGCGTCGGCGGGCGCCTGCATCGCCAGCACCTGCAGCGTGGACACCGGCAGCAGCGGCCGGTCCAGCGCCAGGGCGATGCCCTGGGCGATGGCGATGGCCAGGCGCACGCCGGTGAACGCGCCGGGGCCGCGGCCCAGGGCGATGGCGTCCAGCTGCGCGCGGGCGATGCCGGCTTCGGCCAGCAGCTGTTCCGCCCACGGCAGGGTCAGTTCCGCATGCCGGCGCGGCGCGATCTCGAAGCGTTCCAGTACCTGCCCGTCCACATGCAGGGCGACGGAACAGGCTTCGGTGGCGGTTTCCAGGGCGAGCAGCTTCATGGGGTCACATCGGGATCGGGAAGGGGCGGCATGGCGGTTTCCATGCCCGGCGCGTCGGCATCGGGCTGCCATTGTCGCGCAAAGAACGCCTGCACATCGGCCAGTTCGCGGGTGCGGCGGAACGGCGGCAGCGAATCCAGGAACACGCGCCCGTAGCCGCGGCTGAGCAGGCGCGGGTCGCACAGCACCAGCACGCCGCGGTCGCTCTCGCTGCGGATCAGCCGGCCCACGCCCTGCTTGAGCGCGATCACCGCCTGCGGCAACTGTTCGTCGCGGAACGGGTTGCCACCGGCGCGGCGGATCGCGTCCAGCCGCGCCTCGTACACCGGGTCGTCCGGCGCGGCGAAGGGCAGCTTGTCGATCACCACCACGCTCAGCGCGTCGCCGGCCACGTCCACGCCTTCGCGGAAACTGGCCGAGCCCAGCAGCACGCCGTTGCCCGATTCGCGGAAACGCTGCAGCAGGCTGGCGCGGGGCGCCTCGCCCTGCACGAACAGCGGCCACGGCCCGCCGCGCAGCGCATCGGCGGCCTCGCGCAGCGCGCGGTGCGAGGCGAACAGCAGGAACGCACGCCCCTGCGAAGCCTCCAGCACCGGGCGCAGGGTGGCGATCAGCGCGGCGCCGAAGCCGCGTGCGGCCGGATCGGGCAACTGCCGCGGCAGGTAGCACAGCGCCTGCACCGGCCAGTCGAACGGGCTGGGCTGGACCAGGGTGTGTGGGTCGTCCAGCCCCAGCCGCGCGGCCAGGTGGCCGAAGTCGCCATCGACGGTCAGCGTGGCCGAGGTGAACACCCAGGCCGCGTGCGAGCGCAGGCGGTGTTCGCGCAGCGGCCCGGATACGTCCAGCGGGGTGCGCTGGCAGCGGAAGCCGCGCGGCGTCAGCTCGTACCAGAGCACATCGTTGCCGGCGGCGCCGATGTCGGCGTCATCGCTTTCGAAATCGGGCAGCGGCGCATCCTCGCCCAGCCAGCGCGCCAGCCGCGCCGCGCCTTCGAGCGCGCGTGCATGGCACGCGTCCAGCCCCGGCGACGCCTCGCGCACACCGGCCAGCGCATCGCGCAACCCGGCCAGCGCCGTGGCCAGCACGTCGAAGCCCTCGGCCACCGCCGGCACCGCCAGCGCGCGCCACTGGGTGCCGCGCGGCGGCAACGGCTCCATCGCCGCGCGCAGTTGCCGCAATGCCATTTCCAGCGCCGCCACCGGCGGCTGCAGCACCGGCTGCGCGCCGGCCACGCCGCGGCATTCGGCCAGGCAGTCGCGCGCCAGCTCCTGCCACGGGCGCATGCCGAAGCCTTCGCCGAAGAACCCGGCCGCCAGTTCCGGCAGCTGGTGCGCCTCGTCGATCACGAACGCCTGCGCGCCCGGCAGGATCTCGCCGAAACCTTCCTGCTTGAGCGCCAGGTCGGCCAGCAGCAGGTGGTGGTTGACCACCACCAGGTCGGCCTCCTGCGCGCGCTGCCGCGCCTGCACCACGAAGCACTCGCTCCAGAACGGGCAGTCGCTGCCCAGGCAGTTGTCGACGGTGGACGTGACCATCGGCAGCAGCGGCGAATCGTCGGCCAACCCGTCGAGCTCGGCCACGTCGCCGAACTGCGTGCGCCCGGACCAGGCAACGATGCGCTGGAACTGCGCGGCCTGTTCGGGCGAGGCCAGGCGCGGTTCCCCGCGCGCCTGGTCCAGCCGGTAGCGGCACAGGTAGTTGGCGCGGCCCTTGAGCAGCGCGCTGCGGTGGCCGACGCCGAGCGCGGCGCGCACCCGTGGCAGGTCGCGGTGGTAGAGCTGGTCCTGCAGCGCGCGGGTGCCGGTGCTGACGATGGTCTTCAGCCCGGACAGCAGCGCCGGGACCAGGTAGGCAAAGGTCTTGCCGGTGCCGGTGCCGGCCTCGGCCAGCAGTACGTCGCGCTGCTGGAAGGCATCGGCGATGACCTCGGCCAGGCGCAGTTGCGCCGCGCGCGGGGTGAAGGCGTCGAGCTGCCGCGCGAGCGCGCCGTCGGCGCTGAGGGCTTCACGGCTGGCGGTTCTAAGCATCGGAGGTCCGGGGCCGGAGGCTTGGAATCAGCAAGAAGCCGGTACCCACGGGCCGCTGGCCTGCGATCCCCGGCCCCTCAATAGCGGATGATCCCCGGCACGGTGCAGGCTTCGATCTGCGCATGCGCCGACGCGGCGTTTTCCTTCTCCACGCGCGCCAGGTGCGTCTGCTCGATGGTGGCCCAGTGGCGGCGGCACAGCGGCCCGGTGCGCGAGCCCAGCGCGAGCGCCTTGCGCGCCAGCGTCTCGGCGCGCGCCCAGTCGCCCTGCAGCAGCGCGATCTCGGCGCGTTCCTGCAGGATCGCCGGGTCGTCCTCGACCAGCAGCAGGGCCTGGTTCAGCGCATCGGCGGCACCGGCCAGGTCGCCGGCCCCGCGGCGTTCACCGGCGATCTGGCGCAGGTCGTCCACCTGCGGGTCGCGCAGCGGCTGCACGGTCACTTCCTTGTCGTCGGCGCCGGCGGCAGCCTGTACCGCGGCCATGCGCTGGGCAGGCGTGGTGGTATCGACCGGGGACGGCGGCGGGGGTGGCGTGCTGGTGCAGGCGGCCAGGGCCAGGGAGGCGGCCAGGACGGCCAGTGCGCGGTGGATCGGGAGCGTGTGGTTCATGCCGCCATTATCGCGCAGGCGCGTCTGAAGGCGTGCTTGACGCCGCGGCCGGTTCCTTGCGGTCCAGCCCGAACCAGCTGCGCCAGCCCCCGCCTTCCTGGGTCTCCTCTTCCGGCACCGCCGGCGGCGCGCACGGCGCGTAGGCCGGGGCGAAGCCGGCCACGAACGGCAGCCGGCGTGCGCCCGGGCAGCCTTCGTCGGTGCTGTTGGTGCCTTCGGCGGCCACGTACTGCCAGTCCAGGCCCTTGCTGTTCACCCGCAGCGGCCGGCTCGGCAGGTTGCGGAAGATGCCCGACCACACCCGCATCGCGCCGGTGGCGCCGAACAGGCCGGCCTGCTCGTTCTGGTCGTTGCCCATCCACACCACCGCCAGGTGGTCGCCGGTGTAGCCGGCGTACCAGCTGTCGCGGCCGTCGTTGGTGGTGCCGGTCTTGCCGGCCGGCTGCAGCCGGCCGAGGCCGTCGGCGTTGAGCCCGGAGGCGGTACCGCTGGACACCACCTGCTGCAGCGCCACGCTGATCAGGTTGGCGGCGATGGAATCGCCTTCCTGCGCCGGCGCCGGGCTCTTGTCGTAACGCTTGAGCAGCGTGCCCTGCGCGTCGACCACCCCGCGCACGGCGTGCAGCGGCTGGATCTCGCCGCCGGAGGCCAGGAACTGGTACAGCTGCGCCATGCCGTAGGGGCTCTGGTCGGTGGAGCCCAGGATCACCGCCGGGTTGGCTTCGGCCTTGAGCCCGGCCAAGACGTGGATCAGCTGGGTGATGCGCTCGGGCCCGACCTGCATGCCGACCCGCACCGTGGCCTGGTTGTAGGAACGGGCCAGCGCGTCGATCAGGCGCACCGTGCCGTGGCTGCGGTTGTCGGCGTTGCCCGGGGTCCAGTTGCGCCCGCGGCTGAGCTGCACGGTCACCGGGGTGTCCTCTACCCAGGTCGCCAGCGACCAGCGGTCCGGCTGCGCCAGCGCCAGCAGGTACACGAACGGCTTGAGCAGCGAACCGACCGGCCGCTGCGCGTCGATGGCGCGGTTGAAGCCCGGCTCGGCGACATCGCGGCTGCCGACCACCGCCAGCACGTCGCCGTTGTGCACGTCGGTCAGCACCAGCCCCGCCTGCAGCTCGGGGCGGCGCTTGTTCTCCAGCGACTTGACCGTATGCGCCACCGCGCCTTCGGCGTAGGCCTGGGCCGAGGGCGACATGCCGGTGAGGACGTTGAGGCCCGCGCCCTGCAGGGTGCTTTCCGGGTAGTCATGGCCAAGCTGGCGGCGCACCAGGTCGATATAGGCCGGGAAGCGGTTGGCCGCCGCCAGCCCCGGCACCTTCGGCACCCCCAGCGGCGCCTTCAGCGCGCGCTGGTACTCGGCCGCGTCGATCAGGTCGTTCTCGTGCAGCTTGCCCAGCACGAAGTTGCGGCGGTCCAGCGCGCGCTCGGGGTTGCGCCGCGGATCGTAGTAGGACGGCCCCTTCACCAGCCCGATCAACAGCGCCACCTGCTCGGTGGTCAGCGAATTCAGATCGCGCCCGAACCAGAACTCGGCGCCCGACGCCACGCCGTGGATCGCCTGGCTGCCGCGCTGCCCCAGGTAGACCTGGTTGAGGTAGGCCTCCAGGATCACCTGCTTGTCGTAGCGCGCTTCCATGATCAGCGCGTACAGCACCTCGTTGAACTTGCGGGTGAGGGTCTGTTCCTTGCCGATGCCGAGCAGGCCGCTGCGCGCCAGCTGCTGGGTCAGCGTGCTGGCGCCCTGGCGTACCTTGCCGCCGGAGCGCACAGTGACCCAGACCGCGCGCACGATGCCGCTCAGGTCGATGCCGTGGTGGCTGTTGAAATCCTTGTCCTCCACCGCCTGCAGGCCGGTGACCAGCAGCTCGGGCGCTTCGGCGATGCGCACCAGCCGCCGTTCCTCCTGCTTCTGCCCGTACAGGGTGGCGATGCGCGCCGGGTCCAGCCGCGCGGCCTTGAGCGGCTTGCGCTGCGCGGCATCGCGCAGCGAGGCGACCTGGCCACCGGAGACCACCACGTCGATCCGGCGCGGCGCCACGCGCCCGTCGACATCGACATAGCCACGGCTGGAAATGGTGAACCGGCCGTCCTGCAGCCGGTAAGTGCCCGGGCTCTGGCCGATGCCGTCATCGCGATAGGCCGACGCCGCCAGCTCGGTCTTGAGCGTGCCGGCGTTCATCGCCACGCCCGGCGCCAGCACCAGCGGCCTGGCATAGACCCGGGTCGGGATCTGCCAGCGCAGCTCGCCGAAGCGCTGGGTCACCTGCGAGTTCAGGTACAGCGTGTACGGGATCAGGAAACCGAGACCAAGGGCGGCGGCGGCCAGGCCCCAGGTGATCAACCGGTTGCGCCAGGGCGTGCCCGGCTCGTCGGTATCGTCGTCCAGTTCGTCGGTATCGTAGCGTCGCGGCACGGGGATGCGAGAATGTAGGTTCAGGCGAGTCTAACGCAGCCTCGCGCCACCGCACCGCTGCCGGCCCCCACCTGCTTAAGCTGGAGTTGCAACCGAATGTCGATGTCCCCGGCCGATGCGCGCTACCACCTCGCCCGCATCGTCGGCCTGATCCGCCGCGGCCTGGCCAGCCTGCGCACCCGCGGCTGGCGCACCACCCTGCAGCGCGTCGGCGTGCGCCTGCGGCGGCAGCCGCCACCGCGGCGCGCGCCGTTGTACGCACCGGCCGCGGCCGCCTTCGCGCCATTCGCCGTGCCCAGCAGCGCCGAGCCGCTGGCCAGCATCGTGATCCCGGTCTACAACCATGCCGCGCATACCCTGGCGTGCCTGCGCGCACTGGCCGCGCATCCGCCGGCGGCGGCCTGCGAGATCCTGGTGGTCGACGACGGCAGCAGCGACGAGACCGCTGGCTGGATGGCGCGGATCGACGGCCTGCGCTACCACCGCCGCGCGGAGAACGGCGGCTTCATCGCCGCCTGCAACGACGGCCTGCGGCTGGCCCGCGGCCAGTACGTGGTGCTGCTGAACAATGACACCGTGCCGCAACCGGGCTGGCTGGACGCCCTGCTCGACACCTTCGTGCAGATTCCGCAGGCCGGCCTGGTCGGTGCGCAGCTGCTGTATCCGGATGGTCGCCTGCAGGAATCGGGGGGCGTGGTGTTCGACGACGGCAGTTGCTGGAGCTACGGGCGTTTCGAATCGCCGGAGGACCCGTGCTACGCCAGCCTGCGCGACGCCGATTACTGTTCCGGCGCGGCGCTGGCCATTCCGCGTGCGCTGCTGGCGCGGTTCGGCGGGCTGGATGCGCGCTATGCGCCGGCCTACTACGAGGACACCGACCTGGCGTTCAAGGTGCGCGCCGCCGGCCACCGCGTGCTGGTGCAGCCGGCCAGCCGCGTGGTCCACGACGAAGGCACCAGCAACGGCACCGACACCGGCAGCGGGGTCAAGGCTTGGCAGGTGCGCAACCAGCAGGTGTTCGCCGACGCCTGGCGCATCGCGCTGGCGCGGCAGCTGCCGGCGGGCAGCGTGCCGGGCCCGGCGCTGTTGCACCGTGGCCAGCGCCAGGTGCTGATCATCGACGAGGCGGTGCCGCGCCCGGATCGCGATTCGGCCTCGCTGCGCCAGTTCAACCTGATCCGCATGCTGCTGGCCGGCGGCGCCCACGTGGTGTTCCTGCCGACCCGCGGCGAACACGGCGTCGCCGCCACCCACGCCCTGCAGGCGCTGGGCGTGGAGGTCTGGCACGCGCCGTGGCTGGACGGCGTCGGCGCGTGGCTGCGCACGCATGGCCAGCGCTTCCAGGTGGTGCTGCTGGTGCGCCACCACGTCGCCAGCCAATGCCTGCCGCTGCTGCGGCGCCATGCGCCGCAGGCGCGCACCGTGTTCGACACCGTCGACCTGCACTACCTGCGCGAACGCCGTGGCGCCGAGCTCAGCGGCGACCCGCGGCTGGCGCGCAGTGCCGAGCGCACCCGGGCCAGCGAGCTGGCGGTGATGGCCGCGACCGACGTCACCCTGCTGGTCAGCGCCGCCGAGAAGGCGCAGTTGGCGGTCGATGCCCCCGGCGTGCGGGTCGAGCTGCTGTCCAACCTGCACGAGGTCGCCGGCCAGGGGCTGGACTGGGCGCAGCGGCAGGGGCTGGTGTTCGTCGGCGGCTTCAACCACCCGCCGAACCTGGATGCGATGCAGTGGTTCATCGGCGAGGTGTTCCCGCTGATCCGGCAACGCCTGCCGGGCATCGGCTTCCACTGCATCGGTGCCGACGTGCCCGACAGCCTGCGCGTGCTGGCGGCCACGCAGCCCGGCGTGCAGGTGCATGGCTACGTGCCCGACGTGGTGCCGTGGATGGCCGGTGGCCGGGTCGCGGTGGCCCCGCTGCGCTTCGGCGCCGGGGTCAAGGGCAAGATCAACCTGAGCATGGCCCACGGCCAGCCGGTGGTGGCCACCGGCTGCGCCGCCGAGGGCATGCACCTGCGCGACGGCGAGGACGTGCTGGTCGCCGACGGCGCCGCGGCGTTCGCCGACGCGGTGGTGCGGCTGCACGACGACGAAGCCCTGTGGCGGCGGCTGTCCGGCAACGGCCTGGACAACATTGCCCGGCATTTCTCGATGGACGCCGCGCGCGACGTGGTGACCCGGGTGTTCCTGGACTAACGCCGGGCGTTGCCCAGCCGTTCGGCGAAGGCCGGCAGCTCCGGGGTCGCCGGGTCCAGCGCGCGCGCCTGGTCCAGCGCGCGGCCGGCGAAGGCCACGTCGCCGGCGCCCAGCCGTTCGCTGCCGACCGCCAGCCAGCGCTGCGCCAGCCGCCGCCGCGCCGCGGGCAACCGCGGATCGCCCGGCGCCAGCGCCTGCCAGGCATCCAGGCAGGTGCGCGCCGCCTGCAGGCGGTTGCCCTGCAGGTGGTGCTCCATGCAGTCGCGGGCGGCGGGCAGGATGCGGGCACCGGCCTGCTTCACCCGCGCGTCGCCGGGGGCCAGCGCCTGCGCGGCCTTGAAGCGGTCGTAGGCGCTGGCGCCGGGCGGCAGCAGCCACTGCCCCTGCGCCGCCGCGGCGTCCATCTGCGCCAGCAGTGCGCGTACCCGGCGCTCGCGCTCGGCGGCCGGCATCCGCGTCTCCAGCGCCCGGTGCGCGCCCTGCGCGCGCTGCAGCGCCTGCTCGGCGGCGGCCACGTCGGCACTGCCCGGCGCCCATGCACGCGCCTGCTCCAGCGCCTGCCGCGCCTGCTCGAAATGGAAGTCGCCGGCCAGCCGCACGGCCTCGCCGGCCCAGGCCCGCGCGACCTGCTGCAATCCGCGGCGCGCCACCGGGTCGTCACCGAGCGCGAGCACCCGGCTGTATCCGTCCGCAGCCTGGCGCAGGCGCCCCCGCGCCAGGTCGCGCGCGGCCTGGCCACGACGCCGCTCCAGCGCGGTGTTCAGCGCGGCGCGGGCCGCGGGCAGTTCGGCGTGCCCCGGGTCATAGCCTTCCACCCGCCGCAGCAGGCCGGCCGCCGCCTGGATATCGTCCCGCCGCGTCGCGTCGAGCGCCGCGGCCAGCAGGTCGGACAGCGCGTCGTCGCGCCCCTGCAGCGCCTGCAGGTGATCCGGGCGTACCGCCAGCACCCGCTGGTACAACGGCAGCGCGCTGTCGGCGCCCTGGTCCAGACGCCCCTGCGCCTGTGCCGCCTCGGCACGGCGCAGCAGGTCGTCGACGCGCTCGGGTTCCCGCGCCTGGCGCTGCAGGCGCGCAGCGATGGCGTCGAGCTCCCCCTGCGGCACCTGCAGCTGCCGCGCCAGCGCCAGCGCCGCGCGGGTGGCGGGCACATCGCCGGCGGCCAGCTGCCGCCGCGCCTGTTCCAGCGCCGCGCGCCCGGTATCGGCCAGCGCGTCGCGTACGTCGCCGCGGTCCGGATCCAGCGCCGCGGCGGCTTCGAACAGTTCGCGCGCGCCGCTGCCATCGGCCGCGGACAGATGGCCCTGGCGCAGCGCGCGGTGGCCGTCGTCGAGCAGGCGCTGGATCTTGGTCTCCGGCCACAACAGGTTCGCCAGCGGCTGCCGGAACACGCTCAGCAGCACCGCCAGCAGCAGCACCCCGATGGCGATCGAGCGCCACGCGCGCGGGCTGTCCCAGCCACGCGCCACCCACCAGCGCGCGTACAGGTGCACGCGCCCGACGAGCGGCGACAGCCATCCTGGCAGGCGGGAACGGGTCTTGTGCATGCGGCCAGCCTAGCAGCCCGCGATGACGCCGCCGGCAACGCCGGCCTCAGCCCATGCGCCGCGCTTCGTCCACGCCCGGCAGCGCGTCGAGCTTGCCCAGCAGGGTGGACAGCTGGCCGTAGTCGCTCACCTTCAGCCGCAGCCGCAGCTGCATGCGGCCGCTGTCGCGCAGCGGATCGCTGTTGATGTTGAGCACGTAGGCATCCTCCTGCGCGATCAGGTTGGTGATGTCCTTGAGCAGCCAGCGCCGGTCCATGGCACGGACCATCACGTCCACCTCGTAGCCCGCGCCGGCGCGGCCCCACTCCACCGGCAGCACGCGCTCGGGGTGCGCTGCCGACAACCGCGCCAGCGCCGGGCAATCGGCACGGTGCACGGTGACCCCGCGGGTCCGGGTGAGGTAGCCGGCGATCGGCTCGCCGGCCACCGGCTGGCAGCAGCGCGCCAGCTGCACCAGCAGGTTGCCCACGCCCTGCACGGTGAAGTCGGAGCGGCCGATGCCGTCGCGGCGCGCGGTCGGCCGCGGCAGCGCCGGGGTGGCCGGCGCGGGCTGGTTCTTCTCCTTCTCCGCCTCCAGCAGCGCGCGGCTGACCTGGCTGGGGCCGGTGTCGCCAAGCGCGACCTGGATGTACAGGTCGTCGACGCTGTCGGCGTGGAAACGCCGGGCGGCGAGCATCAGGTCGGCCTGCTGCAGGCCCAGACGCTTGAGCTCGCGGTCCAGCAGTTCGCGCCCGGCCTGCACGTTGCGCGCGCGGTCGAGCTTGTGGAACCAGGTGCGTACCTTCTCGCGCGAACGGTTGCTGGCCAGGAAGCCGTTGGCCGGCAGCAGCCAGTCGCGGCGCGGGTCGGCGTCGCGCGCGGTCATGATCTCGACCCGGTCGCCGCTGCGCAGGCGGTAGGTCAGCGGCACGATGCGGCCGTTGACCTTGGCGCCGCGGCAACGGTGCCCGACCATGGTGTGCACGTGGTAGGCGAAGTCCAGCGGCGTGGCGCCGGCCGGCAGGTCCATCACCTCGCCCTTGGGGCTGAGCGCGTAGACCCGGTCCTCGATCAGCTCGGCATCCAGCGCGCCGGCCAGGTCCTCCGGATTGGCCGCATCCTGCGCCTGCTCCAGCAATTGCCGCATCCAGGTGATCTTGCGGTCGAACGCCTTCTCCGCGCCCTTGCCGCCTTCCTTGTACTTCCAGTGCGCGGCCACACCCAGTTCGGCCTGCGCATGCATCTCGTGGGTGCGGATCTGCACTTCCACGGTGCGCCCCTCCGGGCCGATCACCGCGGTGTGCAGCGAGCGGTAGTCGTTGGCCTTGGGCCGGGCGATGTAGTCGTCGAACTCGCTGGGGATCGGCGTCCACAACGCGTGCACCACGCCCAGCGCGGCGTAGCAGGCGGCCACGTCGTCCACCATCACCCGCACCGCGCGCAGGTCGTAGAGCTGCTCGAAGGCCAGCTTCTTCTTCTGCATCTTCCGCCAGATGCTGTAGATGTGCTTGGGCCGGCCGCTGACCTCGGCGCGGATGCCGTGCTCGCCCAGCGCCGCGGACAGGCGGCGTTTGACCGCTTCGACGTAGCGCTCGCGCGCCAGCCGGGTTTCGTCCACCTCGCGCGCGATGTGGCGGTACGTATCCGGCTCCAGGAAACGGAACGCCAGGTCTTCCAGCTCCCATTTCAACTGCCAGATGCCCAGGCGGTTGGCCAGCGGCGCGTGGATGTCGCGGGTCAGCTGCGCCAGCGCGCGGCGCTGCTCCTCGGGGCTGCGGTCGGCCGCGCGCATGCACGCCAGTTGCCGCGCCAGCAGCACCGGCACCACGCGCAGGTCGTGGACGATGGACAGCAGCAGGCGGCGCAGGCCTTCGCTGTTGCGGCCGGCCTCGCGCCCGGCGTGCAGCGCCCACACCTGGTCGGCGGCATCCTGCCCATCGAGCAGCCCGCGCACCGCGGCCGCCGCGTTGCCCAGCGGCAGCTCCGCCAGGCGCGCGCGCAGGCCCGGCAGATCGAACAGCAGCGCGGCGGCGATCACCGCCTCGTCGGCGGACAGCAGGGCCAGCGCATCGAGCGTGTCGGCCAGCACCGGCCACGGCAACCGCGGTTGGGTGTCGGTCCCGGGCTGCCGCCAGGCACCCAGCAGCGCCTCCCGCAACGGATCGGAAAGGGCGCCGCAGGACGGGCGGTGCAGCAGGGCATCCAGGCCGGAGAGGGAAGAACGGTTCACAGCGGTTGATGGCGGGCGGATGCGCCTACACTAGCGCCCAACCATCCACGGGAACAATCGCCCATGCAGCCGTCGCGCCTTTGCCTCCTGCTCACCACCACCCTGCTGCTCGCACCGGCGTTCGCCGTACACGCGCAGCGCGTCGTCGAAGGCGACCTGCAGCAGCAGATGTCCTCCGCCGAGTTCAAGGCCGCGGGCCTGGAAAAGCTCTCGCCGGAGGAGCTGGCCGCGCTCAACGCCTGGCTGCAGGGCAAGGTGCGCAATGCCACCGCCACCGCGCTGGAGCAGGCGCGCGAGGAAGGCCGCCAGGAAGTGATCGTGAAGAACCGCGGCTTCTTCGACTTCGGCTCCAGCGAGCCGATCAAGGCCACGCTGGTGGGCGAGTTCAGCGGCTTCGGCAAGGGCCGCCAGTACACCCTGGACAATGGCCAGGTCTGGGAACAGACCGACGATGCGCGGGCCGCCGGTGTCCGCAAGCAGGCGCCGGCGGTGCAGATCACCCCGGGGCTGATGGGGGTGTGGTACCTGCAGATCGACGGGCTCAATACCCGCGCCAAGGTGCGCCGCACCAAGTAACCTGTGCCCGTTCCCGCGCCGCGCACCGCGGCGCCCGCCCCTGCCCTGGTCCGCCATGCCCTTCCTGCCCGCCACGCTGTTGCTCCTGCTGCTGTTCCTGCTGCCGGCCGGCGCGTCGGCCCAGGTCTACAAGTGCAAGGGGAAATCCGGGGAAACCGCGTATTCCGAGCATCCCTGCGACGCCAACGCGCAGCCGATGAAGCTGCGCAGCGAGCGCCTGCCGGCGCCGGTGGCGCTACCGCCACCGCCCCCGGCGGAGGCAGGCGAGCCGGAGCAATCGCCGCTGCGCGAGAGCGGCAGCCCGCCGCCAGCGCCGGCGGAACAGGACCGCAGCGCCGAACGCGCGTGCATCGCCACGGCGACCGCGTCGATCTACGGCCCCTCCAACGACCGCGTGGCGACCTACCAACAGCAGATGGCGATGCTCGGCGAGCAGCTGGACAACGCCGCCGACGCCAAGCGCAGCCAGGCCCTGCAGGCGCGCATGGACAACCTGCGCCGCGCGATCAGCCGCGAGCATGCCTACGCCCACGACCAGGTCAACGCCGCGCGCCGGCGCTGCGTGGAGCAGTACCGCCCCACGCCGTAGCGGCGGGCCTTGCCCGCACCGCCGTTGCGGTGACGCCGCCTGCCGGGCGAGCCCCGCCGGCGGCGCGGGTCAACCGCGCAGCGCGGTGACCCGCTGCGCCAGCTTCTTCGGCGAGATGCCGGAACGGAAGCCCAGTTCCTGGGCGAACAGCGATACCCGCAGTTCCTCGATGTCCCAGCGCAGCGCCGACCACTCCGGCCGCGCCGCCAGCCCCTGCGCCCGCGCCTCCTCCAATGCGTCGACGAAGGGCTTGAGCTCGAGCATGCGCGCCTGGTCGCGGGGTGGGTCGCGCTTGGCGCGTTCGCTGCGCAGGATCATCGCCTTCAGGTAACGCGGGAACTGCGCCAGCGCGTCGGCGGGGGTCTGCCGCAGGAAGCCGGCATGCACCAGCGACGCCAGCTGCCGTTCCATGTCGTCGAGGTTGCCGCGCGCCCAGCCCATCAACGGCGCCTCCAGCAGCGGCTTGAGCTCGCCCACCAGGCCGAGGATGGTCTCGGCCAGGCGCAGCCGCTCCATCGCTTCGCCGAACAGGCGCTTGCCGGCATCGGCACGGCGCAGCTTGAACGCCTCCGCCGAGCGGATTTCGCCCAGGCCATCGGCCAGCACCGCGTTCATGGCCGCATCGACCAGGTCGCCGCGCAGCCTTTCCTGCGATTCGATGGCCGCATACAGCAGACCGGTCTTGGGCGATACCGGCAGCTGCTTGCGGGCCTGCTTGACCTTGTCGGCCAGGGCGATCTCCAGCAGCCGCCGCACCCCGCCCGGATGCGCCAGCCGCGCGGCGTTGCGGTCGGCGAAGATGCGCAGCGCCGCCGTCTCGCCGGTATCGACCAGCGCCGGGTACGCCGGCACGCCGGCTTCGCCGGGCACCTGCTCGGGAATGACGCCGGCCGGGAACTCGCGCAGCCCCTCGGCCGCCAGCGCCTTGCCGGCGCGCGCCGCGAACGCCTGCCCGGCGCGCTCGCCGAAGCGTGCGCGCAGCGCATCGAGATCGCGCGACATCGCCAGCAGCCGGCCCTCGCCATCGGCCAGGCGCAGGTTCATGCGCAGGTGCGGCTCCAGCGCGGCCTCGTCGAAATCGGTGGCCGCCACCACCGCGCCGGTGGCTTTGGACAGGAACCGCGCCAGCTCGCCGCGGATGTCGTCGGCCGAGGGCTGCGGCCAGGCCTCGAAGAAGGCGCGGCCGAAGTCCGGCGCCGGCACGTAGTTGCGGCGCATCGCCTTGGGCAGGCTGCGGATCAGCGCCGCGGCCTTGTCGGCGACGAACCCCGGCGCCAGCCACGACAGCCGCGCCGGGTCCAGCGCGTTGAGCAGGTGCAGCGGCACGTCCAGGGTGACGCCGTCGTCCGCCGCGCCGGGCTCGAAGCGGTAATGCATCGCCAGCCGCGCGTCGCCCAGCGCGAAATATTTCGGATAGCGCTCCTGCTCGCTGCCTTCGCCCGGCAGCAGGTCGGCCAGCGACCAGCGCAGCGTGCGCTGCTGCGCGGGCGGCAGTGCCTTCCACCAGGCATCCAGCCCACTGGCCGAATGGATCTCGGCCGGGACCCGGTCCAGGTACCAGCGCGCCTGCCAGTCCTCGTCGGCGACGATGCCGGCGCGGCGCAGCTTGGCCTCTTCCTCGCGCGCCTGCTCCAGCACCTTGAGGTTGTCGGCGACGAAGCCGGCACGGGTATTGATCTCGCCGGTGACCAGCGCCTGGCGCACGAAGATGTCATGCGCTTCGCCGGGGTTGATGCGGCCGTAATGCACCGGCTTGCGCGGCGCCAGCACCAGCCCGAACAGGCTGATCTGCTCGGCCGCCAGCACCTGGCCCTGGGCACGCGACCAGTGCGGATCGAAATGCTTGCGCGCCAGCAGGTGCGGCAGTTCGGCGATGGCCCAGTCCGGCTCGATGGCGGCGTTGGTCAGGCCCCACACGCGCTGGGTATCGAGCAGGGTCGCGCTCAGCACCCACGGCGGCGGCCGCTTGGCCAGCGCCGAGCCCGGGAACAGGTGGAAGCGGCGCTGGCGCGGCGCCTGGAAGTCGCCCTTCTCGGTGCGGTGGCCGATCTGCGTCGGCAGCCCGGCGAGGATCGCCCGGTGCAGCGCCTGGTAGGCCGCGGCCCGCACCTTCTCCGGCACCGGGACGGAACCGGGCTCGGAGTCGATTTTTGCCTTGCCTGGCCGGGCGGCTGCGCCGGCCCCCGGAACATCCGGCGCAGCCACAGATTTCGCCGGCTTCGCGCCTTCGCGTGCCAGCCGCGCCGCCTTGTGCAGTTCGCCGCGCGTGGCCTTGCGCCTGGCGTCGCCATCGCCGCCTGCCGGCAGTGCGGCCGGCGCGGCAAGCAGCGCCCGCAGCAGCGATCCGTTTTCCTGCTGCCCTCCCTGGCGCGGCTGCGCTGCACCCGGATCGTCCGGCCCGGCCATCCCAGGCCGGGCGCTCCCCAGCGCACGCGCCAGTGGCGCGTCAGCGCGCTGGCTCGCCCAGCCCAGCTCCTCGCACAGCAGGCGCAGCTGACGGTGCAGTTCGCGCCATTCGCGCATGCGCAGGAAGCCGAGGAAATGCCGGCCGCACCAGTCGCGCAGTTTGGATTGGGTCAGGTCTTCGTGCGCTGCGCGGTAGCCTTCCCACAGGCGCAGGATGCCGAGGAATTCCGAACGCGGGTCGGCGAAGGCCGCATGCGCGTTGTCGGCGGCCTCGCGCGCTTCCGGCGGCCGTTCGCGCGGGTCCTGGATGCCCAGGAACGAGGCGATCACCAGCATCTCGTGCAGGCAGCCGGCCTGCTGCGCGGCCACCAGCATGCGCGCCAGCTTCACGTCCACCGGCAACCGCGCCATCTGCCGGCCGATGGCGGTGAGCCTGCGCTCGCCGTCGATCGCGCCCAGCTCGGCCAGCTGCTGCCAGCCGTCGGCGACCGCGCGTTCGTCCGGCGGCTCGAGGAACGGGAAATCCTCGATCCGCCCCAGGCCCAGCTGCAGCATGCGCAGGATCACCCCGGCCAGCGAGGAACGGCGGATCTCCGGATCGGTGAATTCCGGGCGCGCCTGGAAATCGGCCTCGGCATACAGGCGGTAACACACGCCCTCGGCGATGCGCCCGCAGCGGCCCTTGCGCTGGTTGGCGCTGGCCTGCGACACCGGTTCGATGTGCAGCCGGTCCAGCTTCTGCCGCGGACTGTAGCGCTTGACCCGGGCGTAGCCGGGGTCGACCACGTAGCGGATGCGCGGCACCGTCAGCGAGGTCTCGGCGACGTTGGTGGTGAGCACCAGGCGCCGCTTCGGCCCCGGGTTGAACACCCGGTCCTGGTCCTTGGCCGAGAGCCGCGCATACAGCGGCAGCACCTCGGTCTCGCGGTACTTGCGCCGTTCCAGCGCCTGGTGCGCGTCGCGGATCTCGCGCTCGCCGGGCAGGAACACCAGCACATCGCCGCGCGGATCCAAGCGGGTGATCTCGTCCACCGCCGCGACGATCGCCTCGTTGACCGATACCGGGTCCGCGTCAGCATCATCGCCGCGGCCGCGCCCGCCCCTGCCCTCGGCGACCGGCGCCGGCCGTGCCTCGTCCAGCGGCCGGTAGCGCACCTCCACCGGGTAGGTGCGGCCCTCGACGCTGACCACCGGCGCATCGTCGAAATGACGCGAGAAGCGCTCGGTATCGATGGTGGCCGAAGTCACCACCAGCTTCAGGTCCGGGCGCCGGCGCAGCAGCTGCTTGAGGTAACCGAGCAGGAAATCGATGTTGAGGCTGCGCTCGTGCGCCTCGTCGATGATCAGCGTGTCGTAGCGCGACAGCCAGCGGTCCGAGGCGATCTCGGCCAGCAGGATGCCGTCGGTCATGAACTTGATGCGGCTGTCCTCGCCGACCTTGTCGGTGAAGCGCACCTGGTAGCCGACCACCGTGCCCAGTTCGCTGCCCAGCTCCTCGGCCACGCGAGTGGCCACCGCGCGCGCGGCGATGCGCCGCGGCTGGGTGCAGCCGATCATCCCGGCCTCGCCGCGCCCGGCGGCCAGGCACAGCTTGGGCAGCTGGGTGGTCTTGCCCGAACCGGTCTCGCCGGCGATCACCACCACCTGGTGGTCGCGGATCAGGGCGGTGATCCGCTCGGCTTCACGCGCGATCGGCAGCGCGTCGTCCATGCTGATCGCAAGCGGCCGCGCCGCGCGCTGCCGACGCTGCTCCCGGGACTGCTCCAGCAGCCCGCGGAACGCCGCCTCGGCGGCGGCATCGGCCGGCCGCCCCTGCCAGCGTGACCACAGCCCGAGCAGGCGCCCGCGGTCGCGGCTCATCGCCCCGTCGATGGCCGTGCGGGCTTGGCGCAGGCGCGCGGCAGTGTCCTTTTCGATAGCGCTCATCAATCGTTCAACGAGAAAACGTGAAATACCGGTATGGTCCCGATGGCGCTATTGTGAAGCCATTCAACCCGACAAGGAGCAACGCGTCATGGCCAAGGCCAAGAACAGCAGCAAACCCGACGCCGGCAAGAAGCAGCTGGCCGCCTCCGCGCCCTCGGCGCCGGGCATCGATATCGGGATCAAGGATGCCGATCGCAAGAAGGTCGCCGATGGGCTGTCGCACTTCCTCGCCGACGCCTACACGCTGTACCTGAAGACCCACAACTTCCACTGGAACGTCACCGGGTCGATGTTCAATTCGCTGCACACCATGTTCGAGGCGCAGTACACCGAGCAGTGGACGGCACTGGACGAGATCGCCGAACGCATCCGCGCACTGGGCTTCAACGCCCCCGGCTCGTACCGCGAATTCGTCGCCCTGACCTCCATCGCCGAGGAACCGGGGCTGACCGACAGCGCCGACTGGCGCGAAATGGTGCGCCAGCTGGTGCAGGGCAACGAGGCGGTGTGCCGCACCGCGCGCAAGGTGCTGGAACAGGCGGAGAAGGCCGGCGACGCGCCCAGCGAAGACCTGCTGACCCAGCGCCTGCAGACCCACGAGAAGTACGCCTGGATGCTGCGCTCGCTGCTGCAGTAAACCCGTTGGGGCTTTGCCCCTGCGGGTTTTCCAGGGTTCCGCGCCGCGGAACCCTGGACCCTGCTTCACCTGCCTGCCAGATCCCCCCGCCTTCGGCGCGCCCCCTTTACCAAAGGGGGCTGTTCTCCATAGGGATCGTGTGTGGTTGCAGTAAACCTTTGAGCATTTGCCCTGCGGTCCTTGCAGGGTTGCGCGCCGCGGAACCCGGGAGCCGGCCTCAGTTGCCCGCCACGCCCCTGCCGAGCGGCCTGCGCAGGATCGGTGGGCACGCGGGAGGGGCGGGATCCAGCGGCCGCGCGCACTGCGGGCCGGTCCGCGGCGTGCGGCCCTGTGCGGAACAGAAACCTGCCCTCGGCTTTCCCGACGCGTGGACGGGACGGCGGCGGACGGGCGGGCTTGACCGGGCAGTTATCCTAGGCGGCATGTCTTCCCCCGCCCATGAACTGCTGAAGCGCGTCTTCGGCTACGACGCCTTCCGCGGCAACCAGCAGGCCATCGTCGAACACGTCACCGCCGGCAACGACGCCTTGGTGCTGATGCCCACCGGTGGCGGCAAGTCGCTGTGCTACCAGGTGCCGGCGCTGTTGCGCGAGGGCTGCGGCATCGTGGTGTCGCCGCTGATCGCGCTGATGCAGGACCAGGTGGAGGCGCTGCGCCAGCTCGGCGTGCGCGCCGAGTTCCTCAACTCCACGCTGGACGCGGAAACCGCCGGCCGGATCGAGCGCGAACTGCTGGCCGGCACCCTGGACCTGCTCTACGTGGCGCCGGAGCGGCTGCTGACCGGGCGCTTCCTGTCGCTGCTCGAGCGCAGCCGCATCGCCCTGTTCGCGATCGACGAGGCGCACTGCGTGTCGCAGTGGGGCCACGATTTCCGTCCCGAGTACCGGCAGCTGACGGTGCTGCACGAGCGCTGGCCGCAGGTGCCGCGCATCGCCCTGACCGCCACCGCCGACCCGCCGACCCAGCGCGAGATCGCCGAGCGCCTGGACCTGGCCCAGGCCGAGCACTTCATCAGCTCCTTCGACCGCCCCAACATCCGCTACACGGTAGTGCAGAAGGACAACGCCCGGCGCCAGCTGCTGGCGTTCCTGCGCGGCCACCGCGGCGAGGCCGGCATCGTCTACTGCATGTCGCGGCGCAAGGTCGAGGAAACCGCCGACATGCTCCGCGGCGAGGGCCTGGACGCGCTGCCCTACCACGCCGGCCTGCCGGCCGAGGTACGCGCGGCCAACCAGCGCCGCTTCCTGCGCGAGGACGGGATCGTGATGTGCGCCACCATCGCCTTCGGCATGGGCATCGACAAGCCGGACGTGCGCTTCGTGGCGCATACCGACCTGCCCAAGTCGATGGAAGGCTACTACCAGGAAACCGGCCGCGCCGGTCGTGATGGCGAGCCGGCCGAGGCCTGGCTGTGCTACGGGCTGGGCGACGTGGTGCTGCTCAAGCAGATGATCGAACAGGGCGAGGCCAGCGAGGAACGCAAGCAGCTCGAGCGCGCCAAGCTCGACCACCTGCTCGGCTACTGCGAATCCATGCAGTGCCGCCGCCAGGTGCTGCTGGCCGGCTTCGGCGAGACCTACGTGCCTGTCGGCACGCCCAAGGGCGTGCCGGGCCAGCCCTGCGGCAACTGCGACAACTGCCTGTCGCCGCCGGCCGCCTGGGACGCCACCATCCCCGCGCAGAAGGCGCTGAGCTGCGTGTATCGCAGCGGCCAGCGCTTCGGCGTCGGCCACCTGATCGACATCCTGCGCGGCAGCGACAGCGAACGCATCCGCCAGCTCGGCCACGACCAGCTCAGCACCTTCGGCATCGGCAGCGACCTGGACGCGCGCACCTGGCGGGGGGTGTTCCGGCAACTGGTCGCCGCCAGCCTGCTGGAGGTGGACCCGGAGGCGCATGGCGGGCTGCGCCTGACCGACGCCAGCCGCGACGTGCTCAAGGGCCGCCGCCAGGTGATGATGCGCCGCGAACCGCCTGTCGCCCGCGGCGAACGCGACCGCAGCAGCACCCCGCGCACCGGCGTGGCGGTGCAGCCGGAGGACCTGGCGCTGTTCAACGCACTGCGCGGCCTGCGCGCCGAACTGGCGCGCGAACAGAACGTGCCGGCCTTCGTCATCTTCCACGACAGCACCCTGCGCAACATCGCCGAACAGCGCCCGACCAGCCTCGATGCGCTGGGCCGGGTCGGTGGCATCGGCGGCAGCAAGCTGGCGCGCTACGGGCAGCGGCTGGTGGAGATCGTGCGCGAGCAGGGTTAGGCCGCGCGCCCCCGCCCGCCGCGGGCCAGCAGCAGCAGGCCGTCGAGCCGGCGCCGCGCAGGGGCGTCATCGACCTGCAGCCGCTCGATGGTCGGCAGCGCCTGCAGCAGCGCTTCCAGTGCCGGCTGCCGGTGACCAAGGCGCAGCAGGGTTTCGGCCAGGTCGATGCGGCAGGTCGCAGTCTCCAGCTTGCCGTCGCCATGCAGCGACCGCGCATGCTCCAGCGCGGTGCGGCGCAGTGCCAGCGCCGCCGCGCCCTCGCCGCTGCGCTCGGCCAGGTCCGCGCGGATGCGCAGCAGGCGCAGCTGCTGGGTCGCCGGTATCCGCGCCCCCAGTTGCCGCAGCAACGCCTGCGCCTGGGCGGTGTCGTCCTGGCGGATGTGCCAGTCGATGCGGTTGAGCCGGGCCTCGATCCGCCCCGGCGCGTCCGCCGGCAGCGCCGCGTCCAGGCCGGCGTCGGCATGCAGCAGCAGCGTGCCCGCTTCCTGCATGCGCGCCTGGCGCATCAGCAGCGCGCCCAACCCCGACTCGGCGCGCAGGCTGGTGGGCGATTGCGCGCCCAGCCGCTCGCGGCGGATCGCCAGGGCCTGCCGGTACAACTGTTCGGCCTGGGCCAGGTCGCCGCGCAGTTCCTGCAGGTCGCCGTAGTTGAACAGCCCCATCGAGTATTCCACCGAGCCGGTGCCGTCGATGAGCCCGCTCAGATGCTGCCGCAGCTGGTACTGCCGCTCCGCGGCGGCGTAATCGCCCCAGTCGCGGTACAGATCGGCAAGCCCGTCGTGCTGCATCAGCACGAAGCTGCTTTCCGGCCCGTACAGCTCCTGCGCGTGGCGCAGGCCCGCCTGCAGCAGCGGCAACGCCTGGGCGAAACGCCCCTGCTCGCGCAGGATCTGCGCCAGCCGCATTTCCGCGGCCAGCGCCATGCTGGTGCGGCGCGGCGGGCTGCCGCCAAGCACCTGGCGCAGCTCGCGCTCGGCCGAGGCCAGCCGCCCCCAGCGCAGGTACATCAGGCCCTTGTTGTAGGACAGCGCCAGCTTCTCGCTGGCGACGCCGGAGTGCGGCAGCTTCGCGTACAGCTCCATTGCGGTGTCGAAGGCGGCCTCGGCACGGTCGAACTGCTGCTGGTTCACCAGCGCCATGCCGCGCGCGCCATGCAGCCGGGCCCGGGTGGCCATGGCCGCGCTCGACGGCAACAGCGCCAGGCCGCGCTCGGCCAGCGCCTGGCCCAACGCACCGTTGCCGCCCTGGGTCTTCTGCAGCGACAACTCCACCAGTACCGCCGCCGCATCCGCCGGGCGGTTCACCCGCGGGTCGATGAAGCCGTCGTAGGCCTGCTGCAGCAGCACGTCGGCCTGCCGCGGCACCCCGGAGTTGCGGTACGCCGTCCCCAGCACCGCGCGCATCCGGGCCAGTTGCGCCGGCGCGTCGGCCAGGTCCTGGGAGACGCGCAGCGCCGCCTTGTCCAGCAGTTGCCGCGCGGACAGTTCCTGCTGTCCGCGCTCGGTGCGCAGGTACGGATCGGCGGTCTCGAACACGCCCACCATGAAGTCGCCCACCTGGTGGGCGATGGCGGCCTCCTCTTCGGCGTGCCGGCGCGCCTGCACCAGCCCGGCCACGAAGATCAGCGCCAACGACAGCGCGCCCGCGGCGGCCGCCAGCCCCCGTCCATTGCGCTGCACGCCGCGCACCAGCCGGTACAGGCGCCCGGACTGCCGCGCGGCCACCGGCCGCCGCTCCAGATAGCGCGTCACGTCGGCCATCAGTGTTTCCACCGAGCGGTAACGCGCGGCGACATCGCGGGCGCACGCCCGCGCGGCGATGGCGTCGAGGTCGCCGCGCAGCGCACGGCGCCAGCGCAGGCCCGGTGGCGCATTGGCCGAGGGCAGGATCACCGGCGCCTCGCCGAGCTGCAGCGCCTGCGCGCAGCGGCGCGTGGACAGCAGTTCCACCAGCAGCACGCCGAGGCTGTAGACATCGCTGGCCACGCCCACCGGCTCGCCGTTCACCAGCTCCGGGCTGGCATAGCCCGGGGTGCAGTAACCGGCCTCGCCACGCTCGCGCGCGTCGTTGAGTACCCGGGCCAGGCCGAAATCGAGCAGTACCGGCCTGCCGTCGGGCCGCACCAGCACGTTGCCCGGCTTGAGGTCGCAGTGCAGTACCAGGCGCTCATGCGCCGAGCGCACGACCGCGCAGACATCCAGGAACAGCCGCAGCCGCGCCGCAAGCCCGAGCGCATGGGTGGCGCAGTGGCGGTCCAGCGGCAGGCCCTCAATGTATTCCATCACCAGGTAGGGATAGCCATCGGGCGTGGTGCCACCGTCGTAGAGCCGGGCCACGTCGGGCAGGTTCAACCCGGCCAGCACCTGGCGCTCGGCCTGCAGCCGCTCCACCTCGCCCGCGCCCGGCATGCCGTGCAGCAGCTTGATCGCAACCGTGCGCCGATACACGCCGTCGTCGCGTTCGGCCTTGAACACGGTACCCATGCCGCCGCCGGCGATGCGCGCGGTCAGCCGCCACGGTCCCAGCCGCTGGCCTACCGCCAGCTCCGGGGTCAGTGCGCGCGCCAGCGCGGCATCCAGCCGGCTGCTGATCCGGCTCAGGCCCTGGGTCTGCGCATGCAGCAGCTGCAGCACGTCCTCGGCCAGAGCGGGATCACGGCAGTGCTGCTGTACCTGCTGCCGCCACTGCGTGCGTGGCAGGTCGCAGACGGCATCGAACAGCTCGCGGGTCTGGCGCCAGCGCGCCGCCTCCTCCGCGGTGGACATCAGGCCAGCTGTCGGTTGAGCCAGGCCCTGGCGAAACGCAGGTCGCGGTCCACGGTGGGTGCCGAAACCCCCATCACCATGGCGATCTCATCGCGGCTCATGCCGCCGAAATAGGTCAACTCGACCATGCTCGCCGCGCGCGGCTCGAGTTCGGCCAGCTGGCTCAGGGCCTGGTGCAGCGCCATCACGTCGTAGGCATCGCCGTCGTCGTCGGGGACGTCGCTGGCGTGGGACAGGGTCAGCTGGACAAGATTGCCGCCACGCTTGTCGGCGGCACGCGCGCGCAGGTGGTCCACCAGTACCGAGCGCATCTTCAGCGCCGCCACGGCGATGAAATGGGCGCGGTCCTTGAAATCCACTTCCGAACCCAGCAGCCGCAGCAGCGACTCGTTGACCAGCGCTGCCGGTTGCAGGGTGCCGCCGGTATCGTTGAACAGCCGGTTGCGGGCGACCACCATCAGGTCCGAATACAGGGCTTCGAACAACTGCTCGCGCGCCTGCGTGTCGCCTCCTTGCCAGCGATGCAGGAGTTGCGTGATCTGGGTACTCAAGCGTCCCCCACTGCTACCGTGAAACCGACCAAGCCCATGGTAGGACCGGCGCCCGCCACTGCGACCTGGCACAGTTCACAGAAACCGCGTACCGCCCACTGCAAGAACGCAGTCCCGCACGGCGGGACCGTTGTCTGATCATGGTGGGCCGTGAAGGATTCGAACCTTCGACCAAAAGATTAAAAGTCTTCTGCTCTACCGACTGAGCTAACGGCCCAAACAAAGACCCGGCATGGCGCCGGGGTGGGCATTCTAGCGCAAAATGCCTGAAAACAGAATGCGCGAGCGGACGTTGCGCAGCGCCGGCGGCCGGCATGACGCCGCCCGATCGCGCCGCGGGGACGCTCAGGCGTAGTGGGTCGGATCGGGCAGACCGGCGGCGGCAAAACCGTCAGCGCGCAGCCGGCAGGCGTCGCAATGACCACAGGCGCGCCCCTGCGCGTCGGCGCGGTAGCAGGACACCGTCAACCCGAAATCCACGCCCAGGCGTGCGCCTTCGCTGGCGATCTGCGCCTTGCTCAGGTACTGCAGCGGCGCGTGGACGCGGATGCCCGCGCCTTCCACCCCGGCCTTGGTCGCCAGGTTGGCCAGCGCCTGGAAGGCGGCGACGAACGCGGGGCGGCAATCCGGGTAGCCGGAGTAATCGACCGCGTTGACGCCGCAGAAGATGTCGTTGGCGCCCAGCACCTCGGCCCAGCCCAGCGCAAGCGAAAGCATGATGGTGTTGCGCGCAGGCACGTAGGTGACCGGGATGCCCTCGCCACCGGCGTCGGGCACGTCGATGTCGTCGGTCAGGGCCGAGCCGCCGATGCTGCGCAGGTCGACATCCACCACCTTGTGCGCGGCCACGCCCAGCGCCTGCGCCACGCGCGCGGCGGCATCCAGCTCGGAGGTATGGCGCTGGCCGTAACGCACACTGAGCGCATGCACGGTGAAGCCCTGTTCCTGGGCCATGGCGACGACGGCGGCCGAATCCATGCCGCCGGAAAGAAGCACGACTGCCTTCTTCATGGAGTGATAGTCCGGTTGGGGGAAGGAACGCCAGCACGCTGTCCCGCGCCGGTACGCAAGTGGGAACGAAGCGCGCGGCTACCTGCCCGGCTCGTCGTTCCAGAGGATCTTGTGCAGCTGCATCTGGAAGCGCACCGGCAGGCGGTCGGCGACGATCCAGTCGGCCAGCTCGCGCGCGCCGAGCCGGTCCTTGCAGGGCGAGAACAGCACCATGCAGCGCTCGTGCAGGCGCTGCGCGGCAACCATGTCCCGGGCCCAGTCGTAGTCGGCGCGGTCGCACAGCACGAACTTGAGCTGGTCGCGCGCGGTCAGCAGCGGCAGGTTCTCCAGCCGGTTGCGCGGCATCTCGCCCGACCCGGGCGTCTTCAGATCGACCACGCGCGACACCCGCGGATCGACGCCGCCGATGTCCAGCGCGCCCGAGGTCTCCAGCGAAACCTCCAGGCCGGCGTCGCACAGCGCGCGCAGCAGCACCAGGCAGCGCTTCTGCGCCAGCGGCTCGCCGCCGGTCACGCAGACATGGCGCACGCCGTGGCCGCGCACCTCGGCGACGATGTCGTCGATATCGCGCCACTGCCCGCCGTGGAAGGCGTATTCGGTATCGCAGTAGCCGCAGCGCAGCGGGCAGCCGGTCAGGCGCACGAACACGGTCGGCCAGCCGGCAGTGTCGGCCTCGCCCTGCAGGGACAGGAAGATCTCGGTGATCTTCAGCCGCGGCAGCGGCGACTGCACGATCTCGCTGGGCGTGGCGGCGGCGCTGGAAAGGGAAACGGCGGTCATGGCGGGAACTTCTGGAGGGGCGGATGGCGTCGGCCATGCCGTAAACGACGGCAGCCGGGCATGGCCCGGCTCCCTGGAAACACTGCCGCCCGGACTCAGCGGATCTGCTGGCCGAGCCGGATCGACTGCAGGCGGTCCTGCGCGGTGCGCGCGGCGTCGCTGCCCGGGAACCGGGTCACGACCTGCGCCAGCGTCTGCTCGGCCTTGGCCGCATCGCCCTGGCCGAACTGCGACAGGCCCAGCTTCAACAGGCCGCCGGCGGCCTTGTCATGGGTCGGATAGCGCGCGACCAGGTCACGGAACTGCGCCTCGGCCAGCTGGAAATTGCGGGTGGCGTAGTAACTCTCGCCCAGCCAATACAGCGCATTGGGGGCGTAGACACCACTGGGATACTGCTCCAGGAACCCCTGGAAAAGACGCGCCGATTCGTCGTATCGGCCGGCCTTGAGCGCGTCGAAAGCCACGTTGTAGGCGCTGCGCTCGTCACCGGCAGCGGCCACCGCGCCGGCATCACCCCGCACGGTGGGCGGCTTTTCCGCCGCCGTCGGGTTGCCCGCCGAAGGCGTCGGCGCAACCGGCGCCGTCGCCGGCGCGGCACCACCTTCCAGGCGGTTCAGGCGCCCGTCCAGGTCCAGGTACTGGTCCCGGCTGCGCTGCTTGAGCTGTTCATTCTCGTGCTGGAGCTGCTCGACCGTTGCCTGCAGCGCCTGCATCCCGCTGCGCAACTGCTGCAGCTGGTTGAGCATGTCGGTGTTGGCCTGGTTGTTCTGGACCTGCTGCTCGAGTGCGCCGACGCGGTCGGCCAGGCTCTGCCGCTGCGCATGAGCGGGTGCGGCAGCCACGAGGGCTGCCGCAACCACGAGCATCATCGCCTTGATGCCGGTACGCATCGATTACTGCGCGGTGTAGACGATTTCGACGCGACGGTTCTGCGACCAGCAGGACTCGGCCGACTCGGTGCAGACCGGACGCTCTTCGCCGTAGGACACGACGGTCAGCTGCGAAGCCGAACCACCGTTGGCCTGCAGCGCCGAGTTCACGGCATTGCCACGACGCTCGCCCAGGGCCTGGTTGTAGGCGCGGCTGCCGCGCTCGTCGGTGTGGCCCTGCAGGGTGATGCGCGAGGACGGACGGTCACGCAGGTACTTGGCATGGCAGGCCATGATGGCCTGGAACTCGGACTTCACTTCTTCCTTGTCGAAGTCGAAGTAGACCACGCGCTGGCGCAGGCAGGCGTCGGTGTCCAGATCGCCCGGGCCGTACAGGCCGGAGGTCGACGGACCGGTCGACGGGGTGGTCGGGGTGGTGTCGACCGGCGGCTGGGCCGGCTGTTCCTTCACCTTCTTCGAGCAGCCGGCCAGCGCGGCAACCGACAGAAGCGAAACAAGCAGAACGCGAGTGGACTTGTTCATGGCGATACCTAAAGGCTCCTGAGCCAATGATGGGGTTTAATGCGGATGGGATATTAACATTTTATCAACGCGCGGTGCGGTACGGACCCCATGCGGGCTCGCGCACATCACCGTCCGCCAGGACCAGGCGCTGGCGGACCCGCGCGTCGGCCGAAACGGCATACAGCACTCCACGGCCACCCTCGCGGGCGGCATACAACACCATGCTCGCGTTCGGCGCGAAGCTGGGCGATTCGTCCAGCGAGCCCGGCGACAGCGTGCTCCAGCGCGGCGAACCCAGGCTGCTGTCCATCAGCGCGATCCGGTAGCTGTTGCCGCTGCCCTGTGCCATGGCCAGCTTCTTGCCGTCATAGGACACGGACACCTTGGCGTTGTAATTGCCCTGAAAGGTCACGCGGCTGGCGCTGCCGCCGGACGCCGGCACCTGGTAGATCTGCGGGCGGCCACCGCGGTCGGAGGTGAAATAGATGGTGTTGCCGTCGGCGCTCCAGGTCGGCTCGGTGTCGATGGCGAAGTGGTTGGTCAGCTGGGTCAGCTGCTTGCTGCCCAGGTCCATCACGTAGATCTCCGGGTTGCCGCTGCGCGACAGGGTCAGCGCCAGGCGGCGGCCGTCCGGCGAGAACGCCGGTGCGCTGTTGATGCCGCGGAAGCTGGCGACCAGGTCGCGCGCGCCGGTGGAGATGTTCTGGACGTAGATGGCCGAGTTGCCGCGCTCGAAGCTGACATAGGCCAGGCGGTTGCCGTCCGGGCTCCACGACGGCGACAGCAGCGGTTCGGCCGAGCGCACGATGGTCTGCGGGTTGTAGCCGTCGGCATCGGCCACCATCAGCGCATAGCGCATGGCGTCGCCGCGGCCGCTGGCGGTGACGTAGGCGATGCGGGTCCAGAAGGCGCCGCGCACGCCGGTGATCTTCTCGTAGATGGCGTCGGCCATCTGGTGGGCGACGTCGCGCATCGCGTTGGAGCGGGCGGTCATCGCCAGGCCGAGCATGCGCTCGCCCTTGGCCACGTCGAACAGCTCGTACTCGACGCGGTAGGCGCCCGCACCGGCGTCGAGCACGCGGCCGACGACCAGGTAGTCCTGCTTGAGCGCGCGCCAGGTCGGGTACTGCACCTCGCTGCCGCGGGTCGGGCGCTGCACGATCTGCGCCTCGGGCAGGGTGCGGAACTGGCCGGAACGGTCCAGGTCCGAGCGCACCACCGCGGCGACATCGGTGGCCGGCGCCGCGGCGCTGCCCTGGTACGGCATCGGCACCACGGTGATCGGCAGGGCCGACGCGTTGCCGCCGATGATGTCGATCTCCAGCCCCCGTTGCTGTGCCATCGCCACCAGGGGCAACAACAGTACGGTCAGGGCGGCCAGCCAGCGAAGCGGTTTCTTCATGGGGTGCTCAACGATGGATGAACAGGGGGAAAGGGATAGCAGCAGGCGGATGAACATTTTCGCAATCGTGAACGAAAATCCCGTGAAATCCATCCCCGTCGATGGGCAAGCGCGCCGCCAAGGGTGCCGGGGGCCGCGTGAAGCCCCCGCGATTCAGCGGTCCTGCGCCTCGAACGTGAAGTTCAGCGTGCGCTGGAACACCGACTCGAAACCGCGGTACGGCAGCGGCTGGGCGCGCAGCACCGCGGCCTCCACCGAACGCCGGCCGGCGTCGTCATAGGGGCAACCGGCGGCGAACTGCACGTCGACCACCTCGCCGCCGGGCAGCTGGCGGATGGTCAGCCGGCAGCGCTGGCCGCGCGGGATCGTGTCCGGGCGCACCCACTGGTTGAGCACCGCCTGTTGGATCGCCGCGGCGTACCTGGCGGTCAGGTCGGTGCTGGTGCCGCCCTGCCCCGGCGAGGCCTGCGGCGTGCCGCTGGCCGGCGAGGCGCTGGACGCGGCCGCCTGCGCGCGGGCGCGGGCATCAGCCACCTGGCGCTGGCGCTGCTCGGCGAGCTTGAGCTCGCGCTCGGCCTGCTCGCGCTTGCGGCGGATCTCGGCGATCTTCTGCTGGCGCTCCTGCTCGGCCTTGGCCTCGTTGGCCTTGCGCTGTTCCTCGGCCAGTTTCTTCTGGCGGTCGGTTTCTTCCTGCTGTTTGGCCAGCCGCAGCTTCTGCTCGGCCTCCTCCACGCGCTTGCGCTCGGTCAGGTCGATCTGCTCCTGGCGGCGCTTGGCTTCCTGCTCCTGGCGGGCCTTCTCCTGGGAGATGGCCAGCGCGCTGACCCGCTCCTGGTCGACGGTGTCCGGCTGCGCGATGCGCTCCTGGGCATTGTGCTGCTGCGGGGTGGGCGCGTCCTGCGGCCGCGGCTCGGGGATCGGCTGCGGCGGCGGGACGGTGTCTTCCGGGACCGGCTGGGGCTGCGCGTCCGGCGCCGGCTCGGGCGGCGGCGGCAGTTTCTCCGACGCGCGCAGGGCGCTGCGCGCGGCCGCGGCTTCGGCCGCCGACAGCTGCAGGCTGGCCTCCACCACCGGGTCGCCGGCGGCGGCCTCGGTGCTGCGCGACGGCGACCACACCCAGGCGATGATGAACACCAGCGCGACCAGCACGTGCACCAGCAACGCCAGTACGACGGGCATGCCCCATTCGTTGCCGGGGTCGCGCGGCGGCGGCAGAGCGTCAGCGTGCATCGGTCGCCAGGCCCACCTTCTCGATCTTCGCCGCCTTGATCACGTCCATCGCCGCGACGACCTTTTCATAGGCCACCGCGCGGTCGGCGGCGACGATCACGCGCAGGCCCTTGTCCTGCGCGGCCATCGCGCCGAGCTGCGCCTGCAGCGTGGCCGCGTCGATGCGCTCGGGGCTCTTGGCATCGGGCAGCTTCAGGCTGAGCTGGCCATCGCCCAGCACCGAGACGATGACCGGGTCCTGCTTGCCTTCCAGCGCCTTGGCGTTGGAGGTGGGCAGGTCGACCTCGAAACTGAGCGTCAACAGCGGCGCGGTCACCATGAAGATGATCAGCAGCACCAGCATCACGTCGATGTACGGCACGACGTTGATCTCGGATTTGAGCTTGCGGCGCTTGCGCCGGGAAATGCCGGAAATCATGGACGGTTCCTGTGCGGGCTGGTGCGCGTGGCGCGCATCATTCGTCGGCGCCGGACTGGCGCTGCAGGATCGAGCTGAACTCCTCGGCGAAGGTCTCGTAGCGCACCGACAGCCGTTCCACGCGGGTGGTGAAGCGGTTGTAGGCCCAGGTCGCCGGAATCGCCACGAACAGGCCGATGGCGGTGGCGAACAGCGCCTCGGAAATGCCCGGCGCGACCGAGGCGATGCCGGCCTGCTCGCCGCTGCTGATCATGTCGTGCATGGTCACCATGATGCCGAACACGGTACCGACCAGGCCCACGTAGGGGGCATTGGAGCCGATATTGGCCAGCAGCTCGAGATTGCGCTCCAGGCCGTCGACCTCGCGGGCGAAGGTGGTGCGCATGGCGCGCTGGGTGCCTTCCAGCTGGGTACGGCTGTCCAGCCCGCGGCGGCCGTTCAGGCGGCTGTACTCGCGGAAGCCGGACTCGAAGATCGCCTCCAGCCCGTCCACCGAGCGGTTGCGGTCGGCGGCCGCGGCATACAGCTTGGCCAGGTCGGCGCCGGACCAGAACCGGTTCTCGAAGTCGTCGGCGGCGCGGTCGGCGGCCTTGAACACGCGCGCCTTGCGGAAAATGATCACCCAGCTGATGAACGAGCCGGCCAGCAGCAGCAGCACGATCAGCTTGACCGGGATGCTGGCCTTGAGCATCAGGTCCAGGTAGTTGATGCCGCCATGGCTGGCGCCGGCCACGGTCTGCGCCGCGGCGGCGCTGACATCCGCCGGCAGCGCCTCGGTCACGGTGGCCTGCAGGGCCAGAAGCAAAGCGATCATCCGATGTTCCTCAGTCTTGCGCGTGTTGGGTTTCGAATTGTTTGAGCGTGGCGTACAGCGTGTCGTCCATGGCCTGCGGGCGGAAATCGCGGGCGCCGACCGCCGCCAGCCGCACCTGCGCGGTCACCAGCGGCTGGCCGTCGCGCAGCACCGCCTGGCGCATCACCAGGCTGGCGCGGCGGCACTGCAGCAGTTCCACCGTGGTTTCCAGCGCGTCGTCCAGCCGCGCCGGCCTGAGGAAATCCAGGGCCATCGCGCGGACCACGAACACCTGCCCGTCGCCGCTGCGCATGGCTTCCTGGCCATAGCCCATCGCCCGCATCCACTCGGTGCGCGCACGTTCCATGAAGGCCACGTAGCGCGCGTGGTAGACCACGCCGCCGGCGTCGGTATCTTCCCAGTAGATGCGTGTCGGCCAACTGAACCGGGACTCACTCATCGTCCGGCTGCTCCATGAACAGGTCGGCCGGCGCCGTGCGCGGTTTCAGGCCCATGTGCCGGTAGGCCTTGTGGGTGGCCATGCGGCCGCGCGCGGTACGCACTAGGAAGCCCTGCTGGATCAGGTAGGGCTCGACCACGTCCTCGAGCGTGCCGCGTTCCTCGGACAGCGCCGCGGCCAGCGATTCGATGCCGACCGGGCCACCGTCGAAGTACTCCACGAGGGTGCGCAGCAGGCGCCGGTCCAGCTCGTCGAAACCTTCCGGGTCGACCTTGAGCATCTGCATTGCCGCCTGCGCCACGGCCTGGTCGATATGGCCGCCGGCCTTGACCTGGGCATAGTCGCGCACGCGCCGCAGCAGCCGGTTGGCGATGCGCGGGGTGCCGCGCGAGCGGCGCGCGATCTCGCCGGCGCCCTCGGCGCTGCAGTCGATGCCGAGGATCGTCGCCGAGCGGCGCACGATGCGGGTCAGCTCATCGGCCGAGTAGAACTCCAGCCGCTGCACGATGCCGAAGCGGTCGCGCAGCGGCGCGGTCAGCAGGCCGGCACGGGTGGTGGCGCCGATCAGGGTGAACGGCGGCAGGTCGAGCTTGATCGAGCGCGCGGCCGGGCCCTCGCCGATCATGATGTCGATCTGGAAGTCCTCCATCGCCGGGTACAGCACTTCCTCGACCACCGGCGACAGGCGGTGGATCTCGTCCACGAACAGCACGTCGTACGGCTGCAGGTTGGTCAGCAGCGCGGCCAGGTCGCCGCCCTTCTCGATCACCGGGCCGGACGTCACCCGCAGCCCCACCCCCAGCTCGTTGGCGATCACGTGGCTCAGGGTGGTCTTGCCCAGCCCCGGAGGGCCGAAGATCAGCACGTGGTCCAGCGCCTCGCGGCGCGACTTGGCCGCCTGGATGTAGATGTCCAGCTGTTCGCGCACCGGCGCCTGGCCGAGGTAGTCGGCCAGGCGGCGCGGGCGGATGCTGGCGTCGGCGGCGTCGTCCTCGCGGGTGGCGCCGGCGGCGATGATGCGGTTGTCGGTCATGGGGACCAGGGGCCGGAGGCCGGAGGCCGGGAAAAGGCGGACAAGCGTTCGGGCATGTTCATCAACGGCGATTGTAGGCACAAGCGGCCAGGACTGCCCGTATTTTCCGGGCCCTGGCCGCAGGCCGCGCGCCCATCAGATCTCCACCTGCGCGCCCAGTTCCACCAGCCGGTTGCCGGGGATGCGGAAGAAGTTGCTGGCCGGGGCGGCGTTGCGGTGCATGAAGGCGAACAGCTTGTCGCGCCACACCGGCATGCCGCGGTTGGCGGTGGCGACGATGGTCTCGCGGCTGGCGAAGAACGTGGTGTCCATCGGGTCGAAGTAGACCCCGCCGTGGTCGCACGAGCGCATCAGCGCCAACGGCACGTCCGGTGTCTCCATGAAGCCGAAACGGACCTGGATGCGGTAGAACTCGTCGCCGACCGGCTCGATCTTCAGCCGCTGGCCGGCCGCCGCGTACGGCACCGGCAGGGTCTCCACGTGCAGGAACACGTTGCGCTCGTGCAGCACCTTGTTGTGCTTGAGGTTGTGCATCAGCGCGTGCGGCACCACGGTCGGGTCGGCGGTCAGGAACACCGCCGTGCCCGGCACCCGCACCGGCGGCGCCAGCATCAGCCCGGGCAGGAAGCTGTCGATGCGGATGCCGTCCTTGCGTACCTCGTCGCGCAGCAGTTCGCGGCCGCGGCGCCAGGTGCGCATCATGGTGAACAGCGCGATGCCCAGCACCACCGGGAACCAGGCGCCCTGCATCAGCTTGGCGCCATTGGCGACGACGAAGCCCAGGTCGATGACGAAGAACACCGCGCACAGCGCGACGATGCCATGGCGCGCGCGCGGCCACAGGGTGCGCGCCACCAGCGCCAGCAGCAGGGTGTCGATCAGCATCGTCCCGGAGACCGAGATGCCGTAGGCCACGGCCAGGTTGCTGGAGCTGCGGAACGCCAGCACCAGCCCGAACACCATCAGCGCCAGCCCCCAGTTGATGCCGGGGATGTAGATCTGGCCGATGGTGTCGTGCGAGGTATGCAGGATGCGCATGCGCGGGATGTAACCCAGCTGCATGGCCTGGCGCGCGACCGAGAACGCGCCGGTGATCACCGACTGGCTGGCGATCACCGCGGCCATGGTCGCCAGGATGATCATCGGGTACAGCGCCCACTCCGGCACCGCCTCGAAGAACGGGTTGGCCACCGCGTCCGGCCGCTGCAGCACCAGCGCGCCCTGCCCCAGGTAGTTCAGCATCAGGCACGGCAGCACGAAGAAATACCAGGCGTGGCGGATCGGCGGCGCGCCGAAGTGGCCCATGTCCGCGTACAGCGCCTCGCCACCGGTCACCGCCAGCACCACCGCGCCGAGGATGAACACGCCGTGCCAGCCGTGCTCCAGGAAGAAGCGCACCGCCCACCACGGATTGAACGCCTTGAGCACTTCGGGCGCGGCGATCACGTTCCAGATGCCGACCGCGGCCAGCGCCAGGAACCAGGTCAGCATCACCGGGCCGAACACCTTGCCCACCTTCTCGGTGCCGAAGCGCTGCGCGGCGAACAGGATGGCCAGCACCACAAGGGCGATCGGCACCACGAACCGGCCGAGCCCCGGCGCGGCCACCTCCAGGCCCTCGACCGCGCCCAGCACCGAGATCGCCGGGGTGATCACGCCGTCGCCGAAGAACAGCGACGCACCGAAGATGCCGAGGATGCCGACCACGTAGGCCGAGCGCGAGCCGTTGCGCAGGGTGCGCTGGGCCAGCGCCATCAGCGCCATGATGCCGCCCTCGCCATCGTTGTCGGCGCGCATGATGATGGTCACGTACTTGAGCGTGACCACCATGATCAGCGCCCAGAACGCCAGCGACAGCACGCCCAGCACGGTGTCGTGGTCGCTGGTGAGCCCGTAGTGCGGCGAGAACGCCTCCTTGAGCGTGTACAGCGGGCTGGTGCCGATGTCGCCGAACACGACGCCGATGGCGCCGACGATCAGCGCCAGGCCGGCGGCGGTGCCGGGCTTGCCGGGGTGGTCCGGGGTGGCGGGCTGGGAAGCAGCGTGGGACATGGTGGTTTCGGTCGCCCGGTAATGAAGGGGAGTGGGGTCAGCGCAGCGCCGATTGCAGCGCCTTGCGGATCACCATGGCGACATCGTCGCCGTCGGTTGCCGCGTCACGCGCCATCTTCGCCGCCTCGGCCGGCTTGTAGCCCAGCTGCTGCAGGGCCACGGTCGCCTCGGACACCGGGTCGGTGGCCAGCGGCCCGGCCACCGGCGCGCCGCCGCCGGCAAAGTCGGCGGCCTTGTCGCGCAGTTCCACGATCATGCGCTCGGCGGTCTTCTTGCCGATGCCGGGAATGCGGGTCAGCGCGGTGATGTCACCGGCCTGGATCAGCCGGCCGAACTCATCCACGCTGGCGCCGGACAGCACCGCCAGCGCGATCTTCGCGCCGATGCCGGTGACCTTCTGCACGTCGCGGAACAGGCGCCGCTCGCCCTCGCGCAGGAAGCCGTACAGCGACACGCTGTCCTCCTTCTGCGCGTAGTGGGTGAACAGCACCACCTCGCGGCCGATGTCGGGCAGATCGTAGAAGGTGCTCATCGGCGCCTCCAGCTCATAGCCGACGCCGCCCACGTCGATCACCAGCCACGGCGGGGCCTTGTGCGCCAGGATGCCACGCAGGCGACCGATCACGGCAACGCCCTCCGCGAACCGGGGGCCAGGGGCCGGAGCCCGCGGCATGCACCAGCATGGCCAACAAAAACCGTCATTTGCGACTCCAGGCAGAGCGCACGTCCACGCCCAGCCGTCCGGCCGTGGCGCGCACGTGCGCATGGGTGATGGCCACGGCCAGCGCGTCGGCGGCGTCGGCCTGCAACCTGCCCTGCAGGCCCAGCATCAACCCGACCATGTGCTGCACCTGCTGTTTCTCGGCACCGCCGCGGCCCACCACCGCCAGCTTGATCTCGGTGGCAGCGTACTCGCTGACCGGCAGGTCGCGCAGCACCACCGCGCACAGCGCCGCGCCGCGCGCCTGGCCGAGCTTGAGCGCCGAATCGGCGTTCTTGGCCATGAACACCCTTTCGATGGCCACTTCCTGCGGCCGGTACTCGTCGATCAGCGCATGCACCCCGTGCACCAGCCGCTTCAGGCGCTGGGCGAAATCGGCCGCGCCCAGCAGTACCAGCGGCTGGTGGTGGACATGGCGCGCGCGGCCGCCGGCATCGATTTCGATGATGCCGATGCCGGTGCGCTGCGAGCCGGGGTCGATGCCGAGGATGCGGGTCATTGCCATGGCGGCCGGAAGGAGGAAACGGCGGCCATCTTCGCCGGCCGCCGTCTCACGTGACGGGACGCGGGCGCGCCGTCAGACCCGCTCCAGCCCGGCCTGGTCGACGTTGGAGTACACGTCCTGCACGTCGTCCAGGTCCTCGAGCATGTCCAGCAGCTTCTTCACCTGCAGCGCGGTATCGCCGGCCACGGCAATGTCGTTGTCGGCGCGGAAGGTGATCTCGGCGTGGTCAGGCGCCAGCCCGGCCGCCTCCATCGCCGCCTTCACCTGCTGGAAATTCTCCGGCGCGGTGACCACGTCGATCGAGCCGTCGTCCGGGTACACGACGATATCGTCGGCGCCGGCGTCGATGGCCGCCTCGGTGATGCGGCTTTCAAACGCGGCTGCATCGCCGGCGTCCGGCGCGTAGGTCAGCACGCCCAGGCGCTTGAACATGAACGCCACCGAGCCTTCGGTGCCCATGTTGCCGCCGCACTTGGAAAACGCATGGCGCACGTCGGCCACGGTGCGCACGCGGTTGTCGGTGAGGCAGTCGACGATGACCGCCACGCCGCCCGGGGCGTAGCCCTCGTAGCGCACTTCCTCGTACTCGACGCCTTCCAGTTCGCCGGTGGCCTTCTTGATGGCGCGCTCGATCACGTCCTTGGACATGTTCGCGGCCAGGCCCTTGTCCATGGCCACGCGCAGCCGCGGGTTGTTGTTGGGGTCGCCTCCACCGCCGCGCGCGGCCACGCCGATCTCGCGGATGATCTTGGTGAAAATCTTGCCGCGCTTCGCGTCCGACGCGTTCTTGCGGGCTTCGATGGAGGGACCTCTACCCATGGGGATCTACCGTACATCTGTAGGGAACAAGAGGCGGATTCTACCCGATCCCCGCAGGCAGCCCCGTCAGGCCGCCCGCTGCCCGGCGGCCGCGCCGAAGCGCCCATGGCGCAGGAACGTGGCGACCAGCGCCGCCACCCGCGGCGACAACACCAGCCCGCTGTGGCTCGCCGCCACCACGCAGTGGTCGGCCAGGCCCGGCAGGCGGGTTTCGGCCAGCGCCACGGTGCCGTCGGAATCGCCGTGCAGCGCGCCCATCAGCGCGCCCAGCCCATGCGGCACGCTGCCGGCCACCAGCCCGACCTGTGCCCGCCCGTGCCAGGCCGGCAGGCCGTGCTGCAACAGGCCGCCGCTGCGTCCCAGCGCCACCGCCCAGCCATGCCCGGCCAGCGCACGCGCGGTTTCGCTGCCACACAGCGGCGAGCCCACGCAGACCACCCGCGGCACGTCCAGTTCGGGTGCCTGGCGCAGCGCTTCGAGCGCGACCAGCCCGCCGAGGCTGTGGCCGACCAGCGACACCGGGCCCTGCCCGCGCAACCGCTCGATCAGCGACGGCACCGCCACGTCGGGCCCGCCGAACACGCTGGGATAGCCGAACACGCCGACCTGGAACCCGCGCGCGCGCAGCCGCCAGGCCAGCGGCCCCACCCACGCCCGCGCGTTCCAGATGCCGTGCAGCACGATCACGCGGGACTTGTCTGCGGACACGGTACTCATGCCGCCAGTGTCCCGCATCGCTGCGGCGGACGTCATCACCCGGCATCGACGCATGGTGCGCGGAACACCCCGGCACGGGGCGCTCCGCGCACGGCGGCGCCTCAGTGCAGCCGGTACTCGAACTGCACCGCCACCTCCCGGCCCACCGGGCTGTAGACCTCGTAGAAGTACGGGAAGCTGCTGTTGGTCTCGTCGTGCGGGTGCAGGCTGTTGAACACGTTGTTGACGTACAGCTTCAGCGCCGCCTTGTCGGTGATCTGCCGGCCGACGTTGGCATTCCACAGGAAGTGCACGCCGGTGCGCCCGACCCCGCCGTACTTGGGCAGGCTGCCGTAGCGGGTACCGAACACGCCGGCCGACCAGTCGCCCAGCCGCCAGTCCACGCCGGTGGTGATGCGGCTGCGGAAATCCAGGTTGTCCGGGTCGTCGCGCCAGTCCTCCTGGACCGGGTCGGTGGCCTGCACCTGACGTTCGGATGCCAGCGTGTGCGACCAGTTCAGGCGCAGGTTGTAGCGCCCCAGCCGCGCCGTCTGCAGGCGCCAGTTGACCCCGGCGTCGATGCCGGCCACGCGCCGGTACGACTGGTTGATCGGCAGCGAGCGGATCTCGGTGACGCGGCCGATCGCCTGGCCCTCCTCCGGGGTGCGCGTGACCAGGCTGGTGATCAGCTGGCAGTAGCCCGAGTCGGCGGCGAGGTCGAAGGGCTGGCCGTTGAGCTTGCGCCCGGTGCGGCAACCGGCCTCGCCCTCGAGGATGGCGGCGTTGGAAAGACGCTCGAGCGCGCCGTTCAACTCGATGTTCCAGTAGTCGGCGTTGACCGACAGGCCGTCGGCGATGTCCCACACGAAGCCGGCGCTCCACGACTTGCCGGTTTCCTCCTCCAGGGCCGGATCACCGCGGGTGACCGAGAACATGGAATAGCTGTAGCCCGAGCACCCCGGGTTGGCGCCGCCGGCGATGCAGCGCCACGGATCGACGCTGTTGCCGTAACTGCCGCTGCCCTCGCTGAACACCCAGTGCATGTCCGGCGCCTTGAAGCTGGTGGCGTGGCTGGCGCGCACCAGCAACGCGTCGAACGGGCGCCACTCCAGCCCGGCGTTCCAGGTCTTGGCGTCGTTGACGTCGGTGATGTCGTCGTACTTGTCGAAGCGGCCCGCCAGGCTCGCCTTCAGCGTGTCCACGATGGGGATGCTGAACTCGATGCCGGCGGCGTAGCGGTCGCGCTCGCCGCCGCCGTTGGTCCCGGTCAGGTTGTACAGCTGCACCACGCCGGGCTGCACCCGCGGGTCGCTGTCCAGGTCGTAGCCCTGGCGGCTGGCCTCCAGCACGACCGCCATCCCCAGCGGCCCCGCCGGCAGCGGGAACAGGTCGCCGGTGAGCACGAAGCTGCCGGTGCTCACCCACGACCGGGCCTCGTAGCGGGCCAGGGTGGAAATCGAGGCATATTCGTCCGGCGTCAGCGGCCGCAGCCAGCGCTCCAGGTTCAGCTGGTGGATCGGCACGCCCTTGGACGTGGTGCCCAGTTGCGGGCCGAAGAAGAAATCGTTGACCAGGTTGCCGACCATGCGCCGGCGGGTGCGCTCGAAGTCGTACTCGGCGCGGCTCAGGGTGGCGTCCCAGTCGAAGCGTTCGGCCAGGCGCCCACGCAGGCCGATGGCCAGGTCCACCGAACGCTCCTTGTAGTGCTGGTTCATCGCCGCCACGCCGCCCAGGTCCACCGGCGACAGATAGCGGGCCGGCGCGATCACGCTGCCGAACTGCGGATCGTAGAAGTCACCGCGGCGCCCCACGCCGTCGGTATGCGGCCCGGTGATGCTCTCGAAGCCGCCGAGCGATTCGGCCCTGGAATCCCACACCTGCAGCGACGCCCAGCCCTGCAGCGCGCTGTTGAAATCGTAGGTGCCGAACACATAGGCGGCGGCCTCTTCCTTGCCCTTGCTCAGGTGCACGTAACGTTCGTCGTTCCAGCTGCCGCACGCATTGCCCAGCGTCTGTACGTTGCCACTGCTGATGCGGCGGTAGGTCCAGTCGAGGAACTCGCCGCCCCACTTCTGGCAGGTGCCGTCCGGCAGCGCGATCAGCGGATTGCTGCTGCTGGTGCCACCGCGGCGGATGCGCAGCATGGACGTCGGCTCGGGGCCGATGCGCGGATCCGCCGCCGGGTTCCGGCGCAGGTCCCAATCGTCGCGCTGGAAGCCATAGAGCAGCTCCTGTTCGTAGTACTGCAATGCGTAGGTCACGCTCCAGTCGTCGCCGCTGCGACCACCGGTCCACTGCAGGTCGGCGCGATCGCGGCCGCCCATGGTGCTGGTACCGCCGCGCAGCTTGAAGACGTCGCCCTCGTAGCCCCGCTTGAGCACCACGTTGACCACGCCGGACACGGCATCGGCGCCGTAGATGGCGGATGCGCCGCCGGCCAGCACCTCGATGCGCTCGACCGCACCGGAGGGGATGTTGCCGAAGTTCTGGAAGTTGCTGCGGCCGCCATAGGGAAACGGATAGTCGGCGGCACGACGGCCATCGATCAGCAACAGCGAACGCCCCGGCCCGAGGCCGCGCAGGTTGAGCGGGTGCGCGTTGGCGGAAAAGCCCCCGGACAGCTCCGTCTCCACCGCGCCGCCGGCCATGACCAGGGTCTCCAGCGCCTCGAACACGGTGGCGTGGCCTTCGTTCTCGATCTGCTGGGCCGAGATCACCATCACCGGCGAAGGGCCTTCCACCTCGGCGCGCTTGATCCGCGAGCCGGTGACCTGCACCGCCGCCAGTTCCTGGGTGTCGGCGGGTTTGGCCGCCGCGGCCGGCGGCGACGGCCGCGGCGCCGCGGCGGGTGCCGGCGCGCGCGCGAGCGTGATCACGCCCCCGCGGGTGCTGCGGTGGACCAGCCCGGTCCCGGCCAGCAGCCGGTCCAGTGCCTGCTGCACGGTGTACTGGCCGCTCAGCGCCGGCGTGGTGTGGCCGCGGACCAGGTCCGGCGGCACCATGATCTGCACGCCGGCGGTTTCGGCCAGGCGGTTGAGCGCGTCGCCCAGCGGCTGGCTGGCGACGGCGAACTGGTGCGTGGCCGCCGGCTGCGCGAAGGAGGCCGGCGCCATGCCCAGCAGCGAGAGGCCCAGTGCCGTGGCCAGCGCGCTGGCGACGATGGTGCGGCCGGGGCGGTTCGACGCCCGTGCGGTATTTCTCATCTATGGTTTCCCCCAAGCGATGTCGGATGGCGGCCTGTGCCAGGCTCCCCTCTTCGCAGACGCAGCGCGATGCGCATACCTCACCCGGCCACCGCACGGTTGCGCGGGTGCCGCGCCAGCGCTTACCGTCGGCGGGTCATCCGCCCGGGGTTCCTTCGCGATGCCGCCGTTCACCGCAGACCAGGTACTGGCCATGCGCTGGGAGCCGGACCACGTCCGCCACTTCCGTCCCATGCTGCTGCGCTACTTCCGCCGCCATCTGCAGCACGATGCCGATGCCGAGGACCTGGCGCAGGAGGCGCTGATCCGCCTGGCGCGCTCGCCGACGCGGGTGGACAACGCCGAGGCCTACGTGCTGCGCATCGCCTCCAACCTGCTGCGCGACCGCTTCCGCCGCGACCGCAGCCACCACGCCGGGCAGCACGAGCCACTCGATGCCAGCGTGCACGAGCTGCCCAGTGAGGAGCCGGCCGGGTATCACGTCTACGCAGGCAGGGAGCGGCTGCAGCAGTTCCTGTCGGCGCTGGACGAACTGCCACCGCGCTGCCGCGAGGTATTCCTGCTGCAGCGCTACGAAGGCATGACCTATGCCGCCATCGCGCTGCAACTGCAGGTGAGCGTGAGCGCGGTGGAAAAACACATGATGCGCGCACTGCTGCACCTGCAGTCGCGACTGGCGGACACATGAGCAGACCGGACACTTCCGCCCACGACGGCAGCAACCTCGTGGAGCAACAGGCGACCGCCTGGTTCGTCCGCATGCGTGCCGACGACGCCAGCGAGCGCGACCGCCAGGCCTGGCAGCAATGGCTGCACGCCGACCCGGTGCACCGCACCGCGTATGGCCGCATCGAGGCGTTGTGGTCGTCGCTGGGCGAGTTCGCCACCGCACCCGAGCTCGCGGTGCGCATGCCGCGCCCGCGCATGGCCGCGCGCCGCGCGCCGCGCCGGCGGCGCTGGCCGGTCGCCACGGCAGCGGCGCTGGTGCTGGCCTGCGCCGCCGGCCTGGCGGCCCTGCTGCTGCCGCCGCGCGCTGTCGAAAGCAGCTACCGCACCGCCATCGGCGAGCGCCGTTCGCTGCAGCTCGAGGACGGCACCCGCGTGGACCTGGACGCGGACACGCGGGTGCAGGTGCGCTATGACCCGCGCGGTCGTTCGGTGCGGCTGGACGGTGGCCGCGCGTTTTTCCGCGTGGCACGCGACAGCGAACGCCCGTTCGTGGTGCAGACGGCCGCCGGCAGCGTGCGCGCACTGGGCACCCAGTTCGAGGTCTCGCGGCTCGGCGCGGCCGCCGACGTGACCCTGTACGAGGGCAGCGTCGAGTTGCGTGGAGGCGACGGCGCCGCGCACCCGGCCACGCGGCTGGGCGTGCTGGTCCCGGGACAGCGCGCGCGCATGGCCGCGCAGCGCCTGCAGGTGACGGACGCGGCGGTGGCGGCGGGCTCGGCGCCGGGCTGGCTGTCCGGGCGGCTGGTGTTCAACGACACGCCGCTGCCGGAAGCGGTGGCCGAGTTCGGCCGCTACAGCTTCAAACCGGTGCTGCTGGCCGATCCGGGACTGGCGTCCTACCGCGTCAGCGGCGTGTTCCGCGGCGAGGACGTGGAGGGTTTCATCCAGGCGCTGGGCGAGGTCTACGGCATCCCCGAGCACCACACCGCCGACGGCGCGCATGTGCTCGGCAAGGCCCGCTGAGCGGGCACCAGGCTACGGAATCACACGCCGGGCGCGGGACGACGCAGGATGAACTCGCGGTCGCGGGTGCGGCCGACCGGGAAGTCGTACTCGCCGACCTTGTCGAAGCCGTGGCGGGCGTAGAAGCGCTGCGCACCGAAGTTCTCCGACCACACCCCGATCCACAGCGTGCGCGGGCCGGCGCCCAGCAGCCATTGCTCGGCCGCCGCGAACAGCTTGCCGCCCCAGCCGCCGCCCTGGTGGCCGCGGAGCACGTACAGGCGCTTGAGCTCGCCGTCGCCGGGACGGGCGTCGGCATGTGGCAGGCCGCAGGGGCCGGCGAAGGCGAAGCCGACCGGTTCGCCGCCCACCTCCAGCAGCCAGGCGGCGTAATCGCCCGACTGCAGCTGGCGGCGCTGCAGCTCCGGCGGATAGGCGCTGGCCAGGTAATCGGCCAGGTCCTGCGGCGGGTACAGGTGGCCGAACGTCTCCACGAAGGTACGCTCGGCCAGCGCGCACAGCACGCCGGCGTCGTCGGGCGATGCGCGACGGATGACGCCGGCCATCGGCCGCTCAGCCCTTGGCCGGCTGCGGACGCACCTGCACGTGCACTTCGGCCAGCTGCGCGTCGGCGATCGGCGACGGCGCGTCGGTCATCAGGCACTGCGCGCCGGTGGTCTTCGGGAACGGGATCACGTCGCGGATCGACTCGGTGCCGGCCATCAGTGCGGCGATGCGGTCGATGCCGAAAGCGATGCCACCGTGCGGCGGCGCGCCGTAATTCAGCGCGTCCAGCAGGAAGCCGAACTTGGCGCGCGCTTCCTCGGCGCCGATGCCGAGCAGTTCGAACACCGCGCTCTGCATCTCCGGGCGGTGGATGCGGATCGAACCGCCGCCGATCTCGTTGCCGTTGAGCACCATGTCGTAGCCGCGCGACACCGCGGTGCGGGCATTGGCGCGCAGGTCGGCGACGTCGTCCACCGCCGGCGCGGTGAAGGGGTGATGCAGGGCGACGTAGCGCTGCTCCTCGTCGTCCCACTCGAACATCGGGAAATCGGTGACCCACAGCGGGCGCCAGCCGTCGGCGACCCTGCCGAAGTCCTTGCCGGCCTTCAGCCGCAGCGCGCCCATGAAGTCGGACACCTTGTTGTAGCCACCGGCGCCGAAGAACACGATGTCGCCGTTGCCGGCGCCGACGTGCTTGAGCAGCGCGGCGAAGGCGTCATCGCTGAAGAACTTCTGGATCGGCGAGCTGACCTCGCCGTTGTCGGCGAGCTTGATGTAGGCCAGGCCCTTGGCGCCGTACTTGGCGGCGTGCGCGGCGTACTCGTCGATCTGCTTGCGGCTCAGCGCTGCGCCGCCGGGGATGCGCAGCGCGGCCACGCGGCCGTCGGCGTCGTTGGCCGCGGCGGTGAACACCGCGAACCCGCTGTCCTTGACCAGTGCGGCCACGTCGACCAGTTCCAGGTCGATGCGCAGGTCCGGCTTGTCCGAGCCGTAGCGACGCATCGCCTCGGCCCAGGTCATGCGCGGGAACTGCGCGTCGAGCTCGACGTCGACCACTTCCTTGAAGATCGAACGGATCATGTCCTCGACGAAGTCCTGCACGTCGCGCTCGCGCACGAAGGCGAACTCCATGTCCAGCTGGGTGAATTCCAGCTGGCGGTCGGCGCGCAGCGCCTCGTCGCGGAAGCAGCGCGCGATCTGGTAGTAGCGGTCGAAGCCGGCCACCATCAGGATCTGCTTGAACAGCTGCGGGCTCTGCGGCAGCGCGTAGAACTCGCCCGGGTGCATGCGTGCCGGCACCAGGAAGTCGCGCGCGCCTTCCGGGGTGGCCTTGGTCAGGATCGGGGTCTCGATGTCCTGGAAGCCGCGCGCGTCCAGGTGCCGGCGCAGCGCCTGCACCAGCTTGATGCGGGTGCGCTGCATGCGCTGCATCTCCGGACGGCGCAGATCCAGGTAGCGGTACTTCAGGCGGGTGTCCTCGCCCGGGTTCTCGTGGGCGTGGAACGGCAGCGGCGCGGCCTTGTTGAGCACGGTGATGCGGCTGGCGATCACTTCCACCCTGCCGGTGCGCATCTTGTCGTTGACCGCGTGGCGGGCACGCACGACGCCTTCGACCTGCAGCACGTCTTCGTAGCCCAGCGACGCGGCCACCGCGAACACCTCGGCGTTGTCGATCTCCACCGTCACCTGCACGATGCCCTCGTGGTCGCGCAGATCGATGAAGCACACGCCGCCCTGGTTGCGGGCAACGTCGGTCCAGCCGGCGAGGGTCACGGTTTGGCCGATCAGGGTCTCGTCGACCAGGCCGCAGAAGTGGGTACGCATGGAAAGCTCCGCAGGGGAATACCGGCGCGGGAGGGTGCCGGCTAGCCGGCTATTTTGCGGCCGGCCGGCGAGCGGAGCAAATCCGCGCCGAAGTCACGCCCGCTTAAGCCAGACTCTTCCTATAGTTCGCCCATCCAAACCTGAACAGGGACGCCGCCATGAACCGCCCGCTGCTGCTCGCCGGACTCACCGCCCTCCTGCCCGGCGCCCTGCTCGTCCCCGGCGCCGCGGCGCAGTCGCCCTATGGCAACGGCCCGGGCACCGTGGCGGCGGTGCGCTGCGAGAGCATCAACAACCGCCAGCAGGTCTGCAATACGGGCTGGCGCGACGCCATCATCGTGCGCCAGCTGTCCAGCACCCGCTGCATCGAGGGGCAGAACTGGGGCAGCCGCGACGGCACGGTATGGGTCGGCAATGGCTGCCGCGCCGACTTCGGCCCGGGCCGCGGTGGCTGGAGCAACGGCGGCGGCAACGGCAACTGGGGCGGCAACGGCGACACCATACGCTGCGAGAGCAACGACAACCGCCAACGGGTGTGCAACACCGGCTGGCGCGGCGCGGTGCTGGTGCGCCAGCTGTCCAATACCCAGTGCGTGGAAGGCCGCAACTGGGGCAGTGGCAACGGCAGCGTGTGGGTCGACAATGGCTGCCGCGCCGAGTTCGCCGAAGGCCGTGGCGGCAACTGGGGTGGCGGCTGGGGCGGTGGCAATGCCGGCAACGGCCAGACCATCCGCTGCGAGAGCAACGACAACCGCCAGCGGGTGTGCAACACCGGCTGGCGCGGCGCGGTGCTGGTGCGCCAGCTGTCCAATACCCAGTGCGTGGAAGGTCGCAACTGGGGCAGCGGCAACGGCAGCGTGTGGGTCGACAATGGCTGCCGCGCCGAGTTCGCCGAAGGCCGTGGCGGCAACTGGGGTGGCGGCTGGGGCGGTGGCAACGCCGGCGACGGCCAGACCATCCGCTGCGAGAGCAACGACAACCGCCAGCGCGTGTGCCGCACCGACTGGCGCCGCGCCACGCTGGTACGGCAGTTGTCAAAGTCGCAGTGCATCGAAGGCCACAGCTGGGGCAGCAGCAATGGCGCGGTGTGGGTCAGCGACGGCTGCCGCGCCGAGTTCGCCGAGGGCCGCGGTGGCGGCTGGGGCGGTGGCAACGGTGGCAACTGGGGCGGTTCCAACTACAGCATCGAATGCAGCAGCGAGGACAACCGCATGCGTTCCTGTGCCTGGGAGCGTCGCCAGGGCCGCCCGGTACTGATCCAGCAGCTGTCCCGGACCCAGTGCGTGGAAGGCCGCAACTGGGGCTACAACGGCAACAGCGTATGGGTGAACGGCGGCTGCCGCGCGCGCTTCGGCGCACGCTGAGGGCCGCCATCGGATCGGAACGAAGGGCGCCGGTCAGGCGCCCTTTTCCGTGGCGGCGGCATCGGCGCCCCACGGCGGCGGCGGCGCCGGCAGCGGCCGGGTGAGATCGAACTCGACCTGGAACAGGCGCCCGTCCGGCCGCGAAAGTTCATACAGGAAGCGCCGCCCCGGCTCGATTTCCATCGCCCAGGTGTTGCGCAGCGACCCGGCCAGGCCCTCACGCCCGAACATCGCCACGGACGCGGCGTCTACCGGGAACACCTGCCGCAGCGCGGTACCCGGCTCACGGGTATCGCCGCCGTAGAGGGTGACCTTGTCCGGGCTGCCATCGGCATGGCGGTGGTCGTGCTTGAGCCGCAGGCGATCGCCGACGCGGGTCAGCACCCAGGTCCGCGACCGGTCCTCGCCGACGTGGAACGGCACCCGCAGCTCCTGCGCCGGTGCGTCGCACCCGCGCACGTGCATCACCAGGGCCTGGCCTTCGAAGGGATCGGGCGTGGCGCTGGCCGGCCGGTTGGCCACCACGCGGCCGGCGAACGCCTGCCCGCAATGCTGCGCCAGCGCAGCCAGGAACCCGGCGGCGCCGGTGTCGGCGGCGGGCGCGGCCGGCGCCGCCATCGACGCGACCAGGACGAGCAACAGCGGCAGCAGGGCTGCAGGAAAAGAGCGCTTCATGCCCCGACCCTAGCCGTTGCCTCCGGCGGCGGCAAGCCGTGGCGGCCGCCCGGCGCGGCGGCGGGGCGCGCGGCAACGTTCGGGCGGCCGCGATCCGGCGGGCCTTCACCGGCCTGATGGCGCCCCGCTTGCGCACCATCGTCGCGGGAATCCGCGGCACCCGGGCAACCGCGTCGGCGCGTTGCCCGGACCCGACCTCTCCCCCCTTCGGGTCGGGCGTACCTTCCTGTGCATGGTGTTGCCTTCGCGGGAATGGAAACCGCGGCGGGCGGGATCAGCGTCCTTCCCCGGCCAGCGGGGAACGACCATGAAACCTCACGCCTGGCCGGAGGGCGGCCGCGCGCCGTCGATCAGCACCGGCCGGTCGGCGCCTGCCGGCGGCGGCGCGGGCGGCTGCACCGCCACGTCCGCATCGTGCGCGATGTCCTTGCCCAGCGGATCCACGCTCAGCGGCGCGCGCAGCACCAGCGACGGCAGCAGCGTGTTCAACGCCGCATACAGCAGCAGCGCGCCGTACAGCACCGCCGGGGCGTCGAAGCGTTCGCGCATGATGCCGGCCAGTACCAGGGTGAAGATCAGGGTCGGCGACAACGCCAGCGACACCCGCAGGCTGGACATGAAGCTCTCGCCGAACAGCACCCGCCGCTGCAGCCAGACCACCGCGATGCGCAGCGGCAGCACCACCAGGGTGATCACCACGCCCAGCCCCAGCGCCTCGAAGCTGAGCGCGTCGCCGGGCACCTTGGTGCCGGCATTGAAGAAGTAGAACGGGACGAAGAACGAGGCGAACAGGCGCAGCGCGTGCAGGTTCTCGTGCGAGGCCAGCAGCGGCATGCGCTGCTGCAGCAGGCGCGCGACCAGCCCGGCGATGAAGGCGCCCACCAGGTAGTACACGCCCAGCGAATAGGTGATGTAGGCCGCGAGCAGGCCGACCATCACCAGCAGCGAGAACTCCGAGCCCGGCGCATGCGGCGCCACCCAGCGGCCGAGGCCGACGAACAGCAGCGGCAGGCCGACCATCATCGCCAGCAGCACCAGGCTGGACAGCGCCATGTGCGCGGGATCGCCGGCCTGCAGCACCACGAACAGCGCCGCCAGCGCCAGCAGTTCGCCGGCGATGGCCTTGCTGCTCACCCAGAACCGTTCCGCCTCGTCCAGCCCCAGGCGCGCGAGCGAATCCATGATGAAGCCGGTCGATGGCGTCAGCAGCGCCAGCGCCAGCAACCCCGCCGCCTGCCACTGCAGGCCGCCGTAGCGCCAGCCCAGCCAGGCCACCCCGGCCAGGGTCAGGCTGCGGATCAGCAGGTGTACCAGCAAAGGCCACATGCCGCGCCGCAGGTCCTTCAGGTCCACCTCGAGGCCGGCGAACAGGAACAGCGAGGAGATGCCCAGCGTGGCCAGCAGCCCCACCACCGGGTCGTGCGCGCCATCGCCCAGCCACAGCATCACGCCGATGCCGAACACCAGGCAGGTCAGCGGCGCCGGTACGCAGAAGCGCTGCAGTGCGCGCGGAATCACCAGCAGCGCGAAGATCAACAACAGGTAGACCAGCTCGCGGCTCATGCGCCCGGTTTCCTTTCCCCAACTGGCGCACAGGGTACACGCGGCGCTGCCGCCGGCACACCGCCACGGCTCATCCCAGGTACGTGGCCGCCTGTTCGCCGACCCGGCGCAGGAGGGCGTCGCGCCCCGCGTCGTCCAGCACCGAACCCTGCAGGAAAACGGCCAGCACCCAGGGGCTACCGCCACGCCGCGGCCACAGCACGGCGATGTCGTTGCTGGTGTCGCGGCCGTTGCTGCCGGTCTTGTCGCCCACCCGCCAGCCCGCCGGCAGCCCCGCGCGCAGGCGCGCGTCGCCGGTCTGGTTGTCGATCAGCCAATCGGCCAGTTGCCGGCGCGACGCCGCGTCCAGCGCGTGCCCGAATACGAAACGCTGCAGGTTGCCGGCCATGGCCGCCGGGCTGGTGGTGTCGCGCGGGTCGTCGGCGGCGAAGCGGTTGGCGTCGGGCTCGTAACGCGCGGCGATGGTCACCGCGTCGCCCTGCGCGCGCAGGAACGCGGTCAACCCGGCCGGTCCGTCGACCAGCGGCAACAGCAGGTTGGCCGCGGCGTTGTCGCTGGTGGTCAGCGTCGCCCGGCACAGGTCGCGCACGCCCAGGTCCTTGTCGACATGGCGCGCGCTCACCGGCGAATGGGCGAGCAGGTCCGAGGCCCGCACCGGTACCCGCCGGTCCAGCGAAAGACGGCCCTGCGCGGCCCGGTGCAGGACCGCGGCGACCAGCAGGAACTTGAAGGTGCTGCACATCGGGAAACGCTCGTCCATGCGCTGGCCGAAGCGGGCCCCGCTGGCCGGATGCCACAGGCACACGCCCAGGCGCCCGCCGCTTTCGGCCTCCAGTGCGTCGAAGCCGTGCGTCGCGGGGCTGCGCGCCACCGCGCCGGCGGTGCGGGCCAGTGCGGGGCCGGCGACGATCCCGGCAAGGGCGGCGCCGGCGAGGGCGATGAACGGGCGGCGGGCGATCATGCGGCGCTCCCTGGGCGGGGTGGCCGCGATTATGGAAAGCCGCGCGTGTCGACCACCAGCACGAAAAACCATCGGCAGCCATCAGGTTTATTTGTGGCGACGCCGGAAATTCCGGCCTTGCGTGCGGGAATAATGGCGACACCCATCATTCACCTTCATGGCTCAGGCATGATCCGCCCCCAGCTGCCGCTCAACGCCCTGCGCGCCTTCGAGGCGGCCGCGCGCCACCTCAACTTCACCCGCGCGGCGCTGGAGCTGTGCGTCAGCCAGGCCGCGCTGAGCCACCAGATCCGCACCCTGGAAGACCGCCTGCAGGTCACGCTGTTCCACCGGTTGCCACGCGGGGTGGCGCTCACCGACGAGGGCGCGGCGCTGCAGCCGGTGCTCACCGAGGCGTTCGACCGCATCGCCATCGCCCTGGACCGCTTCGCCGGCGGCCGTTTCCGCGAAGTGCTCACGGTGGGCGTGGTCGGCACCTTCGCCACCGGCTGGCTGCTGCCGCGGCTGGGCGATTTCGAGGCCGCACACCCGGATATCGAACTGCGCCTGCAGACCCACAACAACCGCATCGACCTGGCCGGCGAAGGGCTGGACCTGGCGATCCGCTTCGGCAACGGCGACTGGCAGGGCCAGGCCTGCACGCCGATCCTCGATGCGCCGTTCGCACCGGTCTGCGCGCCCACGCTGGCGCGGCGCCTGCGACAGCCGCGCGACCTGGCGGGGGTGCCGTTGCTGCGCTCCTACCGCAACGATGAATGGCCGTGCTGGCTGCAGGCCGCGGGGGTGGCCGGGGTGGAAGCGCGCGGACCGGTGTTCGATTCCTCGCTGGCCCTGGCCAGCGCCGCCGCGACGGGTGCCGGGGTGGCGCTGCTGCCGCTGCGCATGTTCGAGCAGGACCTGGCCGACGGGCGCCTGCTGCAGCCCTTCGCGCAGACCCTGTCGCTGGGCCGCTACTGGCTCACGCGGCTGCGCTCGCGCGAAGAACGCGAGCCACTGCGGCGCTTCCGCCAGTGGCTGCAGGCGCAGGGCCAGGCATAGCGGCCGACCCGGTGGCCGACCGCGGCGCCTAGTCGAGCAGTTCCATCCACGCCGCTTCGGCCTGCTCCAGCTGCTGCGCGAGCACCTCGCGCTCGCTGCCGAGCCGGCCCATCTTCGCCGCATCGGCGTAGTTGCCCGGGTCGGTCAGCTGGCGGTCGATATCGGCCAGCGCCGCGCCCAGCTGCTCGACCTTCTTCTCGGCCGCCTCCAGCTTGTGCGGGTTGACCGGCTTCTTCGCCGGCACCGGCGGCGCGGCCGCCGGCGCAGGCGCCGGTTCGGCCGGCTTTGCGCCCTTGTCGGCGCGGTCGGCCTTGCTGCGCGCGCCCTGCGCGCTGGCGCGGGTGCGCAGCCACGCGGCGTACTCGTCGAGGTCGCCGGCGAACGGCTCGACCACGCCGTCGGCCACGCGCCAGAAGGTGTCGCAGACCAGGCCGATCAGGTGGCGGTCGTGCGAGACCATGACGATGGCGCCCTCGAACACGCTCAAGGCCTCGGCCAGCGCCTCGCGCATTTCAAGATCGAGGTGGTTGGTCGGCTCGTCGAGCAGCAGCACGTTGGGCTGCTGCCAGGCGATCAGCGCCAGCGCCAGGCGCGCGCGCTCGCCGCCGGAGAAACCGTCCACCGGCTCGAACGCGCGGTCGCCGGGGAAGTTCCACTTGCCGAGGAAGTCGCGGAAGTTCTGGTTGACGCCGTCCGGGTCGATCTCGCGGAAGTGGTCCATCGGCGTGGCGCCCTCGCGCAGCGACTCCACCGTGTGCTGGGCGAAGTAGCCGATCTTCATGTCCGGGTGCGCGCTGCGCTCGCCGGCCAGCGGCGGCAGGTCGCCCACCAAGGTCTTGACCAGGGTGGTCTTGCCGGCGCCGTTCGGGCCGAGCAGGCCCACGCGCTGGCCCGCCTCCAGGCCGAAGCCGACATCCTTCAGGATCACCGCGTCCTGGCCGTAGCCGGCCGCGACGTGGTTCAGGCGGATCAGCGAGAACGGCAGCTTGGCCGGCTCGGAGAACTCGATGCGGAATTCGCGCTCGGCGCGCACCGCCTCGGTACCGGTCATCTTGGCCAGGCGCTTCATGCGGCTCTGCGCCTGGGTGGCCTTGCTGGCCTGCGCCTTGAAGCGGTCGATGAAGCTCTGCAGGTGGGCGCGCTCGGCCTGTTCCTTTTCGTGCGCGATCTGCTGCTGGCGCAGGTGTTCGGCGCGCTGGCGCTCGAAATCGGTGTAACCGCCGGTGTACAGCCGCGCGCTGCCGCCGTGCAAGTGCAGAGTGTGGGTGGCGACGTTGTCGAGGAATTCGCGGTCGTGCGAGATCAGCAGCAGCGTGCCCGGGTACTTGAGCAGCCACTGTTCCAGCCAGTACACCGCGTCCAGGTCGAGGTGGTTGGTGGGTTCGTCGAGCAGCAGCAGGTCGCTGGGCATCATCAGCGCGCGCGCCAGGTTCAGGCGCGCGCGCCAGCCGCCGGAGAACGCCGCCACCGGGCGGGCGTGGGTCTCGGCCGGGAAGCCCAGGCCGTGCAGCAGCCTGCCGGCGCGCGCCTCGGCGTCGTACGCGCCCAGCTCGGCCATCTTCTGGTGCGCGTCGGCGACCGCTTCCCAGTCCTCGCGCGCGGTCGCCGCGGCTTCCTCGGCCAGCACCGCGGCCACCACGTCGTCGCCGCCGAGCACGAAGTCGATGGCGCGGTCGGGCAGCGCCGGGGTTTCCTGGGCCACGTCGGCGATGCGGATCTTGCCCGGCAGTGACACGTCCCCCTTGTCGGCTTCCAGCTCGCCGCGCACCGCGGCGAACAGGCTGGACTTGCCGGCGCCGTTGCGCCCCACCACGCCCACGCGGTAGCCGGCATGCAGGGTGAGGTCGACGTTGGACAACAGCAGGCGCTCGCCCCGGCGCAGGGCGAAATTACGAAGGGAAATCATGAGGAGGTCCGTTATAACGAAACGGAATGTGCACCTAAGCAACATTCCTGCGACGCGATTCTAGCGTTAACGAATACTTGACTGACGCTTCCCGCGCACGGATCACCCCGCGGGTCGCCCTCCCCCGCCACCGCCCGCGCCGCGCATTCCGGTCGAAATGCTTTCAAAAGCAACGATATAGGCAGGCGCCGCGGCATTTGACACAACGTAAAAATTCCATTAACCCATGATGGCGCACCGCACCACCCCCACCGTGACGGACCTACCGTCGCCGCAGGTGCCGCCCCTTCATACCGGAGCTGCAAACAGATGAACCGCAAGTCCAGTACGCTCGCCGTTGCCGTTGCCGTCGCCATCGCCCTCGGCCTCCCGGTTGCCCCCGCCTTCGCCCAGTCCGGCGCGCAGACGCTCGACACCGTGATCGTCACCGGTACCCGCGTGGCCGACCGCACCGTGGCCGAATCGCAGTCGCCGATCGACATCATCACCCCCGAGGTCCTGCAGGCCACCGGCTCGACCGAGCTGGCCACCGCGCTGTCGCGCGCCCTGCCCTCGCTCAACTTCCCGCGCCCGGCGCTGACCGACGGCACCAGCGGGGTGCGTCCGGCGCAGCTGCGCGGGCTGTCGCCGGACCAGGTACTGATCCTGGTCAACGGCAAGCGCCGGCACCTGTCCGGCCAGCTCAACGTCAACGGCAGCATGGGCCGCGGCTCCTCGGCCGTGGACCTGAACACCATCCCGGTGGCGGCGATCGAGCGCGTGGAAGTGCTGCGCGACGGCGCCTCGGCCCAGTACGGCTCGGACGCCATCGCCGGGGTGGTCAACATCGTGCTCAAGGGCGCCGGCAAGGGCGGCAGCCTGGCGCTGGACCTGGGCCAGTACTCGGCCGGCGACGGTACCCAGTACCAGCTCTCCGGCGATACCGGCGTCAGCTTCGCCGACGGCCGCGGCACGGTGCATTTCGCCGGCCAGCTCTCGCACCAGGACCGCACCAACCGCGCCGGCCCGTTCAACGCCTACGGCCTGCCGGGCAACCCGACGCCGAACACCGGCAACTACCCGGGCGTGGGCGTGAAGGCGTTCGTGGTCGGCGACCCGGAAGTGGACACCCGCGCCGTGTCGGCCAATGCCGGCTTCGACTTCAGCGACAGCCTGCATGGCTACGCCACGGCCATCGCCAGCAACCGCGACATCACCTCGTTCGCGTTCTACCGCTCGCGCAACCACAACGCCGCGACCAAGCTGCTCTACCCGGACGGCTTCGTCCCGGAGATCAACCAGTACCTCAAGGACCGTTCGCTGGTCGCCGGCCTGAAGGGCAGCAGCGAAGGCGGGCTCAACTGGGACGTGAGCTACAACTACGGCTACAGCCGCATCGATTTCGCCACCGACAACACGATGAACTACGCGCTGGGCGCCACCAGCCCCACCCGCTTCCGTGACGGCGCGCTGGAATACACCCACAACATCGTCAATGCCGATTTCTCGCAGGCGCTGGACTGGGGCCTGGCCTACCCGGTGACGCTGTCCTTCGGCGCCGAGTACCGCCAGGAGAAGTGGAACCAGTCGCCGGGCGAACCGAATTCCTATTTCGGCAGCGGCGCGCAGGGTTTCGGCGGCTTCACCCCGATCAACGCGGTGCACGCCGACCGCCACAACTACGCGCTGTACGCCGGCCTCGAAGCCGACCTGACCGACAGGCTGTCGGCCGGCGCCACCGTGCGCTACGAGGACTACTCGGATTTCGGCAGCAAGACCTCGGGCAAGCTGTCGGCCCGCTATGCGTTCACCGACACCGTGGCGCTGCGCGCCACCGTTTCCAACGGCTTCCGCGCACCTTCGCTGGCGCAGCAGAGCTACCAGGTCATCACCAGCAACTACTCCAACGGCGTGTTCGTCGAGTCGGGCACCTTCCCGGCCACCAGCGTCGTGGCGCAGGCGCTGGGTTCCAGGCCGCTGCAGGCGGAAACCTCCACCTCCTACAGCCTGGGCCTGGTGCTGCAGCCGGCCGAGCGCCTGTACCTGACCGTCGATGCGTTCCAGATCGACATCGACGACCGCATCCTGCTGTCGTCCACCATCAACACCAACCCGGCGACCAACGCCCTGCTGACCTCGCTGGGGATCAACAACGTCACCGCCTTCCGCTACTTCAACAACGCCGCCAATACCCGCACCCGCGGCGTGGACGTGGTCGGCAGCTACAACATCCCGCTGGCCGCCAGCGCCCTGGACCTGACCGCCAGCTACAGCTACAACACCACCGAGGTGAAGCGGCTGGCGCCGTCGCCGGCCGTGCTGACCGGGCTGGGCCTGACCACGCCGCTGGTGGGCCGCGACGAGATCGGCCGGCTGGAGGACGCCTTCCCGCGTGACAAGGCCATCGTCGGCGGCACCTGGAGCGCGGACCGCTGGAGCGTGGGCCTCAACGCCACCCGCTATGGCCGCTTCACCGTGCGCCAGACCAACCCGGCGTTCGACCAGAGCTACGACCCGCAGTGGGTGCTGGACGTGTCGGCCAGCTTCAAGCCGAGCGCGCAGTGGACGCTGACCGTGGGTGCGGACAACGTGCTCGATTCGCACCCGGACAAGGTCAACCCCGCGTTCACCAGCGTCAACGCCTGGGGCCAGATGCCGTACAGCAACTACGCGCCGGCCGGCTTCAACGGCGCCTATGTCTACGGCCGCATCGGCTACAAGTGGTAAGCGGCGCGCGCGCCTGAGGCGTCGGCAAATGCCCCGGGAAACCGGGGCATTTGCTTTTCCGCGCGCGACACCGTGTATTCCGCGCGGTTTCCTTGTCTGCGCCGGAGGCACCCGTAGAATCGTCCCATCCCCCACCCCTGCGAGTTCCGATGCACCATGACACCGCCCTGATCAACATGATCGCCATCGGCCTGGGCCTGGCCTTCGTGCTTGGCGCCCTGGCCAACCGGCTGCGGCTGTCGCCGCTGGTGGGCTATCTGGTCGCGGGGGTGGTGGTCGGGCCGTTCACGCCGGGCTTCGTCGCCGACCAGGCGCTGGCCAACCAGCTGGCCGAGATCGGGGTGATGCTGCTGATGTTCGGCGTCGGCCTGCATTTCTCGCTCAAGGACCTGATGGCGGTGAAGGCCATCGCCATTCCCGGCGCCATCGGCCAGATCGCGGTGGCCACGGTACTGGGCTGGGGCGTGGCCACGCTGATGGGCTGGCCGCCGCTGCACGGGGTGATCTTCGGCTTCTCGCTGGCCACCGCCTCGACCGTGGTGCTGCTGCGGGCCATGGAGGAACGCCGCCTGCTGGAGACCACCCGCGGCAAGATCGCGGTGGGCTGGCTGATCGTCGAGGACCTGGCCTGCGTGCTGGCGCTGGTGATGATGCCGGTGATCGCCGGGGTGTTCGGCCCCGAGGCGCAGGGCCGCAGCCACAGCCTCGGCAGCGTGCTGGCGTCGATCGGCTGGACCTTCGTGCAGCTGGGCCTTTTCGTGGCGGTGATGCTGCTGGTCGGGCGCCGGGTGATCCCGTGGATCCTGGAGCGCATCGCCGGTACCGGTTCGCGCGAACTGTTCACCCTGGCGGTACTGGCCATCGCGCTGGGCGTGGCATTCGGCGCGGCCGCGCTGTTCGGGGTGTCGTTCGCGCTGGGCGCGTTCTTCGCCGGCATGATGCTCAACGAGTCCGAGCTGAGCCACAAGGCGGCGCACGATTCGCTGCCGCTGCGCGATGCGTTCGCGGTGCTGTTCTTCGTCTCGGTGGGCATGCTGTTCGACCCGATGATCGTGGTCGAGCACCCGTGGCAGGTGCTGGCCACGGTGGCGATCATCATGTTCGGCAAGTCGGCCGCGGCGTTCTTCATCGTGCGCGCGTTCGGCCATTCCAAGGCCACCGCGCTGACCATTTCCGCGTCGCTGGCACAGATCGGCGAGTTCGCCTTCATCATCGCCGGGCTTGGCGTGGCGCTGAAGATCCTGCCCGGCACCGGGCAGTCGCTGGTGCTGGCCGGCGCGCTGGTGTCGATCATGCTCAACCCGCTCGTGTTCGGCCTGCTCGACCGCTGGCAGGCGCGGCACAAGGAAGCCCTGCCGGTGCCGGAAGCACCGGACATCCCGCCCGGGCCGTCGCTGGACCTGCACGACCACGCCATCGTCATCGGCTACGGCCGGGTCGGCAGCACCCTGGCGCAGGTCCTGCGCGACCGCGGCGTGCCGGTGCTGGTGATCGACGACAACCGCGACCATGTCGAGCGCGCGCACGCCGCCGGCATTCCCGGCATCCGCGGCAGCGCCGCCGCCGACCTGGTGCTGGCCGAAGCCCATCCGGAACGCGCCAGCATCGCCATCCTCGCCATCCCGCAGCCGCTGGAGGCCGGCGAAGCGCTGGCCAAGCTGCGCGCGATCAACCCCAACCTGACCCTGCTGGCGCGCGCGCACAGCGATGCCGAGGTCAAGCACCTGCTCGAGCACGGCGCCGACGGCACGGTGCTGGCCGAGCGCGAGCTGGCGCACTCGCTGGCGGAAATGGTCATGGCCACGCCGCCGTACCGGGCGCTGCGCGCGGGCGCCACCGCCCACTGACGGCGCCGCGCCGCCGGGAGCGCTCAGGCCACGCCAGCGACGGCGCCGGGAAGGCGCGCCAGGTAATCGCCCAGCCGTTCGATCGCCTGGCGCACCTTGGCCGGCTGGGTCTGCCGGTGCGGGGTCACCGCCCACACCGGCAGCGCCGGGATGTCCCAGTCAGGCAGCAGCCGCAGCAGCCGGCCGTCGGCCAGCAGCGGCATGACGTCCAGGCTGGTCAGCACCGCCACGCCCAGTCCGGACACGCACAGTTGGCGCACCGCCGGCTGGTTGTGGCTGACCAGGCGCGGATGCGCCGGCACCTGCCGCTCCTGGCCGGAGGCACGGTGCCGCCACGCCAGTCCGGGCACCTGGGCCAGGCCCAGCCATTCGCTGGCCGGCACCTGCAGCGGGTCGGCCGGCGGGCCATGCCGCCGCAGCCAGTCCGGCGCGGCGCAGGCCCAGCGCTGCAGGGTCCCCAGCGGCTGCGCCATCCAGTCGCTGTCCGGCAACCGGCCGAAGCGCAGCGCCAGGTCGATGCGGGCCTGCACCAGGTCGGTCCAGCCATCCTCGAAATGCAGGTGCAGCCGCAGCTGCGGGTGGTCGCGCAGCCACGCCCCCAGTGCCGGCCCGACATGGTCGGCCATGCCCAGCGGCGCGGACAGGCGCAATTCGCCGCTGGGCGCATGGCGCGCCGCCGACAGCTCGGCCGCGGCCTCGCCGGCGGCATCCAGCAGGCGCGCGCAGGCCGCGTAGTAGCGGCCGCCGACGTCGGTCAGCGACAGCTGCCGGGTCGAACGGTGCAGCAGCGCCACGCCGGCCTCCTGTTCGAGCGCGCGCACCTGCTGGCTGATCGCCGACGTACTCATGCCCAGCGCCCGCGCCGCGGCGCTCATCGAGCCGTGCTGGACCACCTGCGCGAACAGCGCCATGCGCCTGAGATTCTCCACGGCCCCCTCCTGCCGCCGCGCCATCGTGAAGCGTGGCTTCAAGGTGATTGTGGGCCCCGGGGACTGCCGCCGCCACCACGCCGGGAGGACACTGTGGGCCTGCCATCCACACGAGGAATCGCCATGAACGTCGCCCTGATCGGTGCCACCGGCTTCGTTGGCCGCGCCCTGCTCGAGGAACTGCTGGCGCGTAGCCACGCGGTCACCGCGCTGGCCCGCCACCCGGAAAAACTCGCCGCGCGCGACCGCCTGCGCGTGGTCCGTGCCGACGTGCAGGACCCCGCGCAGGTGCAGGCCGCGGTGGCCGGCAGCGACGCGGTGCTCAGCGCCTACAACGCCGGCTGGGACAACCCGGACATCTACCACGACTTCATGCAGGGCTCGCGCGCGATCGTCGCCGGCACCAAGGCCGCCGGGGTCAAGCGCTACCTGGTGGTGGGCGGCGCCGGCAGCCTGTACACCGCCGACGGCGTGCAGCTGGTGGACACGCCGGATTTCCCGCCGGCGTTCCATGACGGCGCCCGCGCCGCGCGCGACGCGCTGGAGGACCTGAAGGGCGAATCCGCACTGGACTGGACCTTCCTCAGCCCGCCGGTGGGCTTCCACGCCGGTGGCCCGACCGCGCGCACCGGCCGCTACCGCACCGGCAGCGACACCCCGCTGATGGCCGCCGACGGCCCCGCCACCATCAGCCCGGCCGACCTGGCCGTGGCCGTGGTCGACGAACTGGAACAGCCGCGGCACCTGCGCCAGCGCTTCACCATCGCCTGGTGACGCCGCCTGCGCGATGCACGGCGGCGAGGCAACGCCGCCGGTGGACCCGGCGCGCTTCGGCACCGCCGGAGCCCGCGCGGATCACCGCGCTCAGGCCTGCGCCAGCGCCTGTTCCAGGTCGGCCAGCAGGTCGTCGATGTGCTCGATGCCGACCGACAGCCGCACCGTGTCCAGCGTCACCCCGGCCTTTTCCAGCTCGGCCGCGTCGAGCTGGCGGTGGGTGGTGGAGGCCGGGTGCGTGGCCAGCGACTTGGCGTCGCCCAGGTTGACCAGCCGGGTGAACAGCTGCAGCGCGTCGAGGAACCGCGCGCCTGCCTCGCGGCCGCCCGGCAGGCCGAAGGTCAGCACCCCCGAGCCGTGCCCGCGCAGGTATTTGCGCACCAGCGCGTGCTCGGGGTGGTCGGGCAGCGCCGCGTAGTTCACCCACGCCACCTTCGGGTGCCGCTGCAGGAAGGCCGCGACCGCCAGCGTGTTGCTGTTGATCCGGTCCATGCGCAGCGCCAGGGTCTCGATGCCCTGCAGGATCTGGAAGGCGTTGAACGGCGAGATCGCCGCGCCGGTGTTGCGCAGCGGCACCACGCGCGCGCGGCCGATGTAGGCGGCCGGCCCCAGCGCCTCGGTGTAGACCACGCCGTGATAGCTCACGTCCGGCGTGTTCAGGCGCGGGAACCGCTGCCGGTGCTCGGCCCAGGGAAAATGCCCCGAATCGACGATCGCCCCGCCCAGGCTGGTGCCATGCCCGCCCAGGTACTTGGTCAGCGAATGCACCACGATGTCGGCGCCGAAATCGAACGGGCGCAGCAGGTACGGCGTGGCCACGGTGTTGTCGACGATCAGCGGCACGCCGTGCGCGTGCGCGATCGCGGCGATGGCCTCGATGTCGGTGATGTTGCCGCGCGGGTTGCCGATGGACTCGACGAACACCGCCTTGGTGCGCTCATCGATCAGCGCCGCGAACGCCTGCGGATCGCGGTAGTCGGCGAAACGGGTCTGGATGCCGAACTGCGGCAGCGTGTGCGCGAACAGGTTGTAGGTACCGCCATACAGCGCGCTGGAGGCCAGGATGTTGTCGCCGGCCTCGGCGATGGTCTGGATCGCGTAGGTGATGGCCGCCTGCCCGGACGCCAGTGCCAGCGCGCCGACGCCACCTTCGAGCGCGGCGATGCGCTGCTCCAGCACGTCGGTGGTGGGGTTCATGATCCGGGTGTAGATGTTGCCCTGCACCTTGAGGTCGAACAGGTCGGCACCGTGCTGGGTGTCGTCGAAGGCATAGGCCACGGTCTGGTAGATCGGCACCGCCACCGCGCGGGTGGTCGGGTCGGGACGGTAGCCGCCGTGCACGGCGATGGTTTCGGGCTTCCAGTTCGGCGCGGACATCACAGGCTCGATGCAGGGGTGGCCCATGACCATAGCCGAGCCGCTGCCGGCCATGGCCGCTGGTTGCAACGGTTACTGCTGATCCGTGGTGATCAGCCGATAACCCGGATGCATGAGCAGGTATCCCGTGGCGCGCGCCGGCGCCCGGCCAACGCCGGTTTTACCCCGTCGCCCCCCATGTCGCACACTGCGGCCTCACGCTACGCGGGAGTCTGCCATGCGCCCCATGTCCGTTCCGATGCCGCTGCGCGCGGTCCATGCCATTGGCCTGCTGTCGTTGTGCGCGCTGGCGCACGCCGGCCAGATCCGCGTGCAGCTGCCCGCGGACGCCACGGCCGGCGTGGCCGGCCGGCTGCTGCTGTACGCCGAGCCGGCCGCAACCGCCGAAGCACGCGCCAGGGACGGCAAGGTGCCTGCGGTCGAGACCAGCCTGTTCGCCGGCACCCACGCCACCGTCGCGGGCATGGACATCGCCCGCATCGCGCCCGGCCAGACGCTGCCGGTGGACACCGAAACCCTGGCCTGGCCGGCGCCGTTCCCGCAGCTGGCCGACGGCACGTACTACGTGCAGGCGGTGCTCGATACCCAACGCGACAACAACTACGCCGGCCGCGGCCACGACGACCTGCTGAGCGCCCCGACCCGGGTGGTGCTGGGCAGGGACGCGCCCACCGTCACGTTGCTGCTGGACCAGCGGGAAGCCGCCGCCGGCGACCCCTGGGAACTTTCCGGACGCCTTCCCGAGGCCGTCCGCCAGGCGGCGCCCGCGGCTAGGGCCGCCACCCGGGAGATCGATTTCACCAGCCCGGCGCTGAGCGCATTCTGGGGCCGGCCTATCCACATGCGTGGCTGGGTGGTGCTGCCGCCCGGCTACGATGCCGCCGCGCAGGCGCGCTATCCGGCGGTCTATTACACCCATGGCTTCACCGGCAACCAGCGCAAGCTGGTGGGCACCGCGGCCAGCGTCTACCAGGGCATGCTCGCCGGCGAACTGCCGCCGATGATCCTGGTGCTGCTGGATCAATCCAGCGCGACCGGCACCCACGAATTCGCCGATTCGGTCAACAACGGCCCCTGGGGCCAGGCCTTGACCGGGGAGCTGATCCCGCAGCTGGAGCGCGACTACCGGATGGACGGCAACGCCTCCGGGCGCTTTCTCAACGGTCATTCCTCCGGCGGCTGGGCCGCGCTGTGGCTGCAGGTGCGTTATCCGGCGCTGTTCGGCGGCGCCTGGGCCACCGCGCCCGATTCCAGCGATTTCCACGACTTCAGCGGCATCGACCTGTACACGGCCGGTGCCAACGTCTACCGCCGTGCCGACGGCCAGCCCTGGCCCCTGGTGCGCAACCAGGGCAAGGTGGTGGCCAGCTTCCAGCAGTTCGCGCAACTGGAGGAAGTGACCGGCCCGGTAGGTGGCCAGCTGGCCTCGTTCGAGTGGGTGTTCTCGCCACGTGGCGCCGACGGCCGGCCGATGCCGATGTTCGACCGCGGCACCGGCCAGGTCGACCCGCAGGTGGTGGCGTACTGGCGCGAGCACTACGACATCGCGGCGCGGATCCGCCGCGACTGGCCGCAGCTGGAACCCGACCTGGACGGCAAGCTGCACGTCTATGTGGGTACCGCCGACAACTTCTACCTGGACGGTGCCGCGCGGCGGCTGAAGGCGGCGCTGGACGGGGTGGGCGCCCGCTCGGATTTCCGCTTCGTGCCGGACCGCACCCACTTCGACCTGTATGCCGACGGCGAGGACCGCCAGGCGCTGCTCAAGGACATCGCCTGGCAGATGTACGCACTGGCGAGGCCGGGCGCGAAGCGTCCCACGGCACCCGCACCGGCGCCAGCCGGAGCTGGAGCGGTCACGCCGTAACGCCCTCGCAGCGCGCCGGCACCGGAACGAAGAAGGCGGCCCATGGCCGCCTTCTTCGCCTGCCCGATGGCGGGCCGCAGCCCGCCCGCGCTCACTTCACGAACGCCAACCGGCCGCCCTCGGCATCCACCTTCACCGTATCGCCGTTGACGAACCTGCCGGACAGGATCTCCTGCGCCAGCGGGTTCTCGATCTGCTGCTGGATCGCGCGCTTGAGCGGCCGCGCGCCATACACCGGGTCGAAACCGACATTGCCCAGCAACTCGTAGGCCTTGTCCGACAACTCGATGCGGATGCCACGCTCGCCCAGCCGCTTCTCCAGGCCGCGCATCTGGATCCGCGCGATCTGCTTGATCTGCTGCTTGTCCAGCGGGTGGAACACGACGATGTCGTCCAGCCGGTTGATGAACTCCGGGCGGAAGTGCGCCTGCACCACGCCCATCACCGCCGCCTTCATCTGCAGGTACGCCTCCGGCGAATCGTCGGCGCTCAACTCCTGGATCTGGTGCGAGCCCAGGTTGGAGGTCATCACGATGACGGTGTTGCGGAAGTCCACGGTGCGGCCCTGGCCGTCGGTCAGGCGGCCGTCGTCGAGCACCTGCAGCAGGATGTTGAACACGTCCGGGTGCGCCTTCTCCACCTCGTCCAGCAGGATCACGCTGTACGGGCGGCGGCGCACCGCTTCAGTGAGATAGCCGCCTTCCTCGTAGCCGACGTAGCCCGGGGGCGCACCGATCAGGCGCGCCACGGAGTGCTTCTCCATGAACTCGCTCATGTCGATGCGCACCATCGCGTCGGACGAATCGAACAGGAAATCGGCCAGCGCCTTGGTCAGCTCGGTCTTACCCACCCCGGTAGGGCCCAGGAACAGGAACGAGCCGCTGGGGCGGTTCGGGTCGGACAGCCCAGCGCGCGAACGCCGCACCGCATCGGAGACCACGCGGATCGCCTCTTCCTGGCCGACCACGCGGTTGTGCAGCATCTCCTCCATGCGCAGCAGCTTGTCGCGCTCGCCCTCGAGCATCTTGCTGACCGGGATGCCGGTCCAGCGCGAGACCACCTCGGCGATCTCCTCGTCGGTCACCCGGTCCTGCACCAGCTTGAAATCCTTGCGTTCGACTTCCTGCGCCGCCGCCAGCTGCTTTTCCAGGTTGGGCAGCAGCCCGTACTGGATCTCGCTCATGCGCGCGAAATCCTGGCGGCGCTGCGCCGCTTCCAGCTCCAGCCGCGCCTGCTCGATCTGCTCCTTGATCTTGGTGGTGCCCTGCAGCGCGGCCTTCTCCGACTTCCAGATCTCGTTGAGATCGGAGAACTCGCGCTCCAGCCCGTCGATGTCCGCCTCCAGGTCGGCCAGGCGCTTCTGCGACGCCTCGTCCTTCTCCTTCTTCAGCATCTCGCGCTGGATCTTGAGCTGGATCAGGCGGCGCTCGAGGCGGTCCAGCTCCTCCGGCTTGGAATCGATCTCCATGCGGATGCGCGAGGCGGCCTCGTCCATCAGGTCGATGGCCTTGTCCGGCAGCTGGCGGTCGGTGATGTAGCGGTTGGACAGCGTGGCCGCGGCGACGATCGCCGGGTCGGTGATCTCCACCCCATGGTGCACGGCGTAGCGCTCCTTCAGCCCGCGCAGGATGGCGATGGTGTCCTCCACCGTCGGCTCGCCGACGAACACCTTCTGGAAACGGCGCTCCAGCGCGGCGTCCTTCTCGATGTACTGGCGGTATTCGTCCAGCGTGGTCGCGCCGATGCAGTGCAGCTCGCCGCGCGCCAGTGCCGGCTTGAGCATGTTGCCCGCGTCCATGGCGCCGTCGGCCTTGCCGGCGCCGACCATGGTGTGCAGTTCGTCGATGAACAGGATGATCTGGCCCTCGTTCTTGGCCAGGTCGTTGAGCACGCCCTTCAGGCGCTCCTCGAACTCACCGCGGAACTTGGCGCCGGCGATCAGCGCGCCCATGTCCAGCGACAGCACGCGCTTGCCGCGCAGGCCCTCGGGCACCTCGTCGTTGACGATGCGCTGGGCCAGGCCCTCGACGATGGCGGTCTTGCCCACGCCGGGTTCGCCGATCAGCACCGGGTTGTTCTTGGTCCGGCGCTGCAGCACCTGGATGGTGCGGCGGATCTCCTCGTCGCGGCCGATCACCGGGTCGAGCTTGCCGCTCTCGGCGCGCGCGGTCAGGTCGATGGTGTACTTCTCCAGTGCCTGGCGCTGCTCCTCGGCGTTCTCGCTCTGCACGGTCTCGCCGCCGCGCAGCTTGTCGATCGCCGCTTCCAGCTTCTTGCGGTCGGCACCGGCCGCGCGCAGCGCCATGCCGGCCGCACCGCCGTCGTCGGTGGCGGCCAGCAGGAACCATTCACTGGCGATGAACTGGTCGTTGTGCTGCTGGGCCAGCTTGTCGGTGGCGTTGAGCAGGCGGCTCAGGTCGTTGCCCATCGACAGGTTGCCGGCCTGGCCGGACACCTTGGGCAGCGCGTCCAGCGCCTCGCCCAGGCGCTCGCGCAGCAGCGGCACGTTGACCCCGGCCTGGGCCAGCAGCGGCCGGCTGCTGCCCCCGGCCTGGTCGAGCAGCGCGGCCAGCACGTGCACCGGTTCGATGATGTTGTGGTCGCGGCCCACGGCCAGCGACTGCGCATCGGCCAGGGCTTTCTGGAAGTTGGAGGTGAGCTTGTCCATCCGCATGGTGGTCATCCCGAATCAGGGGCCGGCGTCGCCGGCGATACTCGTTCAGATGCGGTTGCGGCGGTGTGATTCAAGCCCGCCCCCTGGAGCCCGTTCAGCCGCGGCCGCCCCGCCCCGGCAGTATCCCCGGGGCGCCGCGGCCACGCCTTGATCGGGCGCAATCAGCCCGGCCCACCGCGTGTCAGCGCACGCCGGATCGCGCCCAGCTGGTGCTTCACCGCGCGTGCCTGGTCCGCCTCCAGGCGCAACAGCGCCTTCTGTCCGATCGAGCGCCCCTGCAGCTGCGGATCGACGAACCGGTAGCGGCCGCGCGCGTCGCGCTCCAGCAGCGGCGGCCGCGCCGGCTCGGGCGTCAGCAGCAGGTGGTCGATCACCGCCACCACGCGGTCGTTGAACTGGCCGCCGGGATGGCCCAGCTCGCGATACGCCTGCTGCACCAGCGGATACAGGCGCATGTAGGCCGCCGCCAGCGCATCGGCGTCGACCGCGGTGAAGGCCGCTACGTACGGCGCATAGCGGGCGGCGTTGGCGCCGGCCACGGTGATGCCCGACGCCGCGTCGCCTTCGACCTGCAGGTCGCCCGGCAGCGGACGCAGCGCCAGCGCGCTGGCCGGCACCCGGGCCTGGTCGAGATTGTCGATGTGCGTGACCAGCCGCTGCAGCCGGTGGTCGGGCAGCAGCAGCGCCAGCACCGGCGCCGGGAACAGCGCGGCGAGGTCTTCGCGCACCCGCGCATCACTGTCCGCCAGCGACGGCAGTGCCGCATCGATGGCCGCATCGCGCGGCAGCGGGTATCGCGCCGGTGCCGCGCTCACGCCCGCTGCCGCCGCTGGCGTCTGCGGCGTCTCCGGCGGCACGCTGCGATCGCCGCCGGCGGGCGTCGCCACCGCGCGCGGCGGGGCAGCCGGCATGGCCGTGCGCAGCTCATCGCGGAACAGCCACCACCCCGCGCCGCCCAGCACCAGCACGCCGGCCACGGCCCAGGGCCATACCGCTTTCCTGTCCTGCATCGGGAACCACCTCCGTCGTTGCGATCACCCAGGGTGTGACCAGGGCGATCGCGCGGGGTTCCCCGCCAGCTCAGCCGGGCCGCGGTGGCCGCTGCAGCGACAGCAGCGCCAGCACCGCCGCCAGCGCCACGTAAGCGCCGGCGAACTGCCAGCTGATGCTGCGCTGCAGCCCCTGCAGTGCCCACGGCAGGTACACCCCGCCGCGCGGGTCCACCGAGTGGATCAGGCCGAACAGGGTCAGCAGCGCGGCGACCAGGAGCAGGACCGACGCGCGCCGCGGACGCTGTTCGATCATCGCCACCACCGTGGCGATCCACAGCATCGCGGTGATGATGAAGCCGTTGCCGAGAGTGAAGATCACCGCCAGCTCCGGCAGCCCGTGGCCGTCGAGCGTGGTGGTCAGCTCGGCCAACCGCTCCGGCGCGATCCAGCCCGGTGCCTTGATCGCCAGCAGGTACGCCACCGAGGGCAGGAAGCCGAGCACCATCGCCGCGGCATGCCGCTTCGGCGTGGTCTCGAACGCCTGGGTGGTGATGTCGATGGCCACGTACACGATGATCGGCGCCAGCACCGCCAGCGGCAGCCACTGCACCAGGCCGGAAATCACCCCGAGCATGCCGCCGATGCCGACGAACAGTCCAGTCAGCAGGGTGTAGCCGCTGCGCGCGCCCATGTGCTTGTAGGCCGGCTGGCCGATGTAGGGCGTGGTCTGGGCGACGCCGCCGCAGCACCCGGCCACCAGCGTGGCCACCGCTTCCACCAGCAGGATGTCGCGGGTGCGGTAGTCGTCGCCGGCCGCGCGCGCGCTTTCGGACACGTTGATGCCACCAACCACCATCAGCAGCCCGAACGGCAGCAGCAGCGGCAGGTAGTCCAGCGCCGCCGGCAGGCCGTCGATGAAGCCCAGCGTCGGCAGCGGCAGCACCACCTGCGGTGGCGTCCACTGCGGCAGGGCGAAGCCCGGCGCGCCCAGCCCCGCCAGTCCCAGCCCGTAGTACAGCGCGGTACCGACCACGAATGCCACCAGCACCCCGGGCGCGCGTACCGGCAGCCGCCCCTTGGCGACCAGCACGTACAACAGCAGCCCCAGGGTGACGAAGCCGGCCACCGGCGAGCGCAGCGCTTCCAGCAGCGGCAGCAGGCCCATCAGCACCAGCGCGATGCCGGCGATGGAGCCCAGCAGCGCGGCCCGCGGCAGCGCGCGGGTCACCGCCTCGCCGAAAAACGACAGCACCAGCTTGAGCAGGCCCATGATCACCAGCGCCGCCATGCCCAGCTGCCAGGTGGCGATCGCCGCGGCCTGCGGGTCCATGCCCTGCTGGCGGAAGCCGGCGAACGCCGGCCCCAGCACCAGCAGCGCCATGCCGATGCTGGTCGGGGCATCCAGCCCCAGCGGCATTGCAGTGACGTCGTCGCGGCCCGTGCGCGCGGCCAGGCGCCGCGCCATCAGCGTGTACAGCAGGTTGCCCACCAGCACGCCGAAGGCGGTGCCCGGGAACATGCGCCCGAACACCACCTCGGCAGGGAACTGGAAGATGCCCACCAGCGCCATGGCGATGAAACCGAGGATGGACAGGTTGTCGACCACCAGGCCGAAGAAGCCGTTGAGGTCGCCGGCGACGAACCAGCGTGGGCGCGGGGCAGCGGGAAGGGAAGCCATGCGGGAACCGGGAGGAAGGAAGGGAAAACCATCGCCGGGGCGCGGGCGCCACGCCCTGCCCCGGCGCGCGTTGCTCAGAACGAGACGTCCACCGCCTGGCGCGCCCACAACACCGACTGGTGATGGGTGGCCTGCTTCCAGGCCAGGCGGATCGCCTCGATGTCGTTGCGGCGCTGCGGCGTGTCCTCGTGCAGCACCACCAGCACCTTGGTGCGCAGGCGCTCGGGCCCGGCGGCGCCACGGAACAGCCACTGGCCGTAGGCGTCGAACACGGTCAGGCCGTCGGGGAAGCGCGGGGTCACCTCGCGGTCGAGGAACGCCCGCCACTGCGCGTCGCTGATGGCATCGGTCTGTTCGCGGCGGGAGTCGCCGTCCTCGCGGCCGACGCCGAAATACAGCTCGCTGCGCACCCAGTGCGCGCCCTCGGCCGGGCGCGCGGCGTCGCCGTGCAGCGCGGCGGTGGCCGCCGGCGGGTCGGCGGGAGCGGCGGCGGTGGCAACCCCGCCCAGGCACAGCAACAACGGGAACAGCAAAGCGGACGACTTCATGGATGACCTCTGGAAGGAGCCTGCAAGGATGGCGTGGCCGTCGCTGCAGCGGCATATCACGTTTACGGATGAGCTGATGCCACGCGGGGCTTGCACCGGGCACCGGCATCACGCGAAGATAACATATCGCTCCATCCGGATGAATGTAACAAAGCATCCGGAAACCCCTTCCCCACGTCATCCCGGAGTTTCCCCCATGGCCCGTATTTCCCCGGCACCGCTCGGCCTGGCCGTCGTGCTGGCGCTGTCCTCGCCCGCCTACGCCCAGGACGCATCCGCCCCGGCGACCACGCTCGACACGGTGATCGTCACCGGTACCCGCGCCAGCGACCGCACCGTCCTGGAATCCACCTCGCCGGTGGACGTGCTCACCGCCGAGGACATCCGCAAGGCCGGCGTGGTCAACGGCGAACTCGGCAGCGCGCTGCAGGCGCTGCTGCCGTCGTTCAATTTCCCGCGGCAGTCCAACTCCGGCGGTGCCGACCACGTCCGCGCGGCGCAGCTGCGCGGGCTGTCGCCGGACCAGGTGCTGGTGCTGGTCAACGGCAAGCGCCGCCACAACTCGGCGCTGGTCAACACCGACAGCAAGATCGGCAAGGGCACCACGCCGGTGGACTTCAATGCCATCCCGGTCAGCGCGATCAAGCGCATCGAAGTCCTGCGCGACGGCGCCGGCGCGCTGTATGGCTCCGATGCGGTGGCCGGGGTGATCAACGTGATCCTCGACGATGCCCCGCAGGGCGGCGCCATCGAGGCCAGCTTCGGTGCGCACCACACCGACCTCAAGCCGATCGGCCGCACCCTCACCGATGGCCAGACGAGCTATTTCAGCGCCAAGGTCGGCACCGTGCTGAGCGACCAGGGCGGCTTCCTGCGCGTGGGCCTGGAGCTGAAAAACCGCGAGGCCACCAACCGCGCCGGCTTCGACCAGATCCCGCCGTGGGAGGCGCAGACCCCGGACAACCTGGCCCTGGCCGGCAAGCGCAACTACGCCCTGGGCGACGGTGCCAGCAAGGATCTCAACGCCTGGTTCAACACCGAGATCCCGTTCGGCGCCACCTCCAAGGCCTATGCGTTCGGTACCTACAACCAGCGCGATACCGAAGGCGCCAATTACTTCCGCTATCCGGACGGCGAAGCCAACTGGAAGCAGCTGTATCCCAACGGCTACCGCCCGGTTTCCGAAGGCGAGAACCTGGACCTGCAGCTGGTCGGCGGCGCGCGCGGCCAGTGGGGCGACTGGAACTACGACGCCAGCCTCGACCACGGCCGCAACGAATTCACCTACCGCCTGCGCGATTCGCTCAACGCCTCGCTCGGCCCGGCCAGCCCCACCCGCTTCAAGACGGGCGACTACGCGTTCGAGCAGACCGTGGCCAACCTCGATGTCGGTCGCATCTTCGTGCGCGCCGACGACAGCCACAGCCTCGGCTTCGGCGTGGAAGCGCGCCACGAACGCTACGAGACCGGCGCCGGCGACCCGGCCAGCTATGCGGCCGGCGCGTACACCGATCGCCCCACCGGCTCGCAGGCCGGCGGCGGCCTGACCCCGCAGGACGAGGCCCACCTCACCCGCGACGTGTTCAGCGCTTATGGCAGCCTGTCCTCGACCTTCGGCGAGAAGTTCTCCACCGACCTCGCCGCGCGCTACGAGCATTACCAGGACTTCGGCGGCGAGCTCACCGGCAAGCTCGGCGCACGTTACGCGTTCGCACCGGCGTTCGCGCTGCGCGGCGCCATCTCCAACAACTTCCACGCGCCGTCGCTGAGCCAGACCGGCTTCGAATCCACCTCCACCGGCTACACCGCCGGCGGCCAGCTGGTGCAGGGCCGGCTGCTGTCGGTGAACAACCCGATCGCGCGCGCACTGGGCGCCCGCGACCTGAAGCCGGAGAAGTCGATCAACTACAGCCTCGGTTTCACCAGCCAGATCGGCAGCCACCTGGACCTGTCGCTGGACCTGTTCCAGATCGACATCGACGACCGCATCGCGCTGTCGGAGAGCATCACCGGCGACGCGCTCACCGATTTCGTGCAGCAGCGCTTCGGCGTGAGCGGGCTGCAGAGCGCGCACTACTTCGTCAATGCCGCCGATACACGCACCCGCGGCGCCGAGTTCGTCGCCAACTGGCGGCAGACGCTGGGCGGCGGCGACCTGCTGCTCACCGGCACCTGGAGTTACGCCAGGACCGAGCTGAAGAACGTGCTGGCCACGCCGCCGCAGCTGCTGGCGCTGGATCCGGACTACGTGCTGTTCGGCGTGGAGGAAAGCAATACGCTCACCGACGCGGCGCCGCGCACCCGCGCGCAGCTGGCGGCGAGCTGGGCCGACGCGCGCTGGTCGCTGGGCAGCCGCCTGAGCCGCCATGGCAGCGCGCGACGCGTGTTCGATTTCGGTGGCGGCTATGTGCCGACCCAGACCTATGGCGCGGAATGGCAGCTCGATGCGGAAGTGGAGTACCGCGTCACCGCGAAGTGGAGCGTGGCCGTCGGTGGACAGAACCTGACCGACAACTACCCGGACCGCTCCAACGACGACATCCACTACTTCGGCAACCTGCCCTACGACGTGTTGTCGCCGATCGGCAGCAACGGCGCGTACTGGTACGGGCGCGTGCGCTACGCGTTCTGACCCGGCGGCTGGAAGCCGGGCCAGTGCCCGGCTTCCAGCATCCGCCTTCATGCGCCCGCGGCGGAACGATAACTTTCCTCTCACGTGCCGCGTGGCATGGTAGGGAAATGGTCAAAGCGTCCATCAGCCCGCCCCCCGCGCTGGATCCCGCTTGTGCCCTGTTCCTTGACGTGGACGGCACGCTGGTCGGGTTCGCGGCACAACCCGAAGATGTCCGCCTGCCACCACAGGTGCGCGACTGGATAGCCCGCATCGGCGAACGCCTCGGTGGCGCCCTGGCGCTGGTCAGCGGACGCCCGCTGGCACAGCTTGACCAGTTGTTCGCGCCACTGCGCTTGCCCGCCGCGGGCCTGCATGGCGCGCAATTGCGCCGCACCGACGACGACGCGCCGGCAGACGCCGACCCCGCCCACTGGCTGCATGACCTGCATGTGCAGGCGATGCGCCTGGCGCACGCGCACCCCGGCGTGCGCGTGGAAGCCAAGGGCCAGGCCCTGGCGCTGCATTGGCGCAATGCACCGGAGGCCGCAGCCGCGGTCGAAGCCTTCGCGCGCGCGCAGTTGCCGCGGCTGCCCGGCGTCCGCCTGCAACCGGGCAACCACGTGGTCGAACTGGTGTCCGCCGGCCACGACAAGGGCACGGCGGTGAGCACGCTGATGCGCGCGCCGCCCTTCGCCGGGCGCCGCCCGGTGTTCGTCGGCGACGACCTCACCGACGAGTACGGCTTCGCCGCGGCGACACGGCTCGGCGGCTACGGAATCCTGGTCGGCGACCGCTCGCCCAGCCAGGCGCGCCATGCCCTGCCGGATGTGGCCGCGATGCACGCGTGGCTGCGCGCGGGCGCGGCCTGATGCCACACCGCGGCGCCGGGCCATCGATCCGGACGCGGTCGCACCCCGGGGACGGCACGGCCGCCCCACCAGCAAGGAGGAATCGATGCTTCAAGCCAATCTCGAGATGGGCGTCATCGGCAATGGCAGTTTCGGTGCCCTGATCGACCGCCATGCGCGCGTGGTGTGGAGTTGCCTGCCCGCGTTCGATGGCGACCCGGCGTTCTGCGCGCTGCTGTCGCCGCGCGAACATGACGGCGGCGACTTCGCCATCGAGCTGGAGGATTATGCCGGCAGCGAGCAGCACTACATCACCAACACCGCGATCCTGCGCACGGTGCTGCGCGACAGCCACGGTGGCCAGGTGGAGGTGATCGACTTCGCGCCGCGCTGGCGCCGCCACGACCGCTTCTACCGGCCGCCGAGCCTGGTACGCCGCATCCGCCCGCTGTCGGGCAACCCGCGCATCCGGGTAGTGGCGCGGCCGCTGGCCGACTGGGGCGCGCGCGTGCCCGACTGCACCTGGGGCAGCAACCACCTGCGCTGGCTGCTGCCCGGCTTCACCCTGCGCCTGACCACCGACGTACCGGTGCGTTTCATCCGCGACGCGCTGCCGTTCGTGCTCGCCCACCCCATGGAGCTGGTGCTGGGCGTGGACGAACCGCTGGACCGCGCGCTTGCCAGCTACGCGCAGGACGCGCAGCAGCGCACCGAGGACTATTGGCGCGAATGGACCCGCTACCTGTCCATTCCGCTGGAATGGCAGGACGCGGTGATCCGCAGTGCCATCACCCTGAAGCTGTGCCAGTACGAGGACAGCGGCGCGATCATCGCGGCGATGACCACCTCCATCCCGGAGGCCCCGGGCAGCGCCCGCAACTGGGATTACCGCTACTGCTGGCTGCGCGACGCCGCGTTCGTGGTGCGCGCGCTCAACCGGCTGGGCGCCACCCGGTCGATGGAGGATTTCCTGCGCTACATCTTCAACCTGGCCACCACCGACGGCAGCCTGCAGCCGCTGTACGGCATCGGCCTGGAGGAACGGCTCGACGAGCATGAAGTGCCGTCACTGGCGGGGTACCGTGGCATGGGCCCAGTGCGGCGCGGCAACCTGGCCTGGCTGCAGCGGCAGCACGATGTCTATGGCTCCGTGGTGCTGGCTTCGACCCAGCTGTTCTTCGACCAGCGTCTGAAGGACCCGGGCGACGCGCACACGTTCGCCCGGCTCGAACCGCTGGGCGAACGCGCCTATGCCCTGCACGACGTGCCCGACGCCGGGCTGTGGGAGTTCCGCGGGCGCACCGCGGTGCATACCTATACCGCCGCGATGTGCTGGGCGGCCTGCGACCGCCTGGCCAAGATCGCCACGCGCCTGGCGCTCGGCGAGCGTGCCGCGCTGTGGCGCGAGCGCGCCGACCACATCCACCAGCGGGTGCTGGAGCGCGGCTGGAACCCACGGCTGGGCCACTTCACCGACACCTTTGATGGCAACCACCTGGACGCGTCGTTGCTGCTGCTGGCCGACATCGGCTTCATGGAGGCGGGCGACCCGCGCTACGTCGCCACGGTGGAAGCCATCGGCCACGGCCTGCGTCGCGGCGACGCGCTGTTCCGCTACATCGCCCCGGATGACTTCGGCGCGCCCGAGACCAGCTTCACCATCTGCACGTTCTGGTACATCGATGCGCTGGCCGCGATCGGCCGCATGGACGAGGCCCGCGCCCTGTTCGAAAGCGTGCTGGCACGGCGCAACCACCTCGGGCTGCTGTCCGAGGACCTGGCGTTCAGCGATGGCGAGCAGTGGGGCAACTTCCCGCAGACCTATTCGCACGTGGGCCTGATCACCGCGGCGATGCGGCTGTCGCGCAGCTGGCAGGAGGCCTCGTGAGCCGCCTGGTGGTGGTCTCCAACCGGGTCGCGGTGCCCGGCGAAAGCCGCGCCGGCGGGCTCGCCGTGGGGCTGCTGGCGGCCTTGAAGGAACGCGGCGGGCTTTGGTTCGGCTGGAGCGGGCGCAGCGTGTCCGGCCCCAGCGGGGAACTGCACGAACACAGCGACGGCGCCATCCGCTATGCCACCCTGGACCTGTCCAGGGCCGACCTGGACAGCTACTACAACGGCTTCTCCAACCGCGCGCTGTGGCCACTGCTGCACTTCCGCCTGGATCTGGTGGACTACGACCGCAGCAAGCGTGAAGGCTACTGGCGGGTCAACACGCTGTTCGCCGACCGGCTCGCGCCACTGCTGCGCGACGACGACACGGTGTGGATCCACGACTACCACCTGATCCCGCTGGCGGCGCTGCTGCGCGAACGCGGCATCGGTTGCCGCATCGGCTTCTTCCTGCACGTGCCGGTGCCGTCGGCCGACCTGGTGCAGGCGCTGCCCGAGCATCGTTCGCTGTTCTCGGCGCTGTACGCCTGCGACCTGCTCGGCTTCCAGACCCGGCGCGACGTGGACCGCTTCCGCTCCTGGGCGCGCCTGTTCGGCGGTGGCAGCGCCATCGACAGCGGGCACATCCAGTCGCCCGACGGGCGCCGCGTGCGCATCGCCGCGTTCCCGATCGGCATCGATACCGAGCACATCGCCCGGCAGGCACGGGTGGCTACCGGCAACAGCGCGGTGCGCGCGCTGCGGCACAGCCTGCAGGAACGCAAGCTGGCCATCGGCGTGGACCGGCTGGACTACTCCAAGGGGCTGCCCGAACGCTTCCATGGCTTCGAGCGCTACCTGACCCGCTACCCGCAGCAGAAGGGCAGCATGACCTTCCTGCAGATCGCGCCGGTCTCGCGCGGCAGCGTGGCCGAGTACCGTTCGCTGCGCAGCGAACTGGAGCGGCTGGCCGGGCACATCAACGGTGGCCACGCCGAGGCCGACTGGACCCCGTTGCGCTACGTCAACCAGAACTACGCCCACAGCACCCTGACCGGGTTCTACCGCGAGGCCGCGGTGGGATTGGTGACGCCGCTGCGCGACGGCATGAACCTGGTGGCCAAGGAGTACGTGGCGTCACAGGACCCGGACGATCCCGGCGTGCTGGTGCTGTCGCTGCTGGCCGGCGCCGCCGACGAACTGAAGCAGGCGCTGCTGGTCAATCCGCACGACCTGGACGGCGTCGCCGACGCCATCGCCACCGCAGCCAACATGCCGCGCGGCGAACGCATCGAGCGCTGGCAGGCAATGATGCAGCACCTGCGCGAGCACGACATCAACCGCTGGCGGCGCGACTACCTGCAGGCGCTGGAAGGCGACTGAGCGGCACGGTGCCAGCCAAACCCGGGAGCGCGCCACCCCGACCTGCCCGCAAATGCACGATCCCGTAGGTGCGGGGCTCGCCCCGCACCGACCCTCACCGGGAAAGCCCCATGCGGGGCAAGCCCCGCATCTACGTCCGTGCTGCGTCGTCCCGGATGAACCACGCGCCTGCGGCGGTGTCCCGGCCGAACCCGGGAGCACACCATCCGGACCTGCCTGCAAACGCACGATTCCCGTAGGTGCGGGGCTCGCCCCGCACAGGCTTCACCGGAACAGCCCCATGCGGGGCAAGCCCCGCATCTATGCCTGCGCTGCGTTGTCCCGGATGAACCACGCGCCTGCGGCGTTGTCCCGGTTGAACCCGGGAACGCGCCATCCGGACCTGCCCGCCAATGCACGATCCCCGTAGGTGCGGGGCTCGCCCCGCACAGAGCCTCACCGGGAAAACCCCATGCGGGGCAAGCCCCGCATCTACGTCCGCGCTGCGTTGTCCCTGATGAACCACGCGCCTGCGGCGTTGTCCCGACCGAACCCGGAAACACGCCATCCGGACCTGCCTGTAAATGCACGATTCCCGTAGGTGCGGGGCTCGCCCCGCACAGAGCTTCACCGGAACAACCCCATGCGGGGCAAGCCCCGCATCTACGCCCGCACAGGCTCCTCAATCCAGGAAACGCGCCGCCTGCGCCGGGGTCGGCAGGTAGCAGGCGTCGTGGCGGCCGAACCAGCGGTAGCGGTTGCGCGCCAGCCAGCGGTAACCGCGGTCGCGCAGCGGACGGGGCAGCAGGCGCGCCAGCCGGGCCAGCTGCCAGATGCCGCCCAGGCCAGCCAGCACGCGCACGATGGCGTCGGTATCGGTATACGCGCGGCCCTGCTCGACCAGCAGGAACGACAGCGGGTCATCCGGATCCAGGCCATGGGCGCGCATCAACCGGCGCCCGTGCGCGCCCTGCATCGCCGCGAACCGATAGCGGGCGTGGCGGTCGAAACGCAGCAGGAAGCGCACCCAGCGACTGCAAAGCGCGCAGACGCCATCGAACACGATCACCGGCGCAGGGCCGGAGGCGGAGTCGAACGTCCCTTTACCCATCGCCGCGGCCTCCGCCGATGCGGCCGCTGACGGGGACGTCCGGTTCTGCCTCCCGGTTCCCGATCGGCAACAGCCAGCCCTCGTAGCGGATCAGCGGCCCGAGCAGCGGCATCGCCACGTCCACCAGGAACGTGTAGCGGTCGCCATCGACGCGTTCGCGGCAACGCACCTGGGCGAACCAGGCGGCCGGCAACGGTACGCTGCCAAACGCCCAGGCCCGCTCGACCCGCCAGTGGATTTCGCCATCCACGGCCGCCAGCGCGAAACGGAAGCGTACCGCGCCCAGGCGCTCGAACAGGCGGCCCTGGCGCGACCACAGCCGCGAGGCCATGCGCGCGTCGCCGAAACGGCGGTCCCAGCGCTCGCCGGCGCCCTCGGCCACGAACTCGACCGTCACCGGCACCGCGTCCGCCGCCGCGGGCAGCCGTGCCAGCCACGCGCAGGGCGCGACCAGCCAATGGTCGCCGCGGCGCACGCAGGCCTGGCCGCGCCAGCGCTGCCGGCCCTGCACCGAATGCAATGCCTGCAGGGTCGGCGGCAGCCGGGCGAACGCGGCGGCGCCGAGCACCCGCGCGAACAGCGGCGCGGTCACCGCGCCATCCACACCAGCGTGGCCATGCGTCCGCTGCGACGATCGCGGCGGTGCGAGAACCAGCGCGCGGGATCGGCGATGGTGCACTGGTCGCCACCATGGATCGCCGCCGGGTCCATGCCAGCGGCCTGCAGCCGTTGCCGTGCCAGCGCGTACAGATCCACCCGCCAGTGCCCGGGCCGGGTGCCGCTGAAGGCCGCTTCGGCAGCGGCCGCATGTGCCAGGAAGGCGTCGCGCACGTCGGCGCCGATCTCGTAGTGCGCCGGCCCGGCAGCGGGGCCGAGCCAGGCGATGACCTCCGACGCCGGCGCCCGCATGGCCGCGAGCGTTGCCTCCAGCATGCCGTCGGCGAGTCCGCGCCACCCGGCGTGCGCGGCGGCTACCTCGCCGCCGTCGCGGGCGGCGAACAGCACCGGCAGGCAGTCGGCGGTGAGGATCGCCAGCACCACCCCCGGCACCGCGGTCACCGCGGCATCGGCGACGGGTTCGGCGTCCACGCCCTGCGCCACCGGCGGTGCGTCGAAGCGCAGCACGCCGGTGCCGTGCACCTGGCGCAGCCAGTGCGGCGCCGAAGGCAGGCCCGCCAGCCGCTGCAGTTCATCGCGGTTGCGCTGCACCTGCTGTGGGTCGTCGCCTTCGGCCGAGCTACGGTTGCCCAGGTTGAAACGGTCGAATGGCGGCAGCGAGCCGCCCGCGCCATGACGCAGCGTGGTGAACGCCCGCACCCCGGGGGGCGCGGGCCAGTCCGCCGCCAGCAGTGGCAACGCGGCGGCCATGGTTCAGCGCCGCTCGCGTTCGGCGAACAGGACGCTGTCCTCGCGCAGCGCCTTCATCAGCGCCAGCATGTCGGCCGGCACCGGCGCGCTGTTGCGGATCGCCTCGCCGGTGATCGGATGCATGAACTCCAGCGTCTCGGCGTGCAGCGCCTGGCGCCTGAAGCCGCGCAGCTGCGCGACCAGTTCGTCGGTGGCGCCCTTGGGCAGCTTCAGCGCGCCGCCGTACAGCGGGTCGCCGATGATCGGGTGCTTCAGGTGCGCCATGTGCACGCGGATCTGGTGGGTGCGGCCGGTTTCCAGGCGGCATTCCAGCGCGGTGTGGGCGCGGAAGCGTTCGCGCAGGCGGTAATGGGTGACGGCGTCGCGGCCATCCTCGCGCACGGCCATGCGCAGGCGGTCGCGCGGGTGGCGGTCGATCGGCGCGTCGGCGGTGCCGCCGGACACCAGCGCGCCGCTCACCACGGCCAGGTACTGGCGGTGCACTTCGCGCGCGGACAACTGCTCCACCAGCGCGGTCTGCGCCTGCAGGGTGCGGGCCACGACCATCACCCCGCTGGTGTCCTTGTCCAGCCGGTGGACCACGCCGGCGCGCGGCACCGACGCCAGCGCCGGGTCGCGGAACAGCAGCGCGTTGACCAGGGTGCCGGTGGGGTTGCCGGCTCCCGGGTGGACCACCAGCCCGGCCGGCTTGTCGATCACGAAGACGTGCTCGTCCTCGTACAGCACCGACAGCGGGATGTCCTCGGGCAGGGCGTTGGTCTCGGTGTCCAGCGTCGCATTCAGGGTGGCCAGCTCGCCGCCCCGCACCGGATCGCGCGGGCGCGCCGGGACGCCGTCCAGCAGCACTGCCCCGGACTTGATCCATTCGCTCAGGCGGGAACGGGAGAATTCGGGGAACAGCTCGGCCAGCACGGCGTCGAAACGGCGGCCGGCGGCGGCGTCGGGCACCCGCGCCTGGCGGGAAGGAAGGGAAGCGTTGTCGGACATGGCAGGGGTATCGGCGGAATTCGGGGGGTCCCGGCGACAGGAGTCAGTCGCAGGACAGGCCACTAGGCTATCATCGCCCCTTCGTATTCCTGCCGCGTCCCGCCCCGACCCATGATCCGACGCTCCCCGCTGCTGTCCGCTCCCGTCCGCATCACCGCCCTGCTGCTGGTCCTGGTCTTCGCCGCCACCGGCTGCCACCGCGGCGCCAAGGGCAAGAACGCCGACGAGGGCATGCCGGTCGAGAGGCTCTACGAGAAGAGCCACAAGCTGATGGAAGGCGGCAACTGGTCCGGTGCCGAGGCCAGCTTCCGGCGGCTGATCGCCCAGTACCCGTATGGCCCGTACACCGAGCAGGCGATGATCGAAAGCGCCTACGCCCAGTACAAGGCCGGCAAGAACGATGACGCGGTGTCCAGCATCGACCGCTTCATCCGCACCTACCCGACCCACCGCAACATCGCCTACCTGTACTACCTGCGCGGGCTGGCCAACGGCAACAGCGACACCGTGTTCCTGCGCCGGGTGTGGTCTCTGGACTCCAGCCGCCGCGACCTGTCCACGCCGCGCCAGGCCTACGCCGACTTCAACATCGTCACCGAGCGCTACCCCAACAGCCGCTACGCCGCCGACGCGCGCCAGCGCATGATCGAGCTGCGCGACGTGTTCGCCCAGCACGAGATGGACAACGCCCTGTACTACGCCCGCCGCGGCGCCTGGGTCTCGGCCGCCGGCCGCGCCACCTACCTGCTGGAAACCTACCCGCAGAGCGCCTTCCAGAACGACGCGGTGGCGCTGCTCGGCGAGTCCTACGTCCACCTGGGCAACAAGACCCTGGCCGACGACGCCCGGCGCGTGCTCGAGCTCAACGAGCCCAGCCACCCGTGGCTGCAGGGCGAATGGCCGAAGTACCCGTGGATCGCGCGCAAGCTCAACCCGTTCGCCGGCGAGAAATCCGCCGCCACCGGCCAGCGCAACGCGCGGATGAACCGCAAGTAATCCGCGCCGGCCACGGCCGGGTCGCACGTACGACGCCCCGCAAGGGGCGTTTTGCGTTCATGGGAAGGGCAAAGCCCCGCCCCGGCGGCCACGACAGTCCCGGGCGCACAGGCAGTCAGGGGCACGCCGGACACCGGCGCGGTGCCCGGTTGCAGGGTCGGGGAAGCGGCCGGGACAGCCCCGGCATCTGCGCCACGGGTGCCCGGGCGCGGCCGGCACGGGCTGCGGCGGGTGCCCCGCGCAGCGTTCGCGGGGCGGCGCCAGGCCTGGGCGGGCACGCCGCGTCGCGGCGCAGTGCGCCGCGACCGGGCGGTTACGGCTTGGCGGCGGCCGCGTCGTCGGCCTTGAACACGGTCCGGCAGTCGCGGCGGAATTCCTCGCCGGTGCGGCGCCAGGCGAAGCTGCGGCAGTGGCGGTTACCCTCCTGGGTATCGGCCACCTTCACCGCGTAGAACGCCTGGAAGAACTCGTCGCGGCTGACCTGGCCGTCGCCGTTCCAGTCCATCTGCTCCTTCTCCACGCCACGGGTGATGGCGATGCCGGCGTACCAGGCCCAGCCCAGCCAGCCCAGCGCCAGCAGCACCAGTACCAGCAGCGCGCGGCGGCGCGGAGTGAATCGGCCGCGCAGGATCATGACACGCGCCGGATGCGGGCACCGAGCGCACCGAGCTTTTCCTCGATGTTCTCGTAGCCGCGGTCCAGGTGGTAGATGCGGTCGATGGTGGTATCGCCATCGGCCACCAGCCCGGCCAGGATCAGGCTGGCCGACGCGCGCAGGTCGGTGGCCATCACCGGCGCCCCGCTGAGCCGTTCGACACCGCGGCAGATGGCGGTATGGCCCTCGACCTGGATGTCCGCGCCCAGGCGCAGCAGCTCGTTGACGTGCATGAAACGGTTTTCGAAGATCGTCTCGTTGACCACGCCCACGCCGTCGGCGATGCAGTTGAGCGCCATGAACTGCGCCTGCATGTCGGTCGGGAACGCCGGGTACGGCGCGGTGGTCAGGTTGACCGCCTTCGGCCGTCGGCCGTGCATGTCCAGGGTGATGGTGTCCTGCGTGGTCTCGATCGTCGCGCCGGCCTCGGCCAGCTTGGCCAGCACCGCGTCGAGCGTGTCCGGGCGGGCGTTGCGCATCACCACGCGGCCGCCGGTCATTGCCGCGGCGACCAGGAAGGTGCCGGTCTCGATGCGGTCCGGCAGCACCGCGTGGCGGCCGCCGGCCAGGCGCTCGACGCCCTCGATCACCAGCCGCGCGGTGCCCAGCCCCTCGATCTTCGCGCCCAGCGCGATCAGGCAGTGCGCCAGGTCGGTGACTTCCGGCTCCATCGCCGCGTTTTCCAGCACGGTGGTGCCTTCGGCCAGCACCGCGGCCATCAGCACGTTCTCGGTGCCGGTGACGCTGACCATGTCGAAGGTGAAGCGACCGCCCTTCAGGCGCTCCGCGCGCGCCTTGATGAAGCCGTTCTCCACGGTGATTTCCGCGCCCAGCGCCTGCAGGCCCTTGATGTGCTGGTCCACCGGGCGCGAGCCGATCGCGCAGCCGCCGGGCAACGACACTTCCGCCGCGCCGTACTTGGCCAGCAGCGGGCCGAGCACCAGGATCGAGGCGCGCATGGTCTTGACCAGCTCGTACGGCGCCACGTGCTGGTTGACGCTGCGCGGGTCGACCACGATCGCGCTGCCGCGCGACAGGGTGCCCTGGTCGATGGTGACCTTGGCGCCCAGTTCGCCGAGCAGCTTCACCGTGGTGATCACGTCGTGCAGGTGCGGCACGTTGGTGATCTCCACCGGCGCATCGGCCAGCAGGGTCGCGCAGAGGATCGGCAGGACGGCGTTCTTGGCGCCGGAGACATTGACTTCACCGTTCAGCGCATTGCCGCCGGTGACCACGATTTTCGCCATGTGTGTGAGGCCAGTAGGTTGGAGGGGGCCGGCTCAGCCGGCTTCGCCGGGGGTGACGGTTTTCAGGGCCAGCGCGTGGATCGCGCCGCCCATCAGCTCGCCCAGCGTCGCATAGACCATGCGGTGGCGGGCCAGCGGCAGCTTGCCGGCGAAGGCCTCGCAGACCACGGTGGCCTCGAAGTGCACGCCGTCCTCGCCACTCACCTGGGCGCGGGCGCCCGGCAGGCCGGCTTCGATCAGGTTCTGGATGGTCTCGGCGTCCAAGTCGCTTTCCTAATAAAATGAACGCCCATTCTACTCCCCGAGTGGCGCCCGCATGGCTGCTTCCCCCCTTTCGCCGGACTCGCTGCACGACGCCGACCTGATCGCCAGCGGCCGCCGCGTGTTCGAGATCGAACGCGCCGAACTGGAACGGGTCGGCGGCCGCATCGGCGACGCGTTCGCCGCCGCCTGCCGGCTGATCCTGGGCTCGCGCGGCCGCGTGGTGGCCACCGGCATGGGCAAATCCGGGCACATCGCGCGCAAGATCGCCGCCACCCTGGCCTCCACCGGCACCCCCGCGTTCTACGTGCACCCGGGCGAGGCCGGACATGGCGACCTGGGCATGATCACCGCCGACGACGTGGTGCTGGCGCTGTCCTACTCCGGCGAATCGGACGAGGTGCTGATGCTGCTGCCGGTGCTCAAGCGCCAGGGCAACCCGCTGATCGCCATGACCGGCCGCCCGCAGTCCAGCCTGGCCAGCGCCGCCGACATCCACCTGGACGTGAACGTGGACCACGAGGCCTGCCCGCTGGCGCTGGCGCCGACCTCCAGCACCACCACCTCGCTGGCCATGGGCGACGCCCTGGCCGTGGCCCTGCTGGACGCGCGCGGCTTCACCGCCGACGACTTCGCCCGCTCGCACCCGGCCGGCAGCCTCGGCCGGCGCCTGCTGCTGCACATCACCGACGTGATGCACGGCGGTGCCGACCTGCCCAGCGTGCGCGAGGACGCCAGCCTCAGCGAAGCGCTGGTGGAGATGAGCCGCAAGCGCCTGGGCATGACCGCCGTGGTCGACGCGCATGGCCGCCTGGTCGGGCTGTTCACCGACGGCGACCTGCGCCGCGCGCTGGACACCGACCTGGACGTGCGCACCGCCGGCATCGCCCAGGTGATGACCCGCGCGCCGCGCACCATCGGCGCCGACCAGCTGGCGGTGGAGGCAGCGCGCATGCTGGAGCAGTACCAGATCAACGGCCTGATCGTCGTCGACGGCGAAGGCCGCGCCGTCGGCGCCCTGAACATTCATGACCTGTTGCGGGCAAAAGTGGTTTAAAAGCCCGCACAATCACGCTTCCGGGCCCGATGGCCCGCCCCCGCCGCAACGGATCGCCCGCACCATGTCCTGGTCTCCCCTGGCCCACTTTCCCGCCGAGCTGCATGCCGTCGCCGCCACCATCCGGCTGGCGTGCTTCGACGTGGACGGGACCCTGACCGACGGGCGCCTGTACTACGACCACGCCGGCAACGAGAGCAAGGCGTTCTTCGTGCAGGACGGGCTGGGCCTGAAACTGCTGCAGAAGCACGGCATCCACCCGGTGCTGATCACCGCGCGCAACAGCCTGTCGGCGCAGCGCCGCGGCGCCGACCTGGGCATCGACACCCAGATCGCGGTCGGCGACAAGCTGGCCAGCGTGCGCGCGCTGTGCGAGCGCTTCGGCATCGGCCTGGCGCAAGTGGCGTTCATGGGCGACGACCTGCCGGACCTGGCCCCGCTGTGCGCGGTCGGGCTGGCGGTGGCGCCGGCCAACGCGCACCCGCTGATCGCCGGGCGCGTGCACTGGCAGACCCGCGCCGAGGGCGGCCGCGGCGCCGCGCGCGAGCTGTGCGACGTGCTGCTGGCGCTGCAGGGCCGGCTGGACGCGGTCGTGGCGGAGTACGCGCGATGAACTGGCGCATGCTCATCGGCACCGGCCTGCTGCTGGCGGCACTGGCCAGCGGCTGGTCGGCCTGGCGGCACCGCGCGACCCTGGCGCCGGCCGGCGCCTCGCAGGTCCGTGCCGATTACGTGCTGGGCGATTTCGAGATCGTCACCCTGGACAAGGACGGCAAGGAGGCAGCCACGCTGCGCGCGCCGTCCATGGAGCGCAATGCGTCCGACCAGACCTCGGTCATCGCGCGGCCGCTGTTCCTGCTGCCCGACGCCGAGGGCCGGCACTGGCAGCTGCGCGCCGACACCGGCTGGGTCAGCGCCAAGGGCGACGAACTGCGCCTGCGCGGCAACGTCGCCGGCGACAGCCCCGAGCAGGGCGGCACCCCGCCGACGACCTTCCGCACCACCGCGCTGGACGTGTTCCCCGAACGCAGCCTGGCCCGTACCGCCGAGCCCGTCACCATGGCCCGCCCGGGCCTGCGGCAGAGCGGCGTCGGCTTCGAGGCCGACCTGAAATCCCGGCAGTATTCCCTTCTTTCCCAGGTCAAGACCCGTTATGAACCCAATGCTGCCCGCCAGGCTCGCTAAGCTCGCGCCGGCCGTCCTGCTCGCCGCCACGCTCGTTCCCGGCGTGGCCACGGCCAGGGAATCGGACCGCAACCAGCCCATGGACATCGTCGCCGACAACAGCGGCGGCAACCTGGCCGGCGGCAACGGCAAGTACCGTTTCAGCGGCAACGTGGTCATCGTCCAGGGCACGCTGGAGATCCATGCCGACACCGCCGACGTGATCCAGAAGAACGGCGAGACCGAACGCGTCGTGCTTACCGGCAAGCAGGCCACGCTCAAGCAGCAGATGGACGACGGCACCTGGATGAACGCCCGCGCCGACAACATGGACTACAACGTCAACAGCGAGGTGATCGTGCTGACCGGCAATTACAAGGTCGACTCCGAGCGGGGCTCCAACGCCGGCCAGCGCATGGTCTACAACACCCGCAGCGGCGACATGCAGAGCGGCGGCGACGGCACCCGCGTGCGCACCGTGATCCAGCCCAGGAACAAGGCGCCGGCCGCGGCGGGAGAGAAGAAGTAATGCTCGTCGCCGAAGGCCTGCGCAAGCGCTACAAAAACCGCGAGGTCGTGCGCGAGTTCGGCCTGTCGCTGGATGCCGGCGAGGTGGTCGGCCTGCTCGGTCCCAACGGCGCCGGCAAGACCACCTGCTTCTACATGATCGTTGGCCTGGTCGAGAGCGACGCCGGCCGCATCGTGCTGGACGGCCGCGACATCACCGGCGAGCCGATGTACGCGCGCGCCAGGCTGGGGGTCGGCTACCTGCCGCAGGAGCCGTCGGTGTTCCGCAAGCTCAGCGTGGCCGACAACATCCGCCTGGTGCTGGAACTGCGCGAGGACCTGGACGCCGACGGCCGCGAACGCGAACTGTCGGCGCTGCTGGACGAACTGCAGATCAGCCACGTCGCCGACCAGGCCGGCGCCAGCCTGTCCGGCGGCGAACGCCGCCGCTGCGAGATCGCCCGCGCGCTGGCCGCCAAGCCGCGCCTGATCCTGCTCGACGAACCGTTCGCCGGCGTCGACCCGATCTCGGTCGGCGAGATCCAGCGCATCGTCACCCACCTCAAGCAGCGCGGCATCGGCGTGCTGATCACCGACCACAACGTCCGCGAGACCTTGGGAATCTGCGACCGCGCGTATATCCTCAACGAGGGCAGCGTGCTGGCGCAGGGCGCACCGGAAGCGCTGCTGTCCAACCCCGACGTCCGCCGTGTCTACCTTGGAGACAGCTTCACGCTCTGATCCAGCCGCGGCAGGCCGTTCCCCCTTCTGCCTGGAACCGGGATGAAAGCACGGCTGCAGACATCGCTGGGACAGCAGCTGGTCATGACGCCGCAGCTGCGCCAGGCCATCCGCCTGCTGCAGATGTCCAGCACCGAGCTGGAGCTGGAACTGGCCGGGGCGGTGGAGAGCAACCCGCTGCTGGAATGGGCCGACGAAGCCGCGCCCGGCGAGCCGGGCCCCGAACCGGGCCCCGAACCGGGCCCCGACCCGGGGGACGCCAGCGCCGCGGCCGATGCCGGCGACGGCCACGCCGACGCGGGCATGGACTGGCCCGGCGAGGGCGAGCAGTGGAGCGGCGGCCAGGGCGGCTCGTTCGATGACGACGACAGCGATGCCCGCGACTGTGTCGCCGGGGCCGACACCCTCGCCGACCACCTGCTGTGGCAGCTGCACCTGTCCCACCTGAGCGCACGCGACCGCGCCATCGGCGTCGCCCTGGTCGATGCGCTGGACGAGGACGGTTACCTGCGCGAACCGCTTCTGTCCATCGCCCAGACGCTGCGCCCGGACATCGCCGCCGGCGAGGACGAGATCCTCACCATGCTGCACCGGATCCAGCGCTTCGACCCGCCCGGCGTCGGCGCCCGTACCCTGGGCGAATGCCTGGGGCTGCAGCTCGACGCCCTGCCCGCCGCCACCCCGGGCCTGGACCTGGCCCGGCAGATCGCCGCGGGGCCGCTGGAACGCCTGCCGCGGGCCGGCATTCCCGGTATCGCCGCCGAACTGCGGCAACCGGCCGAGGCCGTCGAGCAGGCCGTGCAGCTGCTGCGCACGCTGGACCCGCGCCCGGGCCGGCAGCTGGGCGACGTGTCCGCGGACGCCTATGTGGTGCCCGACTGCGTGGTCTGGCGCCAGCGCGGCGTGTGGAAGGCCGCCCTCGCCGGCCATGCCGGCCCGCGGGTGGTGATCCACCGTGGCTACGAGCAGCTGATCCGCCGCTGCGGCGACGCCGACGCCAGTTACCTGCGCGGCCAGCTGCAGGAAGCGCGCTGGCTGCTCAAGGGCCTGGAGGCGCGCGGCGAGACCCTGCTGCGCGTGGTCAACAGCCTGCTGCGCCACCAGGCCGGGTTCCTGGAGTTCGGCGCGCAGGCGCTGCGGCCACTGACCCTGCGCGAGATCGCCGCGGAGCTGGAGCTGCACGAATCCACCATCTCCCGCGCCATCGCCGGCAAGCACGTGCGCACGCCGCGCGGCACCCTGCCGCTGCGCGCGTTCTTCGCCTCGGGCATCGACACCGACGGCGGCGGCGAGGCCTCCAGCACCGCCATCCAGTCGATGATCCGGCGCCTGATCGAGGCCGAAAACCCGCGCAAGCCGCTTTCTGACGCCAAGCTGGCCGACATGCTCAAGGGCAGCGGAATACCGGTGGCGCGCCGCACCGTGGCGAAGTATCGTGAAGCCATGAACATCTCCGCCTCCCACGAACGCGTACGCCTTGTCTGAAACGTTCGCGGCCGGCGGCAGGGTTCATTGGCAACCGAAGAACCACAGGAGGCATCCGATGCGTATCGAAACGTTTGGCAAAGACGTGGAAGTCACCCCCGCCCTGAAGGAGTACGTGGAGACCAAGCTGCAACGGCTGGGCAAGCACTTCGACCAGCACTGTGAAGTCAGGGTGACCCTGTCGCTGCAGAAGAACGAGCACCATGTCGATGCCAGCGCCAATCTCCCCGGCCAGACCCTGCACGCCGAGGCCGGCGGACAGACCATGTACGCGGCGATCGACGTGCTGGCCGACAAGCTCGACCGGCTGGTGATCAAGCACAAGGAAAAGCATCTGCCCCACGCCTCCCATGCACTGCGCGACAATGGCTGACATCCGTCACCGTCCGTTGCAGTCATGCCCCTGAATGACCTGATGGCGGCCGTGAGTACCCGGGTACTCGCGGCCGCCGACCGAGACAGCGCCCTGCGCGCCGCCGCCGGCCTGCTCGCCTGCCGCGAAGCCGGCGCCGAGAGCATCTTCCGCAGCCTGTGCGACCGCGAGAACGTCGGCAGTACCGCCATCGGCCACGGCATCGCCATCCCGCATGGCCGCTCCCCCACCCTGCAACACCCGCGCGGCGCCTTCCTGCGGCTGCTGCAACCCATCGATTTCGGCGGCGCCGAACCGGTCGACCTGGTGTTCGCCATGGCGGTGCCCGAGCACTACACCCACCAGCACCTGATGCTGCTGTCCGAGCTGGCGGAGATCTTCTCCGACGCCCACGTCCGCGACGCCCTGCGCGCGGCCAACGACGGCAGCGCGCTGAAGCAGATCCTCGACCATCCGCAGCGGATCCGTCCCTCATGAACACCCGCATCACCGCCCGCGAACTGTTCGACCAGCAGCGCGAGAAACTGGACCTGCGCTGGGCCGCGGGCCAGGCCGGCGGCAACCGCGAGCTGGATGCCGGCGACACCGTCGCGCGGCGCCCGTCGCTGGCCGGCTACCTCAACACCATCTACCCGAACAAGGTGCAGATCCTCGGCACCGAGGAGCTGGCCTGGCTGGACTCGCTGGATTCGCGCCAGCGCTGGGAAGTGATCGAGCGCATCATCCAGGCGCGGCCGCTGGCGCTGGTCATCACCAAGAGCCACGGCTGCCCGGAGGACCTGCGCGCGGCCGCCGACGAATCGCAGACCCCGCTGTGGGTGTCGCCGCGGCGCGGCCACGAACTGCTCAACCACCTGTCCTACCACCTGGCGCGCACGCTGGCGCCGCGGATCATCCTGCATGGCGTATTCATGGAGATCTACTCCATCGGCGTGCTGATCACCGGCGAGGCCGGCTCGGGCAAGAGCGAGCTGGCGCTGGAACTGCTCAGCCGCGGCCACCGGCTGGTGGCCGACGATGCCCCCGAGTTCACCCAGATCGCCCCGGACGTGCTCGACGGCACCTGCCCCGAGCTGCTGCAGGACCTGCTGGAGGTGCGCGGCCTGGGCGTGCTCAACGTGCGCCAGATGTTCGGTGACACATCTGTAAAGAAGAACAAGTACCTTCGGCTGATCGTGCACCTGACCAAACCGATGACCGAACCCGGCAGCTACGGCTACGAACGCCTGACCGGCGACTCCGGCAAGCGCCACGTGCTCGACCTGGACGTGCCGCTGATCACCCTGCCGGTGATGCCCGGGCGCAACCTGGCGGTGCTGACCGAGGCGGCCACGCGCCTGCACATCCTGCGCACCAAGGGCATCGACCCGGCGGCGATGTTCATCGCCCGCCACAGCAACCTGCTGGAGCAACGCATCCCATGAACGCCACGCCGGCCCCGGTGCTGGTCATCGTCAGCGGCCTGTCCGGTTCGGGCAAGTCGGTGGCGCTGAAGACCTTCGAGGACCTGGACTACTACTGTTCGGACAACATCCCGGTCAACCTGCTGCCGGAGTTCGTGCGTGGCGTGCTCGGCGAACGCACCGACGACCGGCCGCGGCGCCTGGCGCTGGGCATCGACGTGCGCGGCCGCAGCGACCTGAGCCAGCTCGCCAGCTGGCGGCAGCGGGCGCGCGACCACGACATCGATGCCACCCTGCTGTTCTTCGAGGCCGACGACGACACCCTGCTGGCGCGCTTCGCCGATACCCGGCGGCGGCATCCGCTGAGCCAGCTCGGCCTGTCCCTGCCCGAGGCGATCGTGCGCGAGCGCGAACTGACCGCGCCGCTGCGCCGCGAGGCCAACGCGGTGATCGACACCAGCCGGCTCAACGTGCACCAGCTGCGGCGCAAGCTGATCACCGAATACGCGCTCGGCCACGGCAGCGGCCTGTCGCTGCTGTTCGAGTCCTTCGCCTACAAGCGCGGGGTGCCGGCCGAGGCCGATTTCGTGTTCGACGCGCGGGTGCTGCCCAACCCGCACTGGGACCCGGAACTGCGCTCGCTGAGCGGCCGCGACCGTGAGGTCCGCGAGTACCTGGACGCGCAGCCGGAAGTCGTGCGCTACGCGGCCCAGCTCGAGGACCTGCTCGACACCTGGCTGCCCAGGCTGGGCAACGACACCCGCAGTTACGTGACCGTGGCCTTCGGTTGTACCGGCGGCAAGCACCGCTCGGTGTACCTGGCCGAGCGCCTGGCCCGGCATGCGCGCGCGCAGGGCTGGCCGGACGTGGCCACCTTCCACCGCGAACAGGACTGAATGGTGCGCGCAAAGCGCGATCCAGGCGCTATCGCGGACTGCATCCGACCTGTTAACGTTCAGTAATGACCTGCGGCATCCTTCTCGTGACCCATCCCGGCGTCGGCTCTTCCCTGCTGGAAGTGGCCACCCGCCTGCTGCGCCAGCTGCCACTCAATGCCGAGGCCTTCGAGGTTCCGTTCGACGCGGACCTGGACGCGCAGCTGCCACTGGCCTCGGCGGCCATGCGCCGGGTGGAAGGCGAGGACGGCGTGCTGGTGCTGACCGACCTGTACGGGGCCAGCCCCAGCAACCTGGCGGCGCGGCTGGCGCGGCTGGGCACGCCGGTGCGGCGGGTATCGGCACTGAGCCTGCCGATGCTGCTGCGGGTGATGAACTATCCGGAACAGGGACTGGACCAACTGCCCGCCACCGCCGCGGCGGGCGCCCGAAATGGAGCCATCATCGACGATGCTTGAACGCGAACTCACCGTATCCAACCGCCTGGGCCTGCATGCCCGCGCGACCGCCAAGCTGGTGCAGCTGCTGTCCGGCTTCCGCGCCAATGCCACGCTGGTGGCCAAGGGCCGCGAGGTCAACGCCAAGAGCATCATGGGCGTGATGCTGCTGGCCGCCGGCCAGGGCACGCCGGTCACGGTGCGGGTACAGGGCGAGGACGAGGCCGACGCCATGGCGGCGGTCGTGGATCTGTTCGAGCGCCGTTTCGACGAGGACAGCTGATGGCGGCGGCGGACGCGGCGGCGGTTCCTGCCCGCACCACGCCGGGAGGCGTGGCGGCATGACCGCGCTGCGCCTGCATGGCCATGGCGCATCGCGCGGCAGCGCGCTTGGCCGCGCCCGCGTGCGCCTGCCGCATGCGCAGGACGTCACCGAAAAGCGCATCCCCGCCAGCGCGGTCGACGCCGAACTGCAGCGCCTGCACCAGGCCATCGAGTCGGCCCGCGCCGAGATGCGCGAACTGCGCCAGCGCCTGCAGGGCGCGCTGCCGGCCGAGGTCGGCGAGTTCCTCGATCTGCACGCCATGCTGCTGGACGACCCGGAGCTGCTGCTGGCGCTGGACGAACGCATCCGCAGCCAGCGCTACAGCGCGGCCTATGCGCTGCGCCTGCAGCGCGACACCCTGGCGCAGGTGTTCGAGGGCATGGAGGACGACTACCTGCGCGCCCGCCTGGATGACCTGGACCACGTCATCGGCCGCATCAACGCCTTCCTGCACAAGCGCCCGGCCGGCATGAAGGGCCTGGCGGGCGAAATCCTGGTGTGCGAGAACGTCGCCCCCTCGGAGCTGGCGCAACTGCAGTCGCAGGGCGTGGTCGGCATCGTCACCAGTGCCGGCAGTCCGCTGTCGCACAGCGCCATCCTCGCCCGCAGCCTGCACCTGCCGCTGGTGGTCGGCGCCAGCGGCGTGCTGAACCGGATCAACGACGGCGACGTGCTGATCCTGGACGGCGGCAGCGGCGAGGTGGTGCTGGAGCCGGCCGCCGACGACCTGCGCCAGTACCGCCAGCGCCTGCGCGAACTGGCGCGCGAACAGCGCGAGCTCGGCCACCTGCGCTCCAAGCCCAGCCGCACCGTGGACGGGGTGGACATCACCCTGCTGGCCAACGCCGAATCGCGCGAGGACGTGGCCCACGCGCACGCCCTGGGCGCGCATGGGCTGGGCCTGTACCGCACCGAATTCCTGTTCCTGCAGCGCAACGGCCTGCCCGACGAGGAAGAACAGTTCCATCACTACCGCGACGCCGTACTCGGCATGAGCGGGCGGCCGGTGACCATCCGCATCCTCGACCTGGGCGCGGACAAGGCCGATCGCAGCGGGCTGGTGCTGGGCCGCGAGGACAACCCGGCGCTGGGCCTGCGCGGCATCCGCCTGCTGCTGGCGAATCCCAGGGTCGCCGACACCCAGCTGCGCGCGCTGCTGCGCGCCTCCGGCTACGGGCCGGTGCGCGTGCTGGTACCGATGGTCAGCACCCGCGAGGAAATCCTCGCGCTCAAGCGGCGCATGACCCGGCAGGCGGCGGCGCTGCGCGAGGAAGGCCACGTGCTGGCCGAGCACGTGCCGGTCGGCGCGATGATCGAGGTGCCGGCCGCGGCCATCGCCCTGCCGACCTTCATCGACCAGATCGATTTCCTGTCCGTCGGCACCAACGACCTGGTGCAGTACCTGTTGGCGGCCGACCGCAACAACGAAGCGGTGGGCGAGCTGTATTCGCCGCTGCATCCGGCGGTGCTGCAGCTGCTGGCACAGGTGATCGGCACCGCGCGCGCGCACGGCACGCCGCTGGCGGTGTGCGGCGAGATCGCCGGCGACCCGCGCATGACGCCGCTGCTGCTGGCCCTGGGCCTGACCGAGTTCAGCCTGCACCCGGCGACGCTGCTGGAAGTACGCCGGGCGATCCGCGACTGCAACCATGGCGAACTGCGCGCACGCGCCGGCAAGCTGCTGCAGGCGCGCGACCGCCGCGGCATCGAGCGCTGGCTCGCCGGCAGCTGCCCGCCCTGAGCGCCGGCGCCCGGGCACCACGCACCGGCGCGGAGGGTGTGCACCGAAACACCGGCGCGTGATAATGACGCGCCCGACACCTTCCCTGCCGCATCCTGCATCGCGGCCCTCCCGTTCCCGGAGTCCCGATGGCCGAAGCCGTACGCCACGACAAGACCGCGCGCCAGCTGCGCATGCTTTCCGACGCGCTGGACAGTGGCCGGCTGGGGCCGGTGCGGCGGCTGGTCAACACGCTGGCGCCGGCGGAGATCGGCAACCTGCTCGAATCGCTGCCGCCGGGCAAGCGCGAGGTGGTGTGGGGCCTGGTCGACCAGGAGGACGACGGCGAGGTACTGGTCCACGTCGGCGAGGAAGTGCGCGAAAGCCTGCTGGCCGACATGGACCCGGACGAGATCATCGCCGCGGTCGAAGACCTGGACATCGACGACCTGGCCGACCTGGTCGAGGACCTGCCCGACACGGTCATCGACGAAGTGCTCAAGTCGATGGACCGGGAGAACCGCGAGCGGCTGGAGCAGGTGCTGTCCTATCCGGAGGACACCGCCGGGCGCCTGATGAACCCGGACGTGGTCACCGTGCGCGCCGACGTCAACATCGACGTGGTGCTGCGCTACCTGCGCCTGCGCGGCGAACTGCCCGACCACACCGACTACCTGTACGTGGTCAGCCGCCGCCACCAGTACCTGGGCCGGGTGTCGCTGGCCTCGCTGGTCACCCACGAGGACAGCACCCCGATCAACCGCCTGGTCGACGACGAGCAGCCGGCGATCGACGTGGGCGAGAGCGCCGACGAGGTCGCGCGGCAATTCTCCGACCACGACTGGGTGTCGGCGCCGGTGGTGGACGACAACAACATCCTGATCGGGCGCATCACCATCGACGACGTGGTGGACATCATCCGCGCCCAGGCCGAGCACCAGGCGCTGGGCGCCGCCGGCCTGGACGAGGACGAGGACCTGTTCAGCCCGGTCTGGCGCGCCATGCGGCGGCGCCTGGTGTGGCTGTTCGTCAACCTGTGCACCGCATTCGTCGCCGCCAACGTGGTCGGCCAGTTCGAAGGCACCATCGACAAGCTGGTGGCGCTGGCCGTGCTGATGCCGATGGTCGCCGGCCTCGGCGGCAACGCCGGCACCCAGGTGCTGGCGCTGATGGTGCGCGGCCTGGCGCTGGGCCAGGTGGGCGCCTCCAACGTGAAGGCGCTGCTGTGGAAGGAACTGCGCGTGGCCCTGCTCAACGGCCTGCTGATGGGCGCGGTGCTGGGGTTGATCGTGCTGGTCTGGTTCCACAACCCCGGGCTGTCGCTGGTGATCTTCATCGCCCTGACCTGCAATCTGCTGCTGGCGGCGTCGGCCGGCGTGCTGATCCCGATGACGCTCAAGCGGCTGGGGTTCGACCCGGCGCTGGCCAGCGGCATCTTCCTGACCGCCATCACCGACTCGATGGGTTTCTTCACCTTCCTCGGACTGGCGACCCTGGTACTGCTGCGCTGAGCGGCGCGGCCACGCCCTCGCGCCCCTCACGCCCGACCGCCCCATGACCACCACCATTACCGACTACTACCAGCCCGGCTGGCGCGACCAGCCGCATACCTGCCCGGCCTGCGGATGGCAGGGCGGTTCCCGGCAGATGGAGCTGGAACTGCACGACGAGCAGAGCGAGTACGCCTGTCCGCAATGCGAGTTCCCGCTGCTGGTGGTGCTGCACCCGGACCTGGCGCAGGTCCAGGCCGCCGCCGCGGCCGGCAATGCCGAGGCCGGCGAACAGCTGGCCATCCTCGCCAGCGTGCCACGCCACCGATGATGCGCCGCACCGGGCAGCAGGCCGCCAGCGCCGCTACGATGGCCACACCCCCGGCGCGGAGCGTCCCATGGCCTGGCCCCGTCTGCATCACCTGCCCCTGCTCGTGCTGATGGCCGTGCTCGGCGGCTGTGCCTCGCTCCCCGCGAGCGACGAAGGGCGGTTCGTCGCCCGCAGCATCGAGTTCGATGGCGTGCGCATGCCCTACCTGGTGTTCGTGCCCGCGACGTCCGCGCGCGCCGCCGGCGCGCTGCCGGTGGTGCTGTTCCTGCACGGCTCGGGCGAGCGCGGCGACGACGGCAGGCGCCAGACCGAGGCCGGGCTGGGACCCTACCTGCGCGCCCATGCGGCGGACTTCCCGGCGCTGGTGGTGCTGCCGCAGGTGGCCAGGGGCGGGGAATGGAGCGGGCGCAACGCGCGCCTGGCGGTCGCCGCGCTGGATGCGGCGATGCGCGAGTTCGACGCCGATCCGCGGCGCCAGTACCTGACCGGCATGTCGATGGGCGGCTACGGCAGCTGGAACATCGCCCTGGCCGACCCGGGGCGCTTCGCCGCGCTGGTGCCGGTGTGCGGCGCGGTACGCCCTCCGCGCGCCGAACGGCCGGGCCTGCGGGTGGAGGCCGTCGCCGCGGAATCCGACCCCTACCAGGCCATGGCCCTGCGCCTGAAGGACACGCCGGTCTGGATCTTCCACGGCGCGCGCGACGACGTGGTGCGCCCGGACGACGACCGCCGGCTGCATGCCGCCTTCCAGGCGGTGGCTGCCCGCGACGCGCGTTACACCGAATACCCGCAGGGCAACCACAACGCCTGGGACGCCACCTACGCCGACCCGGCGATGTGGCGCTGGCTGTTCGCGCAGGAACGCTGACGCCGCCAGTGCACCGGCACGGCGCCGGCGCCACGGTCGGGCTCAGCCCAGCAGCGTTTCCAGCACCGCCATGCGCACGGCCACGCCGTTGGCGACCTGGCGCAATACCCACGACTGCGGGCCGTCGGCCACCTCGTCGGTGACTTCCACGCCGCGGTTGATCGGGCCCGGATGCAGCACCGCCGCGTCGCTGGCGGCACGCCGCAGGCGCGCGGCGGTGAGACCGTATTCGGCGTGGTACTGCTCCAGCGACGGCACCAGGCCTTCTTCCATGCGCTCGCGCTGCAGGCGCAGCATCATCAGCGCGTCGGCGCCTTCGAGCATGGCGTCGAAATCCTGCCCGACCACGCAGCCGCGCAGCGTGTCTGCGTCCGGCAACAGCGACTGCGGGCCGCAGACGCGGATTTCACCAACGCCCAGCGTGCGCAGCGCATGCAGGTCGGTGCGCGCCACGCGCGAGTGCTTCACGTCGCCGACGATCAGCACCTTCAGTTTCGAGAAGTCCGGGCCCTTGGCCTGGCGCAGGGTCAGCATGTCCAGCAGGCCCTGGGTCGGGTGCGCGCTGCGGCCGTCACCGGCGTTGATCAGCGCGGTGCCCTCGCCCGCGGCGGCAGCCAGCTCGGCCACCGCGCCGTCGTCGGGGTGGCGTACCACGAAGCCGCGCACGCCCATCGCTTCCAGGTTGCGCAGCGTGTCGCAGGCGGTCTCGCCCTTGCGCGTGGACGAGGTGGACGCGTCGAAATTCAGCACGTCCGCGCCCAGCCGCTGCGCGGCCAGCTGGAACGAACTGCGGGTGCGGGTGGACGGTTCGAAGAACAGCGTGCACACCGCGGTGCCGGCCAGCACCCCGCGCTTGTTGCCGACACGGCCCACCGCCGCGTCGCGGATCTGCCCGGCGCGGTCCAGCAGCTGCAGCAGGTGTTCGCGCGGCAGGCCCTCCAGGGTCAGCAGGTGGCGCAGGCGTCCGTCGGCATCGAGTTGGGAGGCGGTCATGGCAGGTCTTGGGGGTCAGGAAACGGGGGTGGCGTCGCCGGGGGCGGACAGCCAGCGTTCGATGATGACCGCGGCGGCGACCGCGTCCAGGTTGGCGGCGTCGCGACGGCGCTTGCGGCCCTCGGCGCGGTCGACGGCGAAACGCCGCGCCGCTTCCACCGAGCTGGAACGTTCGTCCACCAGCAGCACGGGGACCTGGTAGCGCTGCAGCAGTTGCCGGGCGAAGGCCTGCGCGCGCTTGCGGTTGGGCTGGTCGTCGCCGTCCAGGGTCAGCGGGTCGCCGACGATCAGGCCGTGCGGGCGCCACTCGCGCTGCAGCCGGTCGAGCGCGGCCCAGTCGGGGCCGTCGCCGCGCACCTCGACCACCGCCAGCGCGCGCGCGCCGACGCTGAAGGCACTGCCGATGGCCACGCCGATGCGGCGCGAGCCGACGTCGAACCCCAACACCGTGCTGTCGGGCGAAAGCGCCGCCGGATCAGGCATGGCCGCTGTACCCGGCCAGGCGGAACAGGTCCACGCCGATGCGCGAGGCGGCCAGCTGCCAGCGCTCGTCCAGCGGCGCCTCGAACAGCACCACCGGGTCGGCCGGCACGGTCAGCCAGCTGTCCTCGGCCAGTTCCTGCTCCAGCTGGCCGGCGCCCCAGCCGGCGCAGCCCAGGGTGACCAGCGCGTTGCGCGGGCCGTCGCCCCGGGCCATGGCTTCGAGGATGTCGCGAGAGGTGGTCAGGTACAGGCCCTGGCCCACGGCCAGGCTGGAATCCCAGTCGCGTGCATCGTCGTGGATGACGAAGCCGCGCCCGGTATGCACCGGGCCGCCATTGAGCACCGGCAGCGCGCGCAGGCGCTCGTCGCCGGTGTCGATCTCCATCTGCGAGAGCACTTCGCCCAGGGTGTATTCCGAAGGCTGGTTGACCACCACGCCCATGGCGCCGTTGTCGTCGTGCTGGCAGATCAGCGCGACGCTGCGCGCGAATCCCGAATCGGTCAGCGAGGGCAAGGCGACCAGCAGGTGATTGGCCAGATTGTCGAAATGCGTGGACATGGCCGCATTCTACCGCCAGCCACGCAGCCGCGCCCGGCGCGCACGCACCGCCCATGCCCGGTACCGGCCCACCGCGTCGAAGCCGCGGCGCGGCGCGCGCCTCCATGCGCGGCCGCGGCCGCACCGGCAGCGCGCCTATACTGGCCAGCCCTGGGTCCATCACCGTCCATGAGCGCCTATTGCGATATCGCGCCCGGTCATCCGGTCCACGCCCATTACCACGCCCGCGAATACGGATTCCCGCAGCGTGCGGAGCAGGACCTGTTCGAGCGCCTGCTGCTGGAGATCAACCAGGCCGGGCTGAGCTGGGAAACCATCCTGCGCAAGCGCGAGGGCTTCCGCCGCGCCTACCACGGCTTCGACGTGGATGCCGTGGCCGCCTACGGCGAGGCCGACATCGCCCGCCTGCTGGGTGACGCCGGCATCATCCGCAACCGGCTCAAGGTCCTGGCCGCCATCCACAACGCCGGGGTGATCCGCGGCCTGCGCGATTCGCACGGCGGCTTCGCGCAGTGGCTCGACGCGCACCACCCGCGGCCCAAAGCCGACTGGGTGAAGCTGTTCAAGAAGACGTTCCGCTTCACCGGCGGCGAGATCACCGGCGAGTTCCTGATGAGCCTGGGCTACCTGCCCGGCGCGCACCGCGATGATTGCCCGGTGATGGCCGACATCCGCGCGGCGGCGCCACCGTGGCTGGGCGGCGTCGGCGGCTGATCGCGCGCGGCACCGGCCGGCGCCGCTGCAGCGGCGCGCCAGGCCCCGCTGCGGGTGCCTGGCGCCAACCTGCGGCGCTGGCGCCGCGACGGGGTCAGTAGCGACCGCTCAGGTTCACGAACCAGCCCTTGTGGTCGTAGTCGAAGTCGGTCAGGTCGTCGCTGAACTCGGTGAAGTTGTAACCGGCGCCGATGCGGAAGTTCCCGCTCAGGTCGCGGTCCACGCCCACCAGGAAGCCCTGCCGGGTGCCCCCGTCCTTGACCTGCAGCTGGCGGTATTCGCCCAGCGCATGCCATTGCGCGCGCAGTTCGTAGCGCGCCTGGAGGGCACCGAAGGTGGTGGCCGAATCCAGCCACGTACCGCCGCCGCGGCCCATGCGCACTTCGCCTTCGCGGCGGGCCAGCTTGCCGGCGAATTCCCAGTGCTGGTCGTGGCGGTAGACGCCCTCGAACGAAACGATCTGCGAACGCTGGTCGTACTGCGCGCCGCCCAGCTGGCCCATCGACGCCAGGTCGTAGAGGTAGGTGTAGCGGCCGAACAGGCCCCAGCGGGTGCTGTTCCACGGGCGGTAGGCGAAGCCGAAGTTGCCTTCGACGAAACGGGCGCCCTCGGCAGGATCCAGCCGGTCGTCGGTATCGGCGTAGTTGAAGCGCGCGGCGATGCGCCAACTGTCGTTGATGCGGTGGGTCATGCGGGTGGTGCTGACCCACTGCTCGCGGCGCTCGGCACCGCTGTCGCGGCGCCATTCCAGCTTGCTCTGCCAATCGGTATCGGGCGAGGTGCGGCCGCCGGAAATGCTGGCCGCGCGCCGCTCGACCACGCCGCCACCGGTGCTTTCCAGTTCGCCGTTGGACAGGGTGAAACCGGTGTTCCAGCCCTGCGCCGGGTAAAAGTCCATGCCGAAGGTATGCGCCAGCCCGGCCTCGCCACGCTCCTTGAGGAACTGGCTTTCGTTGAGCACGTTGACCTGGCTGGACACCCGCCAGCGCTGCCCCAGGGTCCAGCCGTTCTGCCCGCCCGGATTGAACAGCGGGTCGCGTTCGGTGGTGTCGGCCGAATAGGTGTAGCCACCGTAGAAGGCGTGTTCCGGGCTGATGCGGTACTCGGCATTGACGGTGGCGGCGTTGCCACGGTCGCCGTCGGTCACTTCCGCGCCCACCGACGAGTTGTTGCCGAACAGGTGCTTGGCACCGAGGGTCAGGGCATCGTTGTCGGCATACCTGCCACCGTCATCGTCCACGGTCAGCTGGGCCACGCCGTACAGCTCCATCGTGGCGCCGAAGCGGTGCAGGTACTTGACCGCCGCCAGCGTGCCGATGGCATCGAGGTAGCTGCCCTGCTGGTCGACCCGGCGCAGTTCGGCGCTGAGGGTCCCCGCCTCGCTGGCCTGCCACTGCAGCGTGGCCTGGGCCTGGGCCAGGGTGTCGGCACCGCGCTCGGCGCGGGTGTAGCGGGTGTACAGGCCCAGGTCCGGGGTGAACTGGCCCAGCAGCTCGGCACCGTACTCGGTCACCGGCAGGCCCGTGTCGTAGCGGGACACCGAATAGCCGGCGTCGGTCTGGCGCCACCATGCTCCGGCGGCCCAGTCCTGTTCGGTCCAGCCCAGCTCCCTGAAATTGGCGCGGGCTTCCAGCGAGCGGGCATCGCCCTTGCGGTTCAACGCGGTGTCGTTCTGCTGGATGAAGCTCAGGCCGCCGTTGTCGGAGAAGAACGCCGGCACGCCGAAGGATTCGGTATGCGCGTACTCGGCCTTCAGGTAGGTGCCCTTGCCGGCCTGCAGGGTGAGGTCGGCGCCCTTGAGCGTGTAGTCCTCGCCGGCCCGGTTCTCGTCGACCCAGGTCGCGCCGAGGCCGACGTGGTCGCCGATCCAGTGCTTGCCGCGGAAGCCCACGGTCACGTCGTCCGCATCGAAGCCGGCCGGCACCCACTCGTAGTCCACCAGCAGGCGCTGTTCGAAGCCGTCCAGCGGCGCATCGCGGGTCAGGGTCGGGCTGTTGTCGCGGGTGATCTGCGCCAACGGGCGGGTCAGCAGGAGGCGGCCCTGCAGTTCGTCGATCTCGTAGTCGGCCCCGCGCTGCAGCACCACCCGGTTCTCGGTACGGCCGCTGCTGCGGTCGCGGATCTCCAGGGTCACCACGTCCGAACCCGGCAGCAGGTCGGTATGCCGCAGGTAGTACAGGCTGCCGCCGGTGCCGATGAATTCATTGTGGCCCGGCGCGGTTTCGGCCTGCGAACCGAACACGCGCAGTTCGCTGCCGGCATCGCCCCAGCGGTTGCTGGCGTTCGAGCGCCAGTTGAGCGCCGCGCCATACAGCGCGCGCTGGTACTGGCCGAACTCGGTCCCGGTCAGGCCGGTGGCGTAGTTGCCCCACAGCGCCTGGTTCTTGTCCCAGTCCATGCGCAGGTAGAACCGGCCCATCGTGTCCACGTCGCGACGGGTGTTGGAATCGTCGCCGTAGACCGGGTAGTACAGGTCCGGATCGAGCCGGCGGAAGATGTCCTGCGGGTCGGCCTTGCCGAAACCGTTGAACAGCCGGTCCAGGTCGCGCTCGGTGGTATCGGCCTGCGCGGTCACCAGGTAGCGGCCGCGCAGCTTGGCCTTGCCGTAGAACGCCAGGCGGCCGTCGCTGATGACATCGTCCCGGTAGTTGGCGTCGCCGCGGAACGGCTCGTTGGAACCGCTGACCTTGTTCTGCGCGATGGTCACGTCGGCCAGCGCGACGCCGAAGAAGTAGCGACCGGTGACGTCCACGTCCAGGTGGCGGGCAGGACCGCCCTCGCCGCCCACGCCGATGTCGAAGCGGTGCGTGCCGACCGGCATCAGGTACTCGGCGACGAACTTGCGCTCCAGGTCCACCGGATAGCTTTCGCCGTTGATGCTCAGCGCCATGCCCGCGGGGATGTTGCGGCCCTGGATGCGGATGCGCGAACCGTACAGCGGGATGTTCTGCTGGCGCAGGCCGCTGCCCGCGAAGACATCGTCGATCAGGCTCTGGGTCTGCGCCTGCTCGGCGCTCAGGGCATTGCCCAGCCGCTTCTCTGTGCTGTTGCGCAGCGCATTGGCGCCGCGCTCGGCATCTTCCGGCGACACCAGCTGCAGCACGCGCGGCGAGGTCTCGTCGAACTGGCCGTTGGCGCCGGTGGCGCGCAACACGTAGACCAGCTCATCGCCCTTGCGGAAGCGGTACTTGCCCGGCAACGCGCCGTCCCACTCGCCATGGCTGACCGCCGCCACGTCCAGCGGCACGCTCGCCAGCGGTTCGATCAGGTCGGCGTCGCTGGCGCGGTACAGGCGCACCTCCATGCGTTCGATGAAGGCCGGATAGTTGCCACGCGCATAGAACTGCACCGGCTTGAGCAGGCGCTCGCCGTCGAAGGCCACCATCGACGGCGCCGATACCGACAGCTCCGGTGACCCCAGGGTCGGATCCTCGGTCGCCCACACCACCCCGCCGCCGGGCAGGTCGATGGAGTACTTGCCCATCGCCACCGCCCGGCCCTGCGGTTCGACCGACACCTCGACCCGGCGATCGGGCTGCAGGGCGTCGGACGACGAACCGGCATGGGTGCCCCGGGTCACCGGCGCGGCATGGCTGCGCGTGCGCAGCTGGAACAGCAGGCCGTCGTCGCCGGTGCAGGCGTCCGCGCCGCAGTCCAGCGCCGCAGGCGCCGGTTCCGGCGCGCCCGCGCGGGGTTCGGCCGGCTCGGCGGATGCGACGCCGTCCGGCGTCGCCGCGGCCGTGGCCAGCGGGGTGGTCGCGCCGGCCAGCAGGCACAGCAGGGTGTAGTCCAGCACCTTCATCTTCATACGCTTGTCCATGACCGGCCCCTTACTTGCGCACGCCAGCCGGCACCGCCGGCACGTCCGCGATGTCCACCCGCAGCCTGCTTCGCGCTTCGGCGCCCAGGCGTTTGCCCAATGCATCGGACACCGCCCTGGCGCGCGCCAGGCCCAGCGCCGTGTTGTATGCGTCGGAACCGCGCACATCGGCGTGGCCGACGATGGAGACGCGGCCGCTGCCCAGCCGTTCCAGCGCGGCGGCCACCGTGTCCAGCAACGCGTCGAAGCCCGGCCGGATGGCCGATTTGCCGGTATCGAACAGCAGCGTGCCCAGCAGCACGCCCTGGCCATCGATGCCGGCCACCAGCGGCGCGGTGTCGCCCACCTTGGCCCGCGCGACCACGCGCAAGGTCCTGGCCGTGGCCTCGTCGAGCTGCGCCAGCAGGGCGGCCTTGACCGCCGCCGCGCGTTCGAATGCCAGCGCTTCGTTGCTGGCCTCGGCCTGGATCACCACCTCCATGCCCGGGTGCTCGCGCACCTTCGCGGCCATGGCCTCCACCGCCGGCTGGTAGCGCGGCTGTACCTGGGCGCTGCCGGGCGCGAAGAACACTTCGCCCATTTCCATCTCGACCTGGCGCGCGCCGCCCTCGACCGCGCGTTCCGGCAGCTTCACGCCCCAGTCGAAGCGGACCGGCATGCCGGGGGTGACCCGGCGCAGCAGCGGATTGTCGGTGGTGAACGCCGCACCGGTCGGCAGGGTGGACGGATCGACCTTCAGGATGAAGTTGCGACCGCGCTCCCACGCGCCACCGGGAATGCCGGCCAGGTGGTAGCGGCCGTACTGGTCGGTTTCGACCAGCAGCCCTTCCACCGAGGCGATGCGCACGCCGGGAATGCCGCGCTCGTCGATGCCGGCATTGCCGATCACGTAGTCGACCACGTAGTCGTCCGCACCGCGGGCGATGCGCCGCTCCACGGTCGGTGCCGCCGCGTTCATGCCCTTGGCCGCCTCGCCGTCGCGATGGACCGTGGTCACGCCCGCGCGGTCCATGCGCACGCTCACGCCCTGGTCGCTGGTCAGCACGAAGTCGTCGCTGAAATCCAGTGCCCGCAGGCGCTGGCGGACCACCACCTGGCGCGCATCGGCGGGATCGGCTTCGGATTGGCGTCCGCCGATCGCGCCCACGACGATGCCATGCAGCAGCGGTGCGCTGGCATCGGCCTGCGGCTGCATGCCGTCGCCACGATCCAGCGTGGTGGAATGGGCCACGTACGCATCCGGCGCGAACCCGCCCTGCACGGTGACGCCGGTCAGCGCGGCACTGTCCTGCCAGCCATCGCCATCGCGGTCGTTGAACACCGTGCCGAACACCAGGCTGTCGTCCAGCAGCGGATCGCCCGCCAGGGTCACCTCGGCGGTGGCCACGTTGGACAGCGGTTCGCCCTCCAGCGAGCGCGCCTGCGCCTGGTTGACCAGGGTCCCGGCGCGTACGCCCGCACCCACCCGCATCAGGTACACCAGCCGCGCCTTGCCGCCGGCGCGCACGTCCAGCCCGTCGAAGCGCAGCGGGTGCTGGCCGGCCACAGTGGCGGCATTGTCGCCATCCTCGACCCGCAGCGAACCTTCCACGTAGCTGAAGCCCGCCGGCGGGGTGTCGATGACGCTGCCCGCCACCAGGCCGACATTGCCGCTGTTCTCGACGGTCAGCGTGTAGCGCACCAGGTCGCCCAGGCGCACCTCGCGCATGCCGGCAACCTTGCTCACCCGCAGCTGCACCTGGCCGGCGACGACCACGGTCACGGTGGCGGTGACGCAGTTGCCCGGGTTCAGCACCTCGCAGATCGTGTACGGGTAGGTGTACGTGCCGGTCGGGATCGCGGTACCGATGCGGATGGTGCCGTCCGGGTTCATCTTCAGGCCCGGGTGCGACGGCACCCCGGGGACCACGGTGACCTCGCCGGGACGGATCGGGCGCCCGCCGAGCGTGTGCTTTTCCAGCACGCTCGGGGTGGTGCCGCCGCCATCGCCGGACAGCGGTTCGCCGCTGTCGCCCACCGGCTCGATCGCCGGCGCGGTGACCGTCACCGTCACGCCTGCATCGGCGCAGTTGCCCGGATGCAGCACCTCGCAGATGCGGTAACCGATGGTGTACGTGCCCGCCGGCGTTGCCGGCGGCACGCTGACCTCGCCGGTGGCCGGATCCAGCACCGGCACCGGGCCGCCCTTGGGCGAGGTGGCCGGCGCGGTCACGCGGCCGGTGATCTTTGCCGGGTCGACCGGTGCCCCGTCGAGGGTGTCGTTGTCGTAGGCATTGCCCAGCGAGGGTGCGCCGGTGCTGCCATCGGTTGCCGGCGGCAGGTCATCCACCGCGACGATCACCCGCAACGCCACCACCACCGTCACCGTGGCGGTGTCGCACACCGTCGCGTTGGGCGCGGCCAGGCACACCCGGTAGGAATAGGTGGTGGTGCCGGCGAAACCGGGGGCGGGAACGAAGGTGATCGCGCCGGTTGCCGGATCGACGCTCACGGTGCCGTCCGCCGAGGTCGCCGTCAGCGTCACGCTGGCCGGATCGATCGCGCCGCCGACATGGGTGTCGTTGTCCAGCACCGGAGTGGTCACCGGCATGCCGGCCTTGGTCGTGGCGCCATCGTCATTGGCGCGGATGGACACCACCGGGGTGCTGAGGGTCGTCGTGCAGCGCGGGTCGCCGGTGCCGGCCGGGCACAACGGGCCGCCGGCCTGCGCGGTGTTGCGGACCATGCCGGCGTCGGCGTCGGCCTGGGTGACGGTGTAGGTGCCCACCAGCTGGCAGACCGCGCCCGGCGCCACGCTGGCGCAGACGATGCTGCGCGGCGTGATCAGGGCATCGCTGAGCTCCACGTTGGCCAGCGTCGCGTTGCTCCGGTTGGTGAGCGTCACCGTGTAGGTCAGCACGTCGCCCACGGCCGCATCGCCGCCGCTGCTGTCCGCGGTCACGGCCTTGCTCAGCTCCTGGTCCAGCGCATGGGTGATCGGCGTGCGGGTGCTGCTGCTGCCGGTGGCCGCCGTCGGTGCCACACCGGGCGCGGGCGCAGGCGGCAGGCCACGGGCAGTGGCGGTATTGACCACAACGCCGGCATCCACGTCCGCCTGGGTCAGCAGGTACAGGCGCGGGCCGCAGGTCATCGAGGCGCCCACGGCCAGCGTGCTGCCCGGGCAGGGCACCGCACCGCCCAGCAGCGGATCGTTCAACGTGATGCCGCTCAGCGCCACGTTGCCGGCGTTGGTCAGCACGAAGGTATAGGCAAGGATCTCGCCAGCGGCGTAGCCGCTCGGCACGCCCGCACTCTTGACCAGGTCCAGCACCGGGTTCTGCGCGATCAGCGCGGTGGTGACCGCGGCACTGGCGCAGGGCGTGCCCGCCGGGCATGCCGGGTCGCCAGCACCCGCCACGCGGGCGCTGTTCACCGCATTGCTGCCATGGAGGATCGGCGACACGTTGATCGTGATCGTCGCCGTGGCGTTGATCGCGAGACTGGCGCGGGGCACGGTGCAGGTCACCGTCTGGCCGCTGACGGTACAGCCGGTGGCGCTGTTGATCAGCAGGCCCGCCGGCACCTCGTCGGTGACCGTGGCGTCCGCGGTCGCATCGGCCGTGCCGGTGTTGCTCACGGTGATGACGTAGTCGAACGGCACGCCCACGATCGCGCTCGCCGGGCCGCTCTTGGTGATCGCCAGTGCCGGCGCGGTGATCGTGGTGGTCGTGGTATTGCTGTCGCACGGCGCCAGCGCGGTGCAGAGCGGATCGCCGCCGCCGCTGACCCGCGCGGTGTTGCCGACGCTGCTGGCCGCGGCCGCCGTCGGGGTGACGTTGATGGTGAAGTCCACCGGGGTGGCGGCCGTCAGCCCCGCCGCGACCGTACAGGTCACGGTCTGTCCGGCGATCCCGCAGCCCGGGGCGGCGTTGATGGTCAGCCCCGCCGGCACGTCATCCACGACCGTGGCCACGGCCGTCGTGTCCGCCGTGCCGGTGTTGCTGACGGTGAGGGTGTAGTCGAACGCCACGCCGACCACTGCGGTCGCCACCGAGGCGCGCTTGGCGATGGCCAGCGCCGGTGTGGTGATGGTGGTCGTCACCGCGTTGCTGGCGCAGCCGGCGGTGCAGTCGGGATCGCCGCCGCCGCTCACGCTGGCCGTGTTGCTCACGCTGCCCGCGGCCGCGGCCGCGGCCATCGGCGTCACCGGGATCACGTAGGTCGCGGTGTTGCCGGGCGCCACGTTGGACAGGCCGGCGGCGATCGTGCAGGCCACGGTCTGGCTGCCGGCCGGGTCGAGCACGCAGCCGGTCGGCAGGCTGCCGATCGCCAAGCCCGTCGGGATCACGTCGGTCACCGTCGCGGCGGCGGTCGTGGCCCCGGTACCGGTATTGGTCACGGTGAGGGTGTAGTCGAACGCCGTGCCGACCACCGCCGTCGCCACCGAGGCGCTCTTGCTGATGGCCAGGTCCGGGCGGTTGCCGACCGTCACGACCACCGTGTTGCTGCGGCAGGGGGTCGCCACCGGGCACGCGGTGTCGCCGCCGCCACTCACGGTCGCGGTATTGCTGGTGCTGCCGGTGGCGGCCGCCGTGGCAGTGACGCTGATGGTGCGGGTCACCGTGTCGGCGGGCGCGAGCGAGGCAATGGTGCAGGACACCACCTGCAGGTTCTGCGCGCAACCGGCGGGCAGCGATGCGGTCACGACCGTCAGCCCGTTGGGGATCGAATCGCTCACCTGGACCGCGGCGGTGGTGGCCACGGCGCCGGTGTTGCGCACCTCGATGACATAGTCGAACGTCGCGTCCACCGCCGCGCTGGCTACCGAGGCGCTCTTGCTGACCGCCAGCACCGGGCTGGGGAACTCGACGCGGAACGCGCAGTCCGCCGTTACCGGCCCCGTCGTGTAGGTGTACTTGCCGCCGGCCGGGCCGCTCTGGGTGACCGCACAGGTATCGGAAACGACGGTGGGCACGCTGCCGGCCACGTTGGGCGTGACCGTGAAGGTGCCGGTCGTCCCTTCCTCCACCGAAGGTTCACCGGTCCAGGTGCCGCCGATGACGGTGGGCGATACCACCCAGGCACGCGCGAAGACGGCGGTGACGCTGCGGTCGGCCGAGCCCATGTTCACATGGCACTCGCTGCCGTTGACCGCCACGCAGTCGCCGGCCGCATCCCACTGCTTGAAGATGCTGCCGGCGCCGGCGACGGCGGTCAGGTAGGCGTCTTCGTCCTGGCCCAGCCGCTGCTGGCTGCAGGCCGCCGCGGGCACCGACGCCACCGGGCAGGCCAGCGCGGCCGGCACGGCATCGACCCGGCCCGAGCCCGTGCCGGCGGTATTCACGGTCAGGGTGTACTGGTCCGCGCTGACCGGGGTGCTCAGGCCGGCGGAGTCGTTGGCGGAGACGCTGTCGGTCATGCCCGACGGCGGCGTCACCGCGACCACGGTGACGACCGGCGCACCGGCCACCACGGCATTGAGCTGGGTGATCGTATAGACCAGGCTCTGCCCCACCGGCAGGTTGCCGGTGGTATCCAGCGGCCCGCTGCCGCTGGCCGCGCCGCAGCTGGCCGTACCCGCCGCGCTGCAGGTCCAGGCGGCCGCGGCGGTGTTGGCCACGCCGCTCAGCGTGGTCTGGCGGATGAGCGCGCCGGCGACGTCGACCGGACCGTGGTTGGTCACCGTCACTTCGTAGGTGACCGCGTCACCCACCAGGTAGGACGGCACGTTGCCGTTGCTGATCGCGATGCCCAGGTCCACCAGCGCCGTCGCGCCGCCGGCGATGCGGGTCTTCACCAGCGGTCCGATGAACGGACTGACGGTGTTGGCGCGGACGTCGTAGTCGCCGTTGTTGATGACCGCACCGCTGCCCGAGGTCGCGGCGTCGGCCGGTACCGTGAAGGCGACCGGGAAACTGCCGCCGGCGCCGTTCACCAGGTCGCCCACCGGACAATCGATGTAGTCCGCGCGCGGCGGGATGCCGTCGTGGATGCCGGTGCAGGTGTTGGGGTAGCTGCCGGGTACGAAGGCCAGGTACTTGCCGTCCGCGGTGACCGGCGCGGCCAGGCGCACCATCGAGCCCAGCGCATACACGCCGCTGTTGTTGACGTAGTTGTAGGTATAGGTGACCTGTTCGCCGGGCTTGGTGGTGGACGGCCCCGACGCGGCCACGCTCAGGCCCGGCATCTTCGAGCCGAACACGTCCATGTAGACCTGTGCCGTGTGACTGGCGGCGCCTGGCTGGCAGTTGGAGACGAACACCTTCAGCACCACCACGTCACCCGGATCCAGGCGGCCGTTGCCGGGGGCGATGTCGAAGCCCTGCCAGTTGGTGGAGCGGTAGCTGCCGACCCGGGTCCACGGGATACCGGCCTGTCCGGCGAAGTTGAACGTCTGGAAGAGCTGGGTGTTGCCCTTGGTCTTGTTGACCACTTCCACGAAGAAGAACGGCTGTTCCACCGCGCTGTGCCCGGCGTCGTAGAGCACGGGCGCCATCGCGAAGCGGATATGCACCTTGCCATCGACGGGATCGACGTCGGCCAGCGTCATCGTGGCCTGCTGCTCGATCGAGGTCGCCTTCGCCGCCTGCCCGTCGTTGCCACCGACCAGGGCCGATGCGGTTCCCGAGAACGGGAATTGCAGGATGCCATTGGTGTTGGCCGCGGTGCCGGGCGAGGTGAGGATCTGCGCGCGGTAGCCGCTGCCGTTGCCGCCGGTCGTCGTCGTCCCGGTGGCCACCAGCCCCAGTTGCGCGATGGTAGTCGGTGCATCCGTGGCCAGGACATCCGGGCGGTCGTAATCGCGCAGCGTCCAGTCGGAAAAGCTGCCGGTCTCGAAACCGCCGTTCCTGATCTGCGCCTGCGCCGCCGGCGCCAGCGCCAGCAGCGAGAACAGGCCCAGCGCCGCCAGTGCCGCGCCGATGCGCGGCCGCCAGTGCAGGACACCGGCGCGCCGGCTTTGCAGGCCGCCTGCCTCGCGCAGGGTGGGTGCGGTGGTGTCGAAGGGGTGAGCTGAAGCCTTCATGGGCGGTACCCGTGATTCGAATGCGGCATGTGGATTGGAAGAGCGGCCACCCGGTGGCCGCGGCTCGCGGTGCCCGCGCGAGGCGGGGCCGGAACAGGCGGGGTCATTCAGTGGGCATGGCCCTGGACGCGCGCGGCATCGTCGGCCACGTTCACCGTGATGCCGTTGGGCAGGCGCATGTCGCCGGCGCGCTGCCCGGCACCGCAGGGCCCCAGCCAGCGCCCCTGGAACCGCACCGGGCCGACGTTGTTCTGCGGGGCCTGCGGGAAGCGGACGCTGAAGGTGCCGGCATAGACCGACCGCAGGTCGCCCCACAGTTCCATGCGTCCCTGCACAGGGCTCTGGTGGGTGCTGCAGGTCGTGGCGATCTCATGGCCGCCGCCCTGCCCGCTGCGCCGGGTGACCTGGGTACGGCTGCAGTTCTCGTGCGCCGGCAACAGTGCCAGCAGCATGACCGGCTCGACGGCGGCGCTGGTGCATTGGCGCACCGTCACCTCGGGCTGCATCGCGCTCCCCGGGCCCTGCGCCGCGTGCGCGGCCAGGGTCACTTCCCACAGTCCCGGCTTGCGGGCCGGCAGGGTCGCCCCGGCGGCGGGCGAAGCGCCCCCGGCAACCGGTGCGGCGGACACCACGCACGGCAGCAGGAGCAGCAGCAGACTGGCCACCCTGGGCCAGCGGCGCGCCAGGCGCGGCAACGGCATGCCCGGCAGGCACGCGAACGCGGCCCGGGCAGCATCTTCAAGCACTTGAACCATCAAGCCCCCATCTGCAAAGCACTGCCCTGTGCCCCATCCGCCGCCGGGAGGGGATGACATCCCTACCCGCGCACGCATCCGCCGTCGCCGCCATTCAGCAGCAACGCGTTGCATGTAAGACAGAAGCCCCCTGATCTGGAATTGGGCTGCAGACCGCAGAACAATTCCCACACGGGTCACATTTTCACGTTTACTTCACGAAATTACAACAGCTACTTACGCAGCCGATCCCGCCCCGCAGACGGCGCCGCGGCTCCCGACGGCGCGGCGGGGCCAGGCAGCGACGGCATGCAGCGCGCATGCGCCCAACGCGGACAGGCACGCGCGGGCGCGGGCGACAGCCCGGGAAGGTCACTGCGGACAGGTGCCCGCGGGCGGCGCCACGCGGACGGATGCGGCGCATTGCGCCGCGGCGGCAAAAAAACCAGGGAGCGGCCGCGCCTGCACGGCGGGCCCGCGCCCTGCCCGTGCGGGCAGGGCGGTCAAGCGGGCGATCGCTCAGCGCGTACCCGCGATCTCCACGCCATCGAGCCCCTGCGACAGGGTCTTGGCATCGCCGCCCTGCGAGAGCTTGATGCGCAGGCGTACTTCGTTCTGCGAGTCGGCGTAGCGCAGCGCGTCGTCGTAGCTGATCTCGCCGGCCTGGTACAGCTCGAACAGGCTCTGGTCGAAGGTCTTCATGCCCAGCTGCACCGATTCCTTCATCACTTCCTTGAGCTTGTGGATCTCGCCGTCGCGGATGTAGTCCTGCACCAGCGGCGTGCCCAGCAGGATTTCCATCGCCACCCGGCGCCCCTTGCCATCGGGCGTCGGCACCAGCTGCTGCGCGACCACGCCCTTGAGGTTGAGCGACAGGTCCATCAGCAGCTGGCTGCGGCGGTCCTCGGGGAAGAAGTTGATGATGCGGTCCATCGCCTGGTTGGCGTTGTTGGCATGCAGCGTCGCCAGCACCAGGTGGCCGGTCTCGGCGAAGGCGATGGCGTGGTCCATGCCCTCGCGGGTGCGGACCTCGCCGATCATGATCACGTCCGGCGCCTGGCGCAGGGTGTTCTTCAGCGCCGCGTCCCAGCTGTCGGTATCGATGCCGACCTCGCGCTGGGTGATGATGCAGCCCTCGTGCTTGTGCACGAACTCGATCGGGTCCTCGATGGTGATGATGTGCCCGGTCGAGTTCTGGTTGCGGTAGCCGATCATCGCCGCCAGCGAGGTCGACTTGCCGGTACCGGTGGCGCCGACGAACAGGATGATGCCGCGCTTGGTCATCGCCAGCGTCTTGATCACCGGCGGCAGGTTCAGCTCTTCCACCGTCGGGATCCGCGTCTCGATCCGGCGCAGCACCATGCCCACCTGGTTGCGCTGGTAGAAGCAGCTGACGCGGAAGCGGCCCACGCCGGACAGGCCGATGGCGAAGTTGCACTCGTGGGTCTTCTCGAACTCCTCGCGCTGCGCCGGCGTCATCACGTTGAGCACCATGTCGCGGCTCTGCTGCGGGGTCAGCGGCGTCTGCGTGATCGGGCTGATCCGGCCGTGCACCTTCATCGACGGCGGCATGCCGGCGGTGATGAACAGGTCCGACGCCTTCTGGTGCGCCATCAGCTTGAGGAATGAAGTGAAATCAATGGTGCTCATAACGGGCTCCTGTGGAACCTTGATCTGCAGGCCGGCGCCGGCGCCCTCCCCCGGGGCCGACGGCGTTGCCGGTACCGACTGTACGCCTTGCGCGGCGCAACGGCGACGCGGCGTGCCGCGCCGTCACCTTGCGCCTTATTCGAACAGGCGCCGGTCCTTGGCGTATTCACGGGCCTGGTTGCGGGTGATCAGGCTGCGCTTGACCAGGTCCTGCAGGTTCTGGTCGAGGGTCTGCATGCCCGCCTGCTGGCCGGTCTGGATGGCCGAGTACATCTGCGCGACCTTGTCCTCGCGGATCAGGTTGCGGATCGCCGGGGTGGCCACCATGATCTCGTGCGACGCGATGCGGCCGCCACCGACCTTCTTCAGCAGCGCCTGCGAGATCACCGCGCGCAGCGATTCGGACAGCATCGAGCGCACCATCGGCTTCTCGCCGGCCGGGAACACGTCGATGATGCGGTCGATGGTCTTGGCCGCCGAACTGGTATGCAGGGTACCGAACACCAGGTGGCCGGTCTCCGCGGCGGTCAGCGCCAGGCGGATGGTTTCCAGGTCACGCAGTTCGCCCACCAGGATGTAGTCCGGGTCCTCGCGCAGCGCCGAACGCAGCGCTTCGTTGAAGCCGTGGGTATCGCGGTGCACTTCGCGCTGGTTGATCAAGCACTTCTGCGGGGTGTGCACGAATTCGATCGGATCCTCGACGGTGAGGATGTGGCCGTACTCGTTCTTGTTGATGTGGTCCACCATCGCCGCCAGCGTGGTCGACTTGCCCGAACCGGTCGGGCCGGTGACCAGGATCAGCCCCTGCGGCTGCTCGATCAGCTGCCGGAACACCGGCGGGCACGCCAGGTCTTCCAGGGTCAGCACTTCCGAGGGAATGGTACGGAACACCGCGCCGGCACCGCGGTTCTGGTTGAACGCGTTGACGCGGAAGCGTGCCAGCGAGGGAATCTCGAAGGAGAAGTCGACCTCGAGGAACTCCTCGTAGTCGCGGCGCTGCTTGTCCGACATGATGTCGTACACCAGCGCGTGGACCTGCTTGTGGTCCAGTGCCGGGATGTTGATGCGGCGCACGTCGCCGTCGACGCGGATCATCGGTGGCAGGCCGGCGGACAGGTGCAGGTCCGAGGCCTTGTTCTTGACCGAGAACGCCAGAAGTTCAGCGATGTCCATGCGCTGTGTTTCCCCAAGGTTGCGGATGGCTGGAAGGTGTTTCCCCTGCCGTCCAGTATAGCCCTCCGGCGTAAGAGGTCGATCCATGGCGGCCGATTGCAGGCAGCGCGTCACAACCGCCGCCGCGACCGCCGACGCCAGGCCGCCCGGCCCGGGTGCGGCCGCCGCCCGGGCACCCCGCGCCGCGTGGCTGGCTACACTGTGCGCCCGGGCGCTGCCATGTGGTGGCGACCGGTGAGACCCGCCCCCGATCGTTACGAGGCCTGCATGAGCGGCAACCACCCGACGTCTCCCCTTCCCACCGGCATCAGCTTCGTCGGCGGCGGCAACATGGCCCGCAGCCTGATCGCGGGCGTGACCCGGGCCGGCGTGCCGGCCGCCGCGATCGAGGTGGTGGAACCCCAGGACGCCCTGCGCCAGGCGCTGCAGCGCGAGCATGGGGTGCGCACCGCCGCCGCCGTCGCCTCGGCGGCGCTGGACGGCCAGGTCGTGGTGCTGGCGGTCAAGCCACAGGTCATGGCCGCGGTCTGCACCGAACTGGCGCCACGGCTGCGCGCCGGCACCCTGGTGGTGTCGATCGCCGCCGGCATCCCCCTGGCCGCCCTGCGCGGGTGGCTGGGGGACGCCGCGGTGCTGGTGCGCGCCATGCCCAACACTCCGGCGCTGCTGGGCGCCGGCATGACCGGGCTGTACGCCGGCGCCGAGGTCGGCGATGCCGAACGCCAGCTCGCCCAGGCCATCCTCGCCGGGGCCGGGCAGATCCGCTGGATCGAACGCGAGGCGCTGATGGATGCGGTCACCGCCGTGTCCGGCAGCGGTCCGGCCTATGTGTTCGCGCTCGCCGAAGCGATGGAGGACGCGGCCCGCGCGCAGGGGCTGGCCGATGACGCCGCGCGGCAGATGGTGGTGCAGACCATCCTCGGCGCGGCGCGCATGCTCGCCGAGGGCGGGCAGAGTCCCGGCGCCCTGCGCCAGGCCGTCACCTCGCCCAACGGCACCACCCAGGCCGCGCTGGAAACCTTGGCCGGCGGCGGCTTCCACGCGCTGGTGGGCGACGCGGTGGCCGCGGCGGCGCGGCGCGGCCGGGAGCTGGCCGGGGCCGGCTGACACCGGCCGCCCGCCGGCGGCACGGCCGCGGCGCATCACCGCGGACCGCTCAGCGGCCGGCGCCGCCGTCGTGCAGGCGCAGGTCCTGGCGCAGGATGCGGCGCACCTCGAGCACCGCTTCCGGGGTTTCCTGCACGCTGTGCCCGGACAGGATCACCTTTTCCGACAACGCCCCGTCCAGGTGCGCGCTCCAGTACGGCACCAGTCCGTCGTCGGACGCCTCCAGCGGCACGTCCGCCTTGCGCCGGGCGATGAGCGAGTGGTACTTCAGCCCCGGCGCCATCGGCAGCGCGGACGAAGCGCTGATGAACGGGTCGCTCGCCTTGAGGTTGTCGATGCTGTTGCCGACGCGCGGCGGCTTGGACGTGTCCGCGGATGGCCCGCCATCCTGCATGGCCAGGAATACGTCCTCGAACTTGCCCAGGATGGTCAGTGGCAGCCGCACCAGCTTGCCGATCAGCCGCCCCAGCCGGTTGCCGGCGATATCGGTGCCACGGTGCGGCGAGGCGATGAAGATCGCGCGCCCGACATCGGGCTGGGGTGAAAAGCGCGCCAGCGGCCGCAGCCGGGCCTCCACCCGGCGCAGGCGCTCGCCGCGCAGGTTGAAGCGCTCCACCGCACCGTTCCACAGCGTGTCGCCCGATTCGCTGAGCATCAGCCGCGCGATCACCCCCCCCATGCTGTGGCCGATGAACACCATGTCGTGGCTGGCCGCGGCGGTGCGCCCCGGGTCGAAGTGGTCAAGCGTGCGGTTGAACGCGTTGCTGATGGTGTAGCGGTTCAACGCGATCGGCGCATTGGTCGGGTAGTAGACCGACCAGATCTGGTAGTGCCGGCGCATTTCCGGATCGCCCATGATCTCGTTGGCCAGGTTCACCCATGCCTCCGGGCTGCTGGCCAGGCCATGCAGCATGAAGATGATGCGGCGGTCCGGATCGTACGGCTGCATCAGGTAGATATGCGGTTCGCGGATACCTTCGCCCCGGCCGAACAGGGTGCGCAGCGACTCGGTGGCGAACCCGGACTGCGCCATCCACAGCCCGTAGGCAGCAGTGAAATTGGCCGCCAGCGGAACCTCCTGGCCCTCCAGGCGGAAGCTGCTGGTGGTGTCCGGCGACCACGCCTCCAGGCGGATCTCGCGCGTGGCCAGCACCTCGTCCAGGGTGCCGCCGCCGAACCGCAGCAGCGCGGTGGCGTTGATCGCCGGCATCTCGCTGAACACCGGTGCCGCGACCGGGCCGGCGCCGTCCACCGGAACCGCCAGTGGCGGCGCCTCCATCACCACCACCAGCTCGGCGCCGAAGCCATCGCGGCGGTAGGTGCTGCGCAGGCCGGCGAAGCTCAGCGACGCGGCCGGCACCAGCTGCCGGGGGACGCCATTGAGCCGCAGCCGGTCGAAATCGGCGCGGATCGTCCAGCGGTCCACCTGCACCGGGCTGCGGTAATCGGCGCCCTCCAGCGCCCGGGCGCGGGTCTGCTGGAACACCACCGCGGCGGTCTGTTCGGCGGCGTAGTTGTAGTAGTCGCGCACCTGGGTGAGCCGGTCCTCCAGCGCGCGCTCGGCCGGCGTCCGCCCGCTGAAGAACAGGTACGCATAGGCATAGCGCGCGGTTTCCAGCCAGGCGTCGAGCGCGGCGTCGGACAGCGTGGCCGCTTCGCCCGCCCTGGCCTTGGGCGTCAGCGCCAGCGCCTGCTGCATCCACAGCTCGGCCAGCGTGGACAGGCGCTGCTCGGTCTGCAGCCCATCGGTGGTGGCCACCGTCTGCCGGCAGGCGGGCAGATCCCGCGCGCATTGCGCGGCGGTCAGGCCGATCACGCTCAGCGCTTCCTGTGACAGCGCGCTCAACCGGCCGCTGTTGAGGATGTCGTCGCGCTTGAGCATCGTGTAGTCGGCCGGCGTGACCGGCTTGACCTTCACCATCGCGCAGCCACTGCACAGCAGCATCGCCGCGGCGAACAGCGGGAACAGCCAGCGGCGCATGCGCGCCTGCAGCCCGTGCGTCATGGAACATGTTCCTCGGCAATGCCGGGGACGCCTTGGCGGATCCGGCGGGAAAAATCGGCCGCGTCGCCCGCCTCGCGGGCGCGCAGGGTGATGCGGCCGCGCGCGCGCAGCGTCGCGTAGGGCACGCCCGGGGTCAGCCCGCCCACGTCGGCGGCATATTCGGCCAGGTAACCTGAGAGCAGCAGCCGGTAGTCCAGCGGCAGCGTCGGCACCACCCGCCGCATCAGTTCGTACACGATGGTGGTGCAGTTGCTGGTCAGCGAGTTGTAGAACACCGGGGTCCGCTGCAGCGCCTGCGCCAGCGCCACGTAGTCGCGCAGCAGCGCGCGCATCGCGTCCGGGTCCAGGCCGTGCAGGCGGTAGAGATAGACGTCCTCCCCGCGCACGCTGGTACGCACCTGCACGATATCGCGCTCGTCGGCGGCCACCAGCACCGCCTCGAAGCGGCGGAAGAAGCCGCCCAGTGCCGAGAACGACTCGCCGCGCTCCTTGCGGATCTCCAGCGAAAACACCAGTTGCCGGCCATCGGCGAAACCGAACGAGACCAGCGTGTGCGCGATCGCCGGCCCCATCCAGTAGGACAGGATCAGGTCGACCGAACGCACCTGCGCCAGGTCGTACTCGCGCCGCTCCCAACGGATGTCGTAATCGTCCTCTGTGCGCCAGTGGAAATCACGCACGTTGTCCAGCAGCAGGCGCCCACCCTCGATCCGCGCACGCAGCGGCTGCGCGACGTCGTCGGCCCACGCCCGGTCCTGCCGCGGCTGGATCGTCGTCCACCAGCCGAGCAGCAGCACCAGCCCCGCGGCGAACACCGCCAGCGACCGCCAGCGCCGCCCGGGGGTGAGGCTGGCACGCAGCGCCCAGGCCCAGGGAACGCACCAGGCCGCGACGGCCACGCCCCGTGCCAGCGCACCGCCGGGGAACTGGAACCACAGCGCCAGCGCGCCCCATGCGCCTGCCACCAGGCAGGCGAGCGCCAGCCCGGCCGCACCCAGCGCGTGCAATGCCCGGCCCGCGGCCGTCGCCCTACCTGTGGCCACCCACGCCCCCATGCCCGCAACGCCTTGCGCACCGCCGGGCCGTCCCTTCGTCCGCCGCCACGATCGCTCCATCCTGTTCCGTCCTCCGGCGGCGCAACGATAGCGTGCGGGCCGCGCAAAGCCGAGTGAAACATGTGCCCGCAACGGCAACGCGACTGGCATCGCGGCGCACGCGTGGCACCGGCGGCAATCGACGCCCGGTGCCGGCGGCCCGGGTGCGCCGCGTGGTCCGTCGCGGCAGCTGCGGGCGCGGTGGCTGTAACCAGACTGCAACCGCGGCGACGGCATGATCCCGCCCTTGCATGCGCGGTGCCGGGGCCGGGGAAGAACGCTTGTCGCTTTCAATTGAAGAGACCGGGGCCGTCGATGCCCTGCTCGACGACGGCGCAAGGACACGCTGGTTCGTGCGCCACATCCTGCCGCACGAGCCGGCGCTGCGGGCCTGGCTCGGGCGCCGCCACGGCGCCGGCTTCGATGTCGACGACATCGTGCAGGAAAGCTACGCGCTGCTGGCCGAGCGCACCCGGCTGGACGACATCCTCAATCCACGCGCCTATCTGTTCCAGGTCGCGCAGTCGCTGGTGATACGCAACCTGCGCCGCGCGCGGATCGTGTCGATCCAGGCGATGGAGGACTTCGGCCACGTCGAATTCGCCGACGCCGCCGCCACCCCGGAAGAGCGCGCCATCGACCGCGACGAACTGCGGCAGCTGGCGCAGGCCATCGCCGCGATGCCCGGCCAGACCCGCGAAGCGTTCGTGCTGCGTCGCGTGCACGACCTGCCGCAGCGGGAAATCGCCCGGCGCATGCGGCTGTCCGAAAGCACGGTGGAAAAGCACATCTCCCGGGGCATCCGCTGGCTCGGCGACTGGATCAGCGCCGGCCTGGCCAACGCCCCTTCCCCTTCCACGCAACATGCGGACACGAGATCGACCCATGGACGGACCCGAAAGCAGCGCTGAGATCGCACGGGCCGCCGCGGCCTGGGTGGCACGCATGGACCGGGCGCCGCTGGACGCGGCCGACCAGCAGCGGCTGCGGCTTTGGCTGGCGGGCGACATCCGCCGCCGCGGCGCGCTGGTACGCGCGCAGGCGCTGTGGCAGCAGGCCCACGCTGCCGGCAACACGCTGCACCGCGCGCACCTGCAGGCCGCCACCAGCGCCACCGCCACGGCGCCCGCCCGCCACCGCCGCGGCGATGGCCGCTACCGTGCGCTGCTGCGCTGGTCCGGCGCGGTGGCCGCCTCGCTGGTGCTGGCCGCGCTGTTGTTCGTCAGCGTCCCGGTACCCACCGCCTATGCCACCGCCAAGGGCGAGATGCGCCGGGTACCGCTGGCCGACGGCTCCACGCTCACCCTCAACACCCAGAGCCGGGTCAGCATCCACGACGACGACGGCCGCCTGCGGGTGGAGGTGGAGCGCGGCGAAGTGTTCTTCGAGGCCGCGGCCAATGCCACGCCATTGCGGGTGGAGGTCGATGGCCGCCGCTTCGACGCGGGCACGGCGGCGTTCGCCGTGCGCCGGCTGGCCGGCCAGCCGGCACAGATCGTGGTGCAGACCGGCTGGCTCGATGCGGTGGACAACGGCACGGCGAGCGCCGGCATCGGCGCCAACATGCGGCTGTCGCTCCCGGCCGGGCACGCGGCGGCCGCGCCCACGCCGCTGTCGGCCACCGACCTGCAGCAGGAGCTGGCATGGCGCGACGGCAAGATCGCCTTCCGCGGCGAATCGCTGGCGGACGCGGCGCACAGCTTCTCGCGCTACAGCGACGTGCGCATCGTCATCGCCGACCCGGACCTTGCGGGTGAACCCATTACCGGCCTGTTCGCCGCCAGCAACCCGGTCGGCTTCGCGCGTGCCGCGGCCGCGGTGTTCGGGGCGCAGGCCCATCAACGCGACGGCGTGGTCGTGCTCAGCCGGCGGCCGTGACCGATGCCGGCGCCTGCCGCCGCGCCGGCACGCCGATGAATTTTTCGTGACAGATGGAGGAAGCACCCGGTGTCGCAGCTCTATGGAGGGACCCCGTCGGGCACCCCCACACCAAGAGCAGCGAAATGATCCAACCGAAGAAGCTCCTACTGGCCAGCGCCGTGGTACTGGCACTGGCGTCCACGCCCCAGGCGATGGCGCAGCAGCGCCACTTCAACGTACCGGCGCAGCCGGCGGCGCATGCGATCCCCGAGTTCGCCAGCCAGGCCGGCGTGCAGATCGTGGCGCCCGCCGGCTCACTGCAGGACATCCACACGCCGGCCATCCGCGGCGAAATGGACGCCCGCGATGCGCTGCGCAGACTGCTGCAGGGCACCGGACTGGAGATCCGTTCGGACGACGGCGGCATCATCACCCTGCGCAGAAAGCAGGCCGCCGGCGGCACGCCCGCACAGGGCACCGGCTACATCACCGGCAGTGTGTTCGACCCGGCCACCGGTGGCTTCCTGCGCAATGCCGCGGTGCGCATCACCAGCGCCGCCGGCACCCGCACGGTGTACTCGGGCGAGCGTGGCGAGTTCGCGCTGGCCGATGTGCCGGCCGGCGAAGTCACCATCAGCGTCAGCTACGCCGGCTTCGGCGAGGTCGAGAAGACCGTGCGACTGGACGACGACGGCCGCGAACGGGTGGACATCGAGCTCTACAGCACGCTCGCCGGGCGCGGCGACGGCGCCGACACCACCCTGGACACGCTGCAGGTGGTCGGCGCGCGCGAAGGCGACGCCCGCGCGATCATGGAACAGCGCGCGTCGATGAACATCACCAACACGCTCTCGGCCGACAGCTACGGCGAGATCATCGACGGCAACCCGGGCGAGTTCCTGAAGAACATGCCGGGCGTGGACTTCGACGTCACCGCCGACGACGTGCCGCGCAACATCTCGCTGCACGGCCTGCCGCAGCAGTACACCGGGGTGACCATCAACGGCGTCAAGCTGGCCGGCGTGGATGCCAACGACGGCGCCGCCGCCTCGCGCACCTTCAGCTTCGAGCAATCGGCCCTGACCGGCGTCGATTCGATCACCGTCTACACCACCAGCGGCGCCGACATGGACGCCAACGCCCCGGCCGGCACCATCGACATCCGCACCCGCAAGGCGTTCGACGGCAAGGGCCGGCGCATCACCGTCGATGTCAGCGGCGCCACCCACGCCGCGCTGTGGGACAAGTACCGCAGCGGCCCGCGCGAGGGCGGCTACGACCGCAGGTTCCTGCCCGGCTTCAAGGCCAGCTACGCCGACGTGTTCCTCGACGGGCGCCTGGGCGTCGCCGCCGGCATCAGCAACAGCACCAGCCTGGTCGAGCATGTGCAGACCACCGCCAACCGCAACTACATTCCCACCGCGGCGAGTCCGGAGCCGTATGCGGTCACCTCGATCGTCGGCACCAACTACGAACGCGAGTACAACCGCCGGGCCGCCTCGCTCGGCGTGGATTTCAAGGCCACCGACCAGCTGATCCTGTCGCTGATGGCCTCGGCCAGCCGCGGCGACATCGAAGCGGCGCAGCCCGCGCCCACGTTCACCACCAATGCGCGCTCGCGCGGCGTCCAGGGCGACCCCGCGCTGGATTTCACCACCCGCTCCACCGCCACCGCCACCACCCTGAGCACGGCCAGCACCTACAACTACAAGTTCGGCCACAGCCGCAACCTGATCCCGAGCTTCGAGTGGAGCACCGAGAAGTTCCGCCTGGCCGGCAACCTGTTCTACTCCACCTCCGACAGCCAGTACGACTCCACCCGCAAGGGCCAGGTGCAGACCTTCAACCCGGTCACCTCGACCGGCAACTTCAGCGCCTCGCGCAGCAGCCAGTACGCGCAGGACTGGAACATCGTCCAGACCAGCGGACCGGACTGGAGCCTGCCCTCGAGCTACACCTTCAGCGGCCCGGCGACGGTCACCACCCGCAGCGGCAAGACCGCCGAGGCGCGCAACACCGGCGGCAGCCTGGACCTGAGCATCTTCCAGGACATCGGCAGCGTGCCGGTGACCTGGAAGACCGGGCTGAAGCTGTCCACCACCCGCTACGCCTACGAGAACACCTCCGCCGCGCACAAGTGGACCTACACCGGGCCGATGGGCAAGGCCGAACTGCTCGAACACATCCGCAGCGACAACGTGTTCACCTTCGGCCGTGGCGGCATGACCGTGACCACGTTGAACGGCGGCAGCCTGTACATGCCCAGCCTGACCAGGCTGTACCAGATGATGCAGGCCAACCCGGAACAATGGAGCAACACGCTGACCGCGGCGAACTGGTACGACGCCCATATCGCCAACTCGCGCCGGCTGGACGAGCAGATCGGTTCGGCCTACGTCATGGCAACGGCCGATTTCAGCGCGCGCCTCAAGGGCCAGTTCGGCGTGCGCTGGGAGCAGACCCGCAACACCGGCCATGAGTTCGACCCGCTCAGCGCGCAGGAAGTGGCGGCCGCCGGCCATGCCGTGGACGCCGGCAGCGGCCGCGCCACCACCATCGAGGGACTGAAGTACCAGTACCTGACCCGCGACCGGATCGAGCGCCGCAGCCGCTACGACGACTTCTTCCCCAGCGCCTCGCTGAAATACTCCTTCGACAACGGCCTGGACCTGATCGCCGGCTACAACCGCGCCATCCAGCGCCCGGACGTGGGCGTGATCGCCGGGGTGTGGTCGGTGGCCGAGACCGAGGACGGCACCGTGGTGACCGCGCCCAACGCCAACCTCAAGCCGGAGTACTCGGACAACTTCGCGCTGCGCGCGGTGAAGTACTGGGAACCGGTGGGCCTGGTCGCGCTGAACTACTACCACAACCGCATCCGCAACGGCATCGTCGCCCGCAACCTGTCCGCGCAGGAGTTCGGCTACAGCGGCGACCAGTATGCCGACGCCACCTTCAGCACGTCGGCCAACCAGTCCGACCGCGCCATCAGCGTCGATGCCTGGCAGCTGGAGTTCAACCATGCCATGGACTACCTGCCCGGCGTGCTGCGTGGCCTGACCGTGCGCGGCGCGTACATGTACGCCAATCCGTCCGAGCCGCTGCCGCGGGTGGCCTCGCAGGTGGCGCAGTTCGGCGTCGGCTGGAAGTACGGGCGCGTGCGGCTGAGCCTCAACAGCGTCTATTCCAACGAGAAGGACCGCGGCCAGACCGGCAACATCGCCACCCCGGGCGGGACCATCACCCAGTCGCAGCCGTTCATTCCCTACGCCGAGGTCAACCTGTCGGGCAGCTACACCTTCATCCGCAAGACCCGCGACAACGTCCTGGGGCTGGAGGCGTTCTTCTCGGTGAACAACCTGCTCAGGCGCCACCGCGGCACCTGGTACGCCAACGACGAGATCTGGCCCGGCAGCAGCGGCCACCACAGCCAGATCGACATCTACAGCGGGCAGAAGGCCTCGATCGGCATCCGCGCCCGCTTCTGAGCGGGCCGTCCACATCCCTCCGGCGCGCGCACCGCGCGGTGCGCCGCCTCCTGCACATCGAGGATGACCATGCGCACGTTTCCCGAACTCAGCCGCCGCAGGTTCCTGCTCGGCGCCAGCTCGCTGGCCCTGTTCGCCGGCCTGGCGCCGGCACGCGGCGTACGCGCCGCACCGCCGCTCGACGGCTACCCCTTCACCCTTGGCGTCGCCGCCGGCGATCCCTGGCCGGACGGCTTCGTGATCTGGACCCGGCTCGCGCCCAGGCCGTTGCATGAGCACGGCGGCATGCCGATGGTCGCGGTGCCGGTGAAGTGGCAGGTGGCCGAGGACGCGCACTTCGCGCGCGTCGTCCGGAGCGGCGAGTACCTGGCACGGCCCGAACTCGGCCACAGCGTGCACGTGGAAGTGGCCGGGCTGCAGCCGGCGCGTCCGTACTGGTACCGCTTCATGATCGACGGCGGCGACGCCAGCGCCACCGGCAGCGCACGCACCGCCCCGCGCGCCGGCGCCATCCCGCAGCGCCTGCGCATCGCCGTGGCCGGCTGCCAGGCCTACTTCCATGGCTGGTTCGATGCCTACCGCCATCTCGGCGAGGAACCCGAGCTCGACGCCCTGTTCCACTACGGCGACTACATCTACGAAGGCAGCGAAGCGGCGTCGCGCAAGGCCGGGTACGCGATCCGCGACGCGGCCGGCAACCCGGTCGAGCGGCTGCACCATGGCGACGAGCTGTACACCCTGGACGACTACCGCCGCCGCTACGCGCAGTACAAGAGCGATACCGACCTGCAGGCCGCGCATGCCGCCGTCGCCTTCATCTGCTCGTTCGACGACCACGAAGTGGACAACGACTGGAACGGCCCCTGGGACCAGGACCGCACCCCGCCGGAACTGTTCGCGCTGCGCAGGCTGCACGCGATGCAGGCCTGGTACGAGAACTCGCCGGTACGCCGCGCGCAGCTGCCGCGTGCCGATGGCGGCACCGCGTATTTCCGGCGGCTGGACTACGGCAACCTGCTGCGCATGCACGTACTGGACACGCGCAGCCACCGCAGCAACCAGATCTGCCCGAATCCCCGGTCGCTGGCCAAATGCCGCTTCGAGCAGGGCCAGGACTCGAACATCCTCGGCGCGGAGCAGGAAGCCTGGCTGCATGCAGGCCTGGGCGGCGGCAGCCGCTGGAACCTCATCGCCCAGCAGGTATGGGTGATGCCGCTGCAGGGACGCGACCCCGACGGCCGCCTGCATGGCGCGTACGAGGACAAATGGGACGGCTTCCCGGATTCGCGGCGACGCCTGCTCCAGGGCATCCACGACCGCAAGCTCGGCAACGTGGTCATCGCCACCGGCGATGCGCACATGAATGCCGTGGCCGAAGTGCCGCTGCGCGACGACGAGCGCGACGGCCCCGCGGTGGCGACCGAGTTCCTCGCCACTTCGATCTCGTCCAATGGCGACGGCGCCGTCGATTCGCCGAGCGTGCGCCGCTTCGGCCAGGCCGACAACCCGTTCCTGAAGCTGATCGACAACCTGCGCGGTTACCACGTCCACGAGATCAGCGCCACGCAATGGCGCACCGATATCAGGGTGATGGACCAGGTGCAGCGCAAGGGCGGGCGGATCTCCACCCGCGCCAGCTTCATCGTCGAACCGCACGTGCCCAGGCTGCACCGCGCATGACGCCCGCGCCGGCACTTCCACGTCCACTTCCGCATCGGCATTTCCGCGGCTGCCCGTCGGCCGCGCTCCCGCACACACGCCCATGAACACACGCATTCTGTTGCTTGCCTTGCCGGCGCTGGCCGCCAGCGCCTTCGCACGGCCGCCGGAAATCGGCCAGCCGCTGCCGCCGTGGCGCGACGGCGAACTGGACATCCACCACATCAACACCGGGCGCGGCGACGCCCTGTTCTTCATCCTTCCCGACGGCACCACCCTGCTGGAGGACGCCAGCGGCAAGACGGTCGAAGCGCCGCCGTTCTCGCTGCCGAGCCGGCCCGATGCCTCGCGCCCGCCGGGGGAATGGGTCGCGCGCTACGTCCAGCGGATGCTGCCGTCCGGCCACGGCGGCATCGACTACGCGCTGCTCTCGCATTTCCATGGCGACCACATGGGCGCGATCACCGCCGACTCCCCGCTCGCCGCCAACGGCGCCTACCGGCTCAGCGGCATCACCCAGGTCGCCGAATCCGTGCCGATCGCCACGATCCTGGATCGCGGCTGGCCGCACTACGACTTCCCGGCGCCGATCCGCAACGCCACGCTCGACAACTACCGCCGGTTCCTCGACTGGCAGATCCGGCACCGTGGCCTGAAAGTTGAACGCTTCGCACCCGGCCGCAACGACCAGATCGCCCTGCTGCATGCGGCCGGCAACTACCCGGGCTTCGAGATCCGCAACCTGTACGGCAACGGCCGGGTCTGGACCGGCCAGGGCAACGCCACCCGCGACCTGTTCCCACCGCTGCACACCCTGGGCAAGGACCAGCAGCCGATCGAGAACAACCTCAGCAACGCCTTCGTCATCCGCTATGGCAGGTTCGACTACTTCAGCGGCGGCGACCTCAGCGACGAGCGCGTCGCCCTGCCCGATGGCGACGGTGCGTGGCAACAGGTGGAACGGCCGGTGGCCGAAGCCGCCGGCCCGGTCGATGCGATGAAGGCCAACCACCACGGCAGCTGGGATGCCAACAGCGCCGCGTTCCTGGCGGCGCTGCGCCCGCGGGTGATCGTGGTGACCGCACGCGCCGAAGGCCACCCGGCGGTGAACACCTGGCACCGGCTCACCTCGAAGGCGCTGTGGCCCGGTGAGCGCGACATCTTCGTCACCCACGTGTCCGAGGCCACCGCGCGCACCACCTACGGCATCGAGCGGCAGGCGCGCAGCACCCAGGGCCACGTGGTGATCCGCACCGCTCCCGGCGGCGACAGCTACCGCGTGTTCGTGCTCGATGACGGCGACGAGCGGATGCGGGTCAAGGCGGTGTTCGGCCCCTACCCCGCGCAGTGAGCGCAACCGGGCGCATCGCGCAACCCGCTGTGCAGCCCGGACGGCGGGCGATCCAGACCACGGAAGGCAAAACGCAAAAGACCGGCCTGGGGCCGGTCTTCATGCGTTGCAACAGTGTCTTGGTGGGCGGTGCAGGGTTCGAACCTGCGACCCTTGCCGTGTGAAGGCAATGCTCTACCGCTGAGCTAACCGCCCGTGTTGCGAGCCGCTCATTATAGGGGGAATCGCGAAGACGTCAACGGATCGATGCAACTTTTTTGCAGGCCCGGCCCGGCACCGCGACGGGCCCGCCAAGGCGGCCTGCCTGCGCGCGCCTCCTGCCCCTGCGGGGCGCCGGCGGCGCCCACGCCACCTACATGGTGTGGGTCGGCTTGTCCGAACCGGCGGTGCCGGCCAGCAGGGTCTCGATGCGGCCGCGGATGGCCTCGCCGTCGGCACCGTCGGCCAGCTGCACGCCGATACCCGCCTGGCGGTTGCCCTGCGCGCCCAGCGGCGTGACCCACACCACCTTGCCGGCGACCGGCAGGCGCTCGCTGGAGTCGGGCAGGGTCAGCAGCACGAACACCTCGTCGCCGAGGAAATAGCGCTTGGGCGTGGGCACGAACACGCCGCCGTTCTTCACGAACGGCATGTAGGCGCTGTACAGCGCGGCCTTGTCCTTGACCGCCAGGGAAAGAATGCCCTGGCGCGCGTTCGTCGCACTCATCGGTTGTTTCCTTTGGATGGCGGCGGGTTGGCCGCGGCCCAGCCCAGCAGCAGCTCCACCATCGCCAGATCGGCGCGCACCGTGGTGCGCAGCAGGTCGCGGGTGCGGTTGGCGGCATCGAACCAGGCGGCCAGCTTGTGCAATCGGCCCGGATCGGTCAAGCCGTCCGTGGCCCGGCGCAGGGCCAGGTCGGCGGCATGCCGCAGGCGCAGGTCGGCGTGTTCGTCACCGCTCCAGCGCTGGGCCAGCTCCACCGCGCCGACGCGCCCGCCGGCGAGCCTGTCCAGTTCCTCGGCCACCTGCCGGCGCAGCGCCATGCCCTCGCCCTGCAGCCAGCGGTCGGCCAGCCCGGGATGGCCGCGCGCGGCGTCGAGCGCTTCGCGCGCGGCGCCTTCGGCATGCCCCTGGCGCTGCAGCCAGGCCAGCGCTTCCTCGCGCGGCGGCAGCCGGAACTCCAGCCGCTGGCAACGGCTGCGGATGGTCTGCGGCAAGCGCGCGGGGTCGGCGCTGACCAGCCACAGGTAACGGCCGGGCGCAGGCTCTTCCAGGGTCTTGAGCAGCGCGTTGCAGGCGGCACGGTTGATCGCATCGGCCGGGTCGACGATCACCACCTGGGCCGCGCCGTACTGCGGCGTCAGCGCCAGTTTCTGCGAGATCTCGCGCACCTGCTCGATCACGATCTCGGTACGCAGCTTGTCGCCGGTCTTGTTGGGGATGAAGGACACCACCTGCAGGTCCGGGTGGGTACCGGCGGCGATCAGCTGCGCGTTGCGCGCGCGCCCGGCCGCGTCCATGCCGGTATCCAGTACGTGGCGGGCCAGCGCCATCGCCACCGCGCGCTTGCCCATGCCGGCCGGCCCGCACAGCAGCAGGCCATGGCCGAGGCGGCCGGCGTCCAGCGCCGCCACGGTCTGGTCATGGGCGCGCTGCTGCCAGGGGGCGAAAACGTCGCTCACTGCTGCGCCTCCGCCGCGCGGTTGCCGCGCAGTTGGCGCAGGTAGCGCGCCACGGCCGCGTTGTGTTCGGCGTAGGTCGCCGAGAACACGTGCGCGCCGCTGCCGTCGCCGACCGCCACGAAATACAGCGCGTCGCCCGGCGCCGGGCGCGCGGCCGCGGCCAGCGCATCCTTGCCGGGCATGGCGATGGGCGTGGGCGGCAGGCCGGCACGGGTGTAGGTGTTGTACGGCGTGTCGGTGGTCAGGTGGACCTTGCGGATGTTGCCGTCATAGGCACTGCCGATGCCGTAGATCACGGTCGGGTCGGTCTGCAGGCGCATGCCCATTTTCAGGCGGCGCGCGAACACCCCGGCGATCTGCGGCCGCTCGGCGGCCAGGCCGGTTTCCTTCTCGACGATCGAGGCCAGGATCAGCAGTTCATAGGGCGAGGCCAGCGGCAGGTCCTCGCTGCGCGCGGCCCAGGCTGCGGCCAGTTCCTTTTCCATCGCTGCATGGGCGCGCCTGAGCACGTCCAGGTCGCTGTCGCCGCGCTGGTAGACATAGGTCTCCGGCAGGAACCGCCCTTCCGGGTGCTGGTCGGGAAAGCCCAGGCGGCGCATCAGCTCGGCATCGTCCAGCGCATCGGTTTCGTGCAGCAGCGGCTCGGCCCGCCGCAGTGCGGCGCGCAGCTGGCGGATGTTCCAGCCCTCGACGAGGGTCACGCGGTGCTGCAGCACCCTGCCCTGGCGCATGCGCAGCAGCAGTTCGCGCGGGGTGAGCGCGTCATCCAGCGCGTACTCGCCCACCTTGAGCTTGCCGGCGGCGTCGAGCTGACGTGCCAGCAACTGCCACTGGTAATCGCGGCCTTCGCCGATGCCGGCCTGGCGCAGCTTGTCGAGCACGGCGTTGAGGCCATCGCCGCGGGCGACCACCACGCTGTCCTGGCTCGGCGTGAGCCGCACCTCGGCGAACTGCGCCTGCCGGTAGTAGAACCAGCCGCCGATGCCGACGACGATGCCGGCCAGCGTCAGCAGCAGCATCAGCACCGTCAGCAGACAGCCGCGTTTGCCAAGCCCCATGGATTACCTCGAAGTCCGATCCTGCCGCGCAGGATACCGCGCGCCGCGTCGCGGCCGCCAAGCAATCGCCCGGCGCGGCTGCCGGCGTTGACGGCCCGGCAGGCTTCCCGCCATGGCGGTGGCCGCGGCGCTACAGCGCGCGCAGCAGGCCGCGCGCCTTGGCGCGGGTCTCGTCCAGTTCGCGCGACGGGTCGGAATCGACCACGATGCCGGCGCCGGTGCGGAAGCGCACGGTGTCGCCCTGCACCTCGGCGGTACGGATCAGGATGTTCAGGTCCATGTCGCCATCGCGGTTGAGCCAGCCGAACGCGCCGGTGTAGGCGCCCCGCGCGGTCTGTTCCAGCTCGGCGATGATCTCCATGCAGCGCACCTTGGGGCAGCCGGTGATGGTGCCGCCCGGGAAGGTCGCGGCGATCACCTGCCCCGGGCTCACCTCCGGGCGCAGCCGCGCGCGCACGTTGCTGACGATGTGGTGCACGTGGGCGTAGCTTTCGACCGTCATCAGCTCGTCCACTTCGACGCTGCCCGGCGCCGCGATGCGGCCCAGGTCGTTGCGCTCCAGGTCGATCAGCATCACGTGCTCGGCACGCTCCTTGGGGTGGCCGACCAGTTCGCGGATGCGCGCGGCATCGTCGTCGCCGTCGAAGCGCGGGCGGGTGCCGGCGATCGGCCGGGTCTGCACCACATCGCCGTGCACCGACACCAGCCGCTCCGGCGAGGAACTGACCACCGCGCGCCCGGCCGCAGCGAACAGCCCGGCGAACGGCGCCGGATTGGCCTGGCGCAGGCGCGCGTACAGCGCCGCCGGCGCCAGCGGCCGCGCGAAGCGCGCCTGCCAGCGGCGCGAGAGATTGACCTGGAACACATCGCCGGCATGCAGGTAATCGATCACCCGGCGGACACCGTCGATGAACTGCGCGTCGGCGTCCTCGTCCAGTGCCAGCGGCGGCTGCCAGGCCGGCAGCTCCGGCAGTTGCCGCGCCGCGTGCAGGTCCTGGCGCAGCTGCGCGAACACGGCGTCGCGGCCGTCCTCGGCCAGCGCGATGCAACGTCCGCTGTCGCGGTCGCGCAGCACCGCCGCCGGGCAGCGCAGGGCCAGCGCGGCGGGCAGGCCGTCGACGCGCGCCGGCAGCCGCAGCACCGGTTCGATCTGCCCGGCCAGCTCGTAGTCGAGCAGCAGCGCCCAGCCACCCCGGAACGGAACCGCCGCAGCGTCCGGATCGCGCGCGATGCGCAGCGCCTGCCAGTCGCGGTCCAGCGCGTCCAGGAAGCCGCCTTCGACCGGGGTACCGTCTTCGCGCCGCACCGTGCCATCGGCATCAAGCCGCAGTTGGCCGCCATCGGCGACCAGCAGCAGGTCCCAGCGGCCCTGGCGGCCGGCGGCGGTGGATTCGAGCAGCAGCGGGTAGCGCTGCGGGGACAGCCGATGCAGCGCCAGCAGGTCGTTGTCGGCGTGCAGGGGGAAAAGATGCATCGGTGGCCCGGAGATCAGGAGGGCGGCGCCTGCGCCCGGCGGGGGAGATTCCCTGCGGCGCGGGTGCGGGAACCGCGCCGCCGGTGCGGGTGTACCCGGGCATGACCCGGTGCGCCCGCGTGCCGCCCCCTCTCCCGGCAGGGAGAGGGCGCAGCAGACGACGGCTCAGACGCGCTTGAACACCAGCGTGCCGTTGGTGCCGCCGAAGCCGAAGCCGTTGGACATCACCACGTCGACCTTGGCCTGGCGCGCGACATTGGGCACGTAGTCCAGGTCGCAGCCTTCGCCCGGCTCGTCCAGGTTGATGGTCGGCGGGATCACGTTGTCGCGCAGCGCCAGCACCGAGAAGATCGCTTCCACGCCGCCGGCGGCGCCGAGCAGGTGGCCGGTCATCGACTTGGTGGAGCTAACCATCATCCGGTAGGCGTGGTCGCCGAAGGCGGTCTTCATCGCCATGGTCTCGCCCACGTCGCCCAGCGGCGTCGAGGTGCCGTGCGCGTTGAGGTAACCGACCTGCTCCGGGGTGACGCCGGCGTCCTTCATCGCCGCGACCATGCAGCGCGCGGCGCCTTCGCCGTTCTCGCTCGGTGCGGTCATGTGGTACGCGTCGGAGCTGGCGCCGAAACCGGCCAGTTCGCAGTAGATCTTCGCGCCGCGCGCCTTGGCGTGCTCGTATTCCTCGAGGATCAGGATGCCGGCGCCATCGCCCAGCACGAAGCCGTCGCGGTCCTTGTCCCACGGCCGCGAGGCGCGGGCCGGGTCGTCGTTGCGGGTGGACATGGCCTTCATCGCGCAGAAGCCGCCCACGGCGGTCGGCGAGGAGCCGCGCTCGGCGCCGCCGACCACCATCACGTCCGCGTCGCCGTACTGGATCATGCGCATCGCGGTGCCGATGGAGTGATTGGACGTGGCGCAGGCCGAAACCGCCGAGAACGACGGCCCCTTCAGGCCGGCGATGATGCTCAGCTGCCCCGGCAGCATGTTGATGATGGTCTTGGGCACGTAGAAGGGCGAGATCTTCTTGCCCTCGTGGAACTCGATGGTCTGTTCCTCGATGCCGAGCAGGCCGCCGATGCCGGCGCCGATGATGGCACCGACCCGCTCGGCGTTGGCTTCGGTGATCTCCAGGCCCGAATCGTGCAGGGCCATGAACGAGGCACCGAGGCCGTAATGGATGAACGGGTCCATCTTCTTGGCGTCCTTGCCGCTGACCCGGTACTTGCCGAACTGTTCGTTGTCGGCGGTGATGTCAAAATCCTTGACCTCACCTGCGATCTTGGTGGTGAAGCGTTCCAGGTAGGCGTCGGCGATGTGGGTCAGCGGACCGATGCCGGAACGGCCTTCGATGATGCCCTGCCAGCTGCTGGCCAGATCATTGCCCAGGGGCGAGACCATGCCCAGGCCGGTAACGACGACGCGACGCTTCATTGCGGTTTCTCCTGACCCGGTGCTCGATGCGGGTATGACGCGGGGGACGCGGATGCACATGGCCGTTCACGGCCGGATTCCAGATTGCGTGGGCGCGCCGCTGGCGCGGCGTCCACGCCCATCGGACGGGCCGCTGCGCGGCCGGCGCCCGAATGGGATGGGGCCGCTGTCGCGGCCCCATGGGCTTGCCGTGCGCGGCATGCGGACGTGCCGCCGCCGCGCATCAGCCGCCGGTCATCAGGCCTTGACGTGGGCCTTGATGTAATCGATGGCGGCCTGCACGGTGCTGATCTTCTCGGCTTCTTCGTCCGGGATCTCGCACTCGAACTCTTCTTCCAGCGCCATCACCAGTTCGACGGTGTCCAGCGAGTCAGCGCCCAGGTCATCGACGAACGATGCGCTGTTGGTGACTTCCTCTTCCTTGACGCCAAGCTGTTCGACGACGATTTTCTTGACGCGTTCTTCGATGGTGCTCATTGGATATCGCTCCAGATGGAGTAGTGGTTCAAAAGGCGCCATCGGAAGCGATGGCCGTGGGATAGTGTAGTGGAAAGCGCCGGAGCCTTGCATTCTGGCAAAATGCCACGGCGATCAACCACTTGGGCGCATTCCATGCGCCGCACGCTTACGGCATGTACATGCCGCCGTTCACGTGGAGGGTTTCGCCGGTGATGTAGCTGGCGGACGGGCCGGCCAGGAACGCCACCGCACGGGCGATGTCCGCCGGCTCGCCGAGGCGGCCCAGCGCGATCTGGCCGAGCATCGCGGTCTTGGCGTCCTCGGGCAGGTCCTTGGTCATGTCGGTATCGATGAAGCCCGGCGCGACCACGTTCACGGTCACCCCGCGGCTGCCGATTTCCTTGGCCAGCGACTTGGAGAACGCGATGATGCCGGCCTTGGCCGCGGCGTAGTTGGCCTGGCCCGCGTTGCCGGTCACGCCGATCACCGAGGCGATGTTGACGATGCGGCCCTTGCGCGCCTTCATCATGCCGCGCATCACCGCCTTGGAGGTGCGGTACACGCTGGTCAGGTTGGTGTCCAGGATCGCCTGCCAGTCCTCGTCCTTCATCCGCATCAGCAGGTTGTCGCGGGTGATGCCGGCGTTGTTGACCAGGATGCTGATGGCGCCGAATTCCTTGCCGACCGCATCGATCAGCGCGTCGACCGCGCCGGGCTCGGTGACGTTCAGCGCGCGGCCGTGGCCGCCCTGCGCGGCCAGGCGCGCGCCGATCGCGGCGGCGCCGGATTCGGTGGTGGCGGTGCCGATGACGGTGGCGCCCTGCGCGGCCAGTTCGTCGGCGATGGCCGCGCCGATGCCACGGCTGGCGCCGGTGACGAGCGCGATTTCACCCTGCAATGGCTTGCTCATGCGGTTTCCTCTTGGTGCGCCGCAGGTTGCGGCTGCAGGTCGGGGCCGGGCGCGGACGCCGGCCGTATCGTAGGGGTCAGGCGGCCCACTCTTCCAGCGCGCCGGCGAAATCGGCCGGGGTGGCGAGCGAACGGCCATCGATGCTCTTGTCGATGCGCTTGACCAGGCCGGTCAGCACCTTGCCCGGGCCGCATTCGGCCACGCGGGTCACGCCGCGCGCGGCAAGCGCCTGCACGCAACCGGTCCACTGCACCGGCAGGTAGAGCTGGCGCACCAGCGCGTCGCGGATGGCGTCCACGCCCGCATGGGCCTGGGCATCGACGTTCTGCACCACCGGCAGCGACGGCGTGCGCCAGTCCAGCCCGGCCATGGCCACGGCCAGGCGGTTGGCGGCCTCGCGCATCAGCGGCGTGTGCGAGGGCACGCTCACGGTCAGCTTGACCGCCTTGCGCACGCCCTTTTCCGCCAGCAGCGCCAGCGCGCGGTCGACCGCCGCGGCGTCGCCGCCGATCACGATCTGGCCCGGAGAATTGAAATTGGCCGGCACCACCACCTGGCTGCCGCTGGCCTGTTCGCAGATTTCCTGCACCAGCGCGTCCTCGGCGCCGAGCACCGCGGCCATGGCGCCGACGCCGGTTGGCGCGGCCTCCTGCATCAGCTGGCCGCGCAGCCGCACCAGGTGCGCGCCATCGCGCAGCGACAGCGCGCCGGCCGCGACCAGCGCGGTGTACTCGCCCAGGCTGTGCCCGGCCAGCACGGCCGGCGAGGCGCCGTTGTTCGCCCCCCACAGCCGCCACACCGCGATGCCCGCGGCCAGCAGCGCCGGCTGGGTGTACTCGGTGCGGTTGAGCTGCTCTTCCGGGCCGCCCTGCGACAGCGCCCACAGATCCACGCCGGCGCCTTCGGAGGCTTCGGCGAAGGTATCGCGGACCTGCGGGTGCAGCTCGGCCAGTTCGGCCAGCATGCCCAGCGACTGGGACCCCTGGCCGGGGAATACGAAAGCGAGTCGGGAGTCAGTCACGCGGTCATCTGCTGCATGAATCGAAGCGGCGCATCATAAGCGTGAATGCCCCCGCCCGTCTGTACTGGCGCGTATGCAGCCCGCTGGCGGCCGGCTCAGGTCAGCAGCGCCAGCAGGTCCAGTTCGCCGTCGGCAAGCCAGTCCAGCGACAGCGCCACCAGTGCCACGCAGCCAAAGGTGGTGGCCGCATGCACGACCAGGATGGCGTGCGCCAGCGCCCGCCCCGACCTGCCCGCGCGCCGCAGCACGCGGGCCAGCCGCCGCAGCCGGCCGGTAACGTCGTGGGCATGGGCGACCACCGGCCGTTCCGCCGTTTCCATGGCGCCGGCCAGCAGCGCCTTGAGCACCTGTGGGCGGTCCTCGTAGTACCGGGCCACACCGTAGCCGAACATCAGCCAGTCGCGCGCCTGCGCCTGCTCCAGGTCCATGACCTCCAGCGGATCTTCCTCGAAATCGATGAAGCCCACGCGGTTGCCGTCCCAGGTCATGTTGCGCGGCAGCGGCTGGCCGAAATAGGCGCCGCCGCGGTGGGCCTCGGCGATGGCGGCGACGGCGGCCGCCACCAGGCGGTCGCGCGCGGCGGCGTCGGCTTCGCGCAGGCAGGCGTTGAACGAGGCCCCGGTATGCTCCAGCACCAGCGCGGCGCGACCGTGGCCGATGACCTCGGGGACATTGACGCCCTGCGCCTTGAGCTCGACCAGGCGCCGGGCCTCGACGGCGCGCGCCTGCGCGCCGCCACGGTGCGGCGGCGGCCGCAGCGCATCGAGCTGGAAACGACGGGCAACGAAATTCAGCAGCCCCAGGGCCACTGCCCGGCTGCCTTCACCATAATGCTTGAGCCATGCGCGCTGCCCCTCGATGAGAATGGGTTCAGCCATGACGACACCTCCCGGAAACGGCGGCCCGCGGGGCCGCACCGGGAGCCTCATGCTCCCGGCCAATCCGGCATATCAATAGCGCAGCAGCGCCGAACCCCAGGTGAAGCCACCGCCGAAGGCTTCCAGCAGCAGCAGCTGGCCGCGCGCGACCTTGCCGGAGCGGATCGCGTGGTCCAGCGCCAGCGGCACCGAGCCGGCCGAGGTATTGCCATGCTTGTCCACGGTCACCACCACCTGGTCCATCGACATCTCCAGGCGCTTGGCCGTGGCTTCGATGATGCGCAGGTTGGCCTGGTGCGGGATCAGCCAGTCCAGGTCGGACTTGTCCAGGCCGTTGGCCTGCAGGGTTTCATCAACCACCGAGTCCAGCGCCTTGACGGCGTACTTGAACACGTCGTTGCCCTTCATCGTCAGCTTGCCGGGCTTGTCCAGGCCGGTCGACACGCCGGCCGGATGCCACAGCAGTTCCTTCTTGCTGCCATCGGCATGCAGGTGGGTGCTGAGGATGCCGGTTTCCTCGTCGGCCTTGAGCACGACGGCACCGGCGCCATCGCCGAACAGCACGCAGGTGGTGCGGTCGTTCCAGTCGACGATGCGGGTCAGGGTTTCCGCGCCGATCACCAGCACATGCCGGGCATCGCCACTGCGGATGAATTTGTCGGCCACGCTCAGGGCGAACAGGAAGCCCGAACATGCCGCGTTGACGTCGAACGCCGCCGCGCCGGCCGCGCCGAGGCGCGCCTGGATCAGGCAGGCGGTGGACGGGAAGATCAGGTCCGGCGTGGTGGTGCCCACGACGATCATGTCCAGCTGCGACGGCTCGATGCCGGCCGCTTCCAGCGCGCGCAGCGCGGCGTTGTAGCCGAGGTCGCCCGTGGTCTGTCCGTCGGCGGCGACGTGCCGCTCGCGGATACCGGTTCGCGACTGGATCCACTCGTCACTGGTGTCGACGATCTTGGCCAGATCATCATTGGTCAACACCTTCTCGGGCAAATAACTACCGGTGCCCGCGATCCTCGAGTAGATCCGCTTGCTCATGCTGGTTCCTGTTGCGCGGGTCCGCCGTGCGGCGGGCCCGGAAGAAATCGGTGCGGGGGGGGGGGCCCCCCCCCCGCCCCCCCCCCCCCCCCCCACCAAAAAAAAAACCCCCCCCCCGCGCTGGGTGCGAAAGACAAAAAACGA
>NZ_JAKUKB010000002.1:0-132950 GCF_022436665.1 Stenotrophomonas sp. Y6
ACTGCTGGGGGGGGGGGGGGGGGGGGGGGGGGGGGGGGGGCCCCCCCGCGGGGGGGGGGGGGGCCCCCCCCCCGGGGGGCCCCCCCCCCGACGCGGATCAATCTTCTTCGACGACCGAGGTCTTGGTCGTGATCACCTTCTTGCCACGGTAGAAACCGTCAGCGGTGATGTGGTGACGCAGGTGCACTTCGCCGGTGGTCGGGTCGGTGGACAGCTGCTTGGCGCTCAGCGAGTCGTGCGAACGGCGCTGGCCGCGGCGGGACGGGGTAACACGGGATTTCTGCACAGCCATGGGATTGCTCCAAACTCGGTTCGTTCGTTTCGTCGTTGCAGTGCGCGTGATGCGAGCATCCGGCACTGGTTTTGCTTTCGCCGCAGCCGCCGACGACAACCGGCTGCTATTGTTTCTTCAGCGCCGCCAACGCCGCGAACGGATTGGCCTTGCCCAGTTCCTCGGTGGTCGCGGAGAAGTCGCGCTCGACCGCTTCGCTTCCCGGCGCCACCGGCACCACCGGCACCGCCATCACCAGCTCGTCTTCCACCAGGTCCAGCGGCCGCAGGTTGCCGTCTTCCGGCACCAGCAGCGCTTCGTAATCCGGCGGAAGCGCCTGTTCCTCGTCCTCGTCGCGTACCAGGCCCAGCCGCTGTACCAGGTGCACCGGCAACAGGAAACGCTGCATGCTGCGCTGGCACACCAGCGGCAGCGCGGCATCGATGGTCAGCTCGACATAGGCGACCCGCAGGATCTCGTCGCGACCGAATTCCAGCGCATACCTGCACTCTCCCTCGGCATCGGCGACCAGCCCCTGCAGGCGTGCCAGTGCGGACAACGACACCCGGCCTTCGAAGCGCCTGCGCGCTGCGACCATCCGCCAAGCATCCAGCAATTCGGGCACGTTCGCGGACATAAGCTGCAGAATGTTAAGGACAGGCCTGCCGGCTGTCAAATCCATCGTGCCGGCATTGCCACCACGGCGGCCGCGCCGCAGACTCGGCGCCGCTTTCACCCCGGTATTGTCGCATGCCTGCCCTGATCCTCGCCTCCACTTCCCGCTACCGGGCCGACCTGCTGTCGCGGCTGCGGGTCCCGTTCAGCTGCGTGGCGCCGGCGGTGGACGAGACGCCGCTGCCGGCCGAACCGCCGCGGCAACTGGCCACCCGGCTCGCGCGGGCGAAAGCCGCCGCGGTGGCCGCCGCGCACCCCGGCGCGTGGGTCATCGGCTCGGACCAGGTCGCGGAACTGGACGGTGCGCCGCTCGGCAAGCCGGGCACCGGCGAAGCCGCCCGCGCGCAGCTGGCCGCGATGTCCGGCCGCCAGGTGCTGTTCCATACCGCGGTCTGCGTGAGTGATGGCGAGCGCCACCTGCAGGCGGTCGACCTGACCCGGGTCGGCTTCCGCCCCCTGCACGCGGACGAGATCGAACGCTATGTCGACGCGGAGCTGCCGCTGGACTGCGCCGGCAGCTTCAAGTGCGAGGGGCTGGGCATCACCCTGTTCGAGGCCATCCATTCGCAGGACCCGACCGCACTGGTCGGCCTGCCGCTGATCGGCCTGTCCAGGCTGCTGCGCGAAGCCGGCCTGGCGCTGCCCTGAACCCGTTTCAGCGCACCAGCCCGACCCGGCACCACTGGTACGGGTAACGGCCCTGGCCGATGCGGCTGTCCAGGGTCACGCACGATCCTTCATCCAGCAGCAGCCCGTAGCCGGCCAGTTGCTGGCGTGCCTGGCTACGTGCCTGTACCGAGGCATCCACCGGTTCCTGGCTGGCGCCGCGACGCGGCCCGAGGCGGCACTGCCCCGGGTCGGGCACCTCCACCTCCGCGCGCAATCCCCGCGCCTTGCCGGCCAGCCAGCGCAGGCGGTCGCAGCCACGCCCCGCGGTCAGGCCGAAAACCTGCGCCCAGCGGTTCAGGCGTGCCCAGCGCGCCCCATCCTGGCGCTGCGCGGCAGGCAGCATCGCGAAGCGCTGTTCCCGCGCCTCCACCATGGCGGCCAGTCGTGCGCGGTAGGCGGCAGACTCGGGGAAATTGGTCGCCACTCCCACATAGCGCGCCTGGCCGGGCAACCACGGCACGCGCCAGGCCTGCGGATCGCCGCCCACCAGCAGCACCACGCTGCGCTCCGGCGCCGGCATCGGCGGCGCCTCCACGCTGAAGCCCTGACGCGCCCAACGTTCGTGCCCCCACGTGTTCCAGCCCAGCAGCGAGGCCACCGCCACCACGCCGATGGCCCAGCCGCCCACCTGGGCCGCGCGTCCACCCGGCAGCAGGCGCTGGCACAGGAACCACAGCACCAGCGGCGCCAGCAGTTCCAGCACGACCAGGTAGCGGTGGATGCTGAACAGGCCCTGCCAGAGCACGTAGCCGATGCCGAAGAACACCAGCACGCCCCGCATCGCCGGTGCGAACGCCGGTGGCGCCAGGGCCCCGCGCGCGAAGCGGCGCAACAGCAGCGCCAGGGTCGCCAGGTACAGCAACGGCCAGACCAGCTGCAGCAGCCGGATCTCGCTCACCCGCAGCGGATCGACCGCGAACTGCAGCGGCCAGGTCAGGTGTTCCCAGGCGCCGCGCGGCAGCCAGCGCACATCGGCCACCGATATCGGCGCGGCCAGCGGCCCCTGGAACAGCGCGTTGAACTGCGGGAACAGCGGGTTGCCGAATGCCTGCCAGACCCGCAGGTACCACCCGCCGGCCAGTGCCGCGGCCACCACCAACGCAGCCAGGGTCAGCACGCCCGCGCCGGTCAGCCGGCGCGACCATGGGCCGCCCGCGCACACCGCCGCCACCCCCAGCGCCACGGCGTAGATGGCGTTGGTCAGCTTGAGCGCCACGGCGATGCCGAGCACCGCGCCCGCCACCGTCCAGGCCAGCAGCTCGGCGCGGCGCGCGCCGTCGGCCTGGCGTCGTTGCGCCAGCAGCACCATGTACAGCGCCGCGGTCACGAACAGCGCGGTGGTGTTGTCGGCCATGCTGCCGCCGAACTCGGACAGGAAGCCGCTGGTACACAGCCCCGCCACTGCCAGCAGCGGCGCCAGCCGGGCCCGTCGCGGCTGCCCGCGCAGCGCGAGCCAGGCGATACCGGCAACCGGCAGGAACACCAGGCCATGCAGCGCCCCCAGCGCGAACCCCGCCAGCGGTGCCGGCAACCGCGCCATCAGCAGGTAATGGAACACATCCAGCAACGGGCTGAAGTAGCTCTGCATCTGCGCGGGCGCCAGGTCCTGCAGCAGCCGGCCATGCAGCAACGCATAACCGTTGTAGAGGTGATAGTTGCGCAGGTCCCAGTTGGCGTCCTGCCCCAGCAGCAGCGAGACGATGCCGCCGGCCAGCATGATCGCCGCGGTGGCGCGGACCACGTTGCCGGGCGTATCGAAGGCGAACCAGCGTTCCAGCACGACGGCGAGGCGGCGCAGCGGCGCGCGGATCCGTCGCGCGCCAGACACGCGGACGGCGCTCATTGCCCGTCCCCGCCGGCCCGCGCCGGCGCCGGTACGGCCAGGTAGGCCATGTGCTTGGCTTCGATGCGGCCACGGGTCACCGTGTCCAGGATCAGCCCGCAGGCCAGCAGCAGGAAACCCATCAGCGCCAGCGCCGCGCACAGGACAGCGGTCGGGAAGCGCGGCACCAGCCCGGTCTCTAGGTACGTCACCAGCAGCGGCACCGCCAGTACCACCGAGAGCACCATGCTGGCGATGCCGCCGATGGAGAAGAACAACAGCGGCCGCTCGCTCTTGAACAGCTTGGCGATGGTGCGCAGGATCCGCCAGCCGTCGCGCCAGGTACTGAGCTTGCTCTCCGAGCCCTCCGGGCGCACGCCGTAGGCGGTATCCACCTCGGCCACCGGCATCCGCAACTGCAGCGCATGCACGGCCAGTTCCGTTTCGATCTCGAAGCCACGCGCATGGGCCGCGAACGAGCGCACGTAGCGCCGCGAGAACACCCGGTAACCGGACAGCATGTCGTCGAAACTGTTGCCGAACAGGATGCCCGCGCAGCGGGTCAGCAGCACGTTGCCGATGCGATGGCCCGGGCGATACGCCGCTTTTTCCTGGTCACGGCGCGCGCCCACCACCATGTCCAGGCCGTCGTCGAGCAGCCGCCGCACCAGCCGTGGCGCGGCCGCCGCTTCGTAGGTGTCGTCGCCATCGACGAGCACGTAGACATCGGCATCGATGTCCGCGAATCCACGCCGCACCACGTTGCCCTTGCCCTGCAGCGGCACCTCGATCACCCGCGCACCCGCCGCCCGCGCCACCCCGGCGGTGCCGTCGCGGGAATTGTTGTCCAGCACGATGATGTCCGCCCCGGGCAGGTGGCGGGCGAAATCGCCGACCACTCTGGCGACGGTGGCTGCCTCGTTGTAACAGGGCACGAGGACGGCGATGCGGGTTCTATCCATGACTATCGGTACCAGCGACAAGGAACAGGCAAACGGGGGGGCAGCGGAAGCGGCCGCGAGAACAGGTCAGCGCGCGACCTGGAAGGGCTGCTCCCACCAGTCCTCGACGCTGCCGTCGGTGCCGTGCAGGCGCAGGCCGAGCCAGTGGCGGCCGGGCGGCAGCGCGCGGACATCCAGGCGCGCGCGGAAACCGACGCGGGGATGATGGGGATCGGTGGAGATCTTCCAGAAGCCGGTCACGTCGTTCTCCAGCCCGTAATCGGCCCGCGCCGCGACCTCGCCGTCGACCAGTATCTCCACCGCCGCCAGGCCCACGCCGTCCTTGAAGGCCCAGCCGGCCACCTCCAGCGCGTCGCGCGCCTGCGCCCCGGGCAGCGGCGCATCGACCCAGGCCATCGCCGGGGTGACGCAGGGGCCGGACGGCTTCGTCGCGGGCAGCCGGAACAGCAGGAAGCGCTGGTAGCCATGATCGGTGGACACCACCCGCGGCGGCGGCAGCGGCCCCACCAGGGCGCACACCTGGTGGTAGCGCGCCAGCAGGTCACGGTAGCGCTGGTCACCGGGCGCCAGCACCAGCAGCCGCGGGCCGCTGCGGCGTTCTTCCCCGATCACCCCCCACAGCGCCAGCTGCGCGGTACGCCCGTGCTTGTCGTTGAGCGGATGCGGCAACACATGGATGGACGCGTCATCGCGGAGGAATCCCAGCTCGGCACCGACCTTGAAGCTGCCGGCCAGCACCCGGGTGCCTTCCGGCATGGCCGCCAGCTCCTCGCGCACCGCGTCGGCCAGCGGCTGCCAGCCGGCGAAATTGCGTGGGTAGAACTTGTTGCCGGCAAGCTGCGCGCGCAGTGCCGGCGAGGCCGCGGTCAGGTAGTAGCCGAACGCACAGGCCGCGCCCAGCAGCACCAGCGCCCAGGCGAGCCGGCGCCAGCCGCGGCGCCAGCGGCCCAGGACCAGCGGCACCACCACCAGCAGGGCGAAATAACCCGGCAGCGGCCAGTGGAAGCTGATGCGCTCGACGTCGGTGAAGAATCCCAGCAGGAAGATCGCGAGCGTGGAAACGCCGCCGACCAGCGCGAAATAGCGCCATTGCACGCGGTGCTGGTGGCCGGCGGGCTGCGGGCGGAGGCCGGAGACGCACGCCTGCCACAGTGCGATGCACAGCAGCGGCGTCACCAGCAGCGGCTGGATGACCAGGAACCACAGCCCACTGGCCTGGAAGGCCCACGGGTGGCGCTCGACCAGCTGGAACTTCAGGCCGGCATCCTGGTTGTCCATGTTCCAGGACAGCAGCGGCAGCCAGGCGACGATGCCGACCGTCAGCGCCATCCACACCCGCGCGTCGCGCAGCGTGCGCCGGCCCTCCGGCAACAGCAGCAGCGCGATGAAGCCGACCGCGATCACCCCGATGAAGCGATAGTGGCTCAACGCGCCCAGCACCAGGCCAGCGGCCAGCATCAGCGCACCGCCGGCATCGACGCTGCGCAGCAGGCGGGCACCGGCCGCCAGGCACAGCAGGGCCGCGAACGCCATGGGCACGTCCGGCACCGCGAGGATGCCGAGCGTCGCCGAAAGCGGCATCAACAGCGTCAGCGACCCGGCCTGCCAGCCCACCCGCGCACCGAACCAGCGCGTCGATACCCGCACCACCATCCACGGCAGCAGCGCCCCCATCAGCAGGAATGGCAGGCGGATGCCGAACGCATGGTGGCCGGCCAGTTCGCCGCCGAGCCGGGTCATCCAGGCCGTCAGCCCCGGCAGGTCCGAGTAGGCGGCCGCCAGATGCCGCCCCTCCTGCCAGTAGAACGCCTCGTCGACGAACAATGGCAGGCGCGCCGCCACGATCGCCTTCAGCACCGTGACCGTCACCCAAAGTACGACGAACGCATTGCGCGCACGCTGACCCACCTGCATTGGCGCTTAAACTCCCTTCGACCCCTGATCCGAGACGACCATGGCTCCGTTGCCGTCACCAAGAATGCTAACCGATGTCGCCTTCCAGGCCCTGCAGCAGGCGCAGCAGCAGGTCAACGCGCTGGTGCTGGGCAAGACCACCGAGGTCAGGCTGGCGTTCGTCGCGCTGCTGTCCGGCGGCCACCTGCTGATCGAGGACCTGCCCGGACTGGGCAAGACCACCCTCGCCCACGCCATGGCATCGACCCTGGGCCTGCAGTTCCAGCGCGTGCAGTTCACCTCCGACCTGCTGCCCGCCGACGTGCTGGGAGTGTCCATCTACGAGGCGGAGAGCCGCGGCTTCCGGTTCCATCCGGGGCCGGTGTTCAGCAACGTGCTGCTGGCCGACGAGATCAACCGCGCGCCGCCGCGCACGCAGAGCGCGCTGCTGGAGGCGATGGCCGAGCAGCAGGTGACCATCGACGGCACCACGCATGCGCTGCCCGATCCGTTCTTCGTGATCGCCACGCAGAACCCGGTGGACATGTCCGGCACGTTCCCGCTGCCGGACTCGCAGCTGGACCGCTTCCTGCTGCGGCTCACCCTCGGCTATCCCGATGCCGGGGCCGAGCGTGCCCTGCTGGCCGGCGCCAGCCGCCGCGACATGATCGCGCAGACGCTGCCCAGCCTTGCCGAACAGGACATCCGCGACCTGCGCCTGGCGGTCGAGCAGGTACATGCCAGCGATGCGCTGGTCGACTACGTGCAGCGCCTGCTGGCGCGCAGCCGGCAGCAGCCCGGGGTTCGTGTGGGACTGTCGCCGCGCGCCGGCATCGCCCTGCTGCGCGCGTCCAGGGCGCATGCGCTGCTGGCCGGCCGCGACCATGTGCTGCCCGATGACGTGCAGGCGCTGTTCGTCGCCGTGGCCGGGCACCGGCTGGTCGCCGAGGCGGAGGCGTCCTCCGGCACCGCGCTGGCCAGCACCATCCTGCACGGCGTGCAGGTCGACTGAGATGCAGGCCTGGTTGCACGCCCGCCTGCAGGCCCTGCAGCGGCTCGCGCGCCCGCGCCGGCCCGAGTCGCTGCCGGTCACGCTCGACCGCCACCGCATCTACGTGCTGCCGACCGGCTTCGGGCTGTTCCTGGCCGCGCTGCTGGCGGTGATGCTGCTGGGCGCGCTGAACTACAACAACAATCCGGCGCTGCTGCTGGCACTGCTGCTTGCGGCCACCGCGCTGGCCAGCGCGCTGCAGGCGCACCTGCAGTTGGCCGGGCTGCGCGTGGACGCGGTCTCGGCCGAGCCGGTGGCGGCCGGGCAGCCGCTGCGGCTGCGGCTGGCACTGGCCCGCGACGACCGCCGCCCGCGCCGCGGACTGCGGGCATCCAGCGGCGCGGCCTTCGCCTTCGCGGACCTTGCCGGCAGCGATCGCACGGAAGTCGACCTGTGGTTGCCCACCGCGCGCCGCGGCTGGCTGCAGTTGCAGCGGATCCAGCTCGCCACTACCCAGCCGCTGGGGCTGGTCCGTGCCTGGAGCTGGATCTGGCCGGCGCCACCAGTGCTGGTCTACCCCGCCCCGGAACACCCCGCGCCGCCGCTGCCCGACAGCGGCGACGCCTCCACCCGCACCCGCCCGCATCCGCTCGGCGACGAATTGCAGCAGCTGCGGCCTTATCGCCAGGGTGATGCGCGCCGTGCGATCGCCTGGAAACATTCCGCCCGCCGCGACACCCTGCTGGTGCGCGAGTACGAACGCCCGGCCGGCACCGAACTGCTGCTGGACTGGCAAGCGCTCGGCCCGCTGCCGTACGAACGCCGCATCGCGCGCCTGGCGCGCTGGGTGGACGATGCCGAACGCGAAGGCCGCCGCTACCGCCTGCTGTTGCCTGGCCAGCCCCCGCTGGGGCCGGCCACCGGCGACGCCCACCGCCACCAGTGCCTGCGTGCGCTGGCACTGATGCCCGACGCATGAACAAGCCGACGGACCGCCGCTTTCCACGACAACATGGCGCGCACGCCGGCGCGCGCGCAGGTGTGCCATGACCGGGCGCGCCCGTTTGCCCCCCTTGAACCCGACCGCGCGCAACGCGGCACTGCTGACCACCGCGCTGGCCCTGCTGCCGCTGTTGCTGCAGTTGCCGGGCGTGCTGGCCGCGGTGTTCGCCGGCACCGCGCTGCTGGTGGCGCTGCTGGCCTGGCGCCGCCCGCTGCCGCTGCCGCTGCGCCTGTTGCTGGTCGCCACCATGCTGCTCGCGATCTACTGGCAGATGGGCGCATCGCCGGGGCGCGACACCGGTTGCGCGCTGCTGGCGGCGATGCTGGCGATCAAGTCCAGCGAACTGCGCAGCCTGCGTGACGCACGCAGCCTGCTGGGCTTCGCGCTGTTCGCGCCGTTTGCCGCCTTCCTGCTCGACCAGGGCCCGACCACCCTGCTGCTGTCGCTGGCGGCGGTCGCCAGCGCCCTGCTCGGGCTGCAACACCTGGCCGACGCCGAGACCGGGGCGGCGGCACAGCCGACCATGCTGCAGTTGCGGACCGTCGGCCGGCTGCTGGCGGTCGCGCTGCCGCTGGCACTGGCCGGGTTCTGGCTGTTGCCGCGGCTGCCGACACCGCTGTGGGGCATCCCCGAACGGGCGGTGGCGCGCCCGGGGCTGTCGGACACCATGGCGCCCGGGCAATGGCTGGACCTGATGGCCGACGACAGCCCCGCACTGCGCGCGCAGTTCATTGGCGCCGCGCCCCCGCCCGAACAGCGGTACTGGCGGGGCCCGGTGCTCACCCGCTTCGACGGGCGCACCTGGACGCGGCTGGAAAGCCAGCGGCGGCGCCCGCCACCACCGGTTGCCGGCGCCGCCCCGCAGTGGGACTACCAGATCGAGTACGAAGCCACCGAACGGCGCGAACTGGTGGCGCTGGACCTGCCGCTGGCCGCACCCGAGGAAACCTGGCTGGACGCCGACTACACCCTGGTGAGCACCCGGCCGCTGGCCACGCTGACCCGCTGGCACCTGCGTTCGGCGGCGCCGGTGCGCTTCCAGCAGGCGCTGCCTCCGGAGCTGCGCGCGCAGGCGCTGCAACTGCCGCGCGGCTTCAATCCACGCACGCTGGCGCTGGCCCGGCAGTGGCGCCTGGAGGCCGGCAATGACGACGTCGCCATCGTCCGCCGCGCGATGCAGTGGATCCGCCGCGACTTCAGCTACACCCTGAGCACGCCGCTGCCCGGCCGCCACGGCGCCGACGAGTTCCTGTTCGACTGGAAGGCGGGCTTCTGCGAGCACTTCAGTTCCGCCTTCGTGGTGCTGATGCGTGGCGCCGGCATCCCCGCGCGGGTCGTCACCGGCTACGCCGGCGGCACCCGCAACCGCTACGGCGACTACTGGCTGGTACGCAGGATGGACGCGCACGCCTGGGCCGAGGTGTGGCTGCCACAGCGCGGCTGGACCCGCGTCGACCCGACCGCGGCAGTCGCCCCGGCGCGTATCCGCGACACCCTGGAGGACCGCCTGGCGCGCGGCGACTCCGCCGGCGGCGGACTGGACATGGGAACGCGCTGGCTGCAGCTCGCGCAGGCCGGCGATTGGCTGCGCCGCAGCTGGAACGGCCTGGTGCTGTCCTTCGACGCGCGCCGCCAGCAGCGGCTGCTCAGCCCGTTCGGCATCGAGCGGCTGGAACCGGCGCAGCTGGTCGGGCTGCTCGCCGCCTTCGCGCTTGTCGCCGTCGCCGCCATGGCCTGGCTGCTGGCGCGCGGCGAACGCGAGCGCGATCCGCTGCTGCGCGCCTGGCGCCGGCTGGACCGCCGCTACACCCGCCTCGGCCTGGGCCGGCAGGCGCACGAAACCGCCGGCGCCTGGGCCGCGCGCGTGGACGCCGTGCGGCCCGGCAGCGGGCTGGTACTGCTCAGCCAGCGTTTCAGCGATGCGCGCTACGCTGGCGCCTCGTCGGACCTGGCTTCATTATTGCGTGACCTGCACAGGCACCGCCCCCAACCCGGATTACCGACCGGAGCACGAACATGAAGACCCGCATCCTCATTGCCATCGCCGCCAGCCTGACCCTGGCCGCCTGTGCCACCGCGCCCAAGCCGCTGCAGGGACAGTTCAGCACGGTGTCCCCGCGTGACAGCGTCGCGCAGAAGCAGACCGGCACGCCGGTGCGCTGGGGTGGCCGCATCATCGAGACCATTCCCGGTCAGGGCGAAACCTGTTTCCAGATGATCGCCCGCCCGCTCAACGGCAATGGCCGCCCGAGCACCACCTCCGCCGACGCCAGCGATGGCCGCTTCCTCGCCTGCCGCGCCGGCTTCTACGACCCGGCGGTGTTCGAGCCCGGCCGCGACGTGACCTTCATCGGCCGTATCGACGGCTACCAGACCACCAAGATCGGCGAATACGACTACCCGCTGCCGAAGATCGCCGCCGACGTGGTGTATCTGTGGCCGGTGCAGCGCGAAGTCGAAGTAGTGCCGGCCTACCCGTACGGTCCGTGGGGACCGACCTGGGGCCCCGGCTGGGGCTGGGGTTGGCGCGGCGGCTGGTGGTAAGCCCGGCGTCCGCAGCACACTGCAAACGCCGCCTTCGGGCGGCGTTTCCCGTTGTAGCCGCAGGGCTCACTCCAGCCTGCGGAGCGTCCAGTCGCCGTGACGCGCGCCGGGCTGCAGCGCCCAGCCCGGCGCCAGCGTCAGCACCCAGCCCTCGCCTTCCCAGCCAGCCGCCGTCTGCCGCACCCCGGCGTGGGCCACCGACAGCCGCTTCCAGTCGGTGGACAACAGCCCATCGCCGCGCACCTCCAGCACGCCCCAGGCGGCCGCGGCGCGGATCACGCCATACACCGCGCCCTGCGGTGGCAACGGCGTCACCCGGTTCGGATCGAAACTGAAACTGGCACCGTTGACCGGCACGGCCAGCACCGGGCCGTCGACCAGGCGCGCGCGCAGGGCAGCCACCACGCCGGCCTGGTGCTGCGCGCGGGCCTGCTCGGCGGCCGCCACCTCGGCCAGGCCATGGCGCGCGCCCGCGCGCTGGAAGGCGGCATCGCCGGCATCGGCCTGCATGCCCAGCGCGGCCGCGAGCAGCCCTGGCAGGCCGTCCTGCCGGTTCCAGCGACTGCGCCAGCCCGGCGCGGCACCGTCCAGCAGGACACCGTAGGCCGGCCCGGTGTAGTAGGCGAAGGAGCGGGCATAGGCCGTCACCGCGTCGCCACGGCGCAGATGCGCGGCGAGCCGGGCCTGCAGCGCGTCGTCCTGCGCGAGGATGCGCCCGGTGTACTCGGCGATGCCCTCGTGGCGCTCCATCGCATCCTCGGCGGCAGCCGCCTGCGGGAACCGCGCGTGGCGCCAGGCGCGGAAGGTCATCGCGTCGGCAATGGTCTGCCGCCGCTGCTCCGCGCTGGTTGCCTCCAGCGCCGCCGCCAGCGCACGCAGCTCAAGCCGCAGCGCCGTGCGTCCCTGCTCGGTCTCCAGCTGGTCCTGGTCGGCGTGGGTCGCGGCCAGCCCGATTCCGGCCTGGATGCGGTGCCAGGCCTCGTGCATGAGCAGGATCGAGCGGGCCGCCGGGTCTTCGGGCAGCGGCAGCATCAACATGGTCCAGGTGCGCCCGTTCCAGCCCACGGCGGTATTGGCGACCGGGACGTTGTCGGGCAGGCGGCCACGGAACACCGGGCCGTCGCGCTCCAGTGCGGTATCGGCCCCGTCGATGCTGGCAACGAACTGGCGGCTGGCCGGATCGACCAGCAGCACCGGCCCGCACAGGCTCACCCCCCAGGCCTTGCCGTCATCGGCCGCGCACAACTGCTGCATGCGCTGGAAGACCGCGCCCGCCGCCGATGCGTCCGGCAGCGCCTGCGCGAACCCCACCGATGGCAGCGCCAGCAGCAACAGGCCGATGCACCGGCGGAGGCGACCGCGCACGGCCCGCATCGCCGGGTCCCGCGGATGCCGGCTCATGCCGCGCCGAAATGCCCCAGCGGCGCGCCGGCCAGCAGGTGCAGGTGGATATGGAACACCGTCTGCCCGGCATCCTCGCGGCAGTTCATGACGATGCGGTAGCCGTTCTGCGCGAAACCTTCCCGACGCGCGTACTCGGCGGCGGCCAGCGCCAGCTTGCCGACCAGGTGCGCCTGCGCCGGCTGCAGGTCGTCCAGGGTGGGGATGACCTCGTTCTTGGGAATGAACAGGACATGCACCGGCGCCTGCGGGGCGATGTCCTTGAAGCCCAGCACCTCGTCGTCTTCGTAGACGATGCTGGCGGGAATTTCGCGGCGGATGATCTTGCCGAAAATCGTATCGGTCATGCGGCGGCTCACTGGCGTTGAACGACCTACAGCTTACCGCCCCGCCGTGGCCTATTCGCCGATTTCGCTGCGGCTGCCAAAGGCGTGCGAGAGCGTGCCGCGGTCCACGTATTCCAGCTCGCCACCCAGCGGCAGGCCCTGCGCCAGCCGGCTCGGGCGCACCTTGTGGCGGCGCGCCAGCTGCGCCAGGTAGTGCGCGGTGGCTTCGCCCTCGACGGTGGAATTGGTGGCGATGATCAGTTCGACCACTTCGCCCTGCGCCAGCCGCGCCTCCAACTGGTCCAGGCCGAGCTCGCGCGGGCCGATGCCGTCCAGCGGCGACAGCCGCCCCTGCAGCACGTAATACAGGCCGCGGTAGCTGGTGGCGTGCTCGATGGCCAAGCGGTCGGCCGGCGACTCCACCACGCACAGCGTCTCCCGCTCGCGGCTGGCGCTGGCGCACAGCGGGCACACCTCGGCCTCGCTGAAATCGCGGCACTGCGCGCAGTGCCCGATGCGCTCGATCGCCTCGCCCAGCACCTGCGACAGCCGCAGGCCGCCATCGCGCGCGCGCTCGAGCACGTGGTAGGCCATGCGCTGCGCACTCTTCTGGCCGACGCCGGGCAGCACCCGGAAGGCCTCGATCAGTTGTTCCAGCAGCGGCAGGCTCATCGCATCGGGCTCATGGTCGAAACGAACGCGCGAAGCCCGGGGGCTTCGCGACGTGGGCAGTACGGGTGGCCGGGCGCGGCCGGCACAGCGTGATCAGAACGGGAGCTTCATCCCCGGCGGCAGCTTCATGCCGGCCGTGGCCGAGCCCATGCGCGCCTGCGACTCGGCATCGATCTTGTTGGAGGCGTCATTGAACGCCGCGGCGATCAGGTCCTCGACCATTTCCTGGTCGGACAGCACCGACGGATCGATGCGCACCTTGCGGCACTCCTTGCTGCCGGTCAGGGTCACGCTGACCATGCCGCCACCCGCACTGCCGGTGACCTCCAGCTTGGCCAGTTCTTCCTGGGCCTTCTGCAGGTTCTCCTGCATCTTCTGGGCCTGTTGCATCAGTTGGGCGATATTGCCGCGCATGGTTTCCTACTCTTCAAGGGGACGGATGGAATCGGGCACGACCCGGGCGCCCTGCGCGAGCAGGTGCTGCACCTGGGGGTCGGCCATGAAAACGGCCTCGGCCGCATTCTGTCGCTCGCCGCGCTGGCGGTCGGCGCGCTCGTGCAGGGTTTCGGCCGGCGCGTTGCCGGTCTCGATCACGATCTTCGGCGCGTTGCCCAGCGCCTGCGCCAGGGTCTGCGCCAGCGCGCCCAGCGAACGTTCGGACTGCAGGTATTCGAAGCCCGGCAGCAGCGCCAGCCGCAGCACGCCGTTGTGGTAACCGACGAACGCGGCGTTGGCGGCGAGCTCGCGCGAGGGCCCGGACAGGCCGCTGGTGGCGACCAGGTCCAGCCACTGTTCGGCGTTGTCCAGCGCGCGCGGTGGTTCGCCGGCCGCGGCCGTTGCCGGCGCCGCAGGGCGCGCGGCCGGCGCGATGGCGATGCCCTCGGCACGGAATGGCGACGGTGGCGCCTGGCGTGGCGCCGGCGGCATGGAGTCGGCCACCTCGTGGTGCGCCTGCGCCGCGGCGGTTTCCTCCATCCATGGCGGCAGGTCGTCGTCCGCGCGCGCCTGCACCGGGTTGGCGGCCGGCGCCGGGGAAAGCGACGACGCATCGGCCTGCGGCGCGCGCGCCGCCAGCGGCACGACGTCTTCGCGCTTCGGGGCCGCGTGGGCGGAAACGGGGGCGGAGACCGGCACAGCCGCCACCGGCTGCGCCGCCGGTGCAGCGACGGCAGCCGCGGTCACGGCAGGCGTGGAACCGCCAGCCGACGACGACACCGCCCCGGTCCCCGGACCTTCGCCTTCCGGCACCGCCGGCACCGCACCGGCCGGGCGGAACGCCAGCATGCGCAGCACGGTCATTTCGAAACCGGCGCGCGGGCTCGGCGCCAGGTGCAGGTCGCGGCGGCCGCCCAGTGCCATCTGGTACCACAGCTGCACCACCTCCGGGCGCAGCCGCGCGGCGAACGCCACCGCGTCGATGCCGTCACCGGGCACCGGCGCGCCCGGCACCAGCTGCTGTACCTGGATGCGATGCAGGGCTTCGGCCAGCGCGTCGAGCACGCCGCTCCAGTCCGGCGAGAAATCGGCCAGGGTCGCCACGACCTGCAGCAGGCGCGCGCCGTCGCCCGCCGCCAGCGCGTCGAGCATCGCCGCCACCTGGGTGCGGTCGACGGTACCGAGCATCGCCCGCACCACGTCGTCGCGCAGCGCGCCGCCGGCATAGGCGATGGCCTGGTCGAGCAGCGACAGGCCATCGCGCAGCGAACCGTCGGCGCCGCGCGCCAGCTGGGTGATCGCGCCATCCTCGAACTCGATCTGCTCGGCACCGAGGATGCGCGTCATCTGCCCGCGGATCTGCTCCTCGTCCAGCCGCTTGAGGTTGAACTGCAGGCAGCGCGACAGCACGGTGACCGGCAGCTTCTGCGGGTCGGTGGTGGCCAGCAGGAACTTCACGTGCTCCGGCGGTTCCTCCAGCGTCTTCAGCAGCGCGTTGAACGCCGCCTTGGACAGCATGTGCACTTCGTCGATCAGATAGACCTTGTACTTGCCGCGCGACGGCATGTACTGCGCGTTCTCGATCACCTCGCGCACGTCGTCCACGCCGGTGTTGGACGCGGCGTCGATCTCCAGCAGGTCGATGTAGCGGCCCGCGTCGATGTCCAGGCAGGCCGGGCACTGGCCGCACGGGTCGGCGCTGGTGCCATGCTCGCAGTTCAGCGATTTGGCGAAGATGCGCGCGATGGTGGTCTTGCCGACGCCGCGGGTGCCGGTGAACAGGAAGGCATGGTGGACGCGGCCGCTGTCCAGCGCATTGCTCAACGCGCGGACCACGTGTTCCTGGCCTACCAGCTCGGCGAAACGCTTCGGGCGCCACTTGCGGGCGAGGACGAGATAGGACATCAGGCAACCGTCTTCATCTGAACCCACATTGTGCCACGCCCCCGCTCCGCCGGCCCGCCCCGGACAGGGACGCGGCGGCGGCCGCTGAATGGATGGGCGGCGCCCGGCGCCGGGATCGCGCACAGGCCGCCAACGGCCGGGGAACAGCGCCGGTCGCCGGCGGCTCGCCCCGTGCCGGCATGATGGATCGGCCGCGGTGCGGCGGCACCGGTGCCACCCCCGCCCGGCGCGCGCCGCCGCACATTCGACTTGTGGCCGCAGCGCCGGCCCTATAGAATCTGCGCCCCTGCAGCGCCTTCGGGAAGCGGCAGGTCACGGAGAGGTGTCCGAGTGGTTGAAGGAGCACGCCTGGAAAGTGTGTAAGCGTCTAAACCGCGCTTCGGGGGTTCGAATCCCCCTCTCTCCGCCAGATTCATGCGTCCGGTCTTGATCCGGAACAGTGAACCCGGGCCGCGCGATGCGCGGCCCGCGTCTATGGTGGCCCCGTCGGCCCCTCGCGACGCTAGGTCGAAAATCCCGCCAGGGCCGGAAGGCAGCAACGGTATCGATCGACGCGGGCGCCGAGGTCAGCCGGCGGGGCCGCCACCTTTTCCGGGCCCATGCACCCACCACGCCTGGTCACGGCTTGGGCACGCGCCGCCCGCCGCGTACAGCCCTACGACGCCAGATGACCGCTGCTCCAGATGCGACCGGCGCCGCTGCCGCGATCAGCCCTGGAACGGCAGCGCCCGCGGCGCGGTGGGTTCGGCCAGTGCCAGGCATTCGCCGGGATCGGCCACGCGGTGGCCGCGCGCGCGCAGCGCCTGGCCATCGGCCGCGCTGGCGTAGTGGTACAGCACCATGCGCGCCTGCAGTTCCGCCGGGTACTCGCGCTCCAGGTCGTCCACGCCGGTATGCGACGGGTTGCCATGCAGGCCGCAGTCGTGGGCGACCAGTTCGCCGTCATCGGCATGGCGGGCCAGCATCTCCGGGATCGGCCGGGTATCGCCGGTCCAGACCAGCGCGCCCTGCAGGCGCAGGCCCCAGGCGGTCTCCGGCCAGTGATGGCGTACCGGGAACACCTCCAGGCGCATGCCGTAATGCCAGAACGCCTCGCCGACCACCACCAGCTGGAACGCATCCCAGAAATTGGCGCCGCCTTCGGCGAGCACGTTGGGGTAATCGCCGACGCGCCGGTGCAGCAGCGGCACCAGCGGCGCCGGCACGTACAGCCGCACCCGCCCGCGTCGCCCCGGATTGAAGTACGCATCGACGAACAGCCGCTCGAAGCCGGCGACGTGGTCCAGGTGCACATGGGTGACGAACAGCGCATCGGGCATCGCGCCATAGCGGGCCCGGTAGGCGGTCAGCCCTTCGCCGCCGCAGTCGATGGTCAACCACGGCCGGGCGTCGCGCTCGATCACCGCCATCGGCGAGCCGAGTTCCACCGCCGAGGCATTGCCGACCCCGAGGAAGCGCAGCGACCACTCCATCACACGCCCCGGTTCCAGGCCAGGTCGTAGGCGCGGCGCAGGCGCGCGAAGTCCTTTTCCACGTCCTCGCGGCTGCGCTCGCCGCGCAGCTTGAGCAGCGAGCGCAACAGGCGCTTGAGGTTGCGCTCGCGCCAGCGCGTGGCGGGAATGCGCAGCACGCCGCGGTCGAAATCGATCAGCCAGCCATGGCCGCCGGCATCGAACAGGATGTTGTGCGCGTTGAGGTCGGCGTGATCCAGCCCGGCGCGATGGAAGCGCGCGACCAGGCGCCCGGCCTCCTCCCAGGGCGCGCCACGCCCGGCCACCAGCGCGCGGTCGGCCAGCGAGCGCACGCCATCGAGCCGCTCCATCAGGATCGCCGCGCGATAGCTGGCGCCCTGGCGCATGTAGAACGCCGCCAGCGGCCGCGGCACCGGCAGTTTCAGCGCGATCAGCTTCCGCATCAGGCGGAATTCGGAAAAGCTGCGGGTACGGTCGGCGCCCTGCCACAGGTAACGATCGCGGCTGAGCCGGGCGGCGACGCCGCCGCGCAGGTAGTGGCGCAGCACGCAGTGGCCGAACGCGGCGTCCACGAACCATGCCCCACCCCGCCCGCCCTCGCCTACCGGGCGCGCCCGCCCACCCCAGTGCGCAGGCGAAAACAAGCTGGTTTCGGCTTGCCGCAGGTGTTGGCGGTCGAACAGAATGGCACCATAGCCGCGGCCTTCGCGGCAAGGCGTCAGCGCTTCAGTGGCGTCGAAAGCGACCATTCACCGCGAGTCTAACAACACCATGCCTCCAGCGTCCTCCCCCCTGTGTCTCCTGCGGCTGTCCGCGCTCGGGGACGTGACCCACGTGGTCCCGCTGGTAAGGACGCTGCAGCAGGCCCGGCCGGGGGTGGAACTGCACTGGGTGATCGACAAGGCCGGACACCGGTTGCTGGAGGGCCTGCGCGGCGTGGCGTTCCATGTCTACGACAAGAAATCCGGGCTGGCCGGCATGCGCGCGCTGCGGCGCGAGCTGCCCGCCACCGGTTTCGCCGCGCTGCTGCAGATGCAGGTCGCCTTCCGCGCCAACGTGCTGTCGGCCTTCATCCCCGCCCGGCGCCGCATCGGCTACGACCGCGCGCGCTCCAAGGACCTGCACGGGCTGTTCATCAACGAACGCATTCCCGACCGCCCCGGCATCCACGTGCTGGATGCGATCGGCAGCTTCTGCGAGCCGCTGGGGCTGAAGCAGACCGCGGTGAGCTGGGACCTGGCCACGCCCGCCGACGCCCACGACTGGGCGCGCGCGCAGTGGGATGACGACGGCCGCCCGGTGCTGATGATCTCGCCCTGCTCCAGCCATGTGCGACGCAACTGGCATGCCGACCGTTACGCGGCGCTTGCCGACCATGCCGCCGCGCGCGGCTGGCGGGTGGTGCTGTGCGGCGGCCGCAGCGAGCTGGAACGGCACACCGCCGACGCGATCCTGGCGGCGATGCGCGCGCCGGCGCTGGATCTGGTCGGCCGCGACACCCTCAAGCAGCTGCCGGCGCTGCTGGCCCGCGCCAGGCTGCTGGTGACGCCGGATTCGGGCCCCATGCACATCGCCAACGCGGTCGGCACCAAGGTGCTGGGCCTGCATGCGGCCAGCAACCCGGCGCGCAGCGGCCCGTACTCGGACCGGCGCTACTGCGTGGACCGCTACGACGATGCGGCGCGGCGCTTCCTGCGCAGGCCCGCCGCCGACCTGAAATGGGGCACGAAGATCGAGTTCGACGGGGTCATGGACCTGGTCACCGTGGACGATGCCATCGCCGCGTTCGAGCGCTACGTCGCCGACCACGCGGGCTGAGGCCCGCCGCGGCGCGCAGGCTCAGCGCGCGCGGTAGTCCGCGTAGGACTTCTCTTCCACGTACCCCGAACCCAGGGCCAGGTTGATCGCCTTCTTGATCCGCGCGCGCTCGTCGTTCTGGAAGTACACGCTGCGCGCCAGATCGACGAACCCCGCGTCGAACGCCTGCGCCTTGTCCTTGAGCCGGATGTCGTCCTCGATGTCCCACAGCCGCTCGTTGACCGCCTTCAGTTCGGCGCGCAGGCCCTCGATATCGCGGCTCGCCGCCGGGTGCGCGCTCCAGGTGCGCTCCAGCGCGGCCAGTTCGTTGCGCACGTTCGCCAGTTTGCCCGCATCGCTCATGCGCTCGGATTTGATCTGCAGGATCGAGATCTTGTCGAGCAGTTCGCCGAAGGAGACGGGCACCAGGATTTCGGACATGACGGATACCGGGGAAGCGGAGGAAGCAGTGTAGCGGCCGGCGCCGCCGCGCGTGGTGCCGCGCTGGCGGCCGGAAACGAAAACGGCCCCGTCGGGGGCCGTTTCCAGATCTGGCGGGAAGGGGGGGATTCGAACCCCCGATACGCTATTAACGTATGCCTGATTTCGAGTCAGGTACATTCAACCACTCTGCCACCTTCCCGGTGGTTCCCGGCGTACCGGGCTGCGAATGATACGAGGCCTTGGCAGCGCGGACAAGCTGTTTTTTCATCATGTGCGGGTGACGCTGCCCGCCGGGGCCCCGCCGCCGCGGTATCCACTGCCCGGCCGGCGCGCGGGCGGCTCTTGCCGTGTACCGGTGCGGACGCGATGATGAAAAGCCTCTCCGCTGGAAACGGCCCGCCGCGGGCGCCCATGATCGAATTCGGACACCTCAGCCACGTCGGCCTGCGCCGCCAGCTCAACGAGGACACCTATTACGGTGACGGCGAACTGGGGTTGTGGCTGGTCGCCGACGGCATGGGCGGCCATGCCTGCGGCGAAGTCGCCAGCGCGCTGGCGCGCGAGGCCATCGTGCGCGAGGTACGCGGCGGCACCCCGCTGCCGCAGGCGATCCGCATCGCCGACGAGGAGATCATCCGCGCCTCGCGCCGGCGCAACGACAGCCTGCCCATGGGCACCACCGTGGTCGCCGCGCGGGTGCAGGGCCACCGCTTCGAGGTCGCCTGGGTGGGCGACAGCCGCGCCTACCTGTGGCGGGACGGCAAGCTGGCCCAGCTGAGCCAGGACCACAGCTACGTGCAGGAACTGATCGCCCAGGGCTCGCTGACCGTCGAGCAGGCCCGCGCCCACCCGCACCGCAACGTGGTCACCCAGGCACTGGGCGTGACCGATCCGGCCCACCTCAACGTCGCCACCATGACCGGCGAACTGCGCCCGGGCATGCAACTGCTGCTGTGCAGTGACGGCCTGACCGAGGAAGTGGACGACCGCAGCCTGGCGCAGGCCCTGGCGCAGGCCGACTGCAGCGCCCAGGAATGCGTGGACACGCTGGTGGCCGCGGCGCTGGACGGCGGCGGTTCGGACAACATCACCGCACTGCTGGTCCGCTGCCACTGAGCAGCGCCCGCCGGCGCGCGGGCGTCGTCGCCCCGCGTTACGCGCCGGCCGCTTGCTCCGGCCTGGCGCCGTCCCACCAGGCATGCCCGGCCTTCTTGCGCAGGCGCTCCAGGCGCGCCTGGTGTGCCTGGAGCTCGGAGGCCGTGGCCACCACCACCGGACGCGGCAGCAGCGCCGTGGCATCGAAGGCCTGCAGCATGCCCGTCGCGCCGCGGACCTCGGACTCGGGCAGGCCGAAGCCGATCTCCTCCTGCCCCGAGGTCAATGCGATGTAGACGTCGGCCAGGATCTGCGCATCGAGCAGGCCGCCATGCAGGTGCCGGTGCGAATTGTCCACGCCCAGGCGCTTGCATAACGCGTCGAGCGAGTTGCGCTGGCCGGGGAAGCGCTCGCGCGCCATCGCCAGCGTATCGGTGACCGTCACCCGCTCGGCAAGCGGCCCCCTGCCCAGCAACGCCATCTCGTTCTCGAGGAAGCCCATGTCGAAGGCGGCGTTGTGGATGATCAGCTCGGCGCCGTCGACATAGGCCAGGAACTCGTCCACGACCTCCTCGAAGCGCGGCTTGTCGGCCAGGAACTCCAGGCTCAGGCCGGTGACTTCCTGGGCGCCGGCCTCGAACTCGCAGTCGGGCTTGAGGTAACGATGGAAATTGTTGCCGCTGGGCCGGCGCTCGAGCAGTTCCACGCAGCCGATCTCGACCACGCGGTTGCCCTTCTTCCACTCCAGTCCGGTGGTTTCGGTATCAAGGACGATCTGGCGCATGGCCCACCTCAGTTGCTTGCGGCGCCGTCGCGCACGCGGATTGCGGCATCGCGGGCCAGCTGGTCCACGCGTTCGTTGTCTGGATCGCCATTGTGGCCCTTCACCCAGCGCCATTCGATCTGGTGGCGCTGGGTGGCCGCGTGCAGGCGTTCCCACAGGTCGCGGTTCTTCACCGGGTCGCCGCCGGCGGTCTTCCAGTGCCGCCGCACCCAGCCCGGCATCCATTCGGTGATGCCCTGGCGCACGTACTGCGAATCGGTCTGCAGCATGATGGCGCACGGCTCGGTGAGCGCCTCCAGCCCGGCGATGGCGGCCATCAGCTCCATCCGGTTGTTGGTGGTATGGGCCTCGCCACCGGACAGCTCGCGCTCATGCGCCTTGTAACGCAGCAGCGCCGCCCAGCCACCCGGGCCCGGATTGCCGAGGCAGGCACCGTCGGTATGTATCTCGATTGATTTCATGTCTTTCCGTTGTATGAAGCGTCAGGTCGCCACCGGCCCGCCCCAGCCCACCGGGCGGGCGGCTTCGGGGCCGATGAAGGCCGCCACACGCTTCTCGAATTCCAGCACGCAGACCGCCCGCAACGCCGGCAACGCCTTGCCGGCGGCCGGCCCGGCCTCGTTCCACAGCGGCCCGAAATGGCGCACCGAGCGGATCCGCAGCCCCTCGCGCCGCAGCCGCGACTGGCAACGCGTGGCCGACGGCGGGCGGGCGCCCTGCCATTGCCAGCGGGCGCGGTAGGGGCTGTAGCGGTTGAGCAGGGTCATCCACAGCCGGCCGCCGGGCATCAGCACCCGCGCGCATTCGGCCAACAGCGGCTCCAGGTCCACCGCGGCCACATGCTGCAGGATGATCGCGTTGACCGCTTCGGAGGGCAGCGGCAACGGCAGGGCGCAGGACACATCGCCGCGCCAGCCGTGCCCATCGGCGGTCCGGTGCAGGCGCACCCCGCGCCCGATCGGCGCCTCCGCCGGCAGCCAGGTCGCACAGGGCGCCAGCCACAGCCACGGCTGCGCGGGAAACCCGCTGACCTGCTCGAGCAGGTGGCGCTGTTCGGCGGCCCGCATCGCCGCCGCTCCAGCCTTCTCAAACCAGGCCGAGACTGCAGCTTGACGGGGGAACGGGGCGGCAGGCATGGTCCAATTCTATGCGACTGACCGCCCTGCCTGCATTCCAGGACAACTACATCTGGGCGCTGCAGGCGCCTGACGGCAGCACGCTGGTCGTCGATCCGGGCCAGGCGCGGCCGGTCCTGGAGGCGGCCGACCGGGGCCTGCGGCCAGCCGCCGTGCTGCTTACCCACCACCATGACGACCATATCGGCGGCGTGGCGGAACTGCGGCAACACTGGCCGGACCTGCCGGTCTTCGCCCCCGAAGATGAACGCATCCCCCTGGAATGTGAACGCGTCGGCGATGGCGACCGGGTAGAATCTGCCGGTTTCGCGTTCTCGGTGCTGTCCGTACCCGGCCACACCCGGAGCCATATCGCCTTCCATGGCCACGGACACCTGTTCTGTGGCGACACGTTGTTCAGCCTCGGCTGTGGACGCATGTTCGAAGGTACGCCCGCCCAGATGCTGGCCTCGCTACGGCGGCTGGCGGCACTGCCGGCGCAGACGCGGGTCTGCTGCGGGCATGAGTACACGCTGGGCAATGCCGTGTTCGCGCGGCATGTCGATCCCACCAACGCGGCATTGCACCGCCGCCAACAGGAAGCCATGGACATGCGCAGCCGCTCCCGCCCCACCGTTCCCTCGCTGCTGGCCAGCGAACTGGAATGCAACCCCTTCCTGCGCACGCATGCCGAACCCGTGCGCCAGGCCATCGCCGCGCGGCTGGGCCGCGCGCCGCTGGACGAAGTGGAAGTGTTCGCCGAATTACGGCGCTGGAAAGACGGTTTCCGCGCGTGAGGCGGCACGGCCTGTCCCTGGCGCTGGGGCTGCTGCTCGGCGCGGGTGCCGGCGTCACCGCCGGCGCGCAGTCGCTGCCGGCCACCGCCGGCCTGACCCAGAACATCGCCTCGCTGGCGGCCTTGCCGGCCGACCCGGCCGCACTGCCGGCGCCGCTCACCCGCAATGGCCACCAGATATTCGCCAGCTTCCGCGAGGGCCTGGCGATGTCGCAATGCGACGCGGACGCCACCAGCCCGCGCTGGCGCAAGCAGTTCGCACACGCGCCATCGCGCCTGGGCAACGTCGAGGACGATGCCCTGCCCCTGTTCGGCTACGTGGTGGATGAGCTGCGCGCGGCCGGCCTGCCCACCGAGTTCGCGCTGATCCCCTTCGTGGAAAGCGGTTACCGGCCGGGCGCGCGCAACGCCAGCGGCCCCGCCGGCCTGTGGCAGTTCATCGCCACCACCGCGCGCAACCACCGGGTCCCCATGGAAAGCGGCTATGACGGCCGGCTGTCGGCGGTGGATTCGACCCGCGCCGCGGTGCGCTACCTGAAAACCCTCTACGGCATGTTCGGCGGCGACTGGCAGTTGGCCGTGATGGCGTACAACGCAGGCGAGTACCGCATCCTGCAGGCGCTGCGCCGCGGCGGCATGAACGCGCAGAACGCGCGGCCGGCCGAACTGCCGGGCCTGTCGCCGATCACCCACGCCTATGTCGAGAAGCTGCATGCCCTGGCCTGCGTGCTGGAGCAGGCGGAAAAGGAGCCGGAGCTGATGGCAGCCCTGGACCGTCCGGTACCGGTGCTGCGCGGGCACGCGCTGCCCGCCGGCACCAGCCTGGCCGACTGGTCGGCCCGCAATGCGCTGGACCCGGCGCGCGTGGCCCGGCTCAACCCGGCGGTCACCGGCAAGCGTGCCGGCACCCGGGTGCTGGCACCGGCGCTGCCGGACATGGTCCTGGGCAGCGAAAGCCAGCTCGCGGCAGCTCTCCTGCCACCGGCGGCGTTGCCGGCACCGGCCAGCGTCGATGTCGCCAGCACCGCCGTGGCCAGCGCGGGCACCGCCGCCGCGGGACGCCGGCACACGGTCCGCAGCGGTGAATCGGCCTGGACGATCGCGCGGCGGTACGGCATCCCGGTCAAGACCCTGCTTTCGCGCAACAACCTGGACGCCAATGCGATCCTCAAGCCCGGGATGGTGCTGCGCTTCGAGGAAACCCGCTGACACGCTGCCGTCCTCGCCAATGACAGAAACGAGAAAGCCCGGCGCTACGCCGGGCTTTCTGTTTCAGCGGATCCGCGGGGCGTTGTCAGCCGCGCCCCGCGCGCTCCGGGTCAGAGCTGGGATTCCTGCACCTGCACCTTGAAGCGCTTGCGCAGGCCATCGACGAACGCCTTGGCCGCCGCCGCGCCGTCGATCTGGCTCAGCTGCTGCTTCAGCATCGCCAGCTGCGGCTCCGGCACTTCCTTGAGGTCGCCCGGGGTGACCTTGGTCACCGCGAAGACCGCATAACGCCCGTCGTCCAGCTCCACCTTGCCGTAGCTGGGCTTGCCCTCGGACGGCGGCACCACGCTGAACACCGCCCGGTTGGCGGCAGCCGTCGGCATCGGCGCCGAGCGCGGCAGGCCAGGCATCGGCAGCAACTGCAGCTTCTCGCCCTCGGCCAGCGCCTGCAGCGTCTGCCCCGCCTGCAGCTTGGCCAGCAGCGCATCGGCCGCCTTCTTCGCCGCTTCCTCGGTACGGTGCGCGCGCACCGCGGCGATCACCTTCTCGCGCGCCTGCGCCAGCGGGATGGCCTGCTCGGGCGTATGTGCGGTCACGCGGATCATCACGTTGTGGTTCGGCCCCAGTTCGATCGGGTCGCTGACCGTGCCGTCCTCCTTCAGCGCGTCGGAGAAGGCCGCGCGCAGCACCGCCGGGTTGGCGGCGATGCCGCTGGCGGTGGCGCGGGTGAACGGGCCCAGGGTCTGCACCGGCAGGCCCACTTCCTTGGCTGCCGACTCAAGCACGGTCGGGTTCTTGTAGACCAGGTCCACCAGGCGCCCACCGAGTTCGTTGAACGCGCGCTCGGTATCGGCCTGCAGCTGTTCGGCCGCCAGCTGGTCGCGCACTTCCTCGAACGGACGTCCTTCGCCGCCCTTGACCTCGCGCAGCTTCAGCACGTGGTAACCAAACTCGGTCTTCACCGGGCCACTGATCTCACCCGGCTGCATCGCGAACAGCGCATCCTCGAACGGCTTGACCATCACGCCGTGTTCGACCCAGCCCAGGTCGCCGCCTTCGGCCTTGGAACCCGGATCGTCCGAGTTGGCCTTGGCCAGCGCGGCGAAGTCGGCGCCCGGCTGCTTGGCCTCGGCGGCCAGCTTGGCGGCCTTGGCTTCGGCGGCCTTCTGCGCGGCGGCGTCGCTGCCGGCGCTGATCAGGATGTGCGAGGCCAGGCGCTGCTCCGGCTTGACGAAGCGGGCCTTCTCTTCCTCATAGCGGCGGCGCAGGGCCGCCTCGTCCGCGGGCGTGGCGGCCGGCATGCGCGCGGCGTCCAGCTCGACGTACTCGATGGACACGCTCTCGGGCTGCATGAAGTCGCGGGTGTGGGTTTCGTACCACTGCTTGATCTGCGCGTCGTCCACCGCCGCGGTGTCGGCCTCCGGCGCGGGCAGCATGGCGAACTCCACGTCGCGCGTCTCGCCCAGCAGCTTCAGCAGGCGCTCGCTCTCGCCCTTGGTGGCGAAGCCCGACTGCGCCAGCGCGGTCGGGATGATCGACTGCTGCAGGCTGGTACGCACTACCTGGTCGAACATCGCCGGGGTGCGCGGCGGCTGGCTCTGCGCCAGCACCAGGCGGTACTGCTCGGGGTCGAACTTGCCGTCGCGCTGGAACTGCGGGATCGCGGCGATGTAATTGCGCACCGCCTCGTCGCCGATGACGATCCGCGCGTCTTCGGCGGCCAGCCGCACCACCTGCTCGTCGATCAGCTGGTCGAGCACGGCCAGCTTGTTCTCGGTGGTCTCGAACTCGCGCGGATCGAAGTTGTCACCCTGCTGCTGGCGGGCCTCCATGCGCGCCTGCTCGAAGCGCGTGCGGAAATCCTCGACGCTGATCTCATGGTGGTTCCACAGGAACGACATCGGCCACCACGACGGTGCCGAGCGCCACCACGACGGCGGTGCCGATACCTTGGCGACGTTCTGCGCACCGACACCGCCCAGATAGCTGTTGTCGATCACGAACAGGAACGGAATCATCAGCAGCCCCAGGATCACGGTCACGATCCAGCCCGAGGTCTTGTCGCGGAGTTTCTGCAGCATGGGAAAATCAAGGCCTGATTGGCGAGCCGGGCAGTGTAACCCGCTTCCCGCCTGACTCCCAACCGGCGCGCCGTGCGCTGCCGCGGCCCAAGCCCGCGGCACTGCGCGGCGTCGACGCCATGAGCGCGGCCCCGGCCTGGCAGGGCCAAAAAAAAGCCCCGGGCTTCTGCCCGGGGCTTCGAATCAATGGCGGAGCGGACGGGACTCGAACCCGCGACCTCCGGCGTGACAGGCCAGCATTCTAACCAGCTGAACTACCGCTCCGCATATTGCAACCTGCTACCGGCCGACATCGCGACCGGGGTGCCACTGCATGCAGTGGCGGGTGGAACTGGCGGAGCGGACGGGACTCGAACCCGCGACCTCCGGCGTGACAGGCCAGCATTCTAACCAGCTGAACTACCGCTCCGCACTTGATTGTTCGCCTCCAGCTCCCCCCCGGAAGGTGGAGAGAAAGCAAGGCCCCCGATCGCTCAGGGGCCTTCTTGAAACTGGCGGAGCGGACGGGACTCGAACCCGCGACCTCCGGCGTGACAGGCCAGCATTCTAACCAGCTGAACTACCGCTCCACTTTCAATACTGCTCGACGGTGCTTTTACGTGGTGGGTGCTGAGGGTTTCGAACCCCCGACCCTCTCCTTGTAAGGGAGACGCTCTACCACTGAGCTAAGCACCCCCGGTGAGCCGCTTAGTTTACAGCGTCCTTCAGGGCTTTACCAGCCTTGAAGGCAGGATTTTTCGAAGCGGCGATCTTGATGGTGTCGCCGGTCTTCGGGTTGCGACCGGTGCGCTCGGCGCGCTCGCGGACCTGGAAGGTACCGAAACCCACCAGCGTCACGGCATCGCCCTTCTTCAGCGCCTTGGTGATCTCGGCGACGACGGCATCGACCGCACGGCCGGCTTCGGCCTTGGAGAGGTCAGCAGCAGCGGCAACGCCGTCGATCAATTCGGTCTTGTTCATTATGTAATAACTCCCTATGCGGCAATCCGCGGAATAGATTGGATGGGTCGTCGCCATCGCAGTGGCGGCGGCCGTAAGATCCTGCAAACACGTCGCCCGCTCATCGAGCGGGCGCGTGAGTCGCACTTTTATACCAGCGCCCCCCTACCCACGCAAGCCGAAAAGCCAATAACGACGCGGGTTTCAAGGGATTTTGCGTTCATCATCAGTGCTTGACGCGCGCGGCCGGAGCTGCCTTCGCCCGCCCCCGCACCGCCACCCGCTGGCCGTTCTTGCGCGCCTTCTTTGGTGCCAGCGGCGCCTCCAGCGCGATGTCCAGCACCTCATCGATCCACTTCACCGGGATGATGTCCAGGTCGCGGGTGACGTTGGCCGGGATGTCGGCCAGGTCCTTGCGGTTCTCCTCCGGGATGATCACGGTGCGGATGCCGCCGCGCAGCGCGGCCAGCAGCTTCTCCTTCAGACCGCCGATGGCGGTGACGCGACCACGCAGGGTGATCTCGCCGGTCATGGCCACATCGGCCTTGACCGGTACCCGGGTCAGGGTCGACACCAGCGAGGTGACCATGGCGATGCCGGCACTGGGGCCATCCTTGGGGGTGGCGCCATCGGGCACGTGCAGGTGCACGTCGTGCTTCTGCAGGAAGTCCACGTCGATGCCCAGCGCCTGCGCGCGGGCGCGCACCACCGACAGCGCCGCCGTCGCCGATTCCTTCATCACGTTGCCCAGCTGGCCGGTCAACGTCACCGCGCCCTTGCCTGGGATCAGCGTCGATTCGATCTGCAGCAGGTCGCCGCCGACCTCGGTCCAAGCCAGGCCGGTCACCAGGCCCACTTCGTTCTCTTCCTCGGCACGGCCGAAGTCGAAGCGGCGCACGCCCAGATACCTGTCCAGGTTGGCGGCATCGACCACCACCAGCGCCTTGGGCTTCTTCGTGGCCTTCCTGGCCGCCTTCCTGGCCGGCTGCGGGCCGGCGAGCGCGATCTCCTTGACCACCTTGCGGCAGATCTTGGCGATTTCGCGCTCGAGGTTGCGCACGCCGGACTCGCGCGTGTAGTAGCGCACGATGTCGCGGATCGCGCCCTCCTCGATGGCCAGCTCCTCCGGCTGCAGGCCATTGGCCTTGAGCTGCTTGGGCACCAGGTAGCGGGTGGCGATGTTGAGCTTCTCGTCCTCGGTATAGCCCGGGATGCGGATCACTTCCATGCGGTCCAGCAGCGGGCCGGGGATGTTGAGCGAGTTGGAGGTCGCCACGAACATCACTTCGGACAGGTCCAGGTCCACTTCAAGGTAGTGGTCGTTGAACGCGTTGTTCTGCTCCGGGTCGAGCACTTCCAGCAGCGCCGAGGACGGGTCGCCGCGGAAGTCCATCGACATCTTGTCGATCTCGTCGAGCACGAACAGCGGATTCTTGCTGCCGACCTTGTTGAGGTTCTGCACGATGCGGCCCGGCATCGAGCCGACGTAGGTGCGGCGATGGCCGCGGATCTCGGCCTCGTCGCGCACGCCGCCCAGGCTCATGCGCACGAACTTGCGGTTGGTGGCCTTGGCGATGGACTGGCCCAGCGAGGTCTTGCCCACGCCCGGCGGCCCGACCAGGCACAGGATCGGGCCCTTCATCTGCTTCACCCGCGACTGCACCGCCAGGTATTCGAGGATGCGGTCCTTGACCTTGTCCAGGCCGTAATGATCGGCGTCGAGCGTGTCCTGGGCGACCTTGAGGTCCTTGCGCACCTTGGTGCGCTTCTTCCACGGCACGCCCAGCAGCCACTCCAGGTAGTTGCGCACGACCGCGGCCTCGGCCGACATCGGCGACATCTGCTTGAGCTTGTTGAGCTCGTTCTTCGCCTTGGCCTCGACCGCCTTGGGCATGCCGGCCTCGGCGATCTTGCGCGCCAGTTCGTCCAGTTCGCCCGGCGCGTCGTCCAGGTCGCCCAGCTCCTTCTGGATGGCCTTCATCTGCTCGTTGAGGTAGTACTCGCGCTGGCTCTTCTCCATCTGCGACTTGACCCGCCCGCGGATGCGCTTCTCCAGCTGCTGCACGTCGATCTCGCCGTCGACCAGGCCGACCAGCATTTCCAGCCGGTCGCCGACCTGCAGCGTCTCCAGCAGCTTCTGCTTGTCGGCCAGGCGCACGCCGATGTGGGCGGCGATGGTGTCGGCCAGGCGCGACGGCTCCTCGATGCCGTTCAGGGTCTGCAGCAGCTCCGGCGGCAGCTTGCGGTTGGTCTTGACGTACTGCTCGAACAGCGACATCAGCGAACGCGCGATGGCCTCGATCTCGCGCGGCTCGCGCGCTTCGTCCGATTCCAGTTCGGTGCCGGCGCCCTGCAGCGCGCCATCCTGCTCGCGGATCCTGTCCACGGCGACCCGCGCCAGGCCCTCGACCAGCACCTTGATGGTGCCATCGGGCAGCTTCAGCAGTTGCAGCACCTGCGCCAGGGTACCGACGGTGTACAGGTCGGCGCCGGTGGGGTCGTCGGTCTCGGCCGACTTCTGCGCGACCAGCAGGATGCGCTTGTCCGCTTCCATCGCCCGCTCCAGCGCCTGCATGGACTTGTCGCGCCCGACGAACAGCGGGATGACCATGTGCGGGAACACCACCACGTCGCGCAGCGGCAGGACCGGCAGGTCGAGGACTTCGGTTTGGGACTGGGCCATGGGGGGCTCCACTTGGATTCGGGGGTGGCCATGAAAAAAGCCGATGGCCCCGTTATGGGGCCATCGGCGGGGTGATGCAAGTGGCGTCGGGGAAGCACCTGAACCGGGCTTCATCCCGCCCGGACAGGAGGCCCGAACGGCCTATTCAGTCACCGGACGCGGCCTTGGCCGGCGGCGTCTGGTAGATCACGTACGGCTCGGACTTGTGCTCGATGACCGATTCGTCCACCACTACCTTGCTCACGTTCTCCTGCGACGGCAGGTCGTACATGGTGTCCAGCAGCACCGACTCGACGATGGTGCGCAGGCCGCGCGCGCCGGTCTTGCGCTTGAGCGCCTTCTTGGCGATGGCCGACAGCGCGTCCGGGCGGAACTCGAGCTCGACGTTCTCCATCTCGAACAGCTTCTTGAACTGCTTGGTGATGGCGTTCTTCGGTTCGGTCAGGATCCTGACCAGCGCCGCTTCGTCCAGCTCCTCCAGGGTCGCCACCACCGGCAGGCGGCCGACGAACTCGGGGATCAGGCCGAACTTGATCAGGTCCTCGGGCTCGACCTCGGCCAGCACCTTGCCCACTTCCTGCTTGCGCTCGCTGCTCTTGACCTTGGCACCGAAGCCGATGCCGCCGGCCTCGCTGGAGCGCTGCTGGATCACCTTGTCCAGCCCGGCGAACGCGCCGCCGCAGATGAACAGGATGTTCTTGGTGTCCACCTGCAGGAATTCCTGCTGCGGGTGCTTGCGCCCGCCCTGCGGCGGCACGCTGGCCACGGTGCCTTCGATCAGCTTCAGCAGGGCCTGCTGCACGCCTTCGCCGGACACGTCGCGGGTGATCGACGGGTTCTCGCTCTTGCGCGAGATCTTGTCGATCTCGTCGATGTAGACGATGCCCTGCTGCGCCTTCTCGACGTCGTAGTCGCACTTCTGCAGCAGCTTCTGGATGATGTTCTCCACGTCCTCGCCGACATAGCCGGCTTCGGTGAGCGTGGTCGCATCGGCCATGGTGAACGGCACGTTGAGCAGCCGCGCCAGCGTCTCGGCCAGCAGGGTCTTGCCCGAGCCGGTCGGGCCGACCAGCAGGATGTTGGACTTGGACAGCTCGACGTCGTCGCTCTTCTGACGGCTCTCGATGCGCTTGTAATGGTTGTACACGGCCACCGCCAGCGTGCGCTTGGCGCGGTTCTGGCCGATTACGTACTGGTCCAGGACCTCGAGGATCTCGCGCGGCTTGGGCAGCGAACTGCGCGCCGACTGCGCCTTTTCCTCAAGTTCCTCGCGGATGATGTCGTTGCACAGCTCCACGCATTCATCGCAGATGAACACGCTCGGACCCGCGATCAGCTTGCGTACTTCATGCTGACTCTTGCCGCAGAACGAGCAGTAAAGGATCTTGCCGCTGTCTCCGGAACGACCTTGCCGGTCTTCGCTCATGCTTCGCTTACCCAGTTGCTCCCCCCGTGAACAGGGGGTTCGATTTCGAGAATAGCACAGGGCCGGATGGACGCCAGTCCACTTCCGACCCTGCAGAAAACGCCGTGTTTTCGGCTACTTGCGCCGGTCACGCCGGCTGGATCGACTCGTCGGGACGCCGCTCCAGGACCTGGTCCACCAGGCCATAGGCCTGGGCATCGGCGGCGCTCTTGAAGTTGTCGCGCTCGGTGTCGCGCGCGATGGTCTCCAGCGACTGCCCGGTGTGCTTGGCCAGCACCTCGTTCAGGCGCGCGCGCAGGGTCAGGATCTCGCGGGCGTGGATGTCGATGTCGGTGGCCTGGCCCTGGAAGCCGCCCAGCGGCTGGTGGATCATCACCCGCGAGTTGGGCAGCGCGAAGCGCTTGCCGGCCGCGCCCGCCGCCAGCAGCAGCGCGCCCATCGAGGCGGCCTGGCCGACGCAGATGGTGCTCACGTCCGGCTTGATGTACTGCATGGTGTCGTAGATCGCCATGCCGGCGGTGACCACGCCACCGGGCGAGTTGATGTAGATGCTGATGTCCTTTTCCGGGTTCTCCGCTTCCAGGAACAGCAGCTGCGCCACCACCAGGTTCGCCATGTGGTCGTCGATCGGGCCGACCAGGAAGATCAGGCGCTCCTTCAGCAGGCGCGAATAGATGTCATAGGCGCGCTCGCCACGGCTGGTCTGTTCGACCACCATGGGAACCAGGTTCAGGGCTTTGGCTCGGTTGTCCATTACGTGGGGCACCTAATCTTGACGGGGAAACATCACCCCGCGCCGGGGCGCGGGGCGGGTGGAGCGACCGCCTTACGGGCGGATCGCTTCCTGGAACGTCAGCACCTGCTCAGTGTGCTGGGCACGCTCGGCGATCCAGTCGATGACCTGCTCTTCCATCACGCGGTTCTGCAGGCCACTCATCAGCTGGGGGTCGTTGCGGTACATCTCAATGACCTGCTCGGGCTCTTCGTAGGTCGAGGCGATCAGGCGCATGGTTTCATTCAGGCGCTTCGGGTCCAGGCGCAGGTCGTTGCGGCGTGCGACTTCGCCGACCAGCAGGCCGACCAGCACGCGCTTGGAGGCGGCGTCCTTGAAGCCCTCGTGGGCGTCGGCCGGCACCTGGCCCGGGTTGCCGCCCTGGCGGCGGATGGCGTCGATCTGCTGGGCCAGCATGGCGCGGGCTTCGTTCTCGACCAGGCGCGGCGGCAGCTCGACCGAGGCGTAGGCGGCGATCAGCTGCTCGCCCACTTCGCGGCGCAGGCGGTTCATCAGCGCGCCCTTGAGCTCGCGCTCCAGGTTGGCGCGGATGTCGGCGCGGAACTGCGCCAGCTCACCGTTCTTCACACCGAAGCTCTTGATGAAGGCCGCATCGACCTCCGGCACCACCGGCTCGGACACCTCGGTGGCCTTGACCGTGACCTTGACGTTCTTGCCGGCCAGCGCCGGAACGCGCCAGTCGGCCGGGAACGCGACGTCCAGGGTCTTTTCCTCGCCCTTGGCCAGGCCGACCAGGCCCTGCTCGATCTGCTCGAACATCATGCCCTGGCCGATGATGATGGTGCCCTGCTCGGCACCTTCGGCCGGCAGGCGTTCGTCACCGGCCTGCGACCAGGTCTCCAGCGCGACCAGGTCGCCTTCCTGCGCGCCACGCGCGACCGCCTTCCAGGTGCGGCGCTGCTGGCGCAGGTTCTCGACCATCTGGTCGATGTCGGCGTCGGTGACTTCGGCGCTGTGGCGCACCACGGTCAGCTTGGTCACGTCGACATCGCCGAAGTCCGGCACCAGTTCGACGGTGGCGACGAAATCGAACTCGCCCTCGCCGGCCTTGTCGATGCGCGGGGTGCCGGCAATGCGCAGCTCATGCTCGCGCAGCGCGGCGTCGAAGGTCTCGCGCAGCAGGCCGTCCATCGCTTCTGCGCGCACCTGCTGGCCAAAACGCTGCTCGACCACCTTGGCCGGCACCTTGCCCGGACGGAAGCCCTTGATGCGCACGGTGCGCGCGATCTCGCCGAGCCGGCCACTGATATGGCTCTGCAGGCGCTCCTCCGGCAGGGAGAAGGTCAGGCGGCGTTCCAGGTTGCCGGTGGATTCGATCGAAGCTTGCATGTGGACTCCTGCCACCGGTGGCGCCCTGGCCCCCGGTACGATGTGGAAGATGAACGGTTTCCGACGGACATGATTCCGCCGCAGCCCTGTAGTTTCGCCGATTCCGGCTGGCGCTTCCAGCCTGCCCCCGGACAGGCGCGCCCGGGGAACATCCGGCCGACACACGGATGGTGCGAAAGGGGGGACTCGAACCCCCACGCCTTGCGGCACTGGAACCTAAATCCAGGGCGTCTACCAATTCCGCCACTTTCGCGTCCGGCCGGCATTGTTGCAGACCTGCGGGCAAAAAGAACGCCGGAGGCGCGCCTTCCGCAGCATGCGATCGCGCCGATGCCACCGGCATCCGCGGCATCGGCCAGCCGGGGACACCGGCACGCTGCGGCCATGCCTGCCACCAGGCAGAGAAAAGGGCACCCGCCGGAGCGGGTGCCCTTGTCTGGTGGGCTGTCAAGGATTCGAACCTTGGACCTATTGATTAAGAGTCAACTGCTCTACCAACTGAGCTAACAGCCCTGAAACATGGGTGTGCGCAGTCGCCTGCGACACCGGATTCCTGCGGCGAAGCGCAGGCCCCCCACTCTGGAGGAAAACAGCCACCAGGCTATGCCAGGTGGCTGTCTGTGTTGGTGGGCCGTCAAGGATTCGAACCTTGGACCAATTGATTAAGAGTCAACTGCTCTACCAACTGAGCTAACGGCCCTGAAAATCAGGGGGCAAATGATACCTGCACCCTTCAGTTCCTTCAACCCCGGAACGCATGTTCCGGCGTCTTTCTGTTCAATGGGGTGGCTGAGGGGATTCGAACCCCCGACCACTGGAATCACAATCCAGTACTCTAACCAACTGAGCTACAGCCACCACTGAAAACTACAACCCACCGCTTGCGCCGATTGGCGCGCCCGACAGGAATCGAACCTGTAACCGCCGGCTTAGAAGGCCGGTGCTCTATCCAGTTGAGCTACGGGCGCTCTGACCGGATCGTCGCACTCCAACACGCGCTGGTCGCGTCGGATGGTCGGGGTAGAGGGATTCGAACCCCCGACATCCTGCTCCCAAAGCAGGCGCGCTACCAGACTGCGCTATACCCCGGCGGTGAATCTCCCGAGGTTCCCCCCGAAAGGTCGGCTATTGTCGGGAGTGCGGAGCGGTCTGTCAACGGCGGATTTCATCGCGGCGGCAGTTGGTTATGCTGCCGGCATCCATACACGCCCCAGGAGCCCCACGTGCGCAGCGGCAACCCAGCCCTCTCCGATTCCACCTTCCTCGACCCCGGCAGCGGCGCGGTGGTCTCGCGCGGCGCCGGGGCAATGACCCTCAACGGCACCGTCAACAAGACCGGCCTGCTGTTGCTGCTGGCGGTGATCACCGCGGCCTTCGCCTGGAACCAGGCGCTGACCGATACCGGCGAGCTCGCCAGCGGCGCGCGCCTGTACCTGTGGGGCGGCCTGATCGGCGGCTTCGTGCTGGCCATGGTCACCATCTTCAAGAAGCAGTGGGCGCCGGTCAGCGCGCCGCTCTATGCGCTGGCGGAGGGCCTGTTCCTGGGCACCATTTCGGCACTCTACGAGGCACGCTTCCAGGGCATCGTGTTCCAGGCGGTCCTGCTGACCTTCGGCACCCTGTTCGCGCTGCTGTTCGCCTACCGCAGCGGGCTGATCAAGGCCACCGAGAACTTCAAGCTCGGCGTGGTCGCGGCCACCGGCGGCATCGCCCTGGTGTACCTGGCCACGATCGTACTGGGCTTGTTCAACATCCAGATCCCCTACATCCACCAGTCCGGCCTGATCGGCATCGGCTTCAGCCTGTTCGTGGTGGTGATCGCCGCCCTGAACCTGGTGCTGGATTTCGACTTCATCGAGAGCGGTGTGGAAGCCGGCGCACCGAAGTACATGGAGTGGTACGGCGCGTTCGGGCTGATGGTGACGCTGGTGTGGCTGTACATCGAGTTCCTGCGCCTGCTGTCCAAGCTGCAGTCGCGCAACTGACCGCACCGCCACCGCGCGCGGCCGGCAGCAACGCCGCTGCCGGCCGATCAACCGGCCGCCAAGCCAGCGCGCTCGCGACGGGCATGGCAGCCGATGAAAAAAGAAGGGCGCCAGCGGCGCCCTTCTTTCCATCCACAACCGCGCGCGCCTTACAGCCGGCTGGCGATGGCCCGGGCGAAGTCCATGGTGCCGCCGGTGCCGCCGAGGTCGCCGGTCAGCGAATCCTTGGCTTCCATGGTGGCGACGATGGCCTTGCGCAGGCGCTCGGCGTTCTGCGGCTGGCCGACGTGGTCCAGCATCTGCGCGGCGCCCAGCAGCAGCGCGCACGGGTTGGCGATGCCCTTGCCGGCGATATCCGGCGCGGTACCGTGGACGGCTTCGAAAATGGCCGCGCTCTCGCCGATGTTGGCGCCCGGGGCCAGGCCCAGGCCGCCGACCAGACCGGCGCACAGGTCGGAGATGATGTCGCCGAACAGGTTGGTGGTGACGATCACGTCGAACTGCTCGGGACGCATCACCAGCTGCATGCAGGCGTTGTCCACGATCATTTCCTGGAACTCGATTTCCGGGTACTTCGCGGCCACTTCGCGGGCGACGTTCAGGAACAGGCCCGAGGTCGACTTGATGATGTTGGCCTTGTGCACGGCGGTGACCTTCTTGCGGCCGGTGCTGCGGGCCAGCTCGAAGGCGTAGCGCACGATGCGCTCGGAACCCTTGCGGGTGATGCGGGTGCCGGAGAACGCGGTCTCACCGTCAGCCGAGACTTCCTGGCCTTCGGACAGGTAGGCGCCTTCGGTGTTCTCGCGCACGGTGATCAGGTCGACGTTCTCGTAGCGCGACTTGGTGTTCGGGAACGAGATCGCCGGGCGCACGTTCGCGTACAGGTCGAACTGGCGGCGCAGGGCCACGTTGATCGAGCTGAAGCCACCGCCGACCGGGGTGGTCAGCGGGCTCTTCAGCGCGACCTTGTTCTTCTTGATCGATTCCAGCGTGCTGGCCGGGATCAGCTCACCGTGCTTTTCCAGCGCGGCCAGGCCGGCATCGGCGAACTCGTAGGACAGCCCCGCGCCGAGCTTGTCGAGCACGAACAGGGTGGCGTCCATGATTTCCGGGCCGATGCCATCGCCGCGGATGACGGTGATTGTCTGCGTCATGATTTGGGTTCCGAACTGGGAGGGGGAGCGTGCGCCGGCCGGCAGCCCGGGATCAGGCGCATCCAAAAGTTTCAACTGTCAATTATGCCTGATCCGCCCGCCCCGCCCCAACTGGACCAAGGTCGCAGGTTCAGCCGTGGTCGTGGCCGGCCGGCGCCTCCGCGGCCCCGGACTCGAGCTGGTCCAGGAAGTCCACCGCGCGCCGCAGGTGCGGGATCACGATCGAACCACCGACCACCAGGCCCACCGAGAAGGTCTCGAAGAACTCCTCGCGGCTGACCCCGGCGTCCTTGCACTGGGCCACGTGGTAGCTGATGCAGTCGTCGCAGCGCAGCACCAGCGAGGCCACCAGACCCAGCAGCTCCTTGGTCTTCACGTCCAGCGCGCCGGCCTGGTAGGTCTGCGTGTCCAGCGCGAAGAAGCGCCGCACCACCTGGTTGGGCTCGGCCAGGATGCGCTGGTTCATGCGCTGGCGGAACGCGGTGAATTCGGCCACGCGGTCCTTGTCCGCGCCGCTCATGCGCCCTCCCCCGCCAGCAGCGGCTCGAGCCGGCCGGCACGGTGCAGCGCCATCATGTCGTCATAGCCACCCACATGGACCTCGCCGACGAAGATCTGCGGCACGCTGGTACGGCGGGTCAATGCCATCATCTTCTCGCGCTCGGCCGGGTCCAGGTCGATGCGCACCTCGTTCCAGGTGCGGCCCTTGCTCTTGAGGAAATTCTTGGCGGCCACGCAGTACGGGCACACGGCGGTGGAGTAGATGGTGATCTCGGGGGTCTGGCTGCTCACGGGAAACTCCGCGCGGTAAATGTTGTCCCTATATGGTAGCGGCGCGCCGGATCACACCGTCCAACGCTGGAACACTGCGGGTTAACCTGTGCTTCACACCCGTGCCCCGCTTCCCCGTCATTCTCGGCCCAGTCGCCCCGGAGCCCCACGCTTGCGAACCCTGCTGCTCGCCACCGCCGTCACCCTGGCCCTGGCCACGCCCCTGTCCCGGGCCCAGGACAGCAAGCTGCCGGACATCGGCTCGTCCGCCGGCGAACTGCTCACCCCGGCGCGGCAGGCCGAATACGGCGGCATGATGCTGCGCGAACTGCGCAATTACGGTTACCTGGTGGATGACCCGCTGGTCGACGACTGGCTGCAGGCCATGGGCACCCGGCTCGGCTCCAACAGCGCCCAGCCGCAGCAGAAATTCACCTTCTTCATGCTCAAGGACCGGCAGATCAACGCCTTTGCCACCCTCGGCGGCTACATCGGCATGAATGCCGGCCTGGTGCTGACCGCCGAGCGCGAGGATGAAGTGGCCGCGGTGCTGTCGCACGAGATCTCGCACGTCACCCAGCAGCACGTGCTGCGCAGCGTCGAAAAGGCGCAGCGCGACCAGATCCCGATCCTGCTGGGCATGCTCGCGGCGGTGATCGCGGCGCAGCAGGCCGGCGGCAACTCCTCCGGCGACGCCACCATGGCCGCGATCAGCTCGGGCATGGGCCTGATGCAGCAGCTGCAGATCAACTTCACCCGCTCCAACGAATCGGAGGCCGACCGGCTCGGCATCCGCACGCTGGCGCGCAGCGGCTACGACGTCGATGCGATGGCCGGCTTCTTCGAGCGGATGTCCGCGGCGATGCGCGGCAACGAGGGCGGCTACTCGACGCCCGACTTCCTGCGCACCCACCCGGTGACCATCACCCGCATCAGCGAAGCCAAGGCCCGCGCCGAGCAGATGAAGAAGGACACGGTGCTGCTGACCACCTCCACCCCCGACGGGGTGCGCCAGGAACGGGTGAACCCGGCCGACCCGGTCCCGGACCCCGCCAAGGCCAGCGGCAACCCGCTGCTGCCGGGGTCGATACAGCTGTCGCTGCCGTCGATCGGACTGCCGCGCGGCGCCAGCGGCCAGTTCGACTGGGCCCGCGAACGCCTGCGCGTGCTCAGCGCCCCGACCCCATCCGAGCTGGTGCGCGAGTACCAGGACCTGCGCCGCAGCCAGAAGGACGGGCTGAGCGACGCGCAGCGCTATGGCGTGGCCATCGCCCAGCTGCGCGATGGCACCGGCGCGCTGCAGCAGGCCCTGCAGGAGCTGCAGCAACTGCAGTCCGAGCACCCCGACAACCTGTGGGTGAACCTGGCGCTGGGCGAGGCCGAGTCGCGCAACGGCCGCCACGCCGATGCCAACCGCCGCTTCGAGGCCTTGCTGCAGAAGCTGCCGCAGAGCCGGCCGGTGGCGCTGACCTACGCCCAGGTGCTCAACGAGCAGGGCGGCATGGAGGCCGGCAAGCGCGCCCAGGCCATGCTGCGCCCGCTGCTGGCCCGCGCCGGCGACGACCCGGTGTTCCAGCGCACGTTCGCCCGCGCCTGCGAGCTGGCCGGCGACAATGCCCGCGCCAGCGAAGCCTATGCCGAGGCCGCTTACCTGAACGGGCGCCCGGAACAAGCCCTGCTGCAGTTCCAGGCGCTGCTCAAGCAACCCGGCCTGGACTACGTCAGCCGCGCCCGGGTGGACGCGCGGATCGAGGCGATCATGCCCACCGTGCTGGAAATGCGCCGGCTGGGCATGCGCGACCCGGACATGCAGCGCCGCTGACGCCCCGGCCGGCGTTGTCACAAACCGGTCATCAAACCGTAGTCTACTGGGCACATCCGGTCCGATGGGCTTCATGGTAGGCAAGACGTGCAGAAACGCATCCTTATCGTCGATGACGAACCGGCGATCCGCGACATGGTCGCGTTCGCGCTGCGCAAGGGGGAATACGAGCCGGTGCATGCCGGGGACGCGCTGGAGGCGCAGACCGCCATCGCCGACCGCGTGCCCGACATGATCCTGCTGGACTGGATGCTGCCCGGCACCAGTGGCCTGGAGCTGGCCCGCCGCTGGCGCAAGGAGGCACTGACCCGCGACGTGCCGATCATCATGCTTACCGCGCGTGGCGAGGAAAACGACCGTGTCGGCGGGCTGGAGGCCGGTGTGGACGATTACGTGGTCAAGCCGTTCTCGGCGCGCGAGCTGCTGGCGCGCATCCGCGCGGTGATGCGCCGCACCCGCGACGACGACGAGGACGGCAGCGTGGCGATCGGCCCGATCCGCATCGACGGCGCCGCGCACCGGGTGTTCGCCGGCGACGCGCCGGTCTCGATCGGCCCCACCGAGTACCGCCTGCTGCATTTCTTCATGACCCATCCCGAGCGCGTCTACACCCGCTCGCAGCTGCTGGACCACGTGTGGGGCGGCAGCGTCTACGTGGAAGAGCGCACCATCGACGTGCACATCCGCCGCCTGCGCAAGACCCTGGAACCGTTCGGCGCCGAGAACATGGTGCAGACCGTGCGCGGTGCCGGCTACCGCTTCTCCGCCTCGGTCTGAGCGCGGCGCCGCGGCCGGCGCCCGCGCTTCCTGCTATAACCGGTCGCAGTGCCCAAGGTTCCACCCGCATCACCCGAGAGCGCAATGCCCCGCCAATTCCGATCCGCCTGGTTGAAGACGCTGGCCACCCTGGCCGCGCTGCTGTTGTCGGCCCTGCTGATCGGCGCCCTGCTCGGGCATCCCGCGTGGGTGCTGGCGCTGGCCGCGCTCGGGATCCTCGCCTGGCATTACTGGCGGTTGCGCCAGGTGCTGCTGCGCCTGACCGCGCGCCAGCGCTGGGAAACCGCCCGCGGCACCGGCGTATGGAACGAGCTTGACCGCCTGCTGTACCGCAACCAGCAGGAAATGCGCGTGCGCAAGCGGCGCCTGATCGACATGCTGCGCAGCTACCGCGCCGCCGCCGCGGCGCTGCCCGACGCGGTGGTGGTGGTGGACCGCAACACCCAGCGCGTGCAGTGGTTCAACGAGGCGGCCACCGCGCTGCTGGGCCTGCAGCATCCGGCCGACATGGACGCGCCGCTGGTGGAGCGCCTGCAGCCGCTGCCGCTGGCGCACTGGCTGGCCGGCGGGCGCAACGCCGAACCCATCCTGGACGCCAATTCGCCGGTCGATCCGGGCATCCGCCTGCACCTGCGGCTGATTCCGTATTCGGACCACCACTGGCTGCTGGTGGCGCGCGACGTGACCAAGCTGCTGCACCTGGAACAGGTGCGCCGCGACTTCGTCGCCAACGTCTCGCACGAGCTGCGCACGCCGCTGACGGTGGTGCACGGTTACCTGGACATGATGGACCCGGAGGATTTCCCCGACACCGGGCCGATGCTGGCGGAGATGCGCAAGCAGTCCCAGCGCATGGCGCAGCTGGTGGAAGACCTGCTCACCCTGTCGCGGCTGGAATCGCAGCAGCAGGCCGAGCTGGAAACCGTGGCGATGACCTCGATGCTTGCCTCGCTGCGGCGCGAAGCCGAGGCCCACAGCCAGGGCCGCCACACGATCACCATCGAGGACAGCGCCGGGCTCGACCTGGCCGGCTCCAACAAGGAGCTGCACAGCGCGTTCTCCAACCTCGTCACCAACGCGGTGCGCTACACCCCGGCCGGCGGCCGCATCACCCTGACCTTCGCCCGCGAGGGCGACGGCGCGGTGCTGGCGGTGACCGACACCGGCTACGGCATCCCGGCCAACCACCTGCCGCGCCTGACCGAACGCTTCTACCGCGTGTCCAGCAGCCGTTCGCGCGAGAGCGGCGGCACCGGCCTGGGCCTGTCCATCGTCAAGCACATCCTCGGCCTGCACCAGGCGCGCCTGGAGATCCGCAGCGAAGTCGGCCAGGGCAGTACCTTCGCCTGCCATTTCGACGCCGGACACGTCCGCCCGCGCACCACCCTCCCCTCGCCACCGTCCACGGAAGACTCCCCGGCATGAACGCTCCCGTCCCGTCCCCCGTTGCCGCGGCCCCGGGCAATGACCCGCTGCGCGACCCGGCGCTGTACATCAACCGCGAGCTGTCGCAGCTGGACTTCAACTTCCGGGTGCTGGCCCAGGCCATGGACGAACAGGTGCCATTGCTGGAGCGGCTGCGCTTCCTGTGCATTTCCTGCACCAACCTGGACGAGTTCTTCGAGATCCGTGCCGCGGCGGTGCGCCACGCGCAGGAGTTCGGCCTGCCGCCGGCGCCGGACGGGATGAGCCCGCAGGAAATCCTGAGCGCCATCCACGACCGCGCCGCCGAACTGGTGGAACAGCAGTACCGCTGCTGGAACGAGGTGCTGCGCCCGGCGCTGCAGGACGCGGGTATCGGCATCCTCTCGCCGTCGACCTGGACCGCGCGCCAGCGCCGCTGGCTGCGTGCCTACTTCCGCAACGAGATCATGCCGGTGCTCTCGCCGTTGGGGCTGGATCCGTCGCATCCGTTCCCGAAAATCCTCAACAAGTCGCTGAACATCGTCGTCGTGCTCAAGGGCACCGACGCCTTCGGCCGCGCCGGCCACCTGGCGCTGGTGCGCGCGCCGCGCTCGCTGCCACGCATCATCCAGCTGCCCAAGTCGCTGGGCGGCAACCAGAACTTCGTGCTGCTCTCGGCGGTGCTGTCCACCTTCGTCAACGAACTGTTCCCGGGCATGGACGTGCGCGGCGCCTACCAGTTCCGGGTCACCCGCAACTCCGAGCTGGTGGTGGACGAGGAGGAAGTGGAGAACCTGGCGCTGGCGCTGCGCGACGAGCTGGTCGACCGCGGCTACCGGCCGGCGGTGCGGCTGGAGATCGCCCACGATTGCCCGCGGCCGATCGTGCAGACCCTGCTGCAGAACTTCGGCCTGTCCGAGAACGCCGCCTACCGCATCGACGGCTCGGTCAACCTCAACCGCGTCATCCAGGTCTACGACCTGGTGCAGCGGCCGGAGCTGAAGTACCCGCCGATGACGCCGCGCGTGCTCAAGACGTCCGAGGGCATCTTCGAGGCGGTGGCGCGCGAGGACGTGCTGCTGCACCACCCGTTCGACTCGTTCAGCACCGTGCTGGAGCTGATCCGCGAAGCCGCGGTGGACCCCAACGTGCTGGCGATCAAGCAGACCCTGTACCGCACCGGCAAGGATTCGGGGATCGTCGAGGCGCTGATCCAGGCCGCGCGCAACGGCAAGGACGTGACCGTGGTGGTCGAGCTGCGCGCGCGTTTCGACGAAGAGGCCAACCTCGGCCTGGCCGATCGCCTGCAGGACGCCGGCGTGCAGGTGGTCTACGGCGTGGTCGGCTACAAGACCCACGCCAAGATGCTGCTGATCGTGCGCCGCGAAGGGCGCAAGCTGCGCCGCTACGTGCACCTGGGCACCGGCAACTACCACAGCGGCACCGCACGCGCCTACACCGACCTGAGCCTGATCACCGCCGATCCGGACATCGGCAACGACGTGCACCAGCTGTTCCAGCAGCTGTCCGGGCTGGCCTCGAAGATGAAGCTGGAATGCCTGCTGCAGTCGCCGTTCACCCTGCACGCTGGCCTGCTGCAGCGGATCGAGCGCGAGACCCGGCTGGCGCTGGACGGCAAGCCGGGGCGGATCATCGCCAAGATGAACGCGCTCAACGAGCCGCAGGTGATCCGCGCCCTGTACGCGGCGTCGCAGGCCGGCGTGCAGATCGACCTGATCGTGCGCGGTGCCTGCACCCTGCGCCCCGGCGTGGAGGGCGTCTCCGACAACATCCGGGTGCGCTCGATCGTCGGCCGCTTCCTGGAGCACAGCCGCGTCTACTGGTTCGGCAACAACGGCGCGCCCGAGCTGTACTGCGCCAGCGCCGACTGGCTGGAGCGCAACCTGCTGCGGCGCGTGGAGACCTGCTTCCCGATCCTGGACAGCGACCTGGCCCGGCGGATCTACCGCGAGGTGCTGCAGAACTACCTGGACGACAACCTCAACGCCTGGGAACTGCAGGCCGACGGCCGCTACCGCAAGTGCGTGCCGCAGCCCGGACAGCCGCCGCACTCGGCGCAGCAGGCATTGCTGGAAGCGCTGTAACGCTGCCGCCGCGACCGCGCATGGCCGCCCGCGTGGGCCCGGCCGTGCGCCGGGCAGCCCGCCGTGCGCGGCGGGCCTGCCGGTGCGGCCGTGGCGCCGGTTCACGGTTTCGCGCACGGGGTGACACGCGCCCCCGGCCATCCACTACCATTCCGCCATGCCCCAGTCCTCCCCGACCTTTCCCCCGCTGCAGGACGGCGACCTGCTGGCCGCCATCGACCTGGGCTCCAACAGCTTCCACATGGTCATCGCCCGCTACCTGCTCGGCCAGCTGCGGGTGGTCGACCGCCTGCGCGAGACCGTGCGCATGGCCGACGGCCTCGACGGCAAGGGGGGATTGTCGGCCGAGGCGCGGCAACGCGCGCTCGAATGCCTGGCCCGTTTCGGCCAGCGCATCCGCAACATCCCGCCGTACCGGGTGCGCGCGCTGGCCACCAACACCGTGCGCCAGCTGCGCTCGCCGCTGTCGTTCCTGATGCCGGCCGAGACCGCGCTGGGCCACGCCATCGAAGTGGTCAACGGCCGCGAGGAGGCGCGCCTGATCTACCTGGGCGTGGCCCATGCGCAGCCGCCCAAGCCGGGCCAGCGGCGGCTGGTGATCGACATCGGTGGCGGCTCCACCGAATTCATCATCGGCAGCGGCATGCAGCCGCTGGAACGCGAAAGCCTGCAGGCCGGCTGCATCGCCAGCACCCGGCGCTTCTTCCCCGGCGGCAAGCTGAGCAAGAAGCGCTGGAAGGACGCACTGACCGAGATCAGCGCCGAGTTCCAGCCGTTCGCCGCCAAGTACCGGGCGCTGGGCTGGGACGAGGCACTGGGTTCGTCCGGCACCCACAAGGCGATCAGCGAGATCTGCGCGGCGATGAAGCTGAGCAAGGGCGCGATCACCGCCCAGGCCCTGCCGCAGCTGCGCGACGAGCTGCTGCGCGCGCGGCACATCGACGACATCAACCTGCCCACCCTGTCCAGCGAGCGGCGGCCGATCATCGCCGGCGGCGTGCTGGTGCTCGAGGCCGCCTTCCAGTCGCTGGGCCTGCAGAAGCTGCTGGTCAGCAAGGCGGCGATGCGCGAGGGCATCCTCTACGACATCATGGGCCGCGCCAGCGACAACGACCCGCGCGACGAATCGGTGGCGGCGCTGACCCGCCGCTACGACATCGATGCCGCCCAGGCGCTGCGCGTGGAAGCGACCGCCCAGCGCCTGTTCGAACAGGTCGCCGAAAGCTGGAAGCTGGACTCGGACGACGCCCGCATGCTGGGCTGGGCCGCGCGCCTGCACGAACTGGGGCTGATGATCGCCCACAGCGGCTACCACACCCACGGCAGCTACGTGATCGAGCACTCGGACATCGCCGGCTTCTCGCGCCAGGAGCAGCAGATGCTGGCGGCGCTGATCCGCACCCACCGCCGCGGCGTGCCCAAGACCGCTTTCGACGCCCTGCCCGACCGCCTGCTGCTGCCGGCCCGCCGCACCGCCGCGCTGCTGCGGCTGGCGGTGCTGCTGCACCGCTCGCACGAGGACGATCCGATTCCGACGCTCGACCTGAGCGTGGACGGCAACACCCTGTCGCTGGTGCTGGACAAGGCCTTCATCGACGCCCGCCCGCTGCTGCGCGCCGACCTGGTCGGCGAGGCCGAAGGGATGGCCGGGCTGGGCATCTCGTTCCGGCCGTTCGTCGCCTGAATCCCCTGGTGCATGCCGGGCCCGCCCCGCATGGGGCTTTGCCGGCGATCGCGCACGGGGCATGCAGGGGCGCGGCACGGCGCCGCTGCCCCGGGCGCTGTCATGCCAGCGACGCACGCCGGTCATATCGCTGCCACCCCTTCTCCCCATGCTGCGGCAAACGGGAGGAGCCATGCGCTACGCCATCGTCACCGAGACCTATCCGCCGGAGGTCAACGGCGTCGCCCTGACCGTACAGGGCCTGGAGCGCGGCCTGCGCGCCCGCGGCAACGACGTCGACGTCGTGCGTCCGCGCCAGTCGCAGGACCTGGCGCAGGCGCATGAGCTGCTGGTGCGTGGCATGGCGCTGCCGCGCTACCCCGGCCTGCGCTTCGGGCTGCCGGTGCCGCGCCTGCTGGCCCGGCACTGGCTCCAGCAGCGGCCGGACGCGGTCTACATCGCCACCGAGGGCCCGCTGGGCTGGTCGGCGCTGCGCGCCGCGCGGCGGCTCGGCATCCCGGTCGCCACCGGCCTGCATACCCGCTTCGACACGTATCTGCCCGACTACGGCGCGGCCTGGCTGCAGCCCGTTGCCCTGGGCTGGATGCGCCGCTTCCACAACCAGGGCGATGCCACCCTGGTCCCCACCCGCGAACTGCAGGACTTCCTGCAGGGCCACGGCTTCCATCACCCACGGCTGCTGGCGCGTGCGGTGGACGCATCGCAGTTCTCGCCGCAGCAGCGCGACACCGCGCTGCGCCAGGCCTGGGGGCTGGATGCGCGCGGGCTGGCGGTGATCCACGTCGGCCGCATCGCCGCGGAGAAGAACCTCGGCCTGGCGATCCAGGCGTTCCGCCGGATCCAGCGGCTGCGCCCGGATGCGCGCTTCGTCTGGGTGGGCGACGGGCCACTGCGCGAGCGCATCGCCCAGGAGAACCCCGACTTCATCTTCTGCGGGATCCAGCGCGGCCAGGCGCTTGCCCGCTACTTCGCCAGCGGCGACCTGTTCCTGTTCCCGAGCCGCAGCGAGACCTTCGGCAACGTGACCCTGGAGGCCATGGCCAGCGGCGTGGCCACGGTCGCCTTCGACTATGGCGCCGCGCGCGAACATCTGCAGAGCGGGTACAGCGGCGTGGCCGTGGACAACGACGACAGCTTCATCAACGCCGCAATTAACCTGGCCGGCGACCCGGCCCTTCGCGCGTCGCTCGGTGGCAACGCCAGCCGGGCGATGCAGCGGCTGCATCCGGACCACGTGGTCGCCGAATTCGAGGCATTGCTGCACGAACTGTCGCAACGGAGACGTGCCCATGCCCTTGCTGCCGCCTGACGGCCTGCTCGCCCGCGAAACCCGCTGGTGCCGGCGCGCCAACCACTACTGCCGCCATCGCCGCATCCGCACCCTGTTCGCGATCATCAGCCGCCTCGGCGATGGCGTGTTCTGGTACGTGCTGATGGGCGCACTGGTACTGGCCGACGGCATGGACGGCCTGCGCGCATCCGCGCACATGGCCGCCACCGGCGTGGTCGCGCTGACCCTGTACAAGGCGCTCAAACGCTGGACCCGCCGCCCGCGCCCGTTCGCGGCCGACCTGCGCATCCGCGCCTGGGTGGCGCCGCTGGACGAGTACAGTTTTCCCTCCGGGCATACCCTGCACGCGGTGTCGTTCAGCGTGGTCGCGCTGGCCTACTACCCGTGGCTGGCGCCGTTGCTGCTGCCGTTCACCGCCGGGGTGGCGCTGTCGCGGGTCGTGCTCGGCCTGCATTACCCCAGCGACGTGCTGGCCGCCACCGGCATCGCCCTGCTGCTGGGCGGCGCGTCGCTGCAGCTGATGCCGCTGCCGTTCTGAGCGGCGGCCGCCGGCCAGCCGCCGTGCCCGCGCAGCGGCGCCCACCGGCCGCCGTGGAGCCATCGGGAGCGCGCCGGCGTTGCCCTACAATGGCGGGCATGACCACGCTGTTCATTTCCGATCTGCACCTGGACCCCAGCCGTCCGGCGATCACCGCATTGTTCCTGGAGTTCCTGCGCGACCAGGCGCGGCAGGCCGAGGCGCTGTACATCCTCGGTGACCTGTTCGAGGCCTGGATCGGCGACGACACCCCTTCCGCTGCCGCCGATGCGGTCGCCACCGCGCTGCGCGAACTGGCCGACGCCGGGGTGCCGGTGTTCTTCATCCGTGGCAACCGTGATTTCCTGGTCGGCGCGGACTATGCCCACCGCGCCGGCATGCGCATTCTGCCCGACCCGTGCGTGGTTACGCTGTACGGCCGGCCGGTGCTGCTGCAGCACGGCGATCTGCTGTGTACCGACGACACCGCCTACCAGGCGTTCCGCGCGCAGACCCGCGACCCGGCGTTCATCGCCCAGTTCCTGGCGCAACCGCTGGAAGCACGCCTCGCCTTCGCGCAGAAGGCGCGCGCCGCCAGCCAGGCGCGCCAGTCGGAAATGAAGCAGGGCGACCGCGCGCAGTTCGAGACCGTCACCGACGTGGCACCGGGCGAAGTCGCCGCCACGTTCCGCCGTTACGGCGTGGACACGATGATCCATGGCCACACCCATCGTCCGGCCGTGCACAGCGTGCAGGTGGACGATGCCACCTGTACCCGCATCGTGCTCGGCGACTGGTACGAGCAGGGCTCGGTGCTGCAGGTGGATGCCAGCGGCTACCGGCTGCAGGCACTGACCCCGTAGCTCAATACCGGGTCTGGCCACTGGAAAGTACTACCGTCGGCGGACCCTGCGGATCAGAAGAGGCGCGTGGTGGCAACGGAGCTGGCCCCGAAACGGCAGCACGCTTACCGGGGCGCGGGCGGCGACGCGGGGTCGAACGCACAGCCTTGCTGCGTCTTGCCATCCAACCGCCACGACACGCTGAAGGGATAGCGGACGTCGGACATGCCGTCCGAACAGGGCGCGCGGCGCACGTCCAGCCGGAACGGCACGCCACCGTCCTCGCCGGCCAGGTGCAGGCCACCGGCATCGATGCGACGCGTGGCCTGCAGCCGGCGCGGCGCGTCCATCGTTTCCGGCGTGGTGTAGGTCAACGCTTCGCCCTCCACCTTCACGCTCCAGAACGGCTCGACGCCGGCCGCCTGCAGGCTGGCCGGGAACGCCGCCGCATCCGGCTCACCCCGCGTGGCGGCCGCTTCGTGCGCGGGCGCACCGGCGTCGGGGACGGCGGGGCTGCAGGCCGACAACAGGGTCATCGGCAACGCCAGCAACAGGGGGCGGAATACAGGCATGCGCGGCTCCATGGGGTGCGACAAGTGAGCGGTATCGTCGCATGCATCAGGTAAACGCAATGCGATCCACGCGGCTGCGGAAACCGGCCGCGCGATTGCGTCACCCGGCCTGTTCGACCAGGTCCGCAAGCTCGTCGGCATCGAAGCCGGCCAGCAGCCGGGCTTCGAGATTGAATGGGCCGTGCAGGTAACCGCCGGCGTATTCGTGCAGCAGCTGCTTGAACCGCGCGCGCGGTTCCACCCCGGCACGCGCGCAGTACCAGCGGTACCAGCGCGAACCGGCGGCGACATGCGCTACTTCCTCGCGCAGGATCACTTCCAGCACGTCGGCGGTGGCGTCGTCGCCGAGCGCGCGCAGCCGGGTGATCATCGCCGGGGTCACGTCCAGCCCGCGCGCTTCCAGTACGCGCGGCACCAGCGCCATGCGCGCCAGTCCGTCATGCGCGGTTTTCTCGCACATTTCCCACAGGCCGTTGTGCGCGGGGAAGTCGGCGTAGTCGTGGCCATGCGCCAGCAGTCGCTCGCGCAGCAGCAGGAAGTGGCGCGCTTCGTCGTCGGCGCAGCTCACCCAATCGGCGTGGAAACTGCCCGGCAGGCCACGGAAGCGGTACACCGCATCCCACGCCAGGTCGATGGCATTGAGTTCGATATGGGCGATGGCATGGATGAAGGCCGCACGCCCCTCCACGCTGCCGAAGCCGCGACGCGGCAGATCGCGCGGGTGCACCAGCACCAGGCGCGCGGGGCGGCCGGGCATGCGGATCGGCGCCGGCCCGGGCGCGTCCGCCGGCAGCTTCAGCGCACCGGCGCGGAACAAGCTGGCGCAGTGCCGGGTCAGCGCCACCTTGCGCAGCGGATCTGCCTCGGCCAGGCACAGCTGCGCGGCGTGCAGCAGGTCATCCACCGCCGGCATGCCGCCGGCTTGCGCGGCCGCCGCCTGCATGGCTCAGGCGCGGCGCTTGTTCTTGGCTTCGTCCGAGCGCAGCTGCTGGATGCGCTCGAAGTAACCCGGCTCGATGCCGGTGACGTAGTGGCCGTTGAAGCAGGACGAATCGAACGCCTTCAGCTCCGGATTGCCCTCGCGCACCGCCGCTTCCAGGTCCTCGAGGTCCTGGTAGACCAGCCAGTCGCAGCCCAGGTGCTTCTCGATGTCCTCCACGCTGCGCTCGTGCGCCACCAGTTCCTCGGCGGCCGGCATGTCGATGCCGTAGATGTTGGGGTGGCGCACCGGCGGCGCGGCGCTGGCCAAGTACACCTTGCGCGCGCCGGCGTCGCGCGCCATCTGCACGATCTGCTGGCTGGTGGTGCCGCGCACGATCGAGTCGTCCACCAGCAGCACCACGCGGTTGCGGAACTCCAGGTGGATCGGGTTGAGCTTGCGGCGCACCGACTTCACCCGCTCGCCCTGCCCCGGCATGATGAAGGTGCGGCCGACGTAGCGGTTCTTGACGAAGCCCTCGCGGTACTTCACGCCAAGCACGTTGGAGATTTCCAGCGCCGCGTCGCGCGAGGTGTCCGGGATCGGGATGATGGTGTCGATGTCGTGGTCCGGGCGCAGGCGCAGGATCTTCTCGCCCAGCTTCTGGCCCATGCGCATGCGCGCCTTGTGCACCGAGACGTTGTCGATCATCGAGTCCGGGCGCGCGAAGTACACGTACTCGAAGATGCAGGGCGTCTGCTGGGTGGTGGTGGCGCAGACCTCGGTGAACAGTTCGCCGCGCTCGGTGATCACCACCGCCTCGCCCGGGGCGACGTCGCGCACGCGCTCGAAGCCGAGCACGTCCAGCGCCACCGATTCGGAGGCCACGATGTACTCCTCGCCCTCGGCATGGCTGCGCCTGCCCAGCACCAGCGGGCGGATGCCGTGCGGGTCGCGGAACGCCACCAGGCCCAGGCCCAGCACCACGCTGACCACCGCATAGCCGCCCTTGCAGCGGCGGTGCACGCCGGCCACGGCGCGGATCGCCGCCTCCGGGGTGAGCATGCGCTGCGCGTCCAGCTCGTAGGCGAACACGTTCAACAGCACTTCGCTGTCCGAGTCGGTGTTGATGTTGCGGCGGTCGGCCTCGAACACCTGCTGGCGCAGCGCCTCGGTGTTGATCAGGTTGCCGTTGTGCGCCAGGGCGATGCCGTACGGCGAGTTGACGTAGAACGGCTGCGCCTCGTCGGTGCCTTCCGAACCGGCGGTCGGGTAGCGCACGTGGGCGATGCCGATGCGGCCCTGCAGCAGCGCCATGCGCCGCTCGTCGAACACGTCGCGCACCAGCCCGTTGCCCTTTTCCACCCGCAGCCGGGTGCCGTGCGCGGTGGCGATGCCGGCCGCATCCTGGCCGCGGTGCTGGAGGACGGTCAGGCCGTCATAGAGCTGCCCGGCGACGTTCTGGTTGCCGACGATTCCGACGATGCCACACATGTTGCGCGATCTCCGCTGGGCCGTGGCCCGGTTAACGTGAAGGGGGCCGTGCCTGGCCCGATGGCCCGGCCCGCGCCGGACCGGGGTGATCCGGGCGCACCTGCGCCGGATCGATGTTGGAAGGCCACGCCTTCGCCGGGTCCTGGCGGCTGCCTCCGGTCGCGGCCGGCCGGGCGTCATCCGCCCGTTCCGGCATCGCTTGCGGCAGTCCGCTGCCCGCTTCATGTTCGCTGAGTCCGGCATTATCGCCTGCCAGCACCGCCTTGCCCAAGTCCAGCAGCGGATGCTCCGGCACGGCCGGCAGTTCCGGCAGCCGCGCGCGCAGCCAGTCGGCCGGCGGGTGCAGCCACGACGCCAGCTGCGAACGCCGCCAGGGCTCGCCGTCGGCCACGGGGGTGAAGCCCAGCACCAGCACCGCCAGCACCGCCAGCAGCACCCCGCGCACCAGCCCCAGGCCGAAACCGAACAGGCGGTCCGGGGCCTTCAGCAGCACGGTGGAATCGACCACCCCGCGCAGCAGCAGGCCGATGGCCGAAACGGCCAGCAGTACGCCGAAGAAGGCAATGGCGTAGCCGGCGGCATATTGGCCCGGGGTCGGCGTCGCGCCGCCGTTGAGCAGCACGCTGGCGTCATGGCCGAAACGGAACGCGGCCCAGCCGGCCAGCAGCCAGCCGAGCACGCCGAACACGGTGGCCAGCAGGCCGCGCATCAGCCCGAACAGGGCCGATACCACGATCAACCCCAGCAGCAGCAGGTCGATCACCGGTTGCCCCGACCGGGCATCAGGCCGCTCGCCGCATCAGGGGTGCGGGCGGACCATGCCGGCGATGCCGACCTTGGCCGCGACCTGCGCCTTGAGCTGTTCGGCCTCGGCCCGGTTGGCCACCGGGCCGACGCGGACGCGGTTGAGCACGCCGTTGTCGGTGTGCACCTGTTCGACGAAGGCGCTGAAGCCGGCGGCGCGCACCTTGTCGCGCAACGCATTGGCGTCGGCCGGCTTGCCGAACGCACCCAGCTGCACGGCGAAGCCGACGCTGCTCGCGGCCGGCGCGGTGGGAGTGGCAGTGGCAGCCGGCTTCGGCGCGGCGGGCTTGGGCGCTTCAGGCTTGAGCGCTTCAGGCTTGGGCGCAGCGGGCTTGGGTTCGTTGCGGGGATCGAGCCGCGGCGCGGCGGCCACCGGCCTGGCGGGCTCGGCAGGCAGGGCCTCGGACCGCACCGCCGGGGCGGCCGCAGCCGCGGCCGGAGCCGCAGCCGGGGTAGCCGGGGCGGCGGCTGGCGCCGCGGGCTCCTTGTCGGCGTCGAGCACCACCACCTGCGCGTTCACGTCGCCGCGGACCTTGCCCGCCTCCAGCCGGACCAGCTCGGCCTGCGCGCGGTCGGCATACGGGCCGATGCGCACCCGCCAGGCCGGGCGCCCGTTGATGGTGTCCTGCTGGCGGAAGCCCGGCAGGTTGGATTTTTTCAGGTGGGCGATCACCGCATCGGCATCGGCCTCGGTGGCGTAGGCACCGAAATTCACCGCGTAATTGCCGGCCGCCGCGCTCGGCGGCAGCACGCCGCTGGCGGGGTCCGCCGCCGGGGACGCGGCCTCGGCGACCGGTTGCGCGGCGGGCATGCCGGTGGCGCCAGCGGCGCTCGGCGCGACCAGCGGCAGCTCGCGGGTTTCGAACTGGCCGTCGGCCGGCGCATCGGGGGCGCGCAGCGGTACGTCCTGCACGCCGCTGTCCGGTGCCGGGCCCTTGACCAGCATGGGCAGGAAGATCACGGCCAGGGCCACCAGCACGATGGCGCCAATCAATCGCTGTTTCAGGGGAGTATCCACGGCAAGGCGTATGGGCGGCAGGGCGGAATGTCCGGCGATTATATGCGCGGCCGGCGACGGCCACGGCCGCGCCAGCTGAACGGAGCGCAGTGTGCGTCAGCGCACGGGCAGCGGCTGGACGGTGGATGTCACGGCGCGCGCGCGACGCCCGCCTGCAGCCGTGGCAACGCTTCTGCAACGGTGTGGAACGACCCGAACACCAGCACCCGGTCGCCACGGCGGGCCTGTTCCAGCGCCGCGGCCAGCGCTTGGCCGACGTCCGCGAAGGTGGCGGCGCCGGCCGCGGCGGTGCCGGCCAGGCGCTCGCGCAGTTGCGCGGCACCCTGGCCGCGGGTGCCCTCCAGTCCGGCCAGGTACCAGCGGTCGATGCGCGCCTGCAGCGCGGCGACCACGCCCGCGGCGTCCTTGTCGGCCAGCGCCGCGTATACCGCCAGGGTGCGTCCGCTGGCCGGGCGTGCCTGCAGCGCGGTGCCGAGGGCGGCGGCGGCCTGCGGGTTGTGGCCGACATCGACCAGCACTTCCACGCCATCGCACTCGAAGCGCTGCAGGCGCCCGGCGACCTGCGCCGCGGCCACGCCGCGCGCCCAGGCGGCGCGCGGCACCGGGCGATCCAGCGCGCGCAGCGCGGCGATGGCGGCGGCCGCATTGGCCCGCTGCACCGGCGCCCACAACGCCGGCTGCGGCAGTTCGATGCGGAAGGAGACATCGCGCCAGCGCCAGGTGTCGGCGTCCACCGCCTCGGCGAAGAAGTCGCTGCCGAAGCGGATCGCGTTGGCGCCCAGCACGTAGGCGCGACGCAGCACGCTGGACGGCGGATCGATCTCGCCCAGGATCAGCGGCTTCCAGCCGCGGATGATGCCGGCCTTCTCGGCGCCGATGGCCTCGCGGTCGCTGCCCAGCCAGTCGGCATGGTCGATGTCCACGGTGGTGATCACCGCCACGTCGGCATCGACGATGTTGACCGCGTCCAGGCGCCCGCCCAGCCCCACTTCCAGCACCGCCAGGTCCAGCCCGGCGCGCGCGAACGCCCACAACGCGCACAGCGTGCCGTACTCGAAGTAGGTCAGCGCGGTGTCGCCACGCGCATCCTCCACGGCGTTGAAGCCGGCCACCAGGGTGGCGTCGTCGACATCGGCGCCGTCGATGCGCACGCGCTCGTTGTAGGCCAGCAGGTGCGGCGAGGTGTAGGCACCCACCGTCCAGCCAGCGGCGCGGGCGATGGCCTCGATGAAGGCCACCGTCGAGCCCTTGCCGTTGGTGCCGCCGACCACGATGCAGCGCTGCGCCGGCCGCTGCAGGCCCATGCGCGCGGCCACCTCGCGCACCCGTTCCAGCCCCATCGCGATGGGCTGCGGGTGCTGTCGGTCGATATGGGCGAGCCACTGTTCGAGCGTGGCGGGACGTGCGGAGGACATGCGGGATTCTCGGTGGCACGCGCCGGCGCACGGTGCGGCGGCGCGGATGGGGCGCACATGATACAGCCGCGCCACGGCGCGCCCGGCCGTCGCGCCTAGGGCGTGGCCACTGCGACCGCCTGTGGCCGCTGCCGGCCACGGCTGGCGCGCAGCGTGGCCAGCGACTGGCGGCAGGCATCCAGGTCGCTGCCACACAGCACGCTGGTGACCACGAACCGGTGGCGGCCATCGCTGACCAGGCGGTTGCGCACCATCATCGCGCCTTCCAGCTGGAACAGGCTCAGGCCTTCTTCGTCGTGCAGCCAGAAGTTGGCCTGCCCTCCATAGCGGCGGAACAGCGCCAGCGGGCCGATCGTGGCGACCGCCTCGGGAATCGCCAGGAAACCGATCGGGTACGGATCGGCGATGTAGCCCGGCAGCGCGCCGTCGGCATCCAGTGCAGGCATCGGCACGCGGCCGCTGCGGCGCTCGTCGAAGAACGGGTCGCGCAGGCGCCTGCCAGCCTGCGCCGGGATTTCCTCGGGCAGCGGTTCGAACGCGAACGGCAGACGGTAGCGCGGCTGGCCCCGGTATTCCGGCGGCACGGTCCAGGCACGGGCCGCCGCCAGCGCCGCCGCGTCCAGTACCGCCACGCCGGAGCCCTGTTCGACCCGTGCGGCGTCTACCCGCCCGCAGGCATCGGTATCGATGATCACGTTGATCACGTAGCCGAGCAGGCGCCACAGTTCCGGCGGCGGGTAGTGCGGCGCGCGGTTGGCCGCCGCTGTAAACGGCGGGCAGCCCTCGGCCGGTTGCGCCAGTGCCGGCAACGACGACAACGCCAGCAGGGCCGCGGCCAGCCAGCAGGGCGGTACCCGCAGGCGCGCCATCACAACGCCCGGTGCTTGGCCTCGCCGAAGAACGGGGTGTGGTGCGCGCAATCGTTCAGGCGCACCACTTCCAGGTGCTCCACGTCCGGCCCTTCCAGCAGATTCAGCGTGGTCGGTGCCTGGCGGAAGGTCCACAGCTTGCCGATCGGCAGGCCCAGCACCTTGCACAGGATCACGCGGTTGACCGCGTCGTGCGCGACCACCAGCAGGGTGTCATCCGCGCCCAGGCCCTCGGCGGCGCGCGCCAGGCCACGCCAACTGCGGTCCAGCACCTGGCGCAGCGATTCGCCACCGGGCATCAGCACGGTATCGGGTTCCTCGCGCCAGGCGCGCAGGCGCGCCGGGTCCTTGTCGTTGATCTCACTGGCCAGCAGGCCCTCCCACTCGCCGTGGGCGATTTCCTGCAGGTCCGCATCGGTCTGCAGCATCGAGGCGCGGGCGCTGCCCAGCGCGGCCCGCGCGGTGCTCTGCGCGCGCGACAGCGGCGACGCCACCGCGCGGGTGATCTCGATCAACTGCAGGCGCTCGCCCAGTGCCCTGGCCTGCGCCTCGCCTACCGGCGAAAGCGGGATGTCGATCTGGCCCTGGTAGCGGCCTTCGGCGTTCCACGGCGTTTCGCCGTGGCGGGCAAGCAGGATGCGCATGCAGTTGGGAGTCCATGGCGAGGGGGCCCGCATCATAGCCTGTCGCCGTGGTGCCGCAGGCGTCGGTTGCCTGCGATACGAAATCCCCGGCGAACGCTTGGCCGCCGGCCGGACAGGCGCCGCCCCGCGTGTCTGCGGGCGGCCCGCAGGCGTTACCATGACGGCCCCCGATCCGCTGCACGGTGTCACGTCCACATGAGGGCCAGCAGCTCCCACGCCCGCACGGTGGCATGAGCAGCGCTTCGTTTACCCCGCCACCGCCCGCGGTGCGCTGGAACGAACGCGTGCAGCCGTGGGCCGCCGCCTTTGTCAGCGCACTGCTGCACCTGCTGGTGCTGCTGCTCCTGCTGCATTCCACGCCGCCGGTGGTGACCACGCCGCAGGGCACCGCCGGCGGCGGCCGGGTCAAGGTGGATTTCGTCGGCGAGGCACCGCCCTCCCCGACCCCTGCCCGCCAGCCGCCGGGGCCGAAGCAGGACGACGCGCGCAAGAAGCCGGCCAGGCCCACCGCCCGCCGCCAGGCCGACGCCCGCAAGCCGGTACCGGAAGCCCGCTACATCGAACCCCCGGCCGAACCGGCCCCGGCGCAGACCCGCAGCGACGAACCGCCGGCGCCGGAGCCGGCACAGGCATCGGCCGCCAGCCCGCCCGAGGGCATGCAGCGCCGGTCGCAGGCCTGGACCGGGCGCCCGCCGGGCTGGCTGCCCCGGGAAACCTCGCCCGACGATGGCCGCGCTTCCGGGCCGGTCAACCGCAATGGCTACCGCAACGACGTGGCCGCCGGCGAGCCGGCCATGGAAGTGGGCGGCTACCAGATCATCTATGACCTGCTGGGCGAAACGCGGCTGCGCACGTGGATGGAACAGGGCATGAAGGAGCTCTCCATCCCCCTGCCCGGCACCACCTACCTGATGGTCTGCCCGGCCGAAGTCGCGCTCAGGCGCGGCTCCAGCAAATGCCGCCTGCTGCCGCCCGACGCACCGGAACTGCAGTCCATCGGCGACGCGCGCCAGGTGGTCACGGTGATGTACGTGTACCGGCGCGGCGAGCTGGTCTGGCGCGGACCGGGACCGTACCGCTGAAGCGGCTGCGGCTCGGCTCGGCACGCTCCCGCAACACACCCGGGGATGCGGGGCTCGCCCCGCGCGACCACCGCGGAAGGCCCGGTGTGGGGCAAGCCCCACACCTACTTACCGCCAACGGATTGCCTGCACGGTTGCGGCGACGGTGCCGAGCTGCCGGAACCGCCCTCGCAACATCCCGCGGGGATGGGAGACTCGCCCCGCACGACCACCGTGGAAGGCCGGTGTGGGGCAAGCCCCACACCTACGTGCCGCCAACGGATTGCCTGCGCGGTTGTGGCGACGGTGCCGACCGGCCGGAACCGCGCTCGCAACATCCCGCGCGGATGCGGGACTCGCCCCGCGCGACCACCGTGGAAGTCCGGTGTGGGGCAAGCCCCATACCTACGCGCCGCCGAAGGATTGCCTGCGCGGTTGCGGCGACGGTGCCGACCGGCCGGAACCGTCCTCGCAATATCCCGCGGGGATGCGGGACTCGCCCCGCACGACCACCGCGGAAGGCCCGGTGTGGGGCAAGCCCCACACCTACGTGCCGCCAACGGATTGCCTGCGCGGCTGCGGCGACGGTGCCGAGCTGCCGGAGCCGCCCTCACAACATCCCGCGGGGAGGCGGGACTCGCCCCGCACGACCACCGTGGAAGTCCGGTGTGGGGCAAGCCCCACCCCCACGTGCCGCCGAAGGATTGCCTGCGCGGCTGCGGCGACGGTGCCGACCGGACTGGACGGCCTTCGCAATATCGCCCGTAGATGCGGGGCTTGCCCCGCATGACCGCCATCCCCGCATGACCGCCATCCCAAGGGCCCGTCGAGGGGCCGGGAGTCGCCGCGGATGGCGGCAAAGAAAACCCCGGGCGGTTTCCCGCCCGGGGTCTTCGATCAAACGCGGAACGCGGCTTACTTCGAGGCCGCTTCCAGCTCCTTCAGCAGCTGCGGCGCCGGCGCCACTTCCTGCATGATCCAGCGCATGTAGCGCTGGTCCACCGAGATCATGCGGGTCATCACCGGGTCGAACACCCAGTTGCTGGCCACCGACTCCCAGATGCCGTCGAACGCCAGCCCGACCAGGCGGCCATGCGCGTCCAGCACCGGCGAACCGGAGTTGCCGCCGGTGATGTCCAGGTCGGACAGGAAGTCCACCGGCACGCTGCCCAGGCGCTTGTCTTCCAGGCCGCCGTAGCGCTTGGCCTTGACCGCATCGAGCAGCGCCTTCGGCGAGTCGAACGGATCGACGCCGGTTTCCTTGGCGGCGACGCCTTCGATGGTGGTGAACGGCTGCTGCACCTTGCCGTCCAGGCCGGTGTAGCCCTTCACGTTGCCGAAGGTGATGCGCAGCGACAGGTTGGCATCGGGGTAGACGAACCCGCCCTGGCTCTTCTTGTAGTCGGCGATGGCCTGCAGGAACAGCGGACGCGCGACCAGCTCCTCGCCGCGCTTGACCTTGTTCTGGTGCTCGATCTGCAGCAGCGCCGGCATCACCGCCACCGCGTACTGGATGGCCGGATCGGTGCTGGCCTCGAACGCGGCCTTGTCGGCGTTGAACCACTTCATGCGCTCGGCCAGGTCGCCCAGGCGCGAACCGTCCAGGCGGGCCAGCGCGGCGTCCACGGCGGCGGCATCGCTGCCGCCCAGCCAGGTGTCGAAGGCCGGCACGCGCTGGTCGGCCGGCAGCGCCACGTAGCGCTGCAGCCAGTACTGCTGGAACTGCCGGTCCATCGCCGCCACGTAGCGGCGGTCCATCTGCTTCAGGCCGCCCTCGATGGCCGGCAGGTCGCGTTCCTGGTAGCCCTCCTCGCGCTGTGCGTCCGGCTTGGCCTTCTCGATCGCCAGCCGGTACAGGCGCACCGCGGTGCCCAGGGTGCCGGTGCGGTTGAACATGGCCAGGGTGACGTCACGCTGCTGGGTGCTGCGCGCCTGGGTGCCCAGCGCCTGCAGCTGCGCATACGCATCGAGCGCCGGCTTGCCGGCGGCGCCCTGAGCGCGCAGCCATTCCAGCACCGCGGCCTCTTCCTTCTGCTTGTGCGCCAGCACGTTGTTGCGCTTGAAGCCGTCCAGCTGGCCGTCGTAGTTCTTGCTGGTGTTGTTCCAGCCGGCCATGCTGGCGGCGTACTTCACCGCGATGTCCTTGTTGTCCTTGCTGGCGGCTTCGACCAGCGCGATCTGGTCCTTGTACGCCTTGGCGATGGTCGGGTAGGTCCAGTTGGCGGTGTTCTCGAACTCGCTGACCAGCGCATAGCGGTCGGTGCGGCCCGGGTAGCCGGCCACCATCACGAAATCGCCCTCGCCCAGCGGCTGGTTGGCCAGCTTCAGCCAGTGCTTGGGCTGGTACGGCACGTTGTCGGCCGAGAACGCGGCCGGCTTGCCGTCCTTGCCCACGTAGGCGCGGTAGAACGCGAAATCACCGGTGTGGCGCGGCCACATCCAGTTGTCGACGTCGCCGCCGAACTTGCCCACGCTGCCCGGGGGCGCGTACGCCAGGCGCACGTCCTTGATCTCCAGGTTCTTGAACAGCCGGTAGGTGTTGCCGCCGGAGAAGCTGTACAGCGTGCAGCTGTAGCTGTCGTCGGCCTCGCACTCGGCCACCAGCTTCTTCTCCAGCGCCTCCAGCGCTTCGGTGCGCTTGAGCGGGTCGTTGCCGGCGCCGGCAATGGCGGCCCTGGCCTGGGCGGTGACGTCGGTGATGTCGTCCAGCACGTAGATGCGCGCGTTGGGGCCGGCGCTCAGCTCATCCTTGAACGCGGCCGCGCTGAAGCCGTCCTTGATCAGGTTCTTCTCGGCGGTGGAGTTGAGCTGGATGGAGCCGTAGGCGCAGTGGTGGTTGGTCGCCACCAGGCCCTGCGGCGAGACGAAGCTGGCGGTGCAGCCGCCCAGCGCCACCACCGCGCCCATCGGGTCGCCGGTCAGGTTGCTCAGCTGCAGCGGGTCCAGCTTCAGCCCGGCCTTCATCAGCGGCCCGGCGATCTGCGGCAGCTGCTGCGGCACCCACATGCCTTCGGCGGCACTGGCCGCCTGCGCCAGGCCAAGCCCGGCCACCACGGAAAAAGCGAGAAGATTCAGACGCATGAAGCGGACCCCGAAGAATGGAAAGCCCGATTGTAGCGGGTGAAACCGTTGCCGTAGCGCCGCCTCCCGCTACGGAGGGCGGCGGCCGCACGCATATAATCGGTACTCTTTCCCACTGCGGTTTCCCGGCAATGACACAGAACACGATGCGCGCGCTGGTCAAGCGCGAGGCCACCAAGGGCATCTGGATGGAAGAGGTGCCGGTGCCGGTGCCCGGCCCCAACGAGGTGCTGATCAAGCTGGAAAAGACCGCCATCTGCGGCACCGACCTGCACATCTACCTGTGGGACGAGTGGAGCCAACGCACCATCAAGCCGGGCCTGACCATCGGCCACGAGTTCGTCGGTCGCATCGTCGCGATCGGTCCCGGCGTCACCGGCTACGAGATCGGCCAGCGGGTGTCGGCCGAAGGCCACATCGTCTGCGGCCACTGCCGCAACTGCCGCGGCGGCCGCCCGCACCTGTGCCCCAACACCGTGGGCATCGGCGTCAACGTCAACGGCGCCTTCGCCGAATACATGGTGATGCCGGCCAGCAACCTGTGGCCGATCCCGGACCAGATCCCGTCCGAGCTGGCCGCGTTCTTCGACCCCTACGGCAACGCCGCGCACTGCGCGCTGGAGTTCGACGTGATCGGCGAGGACGTGCTGATCACCGGCGCCGGCCCGATCGGCATCATCGCCGCCGGCATCTGCAAGCACATCGGCGCGCGCAACGTGGTGGTCACCGACGTCAACGATTTCCGCCTGAAGCTGGCCGCCGACATGGGCGCCACCCGCGTGGTCAACGTCGCCAACCAGTCGCTAAAGGACGTGATGGCCGACCTGCACATGGAAGGCTTCGACGTGGGCCTGGAGATGAGCGGCAACCCGCGCGCGTTCAACGACATGCTCGACTGCATGTACCACGGCGGCAAGATCGCCATGCTCGGCATCATGCCCAAGGGCGCTGGCTGCGACTGGGACAAGATCATCTTCAAGGGCCTGACCGTGCAGGGCATCTACGGCCGCAAGATGTACGAGACCTGGTACAAGATGACCCAGCTGGTGCTGTCCGGCTTCCCGCTGGGCAAGGTGCTCACCCACCAGCTGCCGGTGGACCGCTTCCAGGAAGGCTTCGAGCTGATGGAACAGGGCAAGGCCGGCAAGGTCGTGCTGAGCTGGAACTGAGACGCGGCTGCCGGGCCCGCCCGGCGCCCGCGCAGGAATGAGAAAGGCGCCTTGCGGCGCCTTTCTCTTTGCTCGCGCCGCTGTGCTCAGCGCGCGATCTTGACCGCCAGCACCACGCGGTTGTCGGCCAGCTTGCCGAAGTTGTCGCGGCCCTTGCCGTCGGTGCCGTAGTAGCCCAGCGAGACGTTGGCGATGCCGAAGCTGCGGCCCACGCCCACGCCCCAGTCGGTGTAGTCCTGGGCCACGTCGCTGTCGTTGAACACGCTGCGGCCGACGTTGGCGTTGAGGCTGAAATCGTTGGGCAGCGCCCACTCGCCGCCGAGGCCGTAATACCAGCCGGTGGTGCTGCTGCCCCACACGTCGTTGGTGTAGCTGACGTTGACCTTCCAGTGCTCGGCGATGGTGGTGGTGGTGACCAGCTCGTTGTAGGCCATCTCGCTGGCACCCGGGTAGGTGTAGCGGTTGAGCATCAGGTCGACGTTGACCGCGTCACTGACGTCGAAGCCGTAGCCGACGAAGTAGTCCACCTCGACGTCGGGGCTGCCCTCGCCGAAATCCACGCCCGAGGCGAAGCTGCCGACATACAGGCCGCTGGACGTGGTCCAGGTGACGCTGCCCTGCACGGTCGGCTTCTCGTCGGTCTGCGAGGCGCCGCGGAACAGGTAATCCGACACCGCGGCGACTTCCCAGCTCAGGGGCGAGGCGTCTTCGGCAGAGGCAGTGAACGGCAGGGACAGCAGGGCAGCACAGGCAACGGCTGCAACACGCTTGCAGGGGATCATGCGGGTCTCCGGGTGGGGTGGGCGCCGCGGCGGCGCACAATTTACAAATTCTTAACCAAAATGATCCCGGACGCCAGCATTTCGTGGCGCCGCCACCCCGCGCCCCGCCAACGCGTGGCGCCCTACCCCGCGTCCGCCGCGAACACCCCGTGGCGCCGCGCCGCCAGCGCGACCACCTGCCCGGCGGCGTAGGCCGGCGCGTCCGGCGGCAGTTCGACCTCCACGTCCACCGCCGCCGTGCGCAGCCGCGCCCGCAACCGCGCCCGGGCGCCACTGCGCTGCACCGACAGCACGGTCCCCGTCCAGTCGCCGGCATCGCCGACACGCATGTCCTCCGGGCGCACGTACACCTCCAGCGCGGCGGCCTCGGGCAGGCCGGCAGGCCGCGGCCAGCGCGCGCCCGCCACCTCCAGCGCCTCGCCGTCGGTGCGCGCCGGCAGGCGGTTGGCTTCGCCGACGAAGCCGTACACGAACGGCGACTGCGGCCGGTCGTAGACCTCGCCCGGGCTGCCGACCTGTTCGATGCGGCCATGGTTGAGGATCGCCACCCGGTCGGCCAGTTCCAGCGCTTCTTCCTGGTCATGGGTGACGAACACCGTGGTCAGCCCGGTGCGGTCGTGCAGTTCGCGCAGCCAGCGGCGCAGGTCGCGGCGCACCTGCGCGTCCAGCGCCCCGAACGGCTCGTCCAGCAGCAGCACGCGCGGCTCGATCGCCAGCGCGCGCGCCAGCGCCACGCGCTGACGCTGGCCGCCGGACAGCTGGGTCGGATAGCGCCCGCCCAGGCCCTCGAGCTGCACCAGCGCCAGCAGTTCGTCGACGCGGGCATCGATGCGCGCCTTCGGCCAGCGCCGCGCGCCGCGCCGTACTTCCAGGCCGAAAGCGATGTTGGCGCGCACGTCCATGTGCCGGAACAGCGCGTAGTGCTGGAACACGAAGCCGGCGCGGCGCGCCTGCACGCTCAGCGCGGTGGCGTCCTCGCCCTCGAACAGGATCCGCCCCTGGTCCGGATGTTCCAGCCCGGCGAGCGCGCGCAGCAGGGTGGTCTTGCCCGAGCCGGAGGGCCCGAGCAGCGCCAGCAGTTCGCCGCTGCGGATATCGAGGTTGACGCCGTCGAGCGCGGCGAAGGCACCAAAACGCTTGCCCAGTTGCTGGATGCGGATGTTCATCGATTCACCTCAGTGGCGATGCGCGGCGGCCAGCGACTGGCCGTGGCGCCATTCCAGGAAAGTCTTCAGCGCCAGCGTCAGCAGTGCGCTGGCGGCCAGCAGCGAGGCGCAGGCGAACGCGGCGCTGTAGGCGTATTCGTTGTAGAGGATCTCCACGTGCAGCGGCAGCGTGTTGGTGCGCCCGCGGATGTGCCCGGACACCACCGACACCGCGCCGAACTCGCCCATCGCCCGCGCACTGCACAGCAATACCCCGTACAGCAGGCCCCAGCGGATGTTGGGCAGGGTCACCTTCCAGAACATCTGCCAGGCATTGGCCCCCAGGGTGAGCGCGGCCAGTTCCTCGTCGCTGCCCTGCTGCTCCATGAGCGGCATCAGTTCACGGGCGATGAACGGGAAGGTGACGAAGGTGGTCGCCAGCACGATGCCGGGGATCGCGAAGACGATGCGCGGCAGCTGCAGCAGCACCTCGCCCACCACCGGCAGGTGCAGGCGCAGCCCGTCCTCGATCAGCGGCCACAGCCAGCCATTGCGGCCGAACAGCAGGACGAACACCAGTCCGGCGACCACCGGCGACACCGAGAACGGCAGGTCGATCAGGGTCACCAGCCAGCGCTTGCCGGGGAAGCGGTGCTTGCTCACCACCCAGGCCGCGGCCACGCCGAACACGAGATTGAGCGGGATCACGATCGCGGTGACCAGCAACGTCAGCCGCACCGCCGCCAGTGCGTCGGCATCGCTCACCGCGCTCCACGCCGCCTGCATGCCGCCGCGCAGTGCTTCGGCGAACACCAGCAGCAGCGGCAACAGCAGGAACGACAGCAGGAACCCGAGCGCGCCGAGCACCAGCAACGCCTGCACCCAGCCCGGCTCGGTGGTGACCCGGCGCGGCGCGGGCGCCGTGGCTTCATGCATGGCCTGCACCGGCAGCGGCGACACCCATTCGTTCACCGGGCGCCCCGGCGCTGCAGGCGGCCCTGCACGATGTTGACCAGCAGCAGCAGCGCGAAGGACAGCAACAGCATCGCCGCGGCGATGGCGGTGGCGCCGGCGTAGTCGAATTCCTCCAGGCGGATGGTGATCAGCAGCGGTGCGATCTCGGTGGCGTTGGGCAGGTTGCCGGCGATGAAGATCACCGAGCCGTACTCGCCCACCCCGCGCGCGAACGCCAGCGCAAAGCCGGTCAGCATCGCCGGCCACAGCGCCGGCACGACCACCCGCGCCAGGGTCTGCCAGCGGCTGGCGCCCAGGGTTGCCGCCGCTTCCTCGAGTTCAGGCTCGGCTTCGGCCAGCACCGGCTGCACGATGCGCACCACGAACGGCAGGCCGACGAACACCAGGGCGACCACGATGCCCAGCGGCGTGTAGGCGATCTTCAGGCCGAGCGGCTCCAGCCAGCGCCCGACCCAGCCCTGTCCGCCATACAGCGCGGTGAGCGCGATGCCGGCCACCGCGGTGGGCAGCGCGAACGGCAGGTCGATCAAGGCATCGAACAGGCGCCGGCCCGGGAAGCGGTAGCGCACGAACACCCAGGCCACCCAGGTGCCCATCAGCGTGTTGAACGCGGCCGCGGCGAAGGCGGTGCCGAAGCTCAGGCGCAGCGCCGACAGCACGCGCGGCTCGCTCCATATCCGCCAGATGCCGTCCACGCCCAGTCCGGCGGCGCGCAGGAATACCCCGGCCAGCGGGACCAGCACGATCAGCCCCAGCCAGAACAGGGTGATGCCCATGCCCAGGCCAAACCCGGGCAGCACCCGCGGGGGGCGCCGTAGCGGCGCCAGTGCGGCGGCGTTCGCGGCCACCGCTTACTTGCCCGCCTGGATCTGGTCGAACAGGCCGCCGTCGGCGAAGTGCTCGGCCTGCGCCTTTTCCCAGGAACCGAACACCTCGCGGAGGGTGACCAGCCGCACCTGCGGGAACCGCGCGATGTCGGCCGGGTCGGCGTACTGCGGATTGCGCGGGCGGTAATAGTGGCGGGCGGCGATGCGCTGCCCTTCGGGCGAGTACAGGTAGTTCAGGTAGGCCTGCGCCACCTCGCGGGTGCCATGCCGGTCGACGTTGCGGTCCACCAGCGCCACCGGGGGCTCGGCCAGGATCGACTGCCGCGGCACCACGATCTCGAACTTGTCCGGGCCCAGCTCTTCCTGCGCCAGGAATGCCTCGTTCTCCCAGGCCAGCAGCACATCGCCGATGCCGCGCTGCACGAAGGTGGTGGTGGCGCCACGCGCGCCGGTATCCAGCACCGGCACGTTGCGGAACAGCGCGCGCATGTAGTTGAGGATGCGCGCGCGGTCGCCGTTGAAGATGTGCTCGGCGTACGCCCAGGCGGCCAGGTAGTTCCAGCGCGCGCCGCCGGACGTCTTGGGATTGGGCGTCACCACCGAGACGCCGGCGCGCAGCAGGTCCGGCCAGTCGCGGATCGCCTTGGGGTTGCCCTTGCGCACCAGGAACACGATGGTCGAGGTGTACGGCGCGCTGTTGTCCGGCAGCCGCGACTGCCAGTTGGCCGGCAGCAGCCGCGACTTCTGCGCGATCGCATCCACGTCGTAGGCCAGCGCCAGCGTCACCACGTCGGCCTCGATGCCATCGATCACCGCGCGCGCCTGCTTGCCCGAACCGCCATGCGAGGTTTCGATGCTGACGTTGTCGCCCCTGGTTTCCTTCCAGTGCCTGGCGAACGCGGCGTTGAAGTCGCGGTACAGCTCGCGGGTGGGGTCGTAGGAGACATTGAGCAGCTGCACGTCGCGGGCAAGCACGGCGCCGGACGCGAAGGCCAGCGCGAAAGCCACCGCGGCCGCGCCGATACGGGGAAGGAAGGACTGCTTCACGAGGGCTCTCCGTCAGAAGGAAACTTGCAGGCGCGAGAAAACGGCTTTTTCGTCGGCCAGCCTCTGGGCGCCGGCAACGGCACCGAAGCGGCTGTGCAGGTAGTTGGTGGCGAGCCTGAGGTTCGCGGTGAGGTACCAGTTCGCGCCCACCGTCCACGACCGGACGCGCGCAGCCGAGGCCGCCGGATCGGCGTAGAACGGGAACGCCGCCCCGTCGGCTTGCAGTTCGCCGTAGCGCGCAGTGAGCTCGAACGCCCCGCGCCCACCGTTGACGCCGAACGGGCGCGACGGCGTCACCCCGCGGTAGCCGGCGTCCTCGCCGGTCAGGACGTAGCTGGCCGTCGCCTGCCAGGCGCGGTGTTCCAGGGCGGTGGGGCGCGCGGCGCGGGGCCCGAGCAGGCACGGAGCGAGGTAGTAGGGCAGCAGGCCGCAGCCCATGGGGGGGAACCAGCCCTGCGGCGACCAGCGCAGCGTGTCGCCGTCGGCGGCCACCGTGCTGCGGTAGCTGAAGAAGGTCGCCTGGCCCGGGGTGCGGTAGCGCGGCAGGAAGCTGCTGCCAACGCCATGTTTCTGCCCGGCACTCGCGCCCAGGCCGACGCCCAGCCCCGCCCACGCGCTGTCGCTGCCCTTGAGCGGCTCGAAGAACACGCGGCCGGCGATCTCGAAATCATCGTCGGGGTTGCTGCTCGTCGCGTCGCGGCCATCGACCGCGCCGTTGAACACGCCCAGCGCGTAGCTGAACCTGCCCGCGGCCAGCTCGCCCTGCAGCTGCACGCCCAAGTCGCGGTTCGGCGCAAGCTCGCTGGGCAGCGCGCGCTCGACGTCCACCAGGGCCGCCGAGGACTGCAGGCGCTCCAGCCCCACCGGCGAGGTGAACTTGCCCACGCGCAGCGCATGCGCCGGATTGACGCGCAGGTCGACATAGGCATCGACGATGGTCGCGCTGTCGCCGGCGAACTCCGGGGTGAAGCGGTAGGCGACCCGCTTGCCCAGCGAACCCTCCAGCGTGGGCCGGGCGGTGCGCAGCAGGAAGCTGTCGTTCTGGTTGCCATCGCCGACGAACACGCGCGCGTCGCCCTGCAGCAGGCCGCGCAGCTTGAGCTCGTAGTGGCCGTCGCCGGACCGGAACGCGGCGCCCCTCGGGTCGACGGTGATCTGCGGCGCGGCCCGGGCGGCGGCCACCCGCTCTTCCTCCTGCAGCTCCAGGCGGCGCTCGAGGATGCGCAGGCGCTGGTCCAGCCCGGCCAGGTCGACACCTTCGACGGCTGCCACGCCTGACACGCCGGCCAGGCGTTCCAGCCGCTCCAGGCGCTGCTGCAGTTGTTCCACGGTGGGCTGCTGCGCCTGCGCCGATGCCGCCACCCCGCACAGCGCCACGGCCAGGCTGAGGGACAACAGCTTCCTGGTCGGCGCGGTGGACGGGAACAAGGGGGCGGTCATCGGTGGCTCCTGGAAGGCAGGGGTGGAGCGTCGATGCTGCGGGCGCACACGCACACGGAGAAATGACTTCGGCCGTGGCGCTTATAGCCATTCCCCATGAAACCGGCGGCGGCAACGCCAGGCCGCTAGAATCGTCACTCCCTCCACCGCAAAACCCTGCCATGACCGCCAACGCGCACACTTCCCCGCTCACCCGGCACTACGCCGAGGAACTGGACGCCATCCGCGCGCAGGGGTTGTTCAAGTCCGAACGCATCATCACCAGCCCGCAGTCGGCCGAGATCACCCTGGACGATGGCCGCAGCGTGCTGAACTTCTGCGCCAACAACTACCTGGGCCTGGCCGACCACCCGGCGCTGATCCAGGCCGCCAAGGACACGCTGGACAGCCACGGCTTCGGCATGGCCTCGGTGCGCTTCATCTGCGGCACCCAGGACCTGCACAAGCAGCTGGAAAAGCAGATCGCCGAGTTCTTCGGCAAGGACGACACCATCCTCTATGCCGCCTGCTTCGACGCCAACGGCGGCCTGTTCGAGCCGCTGCTGGGCGAGAACGACGCGATCATCTCCGATGCGCTCAACCACGCCTCGATCATCGACGGCGTGCGCCTGTGCAAGGCCAGGCGCTTCCGCTACGCCAACTGCGACATGGCCGACCTGGAAGCGCAGCTACAGGCCGCCGATGCCGCCGGCTGCAGGACCAAGCTGATCACCACCGACGGCGTGTTCTCGATGGACGGCTTCATCGCCCCGCTGGACGAGATCACCGCGCTGGCCAAGAAGTACAACGCACTGGTGCACATCGACGAATGCCATGCCACCGGCTTCCTCGGCGCCACTGGCCGCGGCTCGGCCGAGGTCAAGGGCGTGCTCGACAAGATCGACATCATCACCGGCACCCTGGGCAAGGCCATGGGCGGCGCGCTGGGCGGCTTCACCTGCGCCAGCGCCGAAGTGATCGAGCTGCTGCGCCAGCGCTCGCGCCCGTACCTGTTCTCCAACTCGCTGCCGCCGCACGTGGTCGCCGCCGGCATCAAGGCCTTCGACATGCTCGACAAGGCCGACGACCTGCGCCGCAGGCTGGCCGAAAACACCGCCTACTTCCGCGAGAAGATGACTGCCGCCGGCTTCGACGTGAAGCCCGGCGTGCACCCGATCAGCCCGGTGATGCTGTACGACGCACCGCTGGCGCAGAAGTTCGCCGAGCGCCTGCTGGAAGAAGGCATCTATGCGATCGGCTTCTTCTTCCCGGTGGTGCCCAAGGGCCAGGCGCGCATCCGCACGCAGATGAGCGCCGCGCACAGCCGCGAGCACCTGGACCGCGCCATCGACGCCTTCACCCGCATCGGCCGGGAACTGGGCGTCATCAAGGGCTGAGCGGGCCCCCAATGAGAACAGGCGCCCCAGGGCGCCTGTTTCTTTTTACGACATTGGCGGCAGGCCGTGGCGGCCGCCGCGTTACCGCTTCGCGGCCGGCGCGGCCGGCGCCGCCTCGGGCTTGGCCGCCGCGCCCCCACGGGCGACGCGGATGCCGTTGGCCTTCATCCAGGCATCGAACTGGTCGGCGCTCATGTTCTTGCCCGCCTGCTGCATGAGGAAGCGGTAGTTGCCCAGTGCGTCCTTCTCCGCCATCGGCGCTTCCACCATCACCGTGACCGGCTTTTCCGCGGGCGCCGCCGCCACCGGCTTGCCCGACGACGCACAACCGGCCAGAACCACGGCTGCGGCCGCTCCAAGTGACGACACCGCAATGCGGTTGAAAGCTGACATGGTTGCGCGACCTCGCTGGAGAACAGGCCTACAGCCTAACCATGCACTTTAGGAAATCAAGCTATTTGCATGAAATACATGAGGAATTTCATGAATTGGCGGGCGCCTGGACTGAATGCGGGGCCAACTGCTCCAGTTCCGCCTCCTCCAGCACCCGCCACTGCCCCTTGGCCAGTTCGCCCAGCCGGACCGGCCCGATCGCCACCCGCACCAGGCGCAGCACGTCGAACCCCAATGCCTGCAGCAGGCGCCGGATATGCCGGTTGCGGCCCTCGTCCAGCACGATCTCCAGCCACGCGTTGCGCTCGCCCTGGCGCAGCAGCACGACCGAATGCGCGGCCAGGTGTTCACCCGCGTCGTCGATGCCAGCGCGCATGCGCGCCAGCTGCGCCGCATCGGGCACGCCATCGACCTGCACGCGATAGGTTTTCAACGGACCGGTCGCCGGGTCGGTCAGCCGGGCGGCCCATTCCGGGTCGTTGCTGAAGAACAGCAGGCCTTCGCTGGCCTTGTCCAGGCGCCCCACCGGTGCCAGCCACGGCAGGCCCGCGCCCTCGAAACAACGGTACACGGTGTCCCTGCCCTGCTCGTCGCGGACGCTGGTGACCAGGCCGCGCGGCTTGTTCAAGGCCAGGTACAGGCGTTGCGCCGCCACGATGGGCTGGCCGTCCAGGGTCACCCGCTGCCGCCCGGGGACCACGGGGAACTCGGGGTCGCGCACGACCCGGCCGTCCACGCCAACCCGGCCGGCCAGCACGCGCCGCGCGGCCTCGGCACGCGAACACACGCCCGCCTTCGACAGCACCCGCGCCAGGCCATGCCGCGGCGTGCCCGGGGGCGCCCCGTTCCTGGCGGCGGTGCCGGAGGGCACAACAAAATGCCCGCCCTGTCTGGCAGGGCGGGCATCACGGGAATTCCTGCGCGGCATCCGGGCGCCCGGCTTACTTGACCTCGGCCGCCGCCTTGGCTTCGGCCGCGCCTTCGGCCGCCGGCGTCGCCGCCTTGACCACGCGCACGCCGCGGGCCTTCATCCACGCATCGAACTCGTCCGCGGTCATGCGCTTGCCGTTCTGGCTCATGTCGAACCGCCACGGCGTGTTGTCGTACTGCGTCTGCGGCTTGTAGGCCGCCGGATCGTTGGGGTTGATCGCCGGGCGCGCCGGCATCGCGCTGGCGACGTTGTTGCAGCTTTCCACGCGCAGGCGCATCAGTACGCGGTCCAGCGACTGCTCGCCGCTGGCGTTGGGCGCCAGCACGCCCGAGGGCATGCCCAGCTGGCCCGGACGGGCATACAGCTCCATGGCGACCGGCTCGATCACCGTGGCCGGCAACGGCGGCGGCACGATGGCACTGGCCGAGCAATCGACGGCTGCGTGGGCGGCGGGAACGAGGACCAGGGCCAGGGCGCCGGCCAGTGCGATACGCAGCATCGGTATTTCCATCCGTACAGGGAACGCCGCGAGTGTAGGCATGCCCCGCGGGGCTTTCAACCTTCATTTCCGGGTTCACGGCAGGCGTGTGCGCGCGTCGCGCGGGCATCCGCCCGGATTCCCGGGAACGCGTAAAAACAAGGCCCGGCTTTCGCCGGGCCCTGTTTCGAATCAACCGATACGTCCGATCAGTTCTGGACGTTCAGCTCGGTGCGACGGTTCTTGGCGCGACCTTCCGGGTTGTCCGAACCATCCGGGTTGGTGTTCGGCGCAATCGGGCGGCTCTCGCCGTAGCCGATCGGGCCCACCAGACGCGAAGCGGCAACGCCGTGGCCGGTCAGGTAGTCGTACACGGCCTTGGCGCGACGCTCGGACAGCTTCTGGTTGTAGGCGTCGGTACCCTTCGAGTCGGTGTGACCGGCGACTTCAACGCGCAGTTCCGGGTAACGCTTCAGGATCTCGCTGGCCTCGCTCAGGATGGCGACGGCATCCGGACGCAGGGTCGACTTGTCGAAGTCGAAGTTCACGCCCTTCAGGTCGATCGACACCGGCACCGGGCAGCCGTCCGGACCCACGATCTGGCCGGCCTGCGAGTTCGGGCACTTGTCGTCGCAGTTGTTGACGCCGTCACCGTCGTCGTCCAGGTCGGCGCAGCTCGGCGCAACCGGAGCCGGCGGCGGCGGAGCCACGGCGGCAACCGGGGCCGGGCCCAGCGGAATCACGACGCCGACCGAAGCCAGCACGTCGCCGAACCAGTCGTTGTCCTTGCCGGCCAGGCGCGGGTTCACGCTCTGGTCGTCGAAATCAGCGCGGTAGGCGACTTCGGCACGCACGGCGACGCGCTTGTCGAAGGTGGTCTGCAGACCGGCACCGATCTTGGCGGCAAAGTTGCCGTCCTTGCGCTGCGCCGGCGAGTTCACCGAATTGACGACGTACTCTTCCTCAGCCTTCTGGTAGCCCAGGCCGAACAGCAGGTACGGGTTCCAGCCGCGGCCGTCCTGGATGAAGTGGCGGCGCAGGTCCAGCGAGGCGCCGTACTGCGACCAGTTCAGGTCCTGGTTCTTGTCGAAGTTCGGGTTCTGGTAGTTCAGCTCGCCGTCCAGCGACCAGTTCGGGCTGATGAACTTGCCCAGGCCCAGGGTCACGAACGGAGCATCGTTGGTCCCACGGTCGTTGTCCTGGAAGTTGAAGCCGGCCGAACCGGTCAGATACCAGCGGTCATCGAATTCCTGGGCCGACGCAGCCTGGGCAAATGCCAGACCGCCCAGCAGTGCGGCGGTAAGGATCTTCTTGTTCATGAATACAACTCCTTGTTTCGGGGGTATGAAACCGGTAATGGCATGTCCAGCACAGCGATTTCGTTCGTCGCGTCCGAAAGATGGCCGTTTCCGCACGCCAACGCGATGCACATTATGCGCTGGGCTGTGAAGACGACGTTAACAGCTGCGTAACAAATGACAGGGCCCCCGGACTTCGGATGGCCACCGAGCCTCACCCTATACAGCTTGGTAAAAACGCACAAGATCCAAGCCCGGACAGGCATTGCGGGGTTTCCGACCACCGCGCGCAGGCGCGCCGGGCCGGCAGCGGGACAGCGGCCGCGACGGCAGATGCCGTCGTCCTGACCTGAACGGTCCCTTTGTATCATGGCCGCAGCCCCCCACCGAACGGAACTTCCGCCATGAAAGCTGTTGGCCTGAGCCGCTACCTGCCGATCGAGGACCCCCGCGCGCTGGAAGACGTCGAGCTGCCGGCGCCCGCCGCGCCGCAGGGGCAGGACCTGCTGGTGGAAGTGCGGGCGGTATCGGTCAACCCGGTCGACACCAAGCTGCGGCGTTCGGGCACGGGCGAGGAAACCCCGGCGCGCATCCTCGGCTTCGATGCGGCCGGCACCGTGCTGGCCGTCGGCCCCGCGGTGACCGCGTTCGCGGTGGGCGACGAGGTGTATTACGCCGGCGATGTCACCCGCCAGGGCTGCAACGCGCAGCGGCAACTGGTGGACGAGCGGCTGGTCGCGCGCAAGCCGCGCACGCTGGATTTCGCCGAAGCCGCGGCGCTGCCACTGACCACGCTCACGGCCTGGGAACTGCTGTTCCAGCGCATGCCCTACCAGCTCGACGGGCGGCGCAACGTCGGCCGGATCCTGTTGATCATCGGTGGCGCCGGCGGCGTCGGATCGATGGCGATCCAGCTTGGCCGCCATGCCGGATTCACCGTGGTGGCGACCGCCTCGCGCGAGGAAAGCCGCGCCTGGTGCCGGGCACTGGGTGCCGAGCACGTCATCGACCATCGCCAGCCCCTGGCGCCGCAGCTGCAGGCGCTGGGCATCAGCCAGGTGGACGCCGCGCTGAACCTGGCCGACACCGACCGCTACTGGCAGGTACTCGGTGAACTGCTGGCGCCACAGGGCCATGTCGGGCTGATCGTGGAGCCCGCCGGCGAGCTGCGCATCGGCGACCCGTACAAGGCCAAGTGCATCGGCATCCATTGGGAGTTCATGTTCGCGCGGGCGCGCTTCCGCACCGCCGACATGATCGAACAGCACCGCATCCTCACCCGCGCCGCCAGCCTGATCGACGCCGGCGAACTGCGCACCACCGTCAGCGCGCGCCTGGGCGCGGTCAACGCGGCCAACCTGCGCCAGGCGCACCGGTTGCTGGAGTCGGGCAGCACCCTGGGCAAGCTGGTGCTCGAAGGCTGGGACTGAACAGCCGCGTGCGGCGCGCACGCGCCGTGGGCGCAACGGGTGGCCGGCGGCGGTGCCTGCCGCACCTGTGCGTCTGCTGGGGTCGCGGCGGTCCGCTGTCCCGTCCGTGGCCGCTGACAACGGCTATACGCGGCCAGGCACGACGACCGTGAGGCTGATGTCCGCATACGCATGCGGATAGCGCCGGCCGCGCAATCGCGGCCGCGGCGACTTCGGCGGATTCGGCTCCTGCGCGGCACGCCGGCCGGTGCACGGGGCGCCGACAACCCGCGCCGATGGCACGTACCCGGGCCAGTGCCACGCCATGCGGAGCGCCCGCCGCCGCCCCGGGATGCCAGGCTGCGCGGGGCTGTCCGAGCCGCGGGGCCATCGCATGCGTGCCGGCCACGCCCGCCCACCCCTTGCCGCAGACCGGGTTTCGGGGCAGGCTGACGCGATCCGTACGCAAGCGTATCCATCATGACGCCAGCCACCGACACCGCCTATCCCCATCTGTTCGCGCCACTGGACCTGGGCTTCGCCCGGCTGCGCAACCGCATCCTGATGGGCTCGATGCATACCGGCCTCGAGGACCATGTCCGCGACTTCCCCAAGCTGGCGGCCTATTTCGGCGAACGCGCCGCTGGCGGCGCGGCACTGCTGGTCACCGGCGGCTTCTCGCCGAACGTCGCCGGCTGGCTGGCGCCGTTCGGCAGCAAGCTGTCCTGGCCCTGGGAAGTGGGCCGGCACAGGCAGGTCACCGCGGCCGTGCACGGCCACGGCGCCCATATCTGCCTGCAGCTGCTGCACGCCGGCCGCTATGCCTACCACCCGCTGCAGGTGGCACCGTCGAAGCTGAAGGCGCCGATCAACCCGTTCACGCCCCGCGCATTGTCGGCGCGGGGCGTCGAGCGCCAGATCGCCAGCTACGCCCGCGCCGCGCGGCTGGCGCGCGAGGCCGGCTACGACGGCGTCGAGGTCATGGGCTCGGAGGGCTATCTGATCAACGAGTTCATCGCCCCGCGCACCAACCGGCGCAACGACGCCTGGGGAGGCGACGCCGCCCGGCGCATGCGCTTCGCGGTGGAGATCGTGCGCCGCATCCGCGAGGCCTGCGGCCCGGATTTCATCATCATCTACCGGCTGTCGCTGCTGGACCTGGTGGAGGACGGCAGCAACTGGGAGGAGATCCTGCAGCAGGCCCGGGCGATCGAAGCGGCCGGCGCGACCCTGATCAACTCCGGCATCGGCTGGCACGAGGCGCGCGTGCCCACCATCGCCACCTCGGTGCCGCGCGCCGCCTTCGCCGGCGTCACCGCCAAACTGCGCCCGCACGTGAACGTGCCGGTGATCGCGGTCAACCGCATCAACATGCCCGACGTCGCCGAACGGGTACTGGCCGACGGCCAGGCCGACATGGTGTCGCTGGCGCGGCCACTGCTGGCCGACCCGCAGTGGCCGGCCAAGGCCCGCGCCGGCAGGCCGGAGACCATCAACACCTGCATCGCCTGCAACCAGGCCTGCCTGGACCACATCTTCGTCAACAAGCGCGCGACCTGCCTGGTCAACCCGCGCGCCGCGCACGAGACCGAACTGGTCTACCGCCCGGCCGCCGTCGCCAAGCGCGTGGCGGTGGTCGGCGCGGGTCCGGCGGGCCTGGCCTGCGCCACCGTCGCCGCGGAGCGTGGCCACGCCGTCACCCTGTTCGACGCGGCCGATGAGATCGGCGGCCAGTTCAACGTGGCCAAGCGCATCCCCGGCAAGGAGGAGTTCCACGAGACCCTGCGCTATTTCCGCCACCGGCTGGCCGATACCGGCGTGGACGTGCGCCTGGGCACGCGCGCCGACGTGTCGATGCTGGCCGGCTACGACGCGGTCGTGGTGGCGACCGGCATCTCGCCGCGCAAGGTCGACTTCCCCGGTGCCGACCACCCGATGGTGGTCAGCTACCTGGACGTGCTGCAGGGCCGGGTCAGGGCGGCGGACAAAGTGGCCATCATCGGCGCCGGCGGCATCGGCTTCGACGTCGGTGAATTCCTGGTACAGGAAGGACCGTCGCCGTCGCTGGACAAGGCCCGCTGGATGGCCGAGTGGGGCGTGGACCCGAGTTTCGAAAGCCGCGGCGCGCTGTCCACGCCGCAACCCGAGGCGCCGGCACGCCAGGTATGGCTGCTGCAGCGCAGCCCCGGCAAGCCCGGCGCCCGCCTGGGCAAGACCACCGGCTGGATCCACCGCGCCGCGCTCAAGGCCAAGGGCGTGCGGATGCTGGGCGGCGTGGAGTACCTGGGCGTGGACGACCGCGGCCTGCGCATCCGCGTCGACGGTGCCGAACGGTTGCTGGAGGTCGGCACCGTGGTGGTCTGCGCGGGGCAGGAGCCGATGCGCGCACTGGCCGATGCGTTGCGCGCCGCGGGCGTGGCCGCCCATGTGATCGGTGGTGCCGATGTGGCCGCCGAGCTGGATGCCAAGCGCGCCATCGACCAGGGCAGCCGCCTGGCCGCCGCGCTCTAGGCCCGCCGCCGCGCGCGCCCGCCGGGCTTGGCCGCAGCGGGCGGCGCGCATCCACCACCGCCATCGCCGTGCGCCCTGCCCGGGGCATGCGTCCCGTTGGCCGCCAACCCGCGCGCGAAGCGCTTTGGCGGCGTGCGGCTGTCCGCGTGCACGGGCATGGCGCCGCCGGGCCCCGGGCAGCCGGCCAAGGCATCGGGTTCCCTGCCGCCCGCGCCGACAACGCGCACACCGGGCGATCCGGAAGGGCCCACCGCAGGCGTTTTTTCGTGACCGGCGACACACCCTGCACCGCCCTGGACGCCCGCGCATCGCGGCACCCGGGCCGGATCCGGCCCCTGCAATGAAGCTGAATGTCAAGAACGCGCATTCAGGATGAGTTTGGGATTGCCCCCCTACCTTGCGCCGACTTTCCGCTCACCCCCCAGTTCTGGTGAGCACGGCGCAGCCCCCAGGGTCGATTGACCGGGGTCTGCCCACGGGGCGGCCCCGATGCCATGGCCGCCTCCCCATGACGCCAAGCCGCTGCCGTCCTGTCCCTGCCACGCGGGGAACAGGCCGGTTGCGGCCCACACGGAGCAAGGAGACCTATGAAACTGGCCTGGATTCTCTGGCTGTCGCAGTTGTTGCCGCAGCCGGCCGCCGATTCGCTGTGCCTGAGTACCACCGTCTATCTGGAAGCCCGCGACCAGACCCTGCGCGGCCAGCAGGCCGTGGCGGAAGTCGCGCTGCGCCGCCTCGACAGCGGCCTGTGGGGCGACTCGATGTGCCAGGTGGTGACCGCACGCAAGCAGTTCGCGCCCACCCTGGTGGCGCCGGACACCCAACTGCGCAACAACGACGCCTGGGCCGAAGCCGTGGACGTGGCCTTCGCCGCCGAGCGCAACTGGGCGCTGCCGGCCGGCCAGCGCAAGGAGATCGTGCCCGGCGCCAGCCACTTCGCCGCGCATGCTATCGCCAGCCCCAGCTGGCGCAACGCCTACCAGGTCGCCACCATCGGCGGGCACACCTTCTACAAGGTGCAGTCGCTCAAGCCGCGCACGTCCTGACGCGGCGGCATCGCATGCCGGTCACGCCGGCCGACGCGCCGCTGACGATAATGCGGGGGTCATTCCACCCCCGAGGTATCCGATGAAGCTCTACACCAAACCCGGCGCCTGCTCGCTGGCCGACCACATCGCGCTGATCTGGTCCGGCCTGCCGTTCGAAGTCCAGATCGTCGACCATGCCACCATGAAGTCGCCGGCGTACATGGCCATGAACCCGGCCGGCGCGGTGCCGGTGCTCGAGGACGACGGCTGGGTCCTGACCCAGAACGCGGCGATCCTGCATTACATCTGCGACAAGGCCCCGGGCGCCGGCCTGGACGGCGGCAGCGACCCGCGCACCCGCGCCGAGGTCAACCGCTGGCTGTCTTTCGTCAACGCCGACCTGCACCCGGTGTACTACCCGATCTTCGGCTCGACCCGGTATCTGGAGGACGAGGCGGTCATCGCCCGCACCCAGCAGCATTCGCGTGACAAGCTCAAGGGCCTGTACCAGCGCCTCAACGACCGCCTCGCGCAGGTCGAGTGGCTGGGCGGGACGCCGCGCCCCTCCATCGCCGACGCCTACACCTACGTGACCCTGCGCTGGGCACGCGGCCTCAAGATCGACCTGGCCGGCATGGACGCGCTGGACCGCTTCGAGCAGCGCATGCAGGCCGACCCGGCGGTGCAGGCCGCGCTCAAGGCCGAAGGCCTGGGCTGAGTCCGCGCTCCAACGCCTGGAAACCGAAGGGCCGCCGGTGGCATAGCCGGCGGCCCTTCGTGTTCTGGAGCCGCTACGCTGCCCCGGCTTCAACGCACTGACACCGGCATCACCAGCCGTGGCGCGTCGCGGTAGAGCGCCGGGTACTGGCGCTTGAGCGCCTCGATCTTCGGCAGGTCGTAGAAGCGGATGTACGCCGCGTCCGGATGCAGCGCGAGGTAGTTCTGGTGGTAGTCCTCGGCCGGATAGAACGGCTTGCCACCGTCGACCCGGGTCGCGAGCGGCGCGGCGAACACGCCGCTGCGCTGCAGCTGGTCGATGTAGGCCCGCGTCGCCGCGCGCTGCGCCGCGTCATCGGCGTAGACCGCGGACCGGTACTGGCTGCCGCGGTCCGGGCCTTGCCGGTCGCGCTGGGTGGGGTCGTGGACCACCGAGAAGAACACCTGCATCAGCTGCGCATAGCTCACCTGGGACGGGTCGTAGGTCACCTGCACCGCTTCGGCATGGCCGGTATTGCCGGCACTGACGCGCGGGTAGCGGGCGTCGGCGCCGCTGCCCCCGATGTAGCCGGACACGGCGCTGTCCACGCCCTTCACATGCTGGAACACGCCCTGCACGCCCCAGAAACAGCCGCCGGCGAACACCACCCGTGCGCGGTGTACGCCCGGCTGCCGCAGGTCGGCGATGCCGCTGGGCGCGGGAACCTCCGCCGCCGGCGCAGCCGCCGCCGCGTGCACGGGGCGATCGAGGCCGGCCACGCCCAGTACCAGCAGGCCGGCGACCAGCACGGCAACGCCGCCGGCGAACAGTTTTTCCATCGCGGGTTTCATCGTCCGGCCTCCCGGATTCAACCGAAGGTAAAGGCATAGGCGCGTACGCCCGGATCGAGGAACTCGATCTCGAAGCTGCGCTCGCCGACGTCGCCGTCCTGGCGGATCAACTGGTAGAGCCGGTTCTCGTCCACCCGGCCCTCGCCACCGGCGCCCACGTCGGCACCGGCCATCGCACCCGGCGCATGGCCATCGACGCGCATCCGGAAACGCACCGGCCGGCCGTCCACCTGCGGCGCCAGCACCAGGTGCAGATCGCGCGCATGGAAGCGGAAGGCAATGCGGCCGCCGGCCTGCTGCAGGCGTGCGTCCTCCTCGCCCACCAGCCAGCGCCCGCCAAGCGCCCATTGGTTGAGCCGCAGCACGGCCGGCACCGTGTAATCGAAGGCGCGGCCCGCACGCTGTCCGCCCGGCGAGGCGAAATGCTCCGCCCGCGCGTGGCCGATGTAGGTTTCCGGCGAGCGCAGGTTGCCCATGTCCGCCGCGCGCTCGACCGCCGCGCGCGCCGTCGCCGCTATCGCGGGCGCGTCGCCCGGCAACGTATTGCCCGCCTCGCGCAGCAGCCGGCGGATGATCTGCTCGGACTCCTCGTAGCCGCCCTCGCCGAAATGATGGGCGCGGATGCGCCCCTGCGCGTCGATGAAGTAATGCGCCGGCCAGTAGCGGTTGTCGAAGCCCCGCCAGATCGCGAAATCATTGTCGAGCGCCACCGGCCAGCTGACGCCCAGGTCCTCGACCGCGCGCTGCACGTTGCGCACGTCGCGCTCGAACGCGAATTCCGGCGCATGCACGCCCACCACCACCAGGCCGTGGTCGCGGTAACGCTCGTACCACTGGCGAACATGCGGCAGCGCACGCAGGCAGTTGATGCACGAGTAGGTCCAGAAATCGACCAGTACCACCTTGCCGCGCAGGCCCTGCGCATCCAGCGGCGGGCTGTTGAGCCAGCCGCTGGCGCCGGCCAGCGACGGCAGTTGGCCCTCGACCGGCAGCCCCGGCATCGCGCCCTGGTCCGCCGTCATCATCATCGCGCCACCCGGCATTGGGTCGCGCGCCGGCAATGCGTCCAGCAGCCCCTGCTCCAGGCGCGCGGTGCTCACCGTCGACAGCCGGGTCAGCACCCCGGTGTCCCAGCCCATGGCGATGGCGACCACCGCCAGCAGGGCGGCGATGCCCAGCCCGCGCCGGATCCATTCGCCCGCGCCCAGGTGCCGCTTGAGCGCGGCGAACACCCGGCCGCCGATCCACACCGCCAGCGCCAGCGACGTCGCCGCTCCCAGCGCGTAGGCCAGCAGCAGCCCGCTGGTGCCGGCATTGGCCCCCTGCAGCGCGGCACCGGTGAGGATCAACCCCAGGATCGGCCCGGCGCAGGGCGCCCACAGCAGGCCGGTGGCGATACCGATCAGCAGCGAACCGGCGACGCCCCCGCCGTCCCCGGCCGACGCATCCAGGCGCCCTCCCAGGCGCTGCAGCGGCGACAGCAGCCGGTTCGCCAGGGCCGGCCACAACAGCGCCAGCGCGAACACCGCCATCACCGCCAGGGCGATCCAGCGGCCGGCCTGGTTGGCCTGCGCCACCCAGCGGCTGCCGACCGCCGCCAGGCTGGCGACCACCGCGAACATCAGCGCCATGCCGGCCAGCAGCGGCAGCCCGCTGCGCAGGAACGGACGGTCCGAGCGCGCGAACACGAACGGCAGCACCGGCAGGATGCAGGGGCTGAGCAGGGTCAGGACACCGCCAAGGTAGGCCAGCAGCAACAGGAACATGGAACGTCCTTTTCTTGGAATCGGGAGGGACGGCGCTCAGGCCGCGACGAAATCCAGCGCCACGCCGTTGATGCAGTAGCGCAGCCCGGTCGGGCGCGGGCCGTCATCGAACACGTGGCCGAGGTGGCCGCCGCAGCGACGGCAGTGCACTTCCACCCGCAGCATGCCGAAGGTGGTGTCGCGGTCCTCGCCCACCGCGCCGTGCAGCGGCGCCCAGAAGCTCGGCCAGCCGGTACCGCTGTCGAACTTGGCGGCGGAGGAAAACAGGGCCAGCGCGCATCCGGCGCAATGGAACGTGCCGCGCCGGTGCTCGCCGTTCAACGGGCTGCTGAACGCGCGCTCGGTTCCCTGGCCGCGCAGCACCGTGTACTGCGCCGGCGTCAGCAGCCGGCGCCATTGCGCGTCGTCATGCATGACCTCGAACGTGCCGCGGCGCGGCGCCGGCGCGGCCCGGCCGCAGGCGCCAACCCCGCAGAGGCCGGCCGCCGCCAGCATGCCGCCCATGCCCAGCAGGGTGCGACGGGAAAGGGACATGGCCGGTCTCCAGGCAGGAACGATGGCGCCATGCTGCGCGCGTGGCGGTCAACGAATCCTCACGCGGAGTTAAATTTTCCGTGACACATCGGCGCCCGCTTCCCCCGACAATGGCACCCATTCCCCCAGCGGCCGGATGTGCCGATGAACCGTGCCAAACGCGTGCTGATCGTCGAGGACGACGCCCACATCGCCAACCTGCTGCGCATGCACCTGCGCGACGAAGGCTACGACGTGACCCATGCGGCCAGCGGCGACGACGGCCTGCGCCTGCTGGAGGACAACGACTGGAGCGCGCTGGTGCTCGACCTGATGCTGCCGGGCGTCGACGGGCTGGAGATCTGCCGGCGCGCGCGCGCGATGACCCGCTACACGCCGATCATCATCACCAGTGCGCGCGCCAGCGAGGTGCACCGCATCCTCGGCCTGGAACTGGGCGCGGACGACTACCTGGCCAAGCCGTTCTCGATGCTGGAACTGGTCGCGCGGATCAAGGCGCTGCTGCGCCGGGTCGAGGCGATGGCGCAGAACGCGCGCATCGATGCCGGCGCGATCGAGGTCGCCGGCATCCGCATCGATCCGGTCGCGCGCACCGCCGGGGTCGATGGCAATGCCCTGGACCTGACCCCGCGCGAGTTCGACCTGCTGCATTTCTTCGCCCGCCATCCCGACCAGGTCTACTCGCGCATGGAGCTGCTCAACCAGGTCTGGGGCCACCGCCACGAGGGCTACGAACACACCGTCAACACGCACATCAACCGCCTGCGCAACAAGATCGAACGCGACCCGGCCACGCCGCGCCGCATCCTCACCGTATGGGGCCGCGGCTACAAGCTGGCGGCCGGCGGCAACGACGCATGAAGCGGCTCGCGCTGTGGCAACGGCTGTCGCTGGTGTTCTGCGCGCTGCTGCTGGTGTGCTGCGGCGCGCTGGCGTGGATCCAGATGCGCAGCACGCGCCTGCACGAGCAGGAAACCGTGCAGCGCCTTTCGCGCGGGCTGGCCGAACACATCGCGCGCAGCGGCGAACTGATGGACGCACGCGGCATGCGCGATGGCGAGGTCCGCGCCCTGTTCGGCAAGCTGATGGCGGTCAACCCCAGCGTCGAGGTCTACCTGCTCGATGACCAGGGCCGGATCCTCGGCCACGACGCGCCGGATGGCCACCTCAGGCGCGACCGGGTCGACCTGGCGCCGGTCCATGCGCTGCTGGGCGGCGCGCCCTTGCCCATCCTCGGCGACGACCCGCGCAGCAGTACCGGGCGCAAGGTGTTCAACGTCGCGCCCCTGCGCGTGCAGGGGAAGCAGGTGGGTTACATCTACGTGGTCCTGGTCGGCGAGCAACGCGAAGCGCTAGCCGCGGACGTCGCGGCCAGCGCCAGCCTGCGCACCACGCTGTGGGCGCTGGCGATCGTGGCCGCCGTCGGCCTGCTCGCCGGCGTGGTCGCCTTCCGCTGGATTACCCGTCCGCTGCGCCGGCTGGCCCGCGACATCCAGGCATTCGATGTCGATGCCGCCCCTCCCGCGCTGCCGGCGCCAGCGGCGCCGCCCCGGCCCGGCGAGCGCGACGAACTGGCGATCCTGCGGCACAGCTTCGCGCACATGGCGCAGCGCCTCGGCGAGCAATGGCAGCAGTTGCGCCAGCAGGACCTGCAGCGTCGCGAACTGGTGGCCAACATTTCCCACGACCTGCGCACGCCGCTGTCGTCGCTGCACGGCTACCTGGAAACGCTGGCGCTGAAGGACGCCACGCTCGACCCCGCCGAGCGCCAGCGCTACCTGTCCATCGCCCTGGCGCAGAGCCACAAGGTCGGCCGCCTGGCGCAGGCCCTGTTCGAACTGGCGCGACTGGAACACGGGGGGGTGGTGCTGGAACCGCAGGCGTTCTCGTTGCCGGACCTGGTACAGGACGTGTTCCAGAAGTTCGAGCTGGCCGCGCAGTCACGCCGGCAATCGCTGGCCGCGGATATCCCCGCCAGCCTGCCGGCGGTGCATGCCGACCTGGCGCTGGTCGAGCGGGTGCTGACCAACCTGATCGACAACGCCATCCGCCACACGCCCGAGGGCGGCCGGGTGACGGTGACCCTGCGCGCGACGGGCGAGGAAGTACAGGTGCGTGTCGCCGACACCGGCCCGGGCATCGCTCCGGAACAGCGCGCGCAGCTGTTCAGCGCGCCGTCCGCGCTGGCCAGCCGGCGCCCGGACAGCGGTGGGCTCGGGCTGCTGGTGGTGCACCGCATCCTGCAGCTGCACCACCGCCGCATCGTGCTGGCCGACAGCGAGGCCGGCGCGGTGTTCGTATTCTCGCTGGCGGTGGCTGGCCGCCGGACGGAGCCACGCGGCGGCCCTGATTGAACCCCAGCGCGGCAGCCGCGACGGTCAGCCGATCTCGCCAATCACCTTGCCGCGGGCGTCCCGCAACTGCGTCGGCACCACTTCCACCTGCAGCCGCCCGCCCGGGAGCGGGTACACGCCACGCTCGGCACGGACCGCGGCCAGCAGCGCCGCGATGCTCGCGTCGCACAGCACGCAGCGCGCGCTGTCCTCGTCCAGCTGCAGGTCGTCGGCCACGCCCGGCTCGAACCGCCACTGCCGCTCCCTGCCCAGCACCACCAGCGGCCGGTCGTGGTGCAGACGCAGCGGCAGCAGTTCCAGCACGCTGTCCACCTGCCCCGCGCCCAGCACCAGGGTGGTGCCCACGTCCGCGTCGGACCAGTCCAGCATCTCCACGAACAGCATGCCGGTGCTGGACCCGTCGCGGCGGCTGCCCGCCGCCACCCGGTCCGCCAGCGCCGCATCGGCCAGCAGCGAATCGCGCGCCAGCTCGGTGATCCACGACGGCATCGCCGGCGCCAGCACGTCCATTACCCCGGAGGTCGACCAGCGCCTGACCGCGGCCATTTCGTCGTCGGTCAGGCCGACCATCTGCAGGAAGTCCAGGCGCCCGTTGGGCGTGGCGATCGCCGGCAACTGCGGATCGGCGACGAACGCCAGGTGGCGCAGGCGGGTACCGCTGTCCAGCGTGATCGGGCCGTTGGCATCGAGATGATGCCCGGCCTCGAACACGTTGCCGCTGGCGAACACGTAGCGGGCGACGTTCTGCAGCAGGTCCAGCGGCCACGTCGGTGGCGCGCCGCTGCCGTCCTCGCCGGCTTCGGCGGCGAGACGGAAGGTCAGCTCGAAGCCGAAGCCGCTCGCCTCCGGGTCGTCGCTGTGTTTGTCGTACAGCTCGGAAAAGCCGTAGGTGACGTAATGCCAGTGCGGGCGCGGCAGCGGGCTCCAGTACACGCTGATGCCGTCCAGCGGGTCGTCGCTGCCCAGTGTGTATGAGGCCGCCGTGCCGAAGTGCCGGGGCGCCTGTCCCGCGTGCACCGCGCGCAATGCCGCATTGATGGCGTCCCAGCCCGCGGTTCCCGCCCCGCCGCCGTCGTGTTTGTCCATGCCTGGCGCTCCTGTGCCCAACCCCCGCGCATGATAGTGCCGGCCGGCAGGTGGCCGCCGCGCTGCCCGCGATCACGGCACAGCGCGGCGCCCTGGTGCTGCCATCACGCCAGCACCAGGGCCCGGGTCTCCTCCAGCCAGCGGCTGGCGAATGCCGGGCTCTTGGCCTTGCCCAGCGCCGCCGCCACTTCCGGCCACAGCTGTTCCAGCCCCACCGCACTGCGGCTGCGCTCGATCTTGAGCTGGATCAGGTAGCCCTTCAGGCCCAGGTGCCGGCGTACCGATTCGGCCATCCAGTCGCGCAGTTGCTGGTAGCGCAGCGGATCGTCGCCCAACTGCGTGGTGACCGGCACCGGCGGCGCGCGCTCCACGTTGCCACCGACCACTTCGATCAACCCAAGCGCCAGCAACTGCTCCAGCGCGTCCTCCGGCGCCCGCAACCCCTGCGCCATCTGCAGCAGTTCGCGGCTGTCGCGCTGCCCGTCCACCAGCAGCAGCACCGAGCGCAGCGCCGGCGCCAGGCGCAGGCCACGGTCTTCGATCTCGCGACGGCCAGCTGCCGTCTTGGCATGGATCAACGCCATTCCCCCTCCCCCATTTGTGCATCGCAACCACGATGCGCGCGAACGGCAACCGGGGCCCCCGCCCCATCCTGCTTGCCTGCACCCGCACCGCCCCCTGCGATCGCCGCGCCAGCGGCCTGCGCTATGTCCCCAGCACGCGGCGGATTTCCTCCAGTGCGCCCGGGTCGTCCAGCGTCGACAGGTCCCCCGGGTCGCGCCGCTCCGCCAGGGCCTGCAGCGAACGCCGCAGCAGCTTACCCGAACGGGTCTTGGGAAGCGCGTTGACGATATGCACGTGCGCCGGGCGCGCCACCGCCCCCAGCGAGCCGGTGACCTGCTGCATCATCTCCGCCGACAGCGCCGCCAGCTCGTCGGCGGCCGCGGCCTGCTTGAGGGTCACGAACACCAGCGGCACCTGCCCCTTCAGCTCGTCGTGCATGCCGACCACCGCCGCCTCGGCCACCCGCGGGTGGCTGCTGATCGCCTCCTCGATCTCGCGCGTGCCCAGCCGGTGACCGGCCACGTTGATCACGTCGTCGGTGCGGCCGAGGATGAAGGTGTAGCCGTCGGCGTCGCGGATGGCCCAGTCCAGCGAGCTGTAGAGCAACTCGTCGAAATGGCTGAAGTAGCTCTTGATGAAGCGCGCATCGTCGTTCCACACGGTGCTCATGCAACCCGGCGGCAGCGGCGGCTGGATCACCAGCACGCCTTTCTGCCCGGGTGCGACTTCGGCCCCGGTGCGCTCGTCGATGACCTTCATCCGGTACCCCAGGTTGGGGAAGCCGGGCGAGCCGAACTTCACCGGCTTCATCTCCAGCCCCGGCAGCAGGGTCAACGCCGGCCAGCCGGTCTCGGTCTGCCAGTAGTTGTCGATCACCGGCTTGCGCAGCGCGTCGCCGATCCACTGCGCGGTGGGCTCGTCCAGCGGCTCGCCGGCCAGGAACAGGTACTTCAGTTCGGACAGGTCGTGGCGATGGATGAAATCCACGTCGTGCTTCTTCAGCACCCGGATCGCGGTGGGCGAGGAGAACATCGTGCGCACCCCGTACTGCTCGCACAGCGCCCACCAGATGCCCGGATCCGGATGGGTCGGCAGGCCTTCGTACAGCAGCGACGTGCAGCCGCCGATCAGCGGCCCGTACACGTTGTACGAATGCCCCACCGCCCAGCCGACGTCGGAGGTGGAGAACATCACCTGGCCGGGGGCGCAGTCGAACACCGTGCGCATCGACTGCGCCATCGCCACCGCGTAGCCGCCGACATCACGCTGCACGCCCTTCGGCTTGCCGGTGGTGCCCGAGGTGTACAGCAGGTAGCTGGGCGCGTTGGATTCCAGCCATTCCACCGGCACCTGCGCATCGCCCACCTGCGCGCGCAGCGCGGCGTAATCCTCGTCGCGCCCCGCGATCCTGGGCGTGGCCGCGTCCAGGCCGCGCGAGACGATCAGCACTTTCGGCGGTGGCGACGTGGCCTCGGCACACGCCGCGTCGACCATGGGCTTGTAGGGGATCACCTTGCCGCCGCGCATGCCCGCGTCGGCGGCGATCAGCAGCTTGGGCCGGGCATCGTCGATGCGCAGCGCCAGGTTGTGCGCGGCGAAGCCACCGAACACCACCGAATGCACCGCGCCGATGCGCGCACAGGCCAGCATCGCGAACACCGCCTCGGCCATGTTCGGCATGTAGATCACCACGCGGTCGCCGCGGGCGACATCCAGCGCCTTGAGTACGGCGGCGAAGGCATTCACCTCGCGGTGCAGCTCGCGGTAGGTGATCTCGCGGGTGACTTGGGTCTCGGTGGAGATGGCGACCAGCGCCAGCTGGTCGCCGCGCTCGGCCAGGTGCCGGTCCACCGCGTTGTAGCAGAGGTTGGTTTCGCCGCCGACGAACCAGCGCCGGAACGGCGGATTGGAGTAGTCCAGGATCTGCCGCGGCGGCTTATGCCAATGGATCGCCCTGGCCTCCTCGGCCCAGAACGCCTCCGGCGCGTCGATGGAACGGCGGTAGGTCTGCTCGTACTGCATGTCGCCTCCGGAACCTGCTGGCCTGCGCCGAGCATAGTCCGGACCACCACGCGCTCTCCCTGCGACGATGGTCGTACGACCAACGTTGCAGGGCCGGCCCCGGCCCCGCCCATGGCCGGCCGCACGCCGCGCCGCGACCGGCCTCAGAACGGACTGGGCGACGCGAACGCCATCTCCGCCCCGCTCACCGGGTGCACGAAGCCCAGCCTGCACGCATGCAACTGCACCCGCGCCGCGGGCGCGGCGCCATACAGGCAGTCGCCGATGATCGGATGGCCGGCACTGGCCATGTGCAGCCGCAGCTGGTGGCTGCGCCCGGTGACCGGCTCCAGTGCCACCCGGGTCCACGCCTGTCCCGCATCGCGCGCCAGCACCCGCCAGCGGGTCAGCGCCGGCTTGCCACGTTCCAGGTCCACCATCTGCCTGGGCCGGTTCGGCCAGTCGCAGATCAGCGGCAGGGCGATCTCGCCCGCCTCGCCCGCGACCCGCCCCTCCACCAAGGCCTCGTAACGCTTGTGCACGCGCCGCTGCTCGAACTGCATCGACAGGGCCGCCTGCACCTGCCTGCCGCGCGCGTACAGCATCAGCCCCGAGGTCACCTGGTCCAGCCGGTGCACGGTCAGCACGTCGGGAAACGACGCCTGCAGGCGCGCCACCAGGCAATCCTGGTTCTCCGGCAGGCGCCCGGGCACCGAAAGCAGGCCGGCGGGCTTTTCCACCACCAGCAGTGCGTCGTCGATGTAATGCAGTTCGATCACCGTTTCCGCCTCTGCACGCGGCCATGGGCAGGCCGCCGGCCGTCGCGCGGGACCCCGCGCCGCAGCCCTCCAACAAAAAGGGGGAAGCCGAAGCTTCCCCCCGTCGACCCGGTGGCCCGGCTGCTGCGGTCAGAGCAGGTCGGCCACGCCGGCGCGCTCTTCCTCGAGCTCGGCCAGGGTGATGTCGATGTACTTCTTGGAGAAGTCGTCGATCGGCAGGTCCTTGACGATGGTGTACTTGCCGTTCTCGGTGATCACCGGGAAGCCGAACACCACGCCTTCGGGAATGCCGTAGGAGCCGTCGGACGGCACGCCCATCGTCACCCACTTGCCGTTGCTGCCCAGCACCCAGTCATGCACGTGGTCGATGGCGGCATTGGCGGCCGAGGCGGCGGAGGACAGGCCACGGGCGGCGATGATGGCCGCGCCGCGCTTGCCGACGGTCGGAATGAAGGTGTTGGCGTTCCATTCCTGGTCGTTGATCAGCTCGGCCACCGAGGCGCCGCCGGTGGTGGCGAAGCGGTAGTCCGGGTACATGGTCGGGCTGTGGTTGCCCCACACGGTGAACTTCTCGAAGCTGTCCACGGCCTTGCCGGTCTTGGCCGACAGCTGGCTCAGGGCGCGGTTGTGGTCCAGGCGCAGCATGGCGGTGAAGTTCTTCGGGTCCAGGTCCGGCGCCGACTTCATCGCGATGTAGGCGTTGGTGTTGGCCGGGTTGCCGACCACCAGCACCTTCACGTCGCGCTTGGCCACGGCGTTCAGCGCCTTGCCCTGCACGGTGAAGATCTTGGCGTTTTCCAGCAGCAGGTCCTTGCGCTCCATGCCCGGGCCGCGCGGACGGGCGCCGACCAGCAGGGCCACGTCGACGTCCTTGAACGCCACCAGCGGATCGGCGGTGGTGACCACGCCGGCCAGCAGCGGGAACGCGCAGTCTTCCAGTTCCATGACCACGCCCTTCAGCGCGGCCTGGGCCTTCTCATTGTCGATCTCCAGCAGCTGCAGGATGACCGGCTGTTCCTTGCCCAGCATTTCGCCGGAGGCGATGCGGAACAGCAGGGCGTAGCCGATATTGCCGGCAGCGCCGGTCACGGCGACACGTACGGGTGCTTTCATGGGGGTTTCCTCTGCTAAGAAAGGTATCTGGGGACGGCCCCGGCCTCCGCGGCCGCGAAAGCGGGGCTGCAATCGGTGCACATCACGCGAACGGCCACCGTTGCCGGTGGCCGTGGGCGGGGATCAGGCGGCGAGGATCTTGTTCCACTCGGCCACGCGCCCGGCCTGGGCGGCCAGCACGGCGTCGGCATCGCCCTCGATGGTGATCTTGTTGATCAGGTCGCCCTGCTTGACCGCGTCGACCACGTCCAGGCCCTCGACCACCTTGCCGAACACGGTGTGCTTGCCGTCCAGCCAGTCGGTCTTGATGTGGGTGATGAAGAACTGGCTGCCGTTGGTGTTGGGGCCGGCATTGGCCATGGACAGCACGCCGCGCTCGTGGCGCACGCCGTTGTTGGTCTCGTCCTCGAAACGGTAGCCCGGGCCACCGCGGCCGGAGCCTTCCGGGCAGCCGCCCTGGATCATGAAATCGGCGATCACGCGGTGGAAGTTGAGGCCGTCGTAGAACCCGCGCTGGGCCAGGTTGACGAAATTGGCCACGGTCAGCGGCGCCTTGTCGGCGAACAGCTCGACCTTGATCAGGCCGCGGGAGGTGTCGAAATGGGCGGTCAGGGACATGGGAATCCTTGTGGGAGAAGACGTCTATCGCAGACCGCATAGGATACACCCGCCCCCGGCGGGCGACGTCCCCCGCCCTCACCGCGCCCGCCGCCGGCTGAACGCCCGTCCCGGCGGCCTTCACGGCCCCTTTTCGCGAATCGGCCGCATGCCCGTATAATGTTGGACTTCTTTTCCCCATTCACGGCACCGGCTGGCCGTCTTTCGCATGTCCATCGAAAACCTTCGCAACATCGCCATCGTCGCCCACGTCGACCATGGCAAGACCACCCTTGTCGACCAGTTGCTGAAGCAGTCTGGCACCCTGTCCGAGCGCACGGTGCTGGCAGAGCGCGTGATGGACAGCAACGACCAGGAAAAGGAACGCGGCATCACCATCCTGGCCAAGAACACCGCCATCAACTGGCGCGGCAACCGCATCAACATCGTCGACACCCCCGGGCACGCCGACTTCGGTGGCGAGGTGGAGCGCGTGCTGTCGATGGTGGACTCGGTGCTGCTGCTGGTCGACGCGATGGACGGCCCGATGCCGCAGACCCGCTTCGTCACCCAGAAGGCCTTCGCGATGGGCTTCAAGCCGATCGTCGTGGTCAACAAGGTGGACCGCCCGGGCGCGCGCCCGGACTGGGTGATCGACCAGGTGTTCGACCTGTTCGACAAGCTGGGCGCCACCAATGAGCAGCTGGATTTCCCGATCGTCTACGCGTCGGGCCTGAACGGCTACGCCGGCATGGAAGACACCGTGCGCGACGGCGACATGACCCCGCTGTACGAAGCGATCATGAAGTACGTGCCGGCGCCGGAAGTCGAGGCCGAGGGCCCGTTCCAGATGCGCATCAGCCAGCTGGACTACAACAACTTCGTCGGCGTGATCGGCATCGGCCGCATCCAGCGCGGCAAGGTCCGCAAGAACCAGCCGGTCATCGTCATCGACCGCGAGGGCAACAAGCGCCAGGGCAAGGTGCTGCAGGTGCTGGGCTTCATGGGCCTGGAGCGGATCGAGGTCGAGGAGGCCCAGGCCGGCGACATCGTCGCCATCTCTGGCATTCAGGAGCTGACCATCTCCGACACCGTGTGCGCGCTGGAAGCCCCCGAGGCGCTGCCGCCGCTGACCGTGGACGAACCCACCATCTCGATGACCTTCCAGGTCAACAACTCGCCGTTCGCCGGCAACAAGGACCTGTCCGGCGGCAAGTTCCTGACCAGCCGCCAGCTCAAGGAGCGGCTGGAGCGCGAGACCGTGCACAACGTCGCGCTGAAGGTCGAGCAGCTGGAGGACGCCGACAAGTTCCTGGTCTCCGGCCGTGGCGAGCTGCACCTGTCGGTGCTGATCGAAACCATGCGCCGCGAAGGCTATGAGCTGGCCGTGTCGCGCCCGGAAGTCATCATCAAGGAAATCGACGGGCAGCTGATGGAGCCGATCGAACAGCTGGTGATCGACATCGAAGAGCAGCACCAGGGCGGCGTGATGGAGAAGCTGGGCACCCGCAAGGCGCTGCTGGAGAACATGGAGCCGGACGGCAAGGGCCGCGTGCGCCTGGACTTCAAGATCCCGGCGCGCGGCCTGATCGGCTTCCAGAACGAGTTCAAGACCCTGACCCAGGGTTCGGGCCTGCTGTTCCACGTGTTCGACCACTACGGCCCGAAGGAACAGGGCGCCATCGCCAAGCGCCTCAACGGCGTGATGATCGCCAACGCCCCCGGCCCGACCCCGGCCTATGCGCTGGGCCCGCTGGAAGAGCGCGGCCGCCTGTTCGCCGCCGAAGGCGACCAGGTCTACGAAGGCCAGCTGATCGGCATCCACTCCAAGGACAACGACCTGACGGTCAACGCGATCAAGACCAAGCCGCTGACCAACATGCGCGCTTCGGGCAAGGACGACGCGATCAAGCTGACCCCGGCGCTGAAGTTCTCGCTGGAGCAGGCGCTGGACTTCATCGAGGACGACGAGCTGGTGGAAGTCACCCCGAAGGAAATCCGCCTGCGCAAGAAGTTCCTGACCGAAAGCGATCGCAAGCGCGCCTCCCGCGCCGGCTGATCGACTTGTCCGCGCGCAAGCCCTACAACCCGGATCCGCACGCGCATCCGGGACTTGCCGCCATCGCCCTGCTGGAAGCGGTCAAGGCCGTACTGGCCTTTCTGGCCGCCGCGGGCCTGGAGTTCTCCGGGCCCGCCCCCCTGCGCACCTTCGTCAACACCCTGATCCGGCACGTCGGCGGCGATCCCGAACACGGTTCGTCCTCGACGCTGCTGGACATGATCACGCCCGACACCGTGCATGTCGGCGCCCTCGCCCTGGTCGCCTACGGCCTGCTGCGGTCGCTGGAAGCCTGGGGCCTGTGGCGCGCGCGCGCCTGGGCATCGTGGCTGGGCTGCATCTCCGCCGCGCTGTACCTGCCGCTGGATGTCTACGCCATCATCCGCCACCCCGGCTGGGCCTCGTGGCTGCTGCTGGGCGTCAACCTGGTGGTGGTCTGGGTGCTTGCCCGGGATATCGGCAAGCGGCGTCCGCCAGCGGCCCGCTGAAGCCCCCCGGACATGGCGCCGGCACGGGGCCCCAAGCCCGCCGCCGGTCGCCTCCGCACGGGCGCCCCATCCGCCCGTTTGCCAAGCCCAGGCCGGCCCGATAGCCTGCGCGGCATGCGCGCCCTCCCGACCTGCTCCCGACTGCTCCTGCCCCTCCTGGCGGCGGTGCTGTGCAGCGCCTGCGACGGCGCCGCCAGCGACACGCCGGCCGGCGAACCGCCGTTCCCCTACCAGGAGGCGGGCATCGCCGAACTGCAGGCGCGGATGACCGCCGGCGAGCTCGACAGCGTCACCCTCACCGATGCCTACCTGCGCCGCATCGCGCTGCTGGACCGCGCCGGCCCGGCGCTGCGCTCGGTGATCGAGATCAACCCGGCCGCGCGGCGCGAAGCGGCGCAGCGCGATGCCGAACGCCGCGCCGGGCGCATCCGCGGCCCCCTGCACGGCATGCCGATCCTGCTCAAGGACAACATCGCCGCCACGCCCATGCACAACACCGCCGGTTCGCTGGCGCTGAAGACGTTCCGCCCGCGGCGCGATGCGTTCCTGGTGCAGCGCCTGCGCGACGCCGGCGCGGTGATCCTGGGCAAGACCAACCTGAGCGAGTGGGCCAATTTCCGCTCCAGTGGCTCGACGTCGGGCTGGAGCGCGGTGGGCGGGCAGACCCGCAACCCGTACGCACTGGACCACAACCCGTGCGGCTCCAGCTCCGGCAGCGCCGTGGCCGTCGCCGCCAACCTGGCCGTGGCCGCCATCGGCACCGAAACCGACGGCAGCATCGTCTGCCCGGCCGCGGTGAACGGCATCGTCGGACTCAAGCCCACGGTCGGCCTGGTCAGCCGCGACGGCATCATCCCGATCTCCTTCAGCCAGGACACCGCCGGACCGATGACCCGCAGCGTCGCCGATGCCGCGCTGCTGCTGGGCGCGATCGCCGGGCGCGACGAGTCCGATCCCGCGACCGCGGCGATGCCCGGGCGGGCCGTGTATGACTATGGCGCGCGCCTGCGCCCGGATGCATTGCGCGGCGCGCGCATCGGCGTGCTGCGCAACGCGCTTGCTGAGCGCGCGGAGATAAAGCCGGTGCTGGACCAGGCCGTGGCGGCGATGCGCGCGGCCGGAGCCACCGTCGTCGAAACCACGTTGCCGGATGAAGGCGCCTGGGAACAGCATGAGCAGACGGTGCTGCTGTACGAATTCAAGAACGGGCTGAACCGGTATTTCCAGCAGTGGCGGACGCCGGTCGATTCGCTCGCCGCCCTGATCGCCTTCAACCAGGCCCACGCCTCGCAGGAACTGCACCTGTTCGGCCAGGAGCTGCTGCTGCAGGCCGAACAGTCCGGCCCGCTCAACGACCCCGCCTACATCGCCGCGCGCGGCAGCGCCCGCCGGCTCGCCGGCCCGGAGGGCATCGACGCCACCCTGCGCGCGCACCGGCTCGATGCACTGGTCGCGCCCACCACCGGCGCCGCCTGGCGCACCACCCCCGGCCAGGGCGATGCCTACCCTGGTGGCAGCTACGGCGCCGCCGCCGTGGCCGGTTACCCCAGCCTGAGCGTGCCCATGGGCCACGCCGGCGGGTTGCCGCTGGGGTTGCTGTTCATGGGAACCGCCTGGAGCGAGCCGCGCCTGCTGGAGTTGGGGCACGCCTACGAACAGCTGACGCGGGCGCGCCGCGCGCCGGCGTTCGCGGACACCGCGCACGCCCGTTGACGGTGACTGTGGCGGGGCCGGCACTCACGCCGGTGCGCCGTCCTCGGCACCGGGCGAACGGATGTCCCCCGGGTCGCCCTGCCGGGCCCGCGGTGGCGCCCCGGGCTGGCGCCCGATCTCTGCGCGCAGCCGTGGCAGCGCCCCGGGATGCTCGCGCATCAGGAAGTCAACCATGCGCTCGCGCACGATGCAGCGCAGGTCGAAGGCATCGCCGGAGTTGCGCGCGCTCACCAGCAGCCGCACCTGGATCGCCTGCTCGCTGGTCTCCGTCACCTGGGTCACGCAGACGCGGCCGTCCCACAACGGCGACTGCCTGCAGATGCGCTCGAGCTCGGCGCGTACCGCCGCCACCGGGGTACGGTAGTCCAGCCACAGGAACGCGGTTCCCAGCAGGTCGGCGCTGCGCCGGGTCCAGTTCTGAAACGGGTTCTCGATGAACCATGACAGCGGCACCACCATGCGCCGCTCGTCCCAGATCCGCACCACCACGTAGGAGCTGCCGATTTCCTCGATGCGGCCCCACTCGCCCTCGACGATCACCACGTCATCGAGCCGGATCGGCTGCGTCAGCGCGATCTGCAGGCCGGCGATCAGGTTGCCGAACACCGGCTTGGCGGCGATGCCGGCCACCAGCCCGACGATGCCCGCCGAGGCCAGCAGGGTCTTGCCGACCTGCCGCGCCTGCGGGAACGTCAGCAGCACCGTCGCCACGCCGAACAGCACGATCACGCCCATCAACACCCGGCTCAGCACCCGGGTCTGGGTCTGGACGCGGCGCGCGGCGAGGTTGTCCGCCACCTCGATCGGGTGGTTGCGCAGGATCGCGCGCTCGCCGGCCGCCACCGCGCGCACCAGCAGCCAGGTCAGGCACGCCACCACGCCCACGTGCAGCAGGCGCTGCATGACCTGCAGCGACTGCCCCTCCAGCGGCGTGGCGCCCAGCGCCATCCACAGGAACAGCAGTGGCAGGAAGAACGCCAGCGGCAGGCTTACCACGCGCACGATGCGCGCGCGCCGGTAATCACGCCCGCGGGTGCGGCGGAACAGCCACAGCATCAGCGTCCATACCACGAAGCCGGCGACAATCGCCGCTCCCAGCGGCAATGCGTAGGCGCGGATGACGGTCCAGTCGGCCATCGTTGCGTGCCCTCCAGGGATACGAAAGGATGTGCCGCACAGGATGCACCAGGGGCCATGATCGCGATGTCATGCCGCGGATGGGCGCATGCCGCCGCGCCGGCCGCTGCGTGCCCGCAGTGCGGCCGGCAGGCTGCCGCCGGCGCCGCGGGGAAACCACGCCCGCGCTAGGATGCGTCCGCGCCCTGCTGCCGCTTGCGCACGATCGCCATGGCGATCTCCAGCGACTGCTCGTAGTTCAGCCGCGGGTCGACCGTGGAGCGGTAGGCGCGCTCCAGGTCGCGGTCGGTCAGCTCGCGCGCGCCGCCGGTGCACTCGGTCACGTCCTCGCCGGTGAGCTCCAGGTGCACGCCGCCCAGCCGGGTGCCGGCCGCCGCATGCAGGTCGAACGACGCCTCCACCTCGGCCAGGACGTTGTCGAAACGGCGGGTCTTGTAGCCGTTGCTGGTGCTCTCGGTGTTGCCGTGCATCGCATCGCAGACCCACAGCACGCGGCGGCCATCGCGCTTCACCGCATCCAGCAGCGGCGGCAGCCTGTCGGCGATCTGTGCCGCGCCCATGCGATGGATGAAGCTCAGGCGGCCGGGCTCGTCGTCGGGGTTGAGCACGTCGATCAGGCGCAGCAGTTGATCCGGCTGTACCGAGGGGCCCACCTTGATCGCGATCGGGTTGCGCACGCCGCGCAGGTACTCCACGTGCGCGCCCTCCAGCGCCGCGGTGCGCATGCCGATCCACGGGTAGTGGGTACTCAGGTTGAACCAGCCATGCTGGCGCGGCACCTGCCGGGTCAGCGCCTGCTCGTAGGGCAGCAGCAGCGCTTCGTGCGAGGTATAGAAATCGACCCGGTTGAGGTTGTGCACCCGGGCACCGGACAGCGTTTCCATGAACCGCACCGCATCGCCGATGGAGCCCACCATCTTCTGGTACTCGGCCGCCAGCGGCGAGCACCCCACCCAGTCCATGTTCCAGTACTCGGGGTGGTGCAGGTCGGCGAACCCGCCGTCGATCAGGGCGCGCACGAAGTTCATGGTCAGCGCCGAGCGCGAATGCGCCATGATCATCCGCTGCGGATCCGGGACGCGCGCGGCCTCGGTGAACTCCGGCGCGTTGATCACATCGCCACGGTAGCTGGGCAGAGTCACCCCGCCCCGGGTCTCGGTGTCGGCCGAGCGCGGCTTGGCATACTGGCCGGCGAAACGCCCCACCCGTATCACCGGCTTGCGCAGCCCGTGCACCAGCACCAGGCTCATCTGCAGCAGCACCTTGAGCCGGTTGGAGATCGTGGCGGACTCGCAGTCGGCGAAATTCTCCGCGCAATCGCCCCCCTGCAGCAGGAAGCGCTCGCCCTCCTGCGCCTCGGCCAGCTGCTGCTTCAGCGCCAGGATCTCCCACGAGGTCACCAGTGGCGGCAGCTGCCGCAGCTGCGTGAGCGCGGCCTCCAGCGCCTGCGGATCGGGGTAGGTCGGCATCTGCAGCGCCGGGCGCCCACGCCAGCTGTCCGGCGCCCAGTGCGATGCGGTGGCGGCCGGGGACAAGGACGGGGACAGGTTCATGCGGTTACCGTGGCGATGCGGGGGGAATACAGCGGAAAACAGGCGGACTCAGAACAGGCGCGTCCGGCGCGCGCGCAGGCCGGCATACAGCGCCCACGCCCCGAGCAGCGCGAACCACACCAGGCTCCACATCGGCATGCTCAGGCCGAGGAACGTCCAGTCGATGTTGCCGCAGTCGCCGGTGCCGGTAAGCACGGTACGGAACACCTCGAACGGCCCCATGGTCTCGCTGAGGAAACTCAACGGCGGGCCGCAGCTGCTGCCCAGGTCCTTCGGCAGCAGCTGCACGTAGACGTGGCGCCCGGCGATGCCGGCACCCACGGCCGCGGCGATGAACGCCAGCACGCCGTAGAAGCTGCGGCCACCGCGCGTGGACGGCCCGTGCAGTGCACCCAACAGCAACACCAATCCCAGCGCGGCAAAGGCGATGCGCTGGAAAATGCACAGCGGACAAGGCTCAAGGCCCATTTCCAGCTGCATCCAGATGGCGAACGCCAGAAGGCCCGCGCAGGCCAGGAAGCCCAGCAGGCACTGCGCGCGGAAGCTCCACCGCAAAGGATTCATCATGTCATTCCGGGATCACTGATCCTGCAAGCGTAACAGGCCGGCCGCCGCACGGCAGCATCACCGCGCTGGTGACCCGGCATGCGCACCCTGCAGCTGTCGCGCCGTGCCATCGCCGGCAGTTCGCCCCGAGGCCCCGGTCGCGCGCACGACGCGGGCAGCGCGCATGCGCGGCCGAATGCGCCCTGCGGCCCCGGCCCCGGAAAAGCGAAAAGCCCGGGCAGTGCCGGGCTTTTCGTTGCAGCGCGTTGCGGAAAGGCGCGATTACTCGGCCACTTCCTCGGCAACGACGGCCGGGCGGTCCACCAGCTCGACGTAGGCCATCGGCGCGTTGTCGCCGGCGCGGAAGCCGCACTTCAGCAGGCGCAGGTAGCCGCCCGGACGGGTGGCATAGCGCGGGCCCAGCACGGTGAACAGGTTGCCGACGGCTTCCTTGTCGCGCAGGCGGGCGAAGGCCAGGCGGCGGTTGGCGACGGAGTCGACCTTGGCCAGGGTGATCAGCGGCTCGGCGACGCGGCGCAGTTCCTTGGCCTTCGGCAGGGTGGTCTTGATCAGCTCGTGCTTGAACAGCGAGGCGGCCATGTTCTTGAACATCGCTTCGCGGTGGGCGCTGGTGCGGTTGAACTTGCGGCCCGACTTCTGGTGGCGCATGGGTCTATTCCTTGGTCAATGGTGGTTCGTTGGACATCGTTGTCGCCTTCCTGGCGTTGCTGCTGTGGACTGCGGGTGGTCCTGGCCGCCCCGTTCCCTGGACGACCGGCACCGTGGCTTTCAAGCCATCGGCGCGGGTACTGCTTCATGCCGTTCCCCGCATGGTCGCCCATGCGGGGAAACAGGGTTTGCTCAGCCCAGCATGCCGTGGGCGGAGACGCCGGCCGGCGGCCAGTTCTCCAGCTTCATGCCGAGCGACAGGCCACGCTGGGCCAGCACTTCCTTGATCTCGGTCAGCGACTTCTTGCCGAGGTTCGGGGTCTTGAGCAGCTCCACTTCGGTCTTCTGGATCAGATCGCCGATGTAGTAGATGCTTTCGGCCTTCAGGCAGTTGGCCGAACGCACGGTCAGTTCCAGGTCGTCGATCGGGCGCAGCAGCACCGGATCCACGCCGTTGTTGGCCGGCTTGGCCGCACCGCGGTCGCGGTGGGTGAAGTCACCGAACACCGACAGCTGGTCGCTGAGGATGTCGGCCGCGGTGCGGACGGCTTCCTCGGCGTCGATCGTGCCGTTGGTTTCGATATCGATGACCAGCTTGTCCAGGTCGGTGCGCTGTTCGACGCGGGCCGCTTCCACGGCGTAGGCGACGCGGCGGACCGGCGAGAACGAGGCGTCCAGGACCAGGCGGCCGATGGCGCGGGTTTCTTCGTCCGGACGACGACGCGAGGCCGCCGGCTGGTAGCCGAAGCCACGCTCGACCTTCAGGCGCATGTTGATCGCCGTGTCCTTGGTCAGGTTGCAGATGACCTGCTCGCCGTTGAGGACTTCGACGTTGTGGTCGACCTTGATGTCAGCGGCAGTCACCACACCCGGACCCTGCTTGGACAGGGAAATGGTGGCGCTGTCGCCGGAATGCATGCGGATGGCCACGTCCTTCAGGTTGAGCAGGACTTCGAGCACGTCCTCCTGCAGCCCTTCGACCGTGGTGTACTCATGCAGCACGCCGTCGATCTCGACTTCCGTGATGGCGAAGCCCGGGATGGACGACAGCAGCACGCGACGCAGGGCATTGCCCAGCGTATGCCCGTAACCCCGCTCCAAGGGCTCGATAACGACCTTGGCGCGGGTGTCGGTAAGGCGTTCGATCTGCGGACCGCGGGGACGCAGAACCTGGTTGGCGGTAACCGTCATGTTGCGGGTTCTCCTAGTGAACCCCCGGCCGTCGCCGGGGGTTCTCCAATGTGAATTACTTCGAGTACAGCTCGACGATCAGCGCTTCGTTGATGTCCGCCGGCAGGTCGGCGCGATCCGGAACGGCCTTGAACACGCCGCTGAACTTCTTCGAATCGACTTCGACCCACGACGGGCTCAGGTCATGCTGTTCGGCGATGGTCAGGGCTTCCTGGACGCGCAGCTGCTTGGCAGCCTTTTCCGACAGGGCGATCGCGTCGCCGGCCTTGACCTGGTACGAGGCCAGGTTGACCGACTTGCCGTTCACGGTGACGCCGCGGTGCGAGACCAGCTGGCGCGCAGCGGGACGGGTCACGGCGAAGCCCATGCGGTAGACGACGTTGTCCAGGCGGGTTTCCAGCAGCTGCAGCAGGTTCTCGCCGGTGTTGCCCTTCTTGGTCGAGGCCTTCTTGTAGTAGTTGCGGAACTGGCGCTCCAGCAGGCCGTAGATGCGCTTGACCTTCTGCTTCTCGCGCAGCTGGGTGGCGTAGTCGGACAGCTTGCCCTTGCGGGCGGTGGCGCCGTGCTGGCCGGGCTTCTGCTCCAGCTTGCACTTGGAGTCCAGCGCACGGGCCGGGCTCTTCAGCGACAGGTCGGCGCCTTCGCGACGGGCGAGCTTACAGGTAGGACCGATATAACGAGCCATTTCTTATCGCTCCTTTAGACGCGACGCTTCTTCGGCGGACGGCACCCGTTGTGCGGGATCGGCGTCACGTCGATGATGTTGGTGATCTTGTAGCCGACGTTGTTCAGCGAACGCACGGCCGACTCACGGCCCGGACCCGGACCCTTGATGCGGACTTCCAGCGACTTCACGCCGTAGTCCAGCGCGGCCTTGCCGGCCTTCTCGGCGGCGACCTGCGCAGCGAACGGAGTCGACTTGCGCGAACCGCGGAAGCCGGCACCACCGGAGGTCGCCCAGGACAGTGCATTGCCCTGGCGGTCGGTGATGGTCACGATGGTGTTGTTGAAAGAAGCGTGGACGTGGGCGACGCCGTCGGTGATGACGCGCTTGATCTTCTTCTTGGTCTTAGCAGCAGCGGGCTTAGCCATTTTCTAGGTCCCTTACTTCTTAAGCGCCTTGCGCGGACCCTTGCGGGTGCGTGCATTGGTCTTGGTGCGCTGACCACGCAGCGGCAGGCCGCGACGGTGACGCAGGCCGCGGTAGCAGCCCAGGTCCATCAGGCGCTTGATGGCGATGCCGACTTCACGACGCAGGTCGCCTTCGACGATGTACTTGCCCACTTCGAGGCGCAGACGGTCGATTTCCGGCTCCGACAGGTCGCGGATCTTGGTGGTCGAAGTAACGCCTGCGGCTTCGCAGACCTTCTTCGAGCGGGTACGGCCGATGCCGTAAATGCTTTGCAACCCGACCCAGACGTGCTTCTGGGCTGGCAGGTTGACGCCTGCAATACGCGCCATGACGCGGTTCTCCAGCTGAGTGATGGCCGAATGCGCACCGCGTGGCGCGCCATTCCGGCAGGATGGATCAAAAAAGTGAACTAGCGATTCTAACAAGGTCCCGGTTTGCTTGGAAGCCCGTGGAACACAAGGTTCCATGAGCCCGGCGTGGGGAGTGTGCCCATGCTCCGGCGCCGGATGTGCCTGGCAGGGAGATCGCTCTCCGAGCCGCCCGCGCTACTCCCGCGCGGAACAACCACATCACACCCCCACCCGGAACCGCTGCAGGGGCCGCCCTTCTGTCTTGAAGGCCCGCCCCGGGAACCAGGGCAGCCTTCTCGCTATGAAGCGGAAAGTATAGCCGGGGAATCAGCCGCGCGCAAAACCGCCGCGGTTGCCGCCCTTCAGGTTGGCCTTCTTCAGCAGGCTCTCGTACTGGTGCGACATCAGGTGCGCCTGCACCTGGGCGATGAAGTCCATCACCACCACCACCACGATCAGCAGCGAGGTGCCGCCGAAGTAGAACGAGGCATTGAGCTGGGTACGCATCAGCTCCGGCAGCAGGCAGACGATCACCAGGTACAGCGAGCCGGCCGCGGTCAGGCGGGTCAGCACCGCGTCGATGTACTCGGCGGTGGCCTTGCCCGGACGGATGCCCGGGATCAGCGCGCCCGACTTCTTCAGGTTGTCGGCGGTTTCCTGCGAATTGAACACCAGCGCGGTATAGAAGAACGCGAAACCGGTGATCAGCGCGGCGAACACGATCATGTGCAGCGGCTCGCCCGGGCCCAGCGCATTGGCCACCTTCTGCAGCCAGGTGGCGGAGCTGGCCTGGCCGGACCACATCGCCAGCGTGGCCGGGAAGGCCAGGATGCTGGAGGCGAAGATCGCCGGGATCACGCCCGCCATGTTCAGCTTCAGCGGCAGGAACGAGGTCTGGTTCATGTACGCGTTGCGACCGCCCTGGCGGCGCGCGTAGTTCACCGTGATCCGGCGCTGGCCGCGCTCGACGAACACCACGAAATAGGTGAACGCCAGCACCACGATGACGATCAGCAGCAGCGAGATGAAGCTCATGTTGCCGTCACGGTACGCATCCAGGGTATGGATGACCGCGGCCGGCAGGCCGGCGACGATGCCGGCGAAGATGATCAGCGAGACACCGTTGCCGATGCCGCGCTCGGTGACCTGCTCGCCGACCCACATCAGGAAGATGGTGCCGGCGGTCAGCGCGACCACGGCGGTGAGCACGAAGCCCATGCCCGGCGCGTAGACGACCGGTGCGCCACCCGGGGACACCTGGTTCTGCAGTGCCAGCGCTATGGAGCCGCCCTGCACGATGGCCAGGAGCACGGCGCCGATGCGCGAATACTGGGTGATCTTGCGGCGGCCCGACTCGCCTTCCTTCTGCATCGCCTTGAGCGCGGGGAAGATGTGGACCGCCAGCTGCATCACGATCGATGCCGAGATGTACGGCATCACGTTCAGCGCGAAGATGCTGAAACGGTGCAGGGCGCCGCCCGAGAACATGTTGAACATGTCCACGATACCGCCGCCCTGCGCCTGCATCAGCGCAAGCATGGCATCGGGATTGACGCCCGGCACCGGCACGTAGCAGCCGATGCGATAGACGAGCAATGCCCCGACTACGAACAGAAGACGCTGGCGAAGTTCAGTGAACTTGCCCATTCCGCCCGCGAGGTTACCGATGCCAGCTTGCGCCATGTTCCCGTTACTCCTGTACGCTGCCGCCGGCAGCTTCGATCGCGGCCTTGGCACCGGCCGTGGCGGCGACGCCCTTCAGGGTGAACGCCTTGGTCACTTCGCCCTTGACGACGATCTTGGCCTTCTTGGCGGTGCTCGGAACCAGCTTGGCGGCACGCAGGGCGGCGAAATCGATCTCGCCGGCCGGCAGCTTGTCCAGCTGGTACAGCAGCACTTCAGCGGTGTCCTTGGCGATCGGCGAACGGAAGCCGATCTTCGGCAGACGGCGCTGCATCGGGGTCTGGCCGCCTTCGAAGCCGGCCTTGATCTTGCCGCCACCCTTGCGGGCGAACGAACCCTTGTGGCCGCGGCCGGCAGTCTTGCCCAGGCCCGAGCCGATACCGCGGCCGACGCGGGTGCGCTCGGTGCGGGCGCCCGGAGCCGGGCTCAGTTCATTGAGACGCAGAGTCATGGTCGATTACTCCTCAACCTGGACGAGGTACTGAACCTTGTTGATCAGGCCGCGAACCTGCGGGCTGTCCTTCAGTTCACGCACATCGTTGAGCTTGTTCAGGCCCAGGGCACGCACCGACAGGCGGTGGCGCGACTGGGTTCCACGCAGGCCGCGCACCAGGCGCACCTTCACGGTCTTGTTGGACTCATTAGCCATGGTTGAGTTCCTCCACCTTCTTGCCACGCTTGGCCGCGATGCGCGCCGGCGACTGCATGCCCGCCAGGCCCTTCACGGTGGCGCGGACCAGGTTGATCGGGTTGCGCGAACCGGTGGCCTTGGCCAGCACGTTCTTCACGCCAACCGCTTCCAGGACGGCGCGCATGGCACCGCCGGCGATCACGCCGGTACCTTCCGAGGCGGGCTGCATGAACACGCGGGCGGCGCCGTGGCCGTCCTTGACCGGATGCCACAGGGTGCCGTTGTTCAGGTCGACGTTGACCAGGTTCTTGCGGGCCTGCTCCATCGACTTCTGGATGGCGACCGGCACTTCGCGCGCCTTGCCATAGCCGAAACCGACCTTGCCTTCGCCGTCGCCGACCACGGTCAGGGCGGTGAAGGTGAACTGGCGGCCACCCTTGACGGTCTTGCTGACGCGGTTGACCGCGACCAGCTTCTCGATCATGCCGTCGTCGATCTTCTCTTCGCGGTTGCGGTCGCGGTCGCGACCCCGCTGCTGACGTTCTTCTGCCATGTTGATTCCTTGGTTGTTGGGTATGTACGGCTCGGGGCCGCTTATGGTTGTGGAATGACGCGCTGTTCCGGTGGGCCGCTGCAGAAGAACGGCGCCGTCCGGCCTCGCTCAGGCCGGCGAGCGGGTGTGCAGGAGGCCATCGGCCCCCTGCCCGGTTCCCTTAGAACTGCAGGCCGGCCTCGCGCGCGGCGTCCGCCAGGGCCTTGATGCGGCCGTGGTAGCGGTAGCCCGAGCGGTCGAAGGCGACCTTCTCGACGCCGGCGGCCTTGGCGCGCTCGGCGACGATACGGCCCACCTTGGCGGCGGCGTCGGCGTTCTTGCCGTTCTTCAGACCGTCCTTGACGTCGGCCTGGGTGGTGTTGGCGGCAGCCAGCACCTTCGAGCCGTCGGCGGTGAAGACCTGCGCGTACAGGTGCTGGCCGGTGCGCAGCACCGACAGACGCGGCACGCCCAGGGTGCGGATGTGCGAACGGGTCGACTTGGCGCGACGCAGGCGAGCGATGTTCTTGTTCATGATCTTTATCCTCGAAAGCTGAAAACCTAGGAATTAGGCCTTCTTGGCTTCCTTGCGAATGATGTTCTCACCGGCGTACTTCACACCCTTGCCCTTGTAGGGCTCCGGCGGGCGGTAGCCACGGATCTTGGCGGCGACTTCGCCGACCACCTGCTTGTCCGCGCCCTGCACGACGATTTCCGTCTGCGTCGGGGTGGCCAGGGTGATGCCTTCCGGCGCCACGAACACGACGGGGTGCGAGAAGCCCAGCGACAGGTTCAGGTCCTTGCCCTGCATGGCAGCGCGGTAACCCACGCCCACCAGCTCCAGCTTCTTCTCGAAGCCTTCGGACACGCCCTTGACCATGTTGGCCAGGATCGAACGCACGGTGCCGGTCAGCGCGTCGAAGGAGATGTCCTTCGGATTCAGCGTGACGACGCCATTGTCGATGGTGATTTCAACGCCAGCGGACTTGTTCAGCGACAGGGTGCCCTTCGGGCCCTTCACGCTCACGGATTCCGGCTGGATGTTCAGTTCAACGCCCTTGGGCAGGTTGATCGGCTTCTTGGCTACGCGGGACATGTTCTACTCCTTCTCGCTTAGGCCACGAAGCACAGGACTTCACCGCCGACGCCCTGCTGGCGCGCCTGCGCATCGGTCATGATGCCCTTGGAGGTGGAAATGATGGCAATGCCCAGGCCGTTGAGGACCTTCGGCAGCTCGCTCTTGCCACGGTACTGGCGCAGGCCCGAACGCGAGTAGCGCTTCAGGGTCGCGATGACCGGCTTGCCCTCGAAGTACTTGAGGACGATTTCCAGCTCGGCCTTGTTGTTGTCCAGCTGGTTGACGCGCAGGTCGGTGATGTAACCCTCGTCCTTCAGGACCTGGGCAATCGCCACCTTGATCTTGGACGACGGCGCCTTCACCGTCTGCTTGCCAACCGCGGCCGCATTCTTGATGCGGACCAGCAGGTCGGCGATGGGATCAGTCATGCTCATGTGTATACCTTTGAGTGCACCGATATCCGCTTTCGCGAAAATCTCGAGTTTTCCCGGGATGGGCCGGGGCCCTTTTCCAACGTCACCCGCAATTCCGGCCGGGCAAGACGCGGGAGTATACGACAAAAAGTCCGACTTGCGTCGGACTCCCTGTCTTGCCGGCAGGTCACCCTGCCGACCCACCGGCCGGGCCTTGCGGCCCGGCGCGGAGGTCTGTTACCAGCTGGCCTTGCGCAGGCCCGGCACGTCGCCACGCATGGTGGCTTCGCGCAGCTTGTTGCGGCCCAGGCCGAACTTGCGGTACACGCCACGCGGGCGGCCCGACAGTTCGCAGCGGTTGCGCTGGCGGCTCGGCGACGAATCGCGCGGCAGCTTGGACAGCTTGGCCGCGGCTTCGATCTTCTCTTCGTAGCTCGCATCCACCGAGGACACGATCTTCTTCAGAGCCGCACGCTTGTCGGCGTACTTCTTGGCCAGCTTTTCCCGCTTGATGTCGCGGTTGACCATGGAGGTCTTTGCCATTTCGGTTTCCTCGACGGATCAGTTACGGAACGGGAACTTGAACGCTGCCAGCAGCGCCTTCGCTTCCGCGTCGGTCTTGGCGGTGGTGGTGATGGCGATATCCATGCCGCGGATCGCATCGACGGCGTCGAAGTCGATTTCCGGGAAGATGATCTGTTCCTTCACGCCCATGTTGTAGTTGCCGCGACCGTCGAACGAACGACCCGACACGCCGCGGAAGTCACGCACGCGCGGCAGCGAGATGTTGATCAGGCGATCCAGGAATTCGAACATGGTGTTGCGGCGCAGGGTGACCTTGCAACCGATCGGCCAGCCATCGCGGATCTTGAACGAGGCCACCGAGATGCGCGACTTGGTGACCACCGGCTTCTGGCCGGTGATCTTGGTCATGTCGGCCACGGCGTTCTCGAGCACCTTCTTGTTGGTCGCGGCTTCGCCGACGCCCATGTTGACGGTGATCTTGACCAGCTTCGGCACTTCCATCGGATTGGTGTAGCCGAACTGCTTCATCAGCGCCGGCACCACTTCTTCCTTGTAGATTTTTTCGAGACGGGAAGTCATCAGCTCATTCCTCAGGCGTCAATCGCCTCACCGCTGGAGCGGAACACACGCAGTTTGCGTCCATCCTCCAGCACCTTGAAGCCAACGCGCTCGCCCTTGCCCGAAGCCGGGTTCAGGACATTGACGTTGGAGATATGGATCGAAGCTTCACGCTCGACCACGCCGCCGGCAACGCCTGCCTGCGGGTTCGGCTTGGTGTGGCGCTTGACGATGTTCACGTTGGCGACGACCACGCGGTCGCCGTCGACGCGGACGACTTCGCCCTGCTTGCCCTTGTCCTTGCCGGTGTTGACGACGACCTGGTCGCCCTTCTTGATACGGTTAGCCATGATTATCTCCTGTCGCTCACAGCACTTCGGGAGCGAGCGAGACGATCTTCATGAACTTCTCGGAACGAAGTTCACGGGTCACCGGCCCGAAGATACGGGTGCCGATCGGCTCCTGCTTGTTGTTCAGCAGGACCGCGGCGTTGCCGTCAAAACGGATCAGCGAACCGTCGGCGCGACGCACACCCTTGCGGGTACGCACCACGACGGCGTCGTACACTTCGCCCTTCTTGACCTTGCCGCGCGGAATCGCGTCCTTCACGGTGACCTTGATGATGTCGCCGATGTGGGCATAACGGCGCTTCGAGCCGCCCAACACCTTGATGCACATCACTTCCTTGGCACCGGAGTTGTCAGCGACGTCGAGGTAGCTCTGCATCTGAATCATGATTCAGGCTCCTTATTTCGCTGCGCGGGTGATGATTTCCACCACCCGCCAGTTCTTGGTCTTGGACAGCGGCGCAATCTCGGTCACACGCACGAAATCACCTTCGTTGCAGGTGTTCTCGGCGTCGTGAGCGTGCAGCTTGGTCGAACGCTTGATGTACTTGCCGTACAGGGCGTGCTTGACCTGGCGCTCCACCAACACGGTGACCGTCTTGTCCATCTTGTTGCTGACGACACGGCCTTCGACCGTGCGCAGCGTCTTGCTTTCAGTATTTTCGCTCATCGCAGCCATCCTTACTTCGTGCTGCCGATCAGGTGCTTGACGCGAGCGATCTCGCGGCGCACCCGGCGGGTTTCGTGGGTCTTCGGCAGCTGGCCGGTGGCGGCCTGCATGCGGAGCGAGAACTGCTCCTTGCGCAGGTCGACCAAGTGGGCCTTCAGTTCGTCAGCCGACTTCTCGCGGAGTTGTTTGATGTCCATCAGCGCACCGTCCGGGTCACGAAAGTGGTGGTGACCGAGAGCTTGGCCGACGCCAGGCGGAACGCCTCGCGCGCCACTTCCTCGGAAACACCCTCGATTTCATAGATCATGCGGCCCGGCTGGATCTGGGCGACCCAGTACTCCACGCCACCCTTACCGGCACCCATTCGGACTTCGATGGGCTTCTTGGTGATGGGCTTGTCCGGGAAAACGCGGATCCACATCTTGCCGCCACGCTTGACGTAACGGCTGATCGAACGACGGGCCGCTTCGATCTGGCGCGCGGTCAGCTGGCCGTGAGCGGTGGCCTTCAGGCCGTACTCACCGAAGCTGACGGCATTGGCGCTCCAGCTCAGGCCGTCGTTGCGGCCCTTGAACATCTTGCGGTATTTGGTTCGCTTGGGTTGCAACATTGCCGTTACCTCGCTTCACGAGCCGGGCGCGACGGACGGTCGGCACGGTCGCCACGATCATTGCGATCGCTGCGCGGGCTGTCGTCCTGCTTTTCCTGGCCAACCTGGGAGAAATCGAAGACCTCGCCCTTGTAGATCCAGACCTTGATGCCGATGATGCCGTAGGTGGTGCTGGCCTCAGCGAAACCGTAGTCGATGTCGGCGCGCAGGGTGTGCAGCGGCACGCGGCCTTCGCGGTACCACTCCGAACGGGCGATTTCAGCGCCGTTCAGGCGGCCAGCCACGTTGACCTTGATGCCCAGGGCACCCAGGCGCATCGCGTTGCCGACCGCACGCTTCATCGCGCGGCGGAACATGATGCGACGCTCCAGCTGCTGCGCGATCGACTCGGCGACCAGCTGCGCGTCCAGCTCCGGCTTGCGCACTTCGGTGACGTTGATGTGCGCCGGAACGCCCATCACTTCGCTCACTTCCTTGCGCAGCTTCTCGATGTCCTCACCACGCTTGCCGATCACCACGCCCGGGCGGGCGGTGTGGATCGTCACGCGCGCGGTCTTGGCCGGACGCTCGATCAGGATCTTGGAGATACCGGCCTGCGCCAGCTTCTTGCGAAGCATCTCGCGGACCTTCAGGTCGGCCGCCAGGTAGCTGGCGAACTCGGCCTTGTTGGCGTACCACTTGGAGTTCCAGTCCTTGGCGATGCCCAGGCGGATACCAATCGGATGAACTTTGTGACCCATCGTTATTTGCCCTCGCCCACGACCACGGTGATGTGGCTGGTGCGCTTGAGAATGCGCGTGCCGCGGCCCTTGGCGCGGGCCATGAAGCGCTTCAGGCTCGGACCTTCATCAACCATGATGGTCTTGACCTTCAGCTCATCGACGTCGGCGCCCTGGTTGTTCTCGGCGTTCGCGATGGCCGACTCCACCACCTTCTTGATGAGGGCAGCGGCCTTCTTGTCCGAGAACTTCAGCAGATTGACCGCACGCTCGGCCGGAAGGCCGCGCACCTGGTCAGCGACCAGACGGGCCTTCTGCGGGGAGATGCGCGCGGTGCGCAGGATTGCTTTCGCTTCCATCGTCATCTCTCCTTACTTGCCCGACTTCTTGTCAGCACCGTGACCCTTGAAGGTCCGGGTGATGGCGAATTCGCCGAGCTTGTGGCCGACCATGTTCTCGTTGACGAGAACCGGTACGTGGTTCTTGCCGTTATGCACGGCGATGGTGATGCCTACCATTTCCGGCAGGATCATCGAACGGCGCGACCAGGTCTTGATCGGCTTCTTGCTGCCCGCAGCGGCCTCCACCTTCTTGACGAGGTGGTGATCGACGAACGGGCCCTTCTTGAGTGAACGTGCCATGGTCGATTAGCCCCTACGATCGCGGACGATGAACTGCTGGGTGCGCTTGTTATGGCGCGTCTTGTAACCCTTGGTCGGGACACCCCACGGGGTGACCGGATGCGGATTACCCTGGCCGGCCTTGGCCTCACCACCACCGTGCGGGTGGTCCACCGGGTTCATGGCGGCACCGCGGACGGTCGGGCGGACACCGCGCCAACGCTTGGCGCCGGCCTTGCCCAGCTTCTCCAGGTTGTGCTCGTCGTTGCCGACTTCACCGATGGTGGCGCGGCACTCGACCGGCACCTTGCGCATTTCACCCGAGCGCAGGCGCAGGGTGGCGTAGATGCCTTCGCGAGCCACCAGCTGCACCGAAGCACCGGCGGCGCGGGCGATCTGGGCGCCCTTGCCCGGCTTCAGCTCGATGCCGTGGATGGTGGTACCGACCGGGATGTTGCGCAGCGGCAGGGTGTTGCCGGTCTTGATCGGCGCATGCGCGCCGGAGATGACCTGGTCACCCGCCTTCAGGCCCTTCGGGGCGATGATGTAGCGGCGCTCACCGTCGACGTAGCACAGCAGGGCGATGTGGGCGGTGCGGTTCGGATCGTATTCGATGCGTTCCACGCGCGCCGGAATGCCTTCCTTGTTGCGCTTGAAGTCGATGATGCGGTAGTGCTGCTTGTGGCCACCGCCCACGTGACGGGTGGTGATGCGGCCATGGTGGTTGCGACCACCGGACTTGCTCTGCGACTCCACCAGCGCCGCGTGCGGTGCGCCCTTGTGCAGATCGGGCGTGACCACGCGCAGGGCCGAACGACGGCCTGCGGAGGTGGGCTTGAATTTCATCAATGGCATGGGATGTACCTCAGGCCTTGGCCGTTACATCGATGGACTGGCCATCGGCCAGACGCACGTACGCCTTGCGCCAATCGCCGCGACGGCCAGCGCGGTTACGGAAGGACTTGCTCTTGCCCTTGACGTTGACCACGTTGACGGCCTCGACCTTGACGTCGAACAGCTGCTCGACCGCGGCCTTCACATCGGCCTTGGTTGCTTCGTTCGAGACTTCGAAGACGTACTGGTTGGAGAGTTCCTGCAGGCGCGCGGTCTTTTCGGAGACTCGCGGAGCGCGCAGCACGCTGAAGATTTTTTCGTTGCTGCTCATGCCAGCCACTCCTCGACCTTCTTGACCGCATCGGCGGTGATGACGACCGTGTCGGCACCCACCAGCGCGACCGGATCCAGGCCCTGCACGTCACGCACCTGCACGTAGGGCAGGTTGCGGGCCGACAGGTACAGATGCTCGGACGCCTCTTCGGTGACGATCAGCGGACGCTTGCCCACTTCCAGGCCAGCCAGCTTGCCGATCAGACCCTTGGTGCTGGTCGCTTCCACGTCGAAGGACTCGACGATGGTCAGGCGGCCCTGGCGGTTCAGCTCGGACAGGATGGCGCACATGGCGGCGCGGTACTGCTTGCGGTTGACCTTCTGCTCGAAGCTGCGCGGCTTGGCCGCGAAGGTGACGCCACCGCCGACGAAGATCGGAGCGGTCAGGGCACCGTGGCGAGCGCCACCACCCTTCTGCTTCTTCGACTTCTTGGTGGTGCCGGCCACTTCAGAGCGCGTCTTCTGTGCCTTGGTACCGGCGCGAGCGGCGTTGCGGTAGGCAACGACGACCTGGTGGACCAGATCCTCGCTGAAATCGCGACCGAACACGGCTTCGGAGACCGAGACCTTGTTGTTGCTACCCGTGATAACGAGTTCCATCGTCATCTCTCCTTATGCCTTGCTCGCCGGACGCACGATCACGTCGCCACCGGCAGCGCCCGGAACGGCACCACGGACGGCAATCAGACCACGCTCGACGTCGACCTTGACCACTTCCAGGTTCTGCGTGCTCTGCTGCACGGCACCCATGTGGCCGGCCATCTTCTTGCCCGGGAAAACGCGACCCGGGGTCTGGCGCTGGCCCAACGAACCCGGCGCGCGATGCGACAGCGAGTTACCGTGGGTGGCGTCGCCCATGGTGAAGTTGTAGCGCTTGATGGTGCCCTGGAAGCCCTTGCCCTTGGTGACACCCTGGACGTCGACCTTCTGGCCAACGGCAAAGATGTCCGCCTTGACTTCGCCACCGACGGCGTAATCGCCGATCTGGGCGTCCTCGACGCGGAATTCCCACAGGCCACGACCGGCTTCGACCTTGGCCTTGGCGAAGTGGCCGGCTTCCGGCTTGTTCACCAGGGCGGCGCGACGGGCGCCGACGGTCACCTGCACGGCGCTGTAGCCGTCGGTCTCGACGGTCTTGACCTGCGCGATGCGGTTCGGGGTGGCTTCGATCAGGGTCACCGGGATGGACTGGCCGTCTTCGGTGAAAACGCGGCTCATGCCGGCCTTGCGGCCCACGAAGCCCAACGAATACTTCTTCGTCATGGTCGCAGTCCTCAGGTCAGCTTGATCTGAACGTCGACGCCGGCAGCCAGTTCGAGCTTCATCAGCGCGTCCACGGTCTTGTCGTTGGGGTCGACGATGTCGAGCACGCGCTTGTGCGTGCGGGTTTCGTACTGGTCACGCGCGTCCTTGTCGACGTGCGGGGAAACCAGAACGGTGTAACGTTCGATCTTGGTCGGCAGCGGGATCGGGCCACGCACTTGCGCGCCGGTCCGCTTGGCCGTTTCAACGATCTCGCTGGCCGAGCGGTCGATCAAGCGATGATCGAACGCCTTCAGCCGAATCCGGATCTTTTGGTCCGCCATGACGGTGTTCCTATAGGTCTAAAGAGCGACAGGCCCGGCCTCTTGTGTACCGGACCCCATGAATGCGCGGCCACACCACCCGGCCAGCGCGCGAATCCCTTCAAAACAGCAAGGCGGCCCGGTTTCCCGGCCCGCCCCAGACGCAAACAAACGCGCAGAAAGCGCCCCGATGTCCTGGAGCGACCCACGCGACCTGTCCTTAGTCTGGCGAATACGAAGCGCGTCCTGCCCTTCATTTCGCTGGTTGCGGCGCCCATGCAAGCATGAGCCCCGCGAGTGGTCGTGCATTCTGTCAGCATTCCCGGGGCTTTGCAAGTCCCGGGGGCCGCCTGCCTCTTGCGCTTCAGCTGCCGGCCATGCTTGGCCGGCGGCGGCGGGGGCCATGCCGGCCCCGACGCCTCATTGCGGGTCGGCCGCGGTCTGCAGCAGGCTGTTGAACAGCAGCTTGAACGAGCCGTGGGCCTGCGCGCGGAAGGTGATGTCCGTGCCGAAGAAGGTCAGGCGCCCGGCGCCGACGTCGGCCTCGGCGGCCAGCACCCCGCCCTGCAGGTACTCCTGGCCCCAGGCCCAGCCGCTGCGCAGCGGGGCGGCCGTATCGAAGCGCAGCAGCGGGCGGATGTCGGCGCGGTCGGCCGGCAGGTCGAACACCGGGGCATTGTCCCAGCGGCCGTCGGAGAAGTACACGTCCAGCCGCGGCGGCAGCCCCCAGTTGAGTGGGCGCGACTTGTCCACCGCCACCTGCAGCACGCTGCCGGGGATGTAGTACTCACGCTGGCTCAGGGCCCTGGGCTGGCCATCGGCGCCGGCCACCTGCAGGTGGCTGCGCAGCGGCAGGCCCAACTGCAGCGCCAGCCCGCTGGACGAGCCGGTCGCCACGACATGGCCGCCCGCCTGCAGGAAACGGCGCAGTGCCGCAACCGCGGCCTCGCCCTGCAGCTCGCCCAGCAGCGGGTGGAACTCGGCCGGCAGGGTGGCCGGATCCGGCGAGGCCGGGGCGCGACCGGCCCGGCCCTCGACCGCCAGCTCCGCCGGCAGCGGCAGCGCGCCACTGGGCAGGATCAGCACGTCGAACCGGCTGCGCAGGTCGCCGTCGAGGATCTGCCGCGGATACACCACTTCATAGTCGAAGCCGAAGCTGTCCAGGACCAGCCGGGTCCAACCGGACACCATGGAGCCGCCGTAGTGGTCCCACAGCGCGATCCGCGGCGCCTTCACCGGCACGCCGCCAGTGACGCGCCGGTCGGCGGCAAGCGCCCGCACGCCGGTCCCGCACAGGGCGGCGGCCAGCGCGTCGGGCGCGGCCGCCGGCACGAAGAAGGCGCCATCGCGGTCCTGCAGGCGCCGCACCGGCACGCCCGCCTTCAGCAGGCGATTGACCGCGATCACGCTGTTGTTGGCACGCGCATCGAGCAGGTAGCCATTGGCCGAGCCCGGCACCGGCACATCGGCCGGCACCTGCAGCTGCCCGGCCGGCAGCGCCTCGAATGGGCCGTCGAAGCCCTCCAGCACGCGGTCGAAGGCCACGCCCATCTGGAAGGCCAGCGTCCAGCCGGCCGAGTCGTAGGGCGCGATCGGCGGGCCGCCCTCGTACTCGAAGTCATGTGGATGGTCCTGCGGCTCGAACATGTCCAGCACGTGTGGCCGGAAGGCCTGGTCGGCCCGGACCACGAACGAGCCGGCCGGGTACCGGCGGCCGGCCACCGCGAACGGCCGGCTGGCGCGCGACACCTCCACACCCGCCAGCTGCAGCGCATTGACGAAGGCCGTCGCGGTCGGGAAGTCCGCCTGGTCGGCCGGAATGATGTAGCCGCGCGGATCCCGCTGGTCCGGACTGCGCAGCAGCGCGTCGACCTGGGCGGCATCAAGCTCCGTGGCAGGCTTTCCGTCCTTGCCGGCCGCGACGCGGGCGGCGGCCAGCGCACTCGGGCGCGGGGTCCAGGTGTCGCGGCTGCCGCGCTCGATGGCGTTGCGGCCCATGCGGTAGATGTTCCACAGCAGCTGTTCGCGATTGCGCGAGGCATAGTCCAGCAACGCCCAGTTGGCGGTCAGGCTGTAGTCGATGGACTGGCGGAAATGCCAGGTCTGCGCCGGCACCGGTGCCGGCAGGTTGCTGTCCGGCAGCTGCCGCTCGGGCAGGAACGGGATCTGCATCGGCGTCGGGTTGCCGGTGATCTCGGTCAGCACGCCGAGCATGTTGTGGAAGTACGGCATGGTGCGCAGGCCGCCATTCCACCAGGTGGAATACACGCTGCCACCCTTGGACACCGCGCCGGGCTTGCCCTCCTGCAGGTAACGCAGGTTCATCGCCGAGCCCAGCGCTTCCAGCCCGACCGGGATCATCGCGTCGATGTTGTAGTTGTACGGGTCGCGGTACGGCGGGATCACGATGACCGTGCCCTTGGGCGAGGTCTGGTGGTGGTTGTAGACGATCTGCGGGTACCAGCGCGTGTACATGGCCAGGTTGAGGTTGCGCGTTTCCTGCAGCGCGGCCATGTAGAAGTCGCGGTTGTTGTCGTGCCCGGCGTACTTCTGGTACAGGCGCGGCGGCTTGTCGAGCACGCGCTTGGCCGGCACCGGCTCGCGCATGTACCAGTCCGAGTACAGCTCCTGTCCGTCCGGGTTGGCGTGGACCAGCAGGATGATGGTGTCGTCGAGGATCCGGCGGGTCTCGGCATCGTCGCGGCTGGCCAGCTGCCACACGGTCTCGATCAGCTGGTGCGCACCGACCGTTTCGTTGGCATGCAGGCCGCCGTCGATCCACACCACCGCCTTGCCCTGCTCCGCCAGCCCGCGCGCGACCGCGGCGTCGTCGCGTGCCCGCGCCAGTCGCTCGGAGATGGCGCGGTACTCGTCGAGGCGCGCCAGGTTGGCCGGCGCCGAAGCGATCAGCATCAGCTGCGGGCGCCCTTCCGACGTCCTGCCCAGCTCCACCAGCCGGAAGCGGTCCGACGTGGCCGCGACCTTGCGGAAATAGGCTTCGGTCTGGGTGTAGTTGGCGAGCATGTAGTCATCGCCGATGGTGAAGCCGAAGTGCTCCTTCGGTGCCGGCACCGCCGCCTGCGCCACCGCCGCGAACGCCGCCAGCGCCACTGCAAGCGCCCGGCGCCGCCCCTGTCCCACTGCTCGCAACATCCGTCTTCTCCTCGCGTTTGTCCTGCCGGCGGCCGACACCGCCACATGCGGCACCTTAGGGGCATCCATCGCCGGATTCACGTAGCGAAGGTCATGCCGGCCGTACCGGATTGCGGCGCGCCGTGCGCACCCCATGGATACAAGAGCGGGGAAGCGGGCGTTTTCCGCCATCGGCGACCGCAGGGCGCGGCACCCGGCGTGAGCGCCGCCCGCGCCCAGGCGCCACGCCCGCATCCGCCGCTTCGGACATGGGCCGGGCAGCCGTCCAGCCGGGCGCAGCCGCCTGCGCCTGCCGGCAACGCCGTGCGCACGCCCCGGCAAGATCGCCGGCATCCGGCCGCGGCAACGAAAAAGGGCGGCCCGGAGGCCGCCCTTGTCCGACGCTCCCCGCGAACGGGAAAAGCGCGATTACTTGGTGATCTTGGCGACGACGCCGGCACCGACGGTGCGGCCGCCTTCGCGGATGGCGAAGCGCAGGCCTTCGTCCATCGCCACCGGGTTGATCAGCGTGACCGACATCTTCACGTTGTCGCCCGGCATCACCATCTCGACGCCCTCCGGCAGCTGCACAGCGCCGGTGATGTCGGTGGTACGGAAGTAGAACTGCGGACGGTAGCCCTTGAAGAACGGGGTGTGACGGCCACCTTCGTCCTTGGACAGCACGTACACCTCGGCTTCGAACTCGGTGTGCGGGGTGATCGAACCCGGCTTGGCCAGCACCTGGCCGCGCTCCACGTCGTCACGCTTGGTGCCGCGCAGCAGCAGGCCCGCGTTGTCGCCCGCCTGGCCCTGGTCCAGCAGCTTGCGGAACATTTCCACGCCGGTGACGGTGGTCTTCTGGGTCGGACGGATGCCGACGATTTCGATTTCGTCACCCACCTTGATGATGCCGCGCTCGATACGGCCGGTCACCACGGTGCCGCGGCCCGAGATCGAGAACACGTCTTCCACCGGCATCAGGAACGGCTTGTCGATGTCGCGCTCCGGGGTCGGGATCCAGCTGTCCAGCGCATCGACCAGCTTCAGGATCGCCGGCACGCCGATGTCGCTCTGGTCGCCTTCCAGCGCCAGACGGGCCGAACCGTGCACGATCGGGGTGTCATCGCCCGGGAAGTCGTACTTGCTCAGCAGCTCGCGCACTTCCATCTCGACCAGCTCGAGCAGCTCGGCGTCGTCCACCATGTCGGCCTTGTTCAGGAACACGACGATGTACGGCACGCCGACCTGGCGCGACAGCAGGATGTGCTCGCGGGTCTGCGGCATCGGGCCGTCAGCGGCCGAGCACACCAGGATCGCGCCGTCCATCTGCGCCGCACCGGTGATCATGTTCTTCACGTAGTCGGCGTGGCCCGGGCAGTCCACGTGGGCGTAGTGGCGGGTCGCGGATTCATACTCGACGTGCGCGGTCGAGATCGTGATGCCACGCGCCTTCTCTTCCGGCGCGGCGTCGATCGAGGAGTAGTCCTTGAACTCGCCACCGAAACGCTCGGCACCGATCTTGGTCAGCGCGGCGGTCAGCGTGGTCTTGCCATGGTCGACGTGGCCGATGGTGCCGACGTTGACGTGCGGCTTGGTACGCTCGAACTTACCCTTGGACATTTTGATATTCCTTGATTAGCTGAAAGTTGTGTGGAGAACCTGAGCCCCGCGGGCTCAGGCCTTCTTGATGACGGTTTCGGCGATGTTGTTCGGCGCCGGCTCGTAGTGGTCGAACTCCATCGAGAACGTGGCGCGACCCTGGGTCATCGAACGCAGCTGGGTGGCGTAACCGAACATTTCGCCCAGCGGGATCATCGCATTGATGACAACGCCCGAAACGCTGGTGTCCGAACCCTGCAGCACGCCGCGGCGACGGCTCACGTCGCCCATCACGTCGCCCTGGTAGTCCTCCGGGGTCACGATCTCGACCTTCATGATCGGCTCCAGCAGCACCGGCTTGGCCTTGGCGAAGCCCTGCTTGAACGCCATCGAGGCGGCCAGCTTGAACGCCATTTCCGAGGAGTCGACGTCGTGGTACGAACCGAACACCAGCTTGACCTTCACGTCCACCACCGGGAAGCCGGCCAGCGGGCCGCTGGTGATGGTCTCGCGCAGGCCCTTTTCAACCGACGGGATGAATTCCTTCGGAATCACGCCACCGGTGATCTCGTTCAGGAACAGGAAGTCGTCCTTGATGTCGGCGCCGTGCTTCTCGCGGTCGGCGGCGGTGATCGGGGACATCTCGATCACGACGTGACCGTACTGGCCCTTACCACCGGACTGCTTGGCGTGCTTGTAATCCGACTTCACGTCCGCGGCCTGGATGGTTTCGCGGTACGCGACCTGCGGCTTGCCGACGTTGGCCTCGACGTTGAACTCGCGCTTCAGGCGGTCGACGATGATGTCCAGGTGCAGCTCGCCCATGCCCGAGATGATCGTCTGGCCCGACTCTTCGTCGGTCTTGACGCGGAACGACGGGTCTTCCTGCGCCAGACGGCCCAGGGCCATGCCCATCTTTTCCTGGTCGGACTTGGTCTTCGGCTCGACCGCCATGGAGATCACCGGCTCCGGGAACGCCATGCGCTCCAGGACGATCGGGGCGTCGATGGCGCACAGGGTGTCACCGGTGGTGACGTCCTTCAGGCCCACCGCCGCGGCGATGTCGCCGGCCAGCACTTCCTTGATCTCTTCGCGGTTGTTGGAGTGCATCTGCAGCACGCGGCCGATGCGCTCCTTCTTGTTGCGCACCGAGTTCAGCACCTGGTCGCCGGCGTTCAGCACGCCCGAGTAGACGCGGAAGAAGGTCAGCGAACCCACGAACGGGTCGGTCATGATCTTGAACGCCAGCGCCGAGAACGGGGCCTTGTCGCTGGATTCGCGCGACATTTCCTTGCTCTCGTCGTCGATGTCGGTGCCCTTGACCGCCGGCACGTCGACCGGCGACGGCAGCAGCTTGATGACGCCGTCGAGCATGGCCTGCACGCCCTTGTTCTTGAACGCCGAGCCGCAGAACATCGGCACGATCTCGGTCGCCAGCGTACGGATACGCAGGGCGTTGTAGATCTCGTCCTCGGTCAGCTCCTCGCCGCCCAGGTACTTCTCCATCAGCTCTTCGCTGGCTTCGGCGGCCGACTCGACCATGAACGCGCGCGCTTCCTCGGCCTGGGCCTGCAGCTCGGCCGGGATGTCGCGGTACTCGAAGCTCATGCCCTGGGACTTCTCGTCCCACGCGATGGCCTTCATCTTCACCAGGTCGACCACGCCCTGGAAGTTGTCCTCGGCACCCACCGGGATCTGCATCGGCACCGGCACGGCGCCCAGGCGGGCCTTCAGCTGGTCACGGACCTTGAAGAAGTTGGCGCCGGTGCGGTCCATCTTGTTGACGAACGCGATGCGCGGCACGTGGTACTTGTTGGCCTGGCGCCACACCGTCTCGGACTGCGGCTGCACGCCACCGACGGCGCACAGCACGAACACCGCGCCGTCGAGCACGCGCAGCGAACGCTCGACTTCGATGGTGAAGTCGACGTGCCCGGGGGTATCGATGATGTTGAAGCGGTGCTCCGGCATGGACTTGTCCATGCCCTTCCAGAACGCGGTGGTGGCAGCGGACTGGATCGTGATGCCACGCTCCTGCTCCTGCTCCATCCAGTCCATGGTGGCGGCGCCATCGTGCACCTCACCCAGCTTGTGGCTCTTGCCGGTGTAGAACAGGATGCGCTCGGACGTGGTGGTCTTGCCGGCATCGATGTGGGCCATGATGCCGAAGTTGCGGTAACGCTCGATGGGAGTGGTGCGGGCCACGGGGAGCCTCTCAGATTTTTCGGATTTCGGAATGGCCGAACGCCGCCTTTCGGCGGCCTTCGGGTTGACGCGGCGATTCTGTCACCGCGAGGTGACACCCAGATGGTGTCACCGGCCTGTGTTCACAAGGCCTTCAAACTCACCAGCGGTAGTGCGCGAACGCCTTGTTCGCTTCCGCCATGCGGTGGGTTTCTTCACGCTTCTTGATGGCGCCGCCACGGTTTTCCGAGGCGTCCAGCAGCTCGGCGGCCAGCTTGCGCGGCATCGAGTTCTCGCCGCGCTTGCGGGCCGACTCGATCAGCCAGCGCATGGCCAGCGCCATCTTGCGCGAGGCGCGCACTTCGACCGGCACCTGGTAGGTGGCGCCGCCGACGCGGCGCGACTTCACTTCGACGGCCGGAGCCACGTTGTCCAGCGCCTTCTGCACCAGCTCGATGGCATTCGGATTCTTTTCGCCGATCACGTCCATGGCGCCGTACACGATCTTCTCGGCGACCGACTTCTTGCCGCTCTGCATGACCATGTTGATGAAGCGGGCGATGGTTTCGCTTCCGTGCTTCGGATCGGGCAGGACGGAACGCTGCGGAGTATTACCCTTACGCGACATAGTGCTCTCTCCTTAGGCCTTCGGACGCTTGGCGCCGTACTTGGAACGGGCCTGGCGACGCTTGGCGACGCCGGCGGCGTCGAGCGAGCCGCGAACGGTGTGGTAACGCACACCCGGCAGGTCCTTGACGCGACCGCCGCGGATCAGGACCACGGAGTGCTCCTGCAGGTTGTGGCCTTCACCACCGATGTAGGAAATGACCTCTTCCTGGTTGGTCAGGCGGACCTTGGCAACCTTGCGCAGAGCCGAGTTCGGCTTCTTCGGGGTGGTGGTGTAGACACGGGTGCAGACGCCACGGCGCTGCGGGCACTTGTCGAGCGCCGGCGAGGCACTCTTGTAGGTGGTCGCTTGCCGCGGCTTGCGGACCAGCTGGTTGATCGTCGCCATCAGTAGGTTCTTCTGATTGGGGCCGCAAAAACGGCCAGATGCGGAAAATGGAAAGCAGGCCCGAAATTCAGGCCTGCCGAGACAGACGATTGTAGCAACCCGTCCAGAACGCAGTCAAACGCGTCCCTTCCAGGCCAGCCCTGATCCCGGGCCGTTACAGGGGGGCCTCCATGTACCCCGTTCAGGTTGAACCACCGGCCCGGGCGGACCGGCGGTTCTTCAAAGCGCCCGGCCAATGGCCGGACCTACCTCACTCCTCGCCGCCTGCAGCCTGTTCAGCTTCAGCCGACGCAACCTCCGACTCGACCGCCACTGCCGTACCGGCCAGGGTCTCGATCTCCGACTCGGTCAGGCCGGAGGCGCCGCGACGGCGCTTGGTGTGGTACGCAAGACCGGTACCCGCCGGAATCAGGCGGCCGACGATCACGTTTTCCTTCAGGCCGCGCAGGTTGTCCGCGGTGCCGCGCACGGCCGCCTCGGTCAGCACGCGGGTGGTCTCCTGGAACGACGCCGCCGAGATGAACGACTCGGTCGCCAGCGAGGCCTTGGTGATGCCCAGCAGCACTGGCTCGAAGCGGGCCGGCAGCTCGTTGCGGGTCACCAGCTTGGCATTTTCCTCGATCACGCGCTGGCGCTCGGCCTGCTCGCCATTGAGGAACTTGCTGCCGCCCTGGTCGACGATCTCGACCTTGCGCAGCATCTGGCGCGAGATCACTTCGATGTGCTTGTCGTTGATCTTCACGCCCTGCAGGCGGTAAACGTCCTGGATTTCCTTGACCAGGTAGCGCGCCAGCTCCTCCACGCCCTTCAGGCGCAGGATGTCCTGCGGGCTCGGCTCGCCGTCCACGATGGTTTCACCGCGGCTGACGTGCTCGCCTTCGAACACGATGATCTGGCGGTACTTCGGAATCAGCTCCTCGTGCTCGGAACCATCGGTGTCCTTGATGATCAGGCGCTGCTTGCCCTTGGTGTCCTTGCCGAAGCTGATGATGCCCGAACGCTCGGCCAGGATCGCCGGATCCTTCGGCTTGCGCGCCTCGAACAGGTCGGCCACGCGCGGCAGGCCACCGGTGATGTCGCGGGTCTTGGACGCTTCCTGCGGGATCTTGGCGACCACGTCGCCCACGCCCACCGGGGCGCCGTCCTGCAGGTTGACGATCGAGCGCGGCGGCAGCAGGTACTGCGCCGGCAGGTCGGTGCCCGGGATGGTCAGGTCGTTGCCCTTGGCATCGACGATGCGCACCAGCGGACGCAGGTCCTTGGCCTGCGAGCCACGGCGCTTGGGATCGGTGATCTCGCGCGAGGCCAGGCCGGTCAGCTCGTCGGTCTTCTCGATGACGGTGACGCCGTCGATGAAGTCGATGAAGCGGATGAAGCCGGCCACTTCCGACACGATCGGGTGGTTGTGCGGATCCCAGTTGGCCACGGTCTGGCCGGCCTTGATCTCGGCACCGTCCTTGACCGTGATGGTGGCACCGTACGGCAGCTTGTAGCGCTCGCGCTCGCGGCCGTGGGCGTCGAGCACCGACACTTCGCCCGAACGCGACACCGCCACCAGCGAACCGTTGGCGTGGTCGACGTGCTTGAGGTTGTTGAACTTCACCGAACCGGTGGTCTTGACGGTGATGTTGTCCACCGCCGCCGCACGCGATGCCGCGCCACCGATGTGGAACGTACGCATGGTCAGCTGGGTACCCGGCTCACCGATCGACTGCGCGGCGATGACGCCCACCGCTTCGCCGATGTTGACCAGGTGGCCACGGGCCAGGTCGCGGCCGTAGCAGCGCGAGCACACGCCGAACGAGCTTTCGCAGGTGATGGTCGAGCGCACCTTGATCGACTGCACGCCGGCGTCCTCGAGCTTCTGCACCCAGGCTTCGTCGAGCAGCGTGTTGCGGGTGACGATCGGATCCTCGTCGTTGCCCGGCAGGAACACGTCCTCGGCCACGACGCGGCCCAGCACGCGGTCCTTCAGCGGCTCGACCACGTCGCCGCCTTCCACGATCGGGGTCATGGTCAGGCCATCGACGGTGCCGCAGTCGACTTCGGTGATCACCACGTCCTGCGCCACGTCGACCAGGCGGCGGGTCAGGTAACCGGAGTTCGCGGTCTTCAGCGCGGTATCGGCCAGACCCTTACGGGCACCGTGGGTGGAGTTGAAGTACTCCTGCACGTTCAGGCCTTCGCGGAAGTTCGCCTTGATGGGCGTCTCGATGATCGAGCCATCCGGACGGGCCATCAGGCCACGCATGCCGGCCAGCTGGCGGATCTGCGCCTGGCTACCACGGGCGCCGGAGTCGGCCATGATGTACAGCGAGTTCATCGACTTCTGGTCGACCAGCTTGCCCTCGGCGTCCTCGACCTTTTCGGTACCGATGGTTTCCATCATCGCCTTGGCGATGCGCTCGTTGGTACGCGACCAGATGTCGACCACCTTGTTGTAGCGCTCGCCGGCGGTGACCAGGCCCGACTGGTACTGCTCCTGGATTTCCAGCACTTCCTGCTCGGCTTCGCCCAGGATGCCCTTCTTCTCGTCCGGGATCAGCATGTCGTCGATGCCGATCGACACGCCGGCGCGGGTCGCGTAGGCGTAGCCGGTGTACATCAGCTTGTCGGCGAACACCACGGTGTCCTTCAGGCCGAGCAGACGGTAGCTCTGGTTGATCAGGCGCGAGATGTTCTTCTTGGTCATCTCGGTGTTGCACAGCTCGAACGGCAGGCCCTCGGGCATGATCTCGCTCAGCAGCGCACGGCCGACGGTCGTGTCCTGGATCGAGGTCCTGCTGACCTTGTTGCCCTGTTCGTCGCGCTCGACCTGGGTGATGCGCACCTTGACCTTGGCGTGCAGCTCGACCACGCGGTTGTCGTAGGCGCGCTTCACTTCGTTGGTGTTGGCGAACACCATGCCCTCGCCCTTCTTGTTGATCAGGGCGCGGCTGAGGTAGTACAGGCCCAACACCACGTCCTGCGACGGCACGATGATCGGCTCGCCGTTGGCCGGCGACAGGATGTTGTTGGTGGACATCATCAGCGCACGCGCTTCCAGCTGGGCTTCCAGCGAAAGCGGCACGTGCACGGCCATCTGGTCACCGTCGAAGTCGGCGTTGAACGCGGTGCAGACCAGCGGGTGCAGCTGGATCGCCTTGCCTTCGATCAGCAGCGGCTCGAACGCCTGGATGCCGAGGCGGTGCAGGGTCGGCGCGCGGTTCAGCAGCACCGGATGCTCGCGGATGACTTCTTCCAGGATGTCCCAGACCTCGCCTTCCTCGCGCTCGACCAGCTTCTTGGCGGCCTTGATGGTGGTGGCCAGGCCGCGACGCTGCAGCTTGGCGAACACGAACGGCTTGAACAGCTCCAGCGCCATCTTCTTCGGCAGGCCGCACTGGTGCAGCTTCAGGTACGGACCGACGGTGATCACCGAACGGCCGGAGTAGTCCACGCGCTTGCCGAGCAGGTTCTGGCGGAAGCGACCCTGCTTGCCCTTGATCATGTCGGCCAGCGACTTGAGCGGGCGCTTGTTGGTGCCGGTGATGGCACGGCCGCGGCGGCCGTTGTCCAGCAGCGCGTCAACCGATTCCTGCAGCATGCGCTTTTCGTTGCGCACGATGATGTCCGGCGCGTTGAGCTCCAGCAGGCGGCGCAGGCGGTTGTTGCGGTTGATGACGCGGCGGTACAGGTCGTTCAGGTCGGAGGTCGCGAAGCGGCCACCGTCCAGCGGCACCAGCGGGCGCAGGTCCGGCGGCAGCACCGGCAGCACGGTCATGACCATCCATTCCGGACGGTTGCCCGATTCCAGGAAGGCCTCGACCAGCTTGATGCGCTTGGTCAGGCGCTTGAGCTTGGTTTCCGAACCGGTGGAGGCGATCTCCTCCTTCAGCTTCACCATCTCGGCCTGCAGGTCGATGGTGCGCAGCAGCTCGTACACGGCCTCGGCGCCCATGGCGGCGTCGAAGTCGTCACCGTGCTCCTGGCGCGCCTGCAGGTACTGCTCTTCAGTCAGCAGCTGGCGGCGCTCCAGGGCGGTCAGGCCCGGCTCGGTCACCACGTACGCTTCGAAGTACAGCACGCGCTCGATGTCGCGCAGGGTCATGTCCAGCATCAGGCCGATGCGCGACGGCAGCGACTTGAGGAACCAGATGTGCGCGACCGGCGAAGCCAGGTCGATGTGGCCCATGCGCTCGCGGCGCACCTTGGCCAGGGTCACTTCGGTGCCGCACTTCTCGCACACGACGCCGCGGTGCTTCATGCGCTTGTACTTGCCGCACAGGCACTCGTAGTCCTTCACCGGGCCGAAGATGGCGGCGCAGAACAGGCCGTCGCGTTCCGGCTTGAAGGTGCGGTAATTGATGGTTTCCGGCTTCTTCACCTCGCCGAAGGACCAGGAGCGGATCAGGTCCGGCGAAGCCAGGCCGATCTTGATCGCGTCGAAGTCCAGCGTCTGGCGCTGCTGGTTGAAGAGATTGAGCAGGTCTTTCATGGTGTTCTCCGAAAGGAGGAATGCTGTGTCGATGGGCTGTCAGGGCGCTGCCGGCGGCGCCGCCGCATCACTGCGGCGGCGCCTGCTCGATCAGTTGTCTTCCAGTTCCATGTTGATGGCCAGGGAGCGGATTTCCTTCACCAGCACGTTGAAGGACTCCGGCATGCCCGCGACCATCTCGTGCTCGCCGTCGACGATGTTCTTGTACATCTGGTTGCGGCCCTGCACGTCGTCGGACTTCACCGTCAGCATTTCCTGCAGGGTGTAGGCCGCGCCGTAGGCTTCCAGCGCCCAGACTTCCATCTCACCGAAGCGCTGGCCGCCGAACTGCGCCTTGCCGCCCAGCGGCTGCTGGGTGACGAGCGAGTACGGACCGGTCGAACGGGCGTGCATCTTGTCGTCGACCAGGTGGTTCAGCTTCAGGTAGTGCATGTAGCCGACGGTGGTCTTGCGGTCGAACGCCTCGCCGGTGCGGCCGTCGTACAGCTGCATCTGCGTCTTGCTGGCGTTGAAGCCCAGCTGCTCGGTGTCCTTGTCGCCATCCGGGTATGCCAGGTTCAGCATCTCGCGGATCTCGTCCTCGTGCGCGCCGTCGAACACCGGGGTCGCCATCGGCACGCCGTCGGTCAGGTTCCTGGCCAGCGCCACCAGCTCCTCGTCGCTGAACTGCGACAGGTCGACGCGATCACCGGACAGCTTGCTGTCGTGGTTGTAGATCTTGCCGAGGAACTCGCGCAGCTCGCTCACCGCGCGCTGCTGCTCCAGCATCTTCTGGATGCGCTTGCCCAGGCCCTTGGCGGCCCAGCCCAGGTGCACTTCGAGGATCTGGCCGATGTTCATGCGCGACGGCACGCCCAGCGGGTTCAGGCAGATGTCCACCGAGGTACCGTCGGCCATGTACGGCATGTCCTCGACCGGCACCACGTTGGAGACCACACCCTTGTTGCCGTGGCGGCCTGCCATCTTGTCGCCCGGCTGGATGCGGCGCTTCACCGCCAGGAACACCTTGACCATCTTCAGCACGCCCGGGGCCAGATCGTCGCCCTGGGTGATCTTGCCGCGCTTGTCGGCGAAGCGGCGCTCGAACTCCTTCTCGTGCGCCTGGATCTGCTTCTGGGCGCGCTCGATGGCTTCCGAAGCGTCCTCGTCCTTCATGCGCAGGGTGAACCAGTCGGCCTTCTTCAGGCCGTCCAGGAAGGCGTCGGTGATGGTGTCGCCCTTCTTCAGGCCGGCACCGCCATTGGCCACCTTGCCCACGATCTGCGAACGCAGGCGCGCGTAGATCGCCGCTTCCAGGATGCGGAACTGGTCGTCGAAGTCCTTCTTGACGCGCTTGATCTCGTTCTCTTCGATCTGGCGCGCGCGCTTGTCCTTCTCGATGCCGTCGCGGGTGAAGACCTGCACGTCGATGACGGTGCCGTCCATGCCCGGCGGCACGCGCAGCGAGCTGTCCTTAACGTCGGACGCCTTCTCGCCGAAGATCGCGCGCAGCAGCTTCTCTTCCGGGGTCAGCTGGCTCTCGCCCTTCGGCGTGACCTTGCCCACCAGGATGTCGCCGGCGCGGACTTCCGCACCGATGTACACCACGCCGCTCTCGTCCAGGCGGTTCAGCGCCTGCTCGGAGACGTTCGGGATGTCGGCCGAGATTTCCTCCGGCCCCAGCTTGGTGTCGCGCGCGACGCAGGTCAGCTCCTCGATGTGGATCGTGGTGTAGCGATCCTCTTCCACCACGCGCTCGGAGAGCAGGATGGAGTCTTCGAAGTTGTAGCCGTTCCACGGCATGAACGCGATCAGCATGTTCTGGCCCAGGGCCAGTTCGCCGATGTCGGTCGACGGACCGTCGGCCAGCACGTCGCCGCGGGCGATGACGTCACCCACCTTCACCAGCGGACGCTGGTTGATGCAGGTGTTCTGGTTGGAGCGGGTGTACTTGATCAGGTTGTAGATATCGACGCCGGCGTCGGTGGCGTCGGTGATCTCGTTCTCGTTGACCTTGACCACGATGCGGCCGGCGTCGATCTGCACGATCTCGCCACCGCGACGGGCATTCACGGTCACGCCCGAGTCACGCGCCACGGCGCGCTCGATGCCGGTGCCGACCAGCGGCTTCTGCGCACGCAGGGTCGGAACGGCCTGGCGCTGCATGTTCGCGCCCATCAGTGCGCGGTTGGCGTCATCGTGCTCCAGGAACGGCACCAGCGCCGCGGCGACCGACACGGTCTGCATCGGCGAGACGTCCATGAAATGCACTTCCGCCGGCGGCTTCAGCAGCGACTCGCCCTGGTAACGGCACGGCACGAACTGCTCGGTGAGCATGTTCTTGGCATCGGTCAGGGCGTTGGCCTGGGCGATGACGTACTCGTTCTCCTCGATCGCCGACAGGTACTCGACGTCGTCGGTGACCTTGCCGTCCACGACCTTGCGGTACGGGGTCTCGAGGAAGCCGTACTGGTTGGTGCGGGCGAACACCGCCAGCGAGTTGATCAGGCCGATGTTCGGGCCTTCCGGGGTTTCGATGGTGCAGACGCGGCCGTAATGGGTCGGGTGCACGTCGCGCACTTCGAAGCCGGCGCGCTCGCGGGTCAGGCCGCCCGGGCCCAGTGCCGAGACGCGGCGCTTGTGGGTCACTTCCGACAGCGGGTTGTTCTGGTCCATGAACTGCGACAGCTGCGAGGAACCGAAGAATTCCTTGATGGCCGCGGCGACCGGCTTGGCGTTGATCAGCTCCTGCGGGGTCAGGCCTTCGGACTCGGCCATCGACAGGCGCTCCTTGACCGCGCGTTCGACGCGGACCAGGCCCACGCGGAACACGTTCTCGGCCATTTCGCCGACCGAACGCACGCGGCGGTTGCCCAGGTGGTCGATGTCGTCCACCACGCCACGGCCGTTGCGGATCTCGGTCAGGACCTTGATCACGTCGAGGATGTCCGAGCCGTCGCCGTGCGCGGAAACCAGGCGCTTGGACTCTTCGTCGTTGCGCTCGCCGAAGTACTTGCTGTCGTACAGCACGGCTTCGCCGGTGACTTCCTTGCGGCCGACGCGGCGGTTGAACTTCATGCGGCCGACCGTGGACAGGTCGTAGCGCTCGAAGGTGAAGAACAGGTTGTGGAACAGGTTCTGCGCGGCGTCCTTGGTCGGCGGCTCGCCCGGGCGCATCATGCGGTAGATCTCGACCAGGGCCTCGAGCTGGGTCTTGGTCGGGTCGATGCGCAGGGTGTTGGACAGGTACGGACCGCGGTCCAGGTCGTTCACCCACAGGGTGCCGACCGCGTCCACGCCGGCCTTGCGGAAGTTCTGCAGCTGCTCTTCGGTGATCTCGTCGTTGGCCTGGGCCAGCAGCTCGCCGGTGTTGGCGTCGACCACGTCGTGCGACAGGATGCGGCCGACCAGGTAGTCGTCCGGCACGGCCAGCGCGGCGATGCCCGAGGCCTGCAGCTGCTTGACGTGGCGCGCGGTGATGCGCTTGCCGGCTTCCACGATGACCTTGTCGCCATCGGCCAGGTCGAAGCCCAGGGTTTCACCGCGCAGGCGCTCGGCCACCAGCTCCAGCTGCACACCCTCGCCTTCCGGCAGGATGTGGAAGGTGTTGATGTCGAAGAACTCGTTGAGCATTTCTTCGTTGTTGTAGCCGAGCGCGCGCAGCAGGATCGACACCGGCAGCTTGCGGCGGCGGTCGATGCGGGTGAACAGCGCGTCCTTCGGGTCGAACTCGAAGTCCAGCCAGGAACCGCGGTAGGGAATGATGCGGGCGCTGTACAGCAGCTTGCCCGAGCTGTGGGTCTTGCCGCGGTCGTGGTCGAAGAACACGCCCGGCGAACGGTGCAGCTGCGACACGATGACGCGCTCGGTACCGTTGACGATGAAGGTGCCGTTGTCGGTCATCAGCGGGATTTCGCCGAGGTAGACCTCCTGCTCCTTCACGTACTTGATCGCCTTGGTGGACGATTCCTTGTCGTAGATGACCAGGCGCACGGTCACGCGCAGCGGCGCGCCGTAGCTCATGCCGCGCTGGCGGCACTCGCGCTCGTCGAACACCGGCTCGCCCAGCTTGTAGCCCACGTACTCCAGGGCGGCATTGCCGCTGTAGCTGGAGATCGGGAACACCGACTTCAGCGCGGCGTGCAGGCCGTGGTCGGAGCGCTTGGCCGGGTCAACGTTCTCCTGCAGGAACTCGCGGTACGAGTCGACCTGGATGGCGAGCAGGAACGGCACCTCGAGGATCGAGCGCTGCTTGCCGAAATCCTTGCGGATGCGCTTTTTTTCGGTGTACGAATAGGACGTCATGGGATCTTCCACCTTGTTGTGCGGGCCGTGCGTCCACGACCCGGAAGGGAACTTTTAAATTGTCAGTTGGAAGTCGCTGGTATTGCCGGCACCAGCACGCCTTCTCCCGCTACTTCCAACTGCCAACTCGTCTGCCTGCCGCCCTGCCCGCCGCGCGATGCGCGGGCCGGCCGGGGTTGGAACGCAGCCCGTGTTGGGCTTTTCACCGCACCGGGCATGCCCGGCTCTACAACGACCAAAGGCCGGGGGCTTTAGGCCCCCAGCCCTGGCTGCATCGCCGTGATTCGATGGCGACGCAAGGGAACTGCTTACTTCAGCTCGACGGTGGCGCCGGCGGCTTCCAGTTCCTTCTTGAACTTCTCGGCGTCTTCCTTCGAAGCGCCTTCCTTCACGACGCCACCGGCCTCGGCCAGATCCTTCGCTTCCTTCAGGCCCAGGCCGGTGATGGCGCGCACGGCCTTGATCACTTCGACCTTCTTGGCGCCGGCATCCTTCAGGATGACGTTGAACTCGGTCTGCTCTTCCACGGCAGCGGCCGGGCCGGCAGCGGCGACGGCCATGACCGGGGCAGCGGCGGAAACGCCGAACTTGTCTTCGATGGCCTTGACCAGCTCCATCACTTCCATCAGGGACTTCTCGGCGATGGCGTCGACGATCTGTTCGTTGGTAAGGGACATTTTGATTACCTTTGGAAAATATTCTGGGTTGAGGTTCTATTCAGAACCACGGAAACGTCGAACTCAGGCGGTTTCAGCGGCCGGCTCGGCAGCTTCGACAGCCGCACCACCGTTCTGCTTCTCACCAACAGCCTTGACGGCGCGCGCGAACATGGTGACCGGCTCGGTCAGGACGCGGGCCAGCATGGCCAGGGCCTGATCACGGGTCGGCAGCGATGCCAGCACATCGACGTGGCTCGGCGGGTAGACTTCGCCACCCACGGCCACGATCTTCGCCTGCAGCTTGTCGTTGCCCTTGGCGGCATCCTTGATCAGGCGACCGGCGGCGCCGGGCTCCTCGAGCGAAAACGCATACAGCAGCGGACCGACCATCTGGTCCTTAGCGACTGCGAAATCGGTGCCTTCGACGGCGCGCGCGGCCAGCGTGTTCTTGACAACCTTCAAGAAAACGCCGGTTTCGCGGGCCTGCTTGCGCATCGCGGTCATCTGGGCGACCGTGGTGCCAGCGTATTCGGCTGCGATCAAGGAGTGGGCCTTGGCGGCGACGTCTGCCAGTTCGGCGACTACTTCTTGCTTCTGGGACAGATTGAGAGCCATTGCACTCCTCCAATTGAACTCCGCTTACGGCTCCTGCCGTGTGCGGTCCTGTGCGGCATCCATCCTAGACGCCGGGAGCATCGGGGTGACGCTCCGGTGGTGGCCATTCCAGACCTGGAGTGTGCCGGCCCGGGGAATCCCAGACCTGCGTGAACCAGAAAAACTCCAGAAGGGCGGCACCATCTACGCAGGGTGATTCCGGGGAATCGATTAAGCGATCCCGCTATGCCGGCGGCGACTCCTTGCCAGATCGAGCGTCCGTGCCCGTCGCCGGTATGCGCTGACCGCGCCTGCGGTCTTTGACGGCTACCGGGCCGGAAAAACCGGCTCGGCGCCTTCAAAATGACGGACACGGCACAGGGTGCCGCATCCGCTTGAAACAATTACTTCAGGGTCAGCGACGACTGGTCGACGGTGACGCCCGGGCCCATCGTCGAGCTGACCGAAACCTTCTGCAGGTAGGTGCCCTTCGAGGTGGCCGGCTTGGCCTTGATCAGGTCCAGCAGCAGCGCCTGCAGGTTCGACTGCAGCGCGGCGTTGTCGAAGCTGGCCTTGCCGATGGTGCAGTGGATGATGCCGGCCTTGTCGGTGCGGTAACGGACCTGGCCCGACTTGGCGTTCTTCACGGCTTCGCCCGGGTTCGGGGAAACGGTGCCGACCTTCGGGTTCGGCATCAGGCCGCGCGGGCCCAGCACGGTGCCCAGCTTGCCGACGACGCGCATGGCGTCCGGGGTCGCGATGACCACGTCGTAGTTCAGGTCGCCGGCCTGCATCTTCTCGGCCAGGTCGTCCATGCCGACGGCTTCGGCGCCCGCGGCCAGGGCTTCGTCAGCCTTGGCGCCGGCCGGGGCGAACACCGCCACGCGCACCGACTTGCCGGTACCGGCCGGCAGCACGGTCGAACCGCGCACCTGCTGGTCGGACTTCTTCGCGTCCACGCCCAGGCGCACGGCGACGTCGATCGACTCGACGAACTTGGCCTTGGTGGCGGTCTTCAGGATGTTGATCGCGTCCTCGAAGGCGTAGCTCTTGCCCGGGACGACGGCGGCCTTGATGGCCTTCTCACGCTTGGTCTGTGCCATCTGATTAACCCTCCACCACCAGGCCCATGGAACGGGCCGAGCCCGCGATCGTACGCACGGCGGCGTCCAGGTCGGCAGCCGTCAGGTCCGGCTCCTTCGCCTTGCAGATTTCTTCAAGCTGCTTGCGGGTGACCTTGCCCACCTTGTCGGTGTTCGGGCGCTTGGAGCCGGAGGTGATGCCCGCCGCCTTCTTGAGCAGCACGGTGGCCGGGGTGCTCTTGGTGATGAAGGTGAAGGTACGGTCCGAGTAGGCCGTGATGATCACCGGCACCGGGATACCCGGCTCCAGCTTCTGCGTGGCGGCATTGAACGCCTTGCAGAACTCCATGATGTTCAGGCCGCGCTGACCCAGCGCAGGACCGACCGGCGGCGAGGGGTTGGCCTGACCGGCCTTCACCTGCAGCTTGATGTAACCGACAACTTTCTTTGCCATTTGAGTGCTCTCCGGGTGCTAGCGCCTTGCGACAACAGGCTCCCCATCGGACCGGGAATCACGCGTCCCGGCATCGCGTTTTGAAATCTTGGAATCGCGGCAAAGGCCACCTCGCGGCGGCCTTTGGTCTCAGCTCCCTTTCAGGGAGCCGGCAATTCTAGCAGTTTTTACGCCGCCAACCTGAACAGGCTGGCGGCAAGGTTCAGACCGCCTTTTCGACCTGGCCGAACTCGAGCTCGACCGGGGTGGCGCGACCAAAGATCAGCACCGACACGCGCAGGCGGCTCTTCTCGTAGTTGACTTCCTCGACCACGCCATTGAAGTCGTTGAACGGGCCGTCGATGACACGGACCATCTGGCCCGGTTCGAACAGCACCTTCGGGCGCGGCTTCTCGACGCCTTCCTGGACGCGATCCAGGATGGCAGCGGCTTCGTCGTCACGGATCGGCAGCGGGCGGTCGGCGGTGCCGCCAATGAAGCCCAGCACCTTCGGGGTTTCCTTGACCAGGTGCCAGCTTTCGTTGTCGATGCGCGGAATGCCGGCTTCCTCGTGGGTCTCGATCTGGACCAGCACGTAACCCGGGAAGAACTTGCGCTCGGAACGGCGCTTCTGGCCGGAGCGCATTTCCACCACTTCCTCGGTCGGAACCAGGACGTCGCCGAAACGCTCCTCCATGCCCTCGCGGGCGATGCGGTCACGCAGGGCCTGGGCAACCGACTTCTCGAAGCCCGAATAGGCGTGGACGACGTACCAACGTTTCACTGTTATCTCCTCAACGCCCCAGGAACCACTGGGTCAGCTTCTGGATCACGAAGTCGAAGCCACCCAGCAGCAGGCTCAGCACGATCACGACCACGATCACCACCCAGGTCATGCGGATGGCTTCCTGGCGGGTCGGCCATACGACCTTGCGCAGCTCGAACCGGGACTCGGAAAGGAACTCGCGGACCTGGTGGCCCTTGGCGGTGAGCATGAACAACGCGCCGCCGGCGACCAGGCCGACGACCACGGCCAGCGCACGCAGCTGACCCGACCAGGCACCGAGCTGCACCGCGCGCGCCGGAGTGGAGAACCAGAACCAGACGAACAAGCCCGCCAGCACCAGCAGGGCGGCGCCAACGTACTTGACCATATCGCCACCGGAGGCGGCGCTCTTGGAATGCTCGATCTTGCTGTTCATCCGACTCTTGCTGCGGGCGCGACCAAGGTCACTGGATAGGTGGCAAGTGGCACGCCAGGAGGGACTCGAACCCCCAACCTGCGGTTTTGGAGACCGCTGCTCTGCCAATTGAGCTACTGGCGTATGACTTGGCTTGTTTCACGTCCCTTAGACGGCGAAGGCGGACCGAGGTTCCCGGCCCGCCATTCGCGTACCAGCGGCAGACTCAACTACCGCCGGGTACTGCAGGCTTACTTGGTGATCTTGGCGACGACGCCGGCACCGACGGTGCGGCCGCCTTCGCGGATGGCGAAGCGCAGGCCTTCGTCCATCGCCACCGGGTTGATCAGCGTGACCGACATCTTCACGTTGTCGCCCGGCATCACCATCTCGACGCCCTCCGGCAGCTGCACAGCGCCGGTGATGTCGGTGGTACGGAAGTAGAACTGCGGACGGTAGCCCTTGAAGAACGGGGTGTGACGGCCACCTTCGTCCTTGGACAGCACGTACACCTCGGCTTCGAACTCGGTGTGCGGGGTGATCGAACCCGGCTTGGCCAGCACCTGGCCGCGCTCCACGTCGTCACGCTTGGTGCCGCGCAGCAGCAGGCCCGCGTTGTCGCCCGCCTGGCCCTGGTCCAGCAGCTTGCGGAACATTTCCACGCCGGTGACGGTGGTCTTCTGGGTCGGACGGATGCCGACGATTTCGATTTCGTCACCCACCTTGATGATGCCGCGCTCGATACGGCCGGTCACCACGGTGCCGCGGCCCGAGATCGAGAACACGTCTTCCACCGGCATCAGGAACGGCTTGTCGATGTCGCGCTCCGGGGTCGGGATCCAGCTGTCCAGCGCATCGACCAGCTTCAGGATCGCCGGCACGCCGATGTCGCTCTGGTCGCCTTCCAGCGCCAGACGGGCCGAACCGTGCACGATCGGGGTGTCATCGCCCGGGAAGTCGTACTTGCTCAGCAGCTCGCGCACTTCCATCTCGACCAGCTCGAGCAGCTCGGCGTCGTCCACCATGTCGGCCTTGTTCAGGAACACGACGATGTACGGCACGCCGACCTGGCGCGACAGCAGGATGTGCTCGCGGGTCTGCGGCATCGGGCCGTCAGCGGCCGAGCACACCAGGATCGCGCCGTCCATCTGCGCCGCACCGGTGATCATGTTCTTCACGTAGTCGGCGTGGCCCGGGCAGTCCACGTGGGCGTAGTGGCGGGTCGCGGATTCATACTCGACGTGCGCGGTCGAGATCGTGATGCCACGCGCCTTCTCTTCCGGCGCGGCGTCGATCGAGGAGTAGTCCTTGAACTCGCCACCGAAACGCTCGGCACCGATCTTGGTCAGCGCGGCGGTCAGCGTGGTCTTGCCATGGTCGACGTGGCCGATGGTGCCGACGTTGACGTGCGGCTTGGTACGCTCGAACTTACCCTTGGACAT
>NZ_JAKUKB010000024.1:0-1466 GCF_022436665.1 Stenotrophomonas sp. Y6
AGGAGCGGCCGAAAAAAGCACTCGGCGGCCTGACGCCCGCCGCCTATGCACGACAACTCGCGGCCAATACCGCTACGATGAGCACCGGACTCTAAACAGCCCCGCTACTGAAGACGGGAGGACGTCGCCGTCTGCGTTATGTGAAGTCGCGCTGACGCTTATTGCATCGTCCGGAGTTCGTCAGATTCTCATAGATGAAGCGGGAAATCTTCTCAACGCGGGGAGGTCGACACAGCAGCAATCTTTAGCGTTCATCAAGGCAATCACAAATCGCGGCGTCACTATTTCCATCGCCTCCACAATGAACCTGGTGAACGTCCTAGCTGCTGATGAGCAGCTTCAGTCACGCTTCACTCGAGTAGAAATCCCTATGTGGGCTGAGTCAGAGTCATTTCGGTCCTTCCTCGCAAGCATTGAACTAGAGCTCCGGTTGCCTCAGGCATCAGGCCTGAGCGACCAAGCGATTGTTCGGTGGTTGGTGTCCCGAGGCTGCTGTACTACATCGCGGGTTCTTGAAGTCATATGTAACGCGAAACGTATTGCTGACTCGCAAGGTCTGGCGCGCATCGACATTCGGCTACTTGATATCGCCCTAAGCCATGGATACGTGGGGGAGGGGACTCGGCATGGAGATTTCTAACCTTCCGGTGTGGGCCGACGTGTTCCCGGGAGAAAGCATTCGTTCCTGGCTGGATGCCACGCGCGTTCGTCTCGGGCTTGCGGAGGAAGAATGGTGGGCTTGGTGCGGGATTGACCCTGCTGAGCCAGAGCGCCTAGCACATAAGAAGTGTTGGTCAGGATTGCCTCCTGGACTCGGTCAGATAAACGAGATTCCCGTGGATCTTCGGGTTGCACCGGTTTGGCGGGAAATCTACTGTCCCAATTGTGCTCTCGAAGGCTTGTCAGGAATACGCCATCCGGTTCTAGCCAAGTGGCTGGATGTAAGAAGTATCAGCTGCGATGAGCACAGAGTTCTTCTTTGGTACAGGTCACCATCTAGATGCGTGAACATCTCGGATGATCCGGAGTTGGAGGCGTGGGATCGCTGGCTGCGCGAGTGGCGAGATGACAAAAGCCTTTATTTAGTCGAGCGTCGCTTCAGGCGAGATCTCCTTTTGGCGGCTTCAAGAAACTGGAGCCCGACCTCTGCGATGATCGCTAGCGTTGGTTGCAACTGGCTGTTGACTGAGAAGGGTTGGTTGGCTAAGTCTTTGCCCAACAATCTTCACCCGCCAAACGGCCCGAGCAGAGTTGGCGCGCTTGGGCCTGCGGATCGAATGTCAGCGCTCTTTTCTGCGTGGAGAGCTTGGATTGCCATGAGAGAAAGAATGCCCACCGGCGACGTCCTCCCGTCTTCAGTAGCGGGGCTGTTTAGAGTCCGGTGCTCATCGTAGCGGTATTGGCCGCGAGTTGTCGTGCATAGGCGGCGGGCGTCAGGCCGCCGAGTGCTTTTTTCGGCCGCTCCT
>NZ_JAKUKB010000025.1:0-1207 GCF_022436665.1 Stenotrophomonas sp. Y6
CGACGTCCTCCCGTCTTCAGTAGCGGGGCTGTTTAGAGTCCGGTGCTCATCGTAGCGGTATTGGCCGCGAGTTGTCGTGCATAGGCGGCGGGCGTCAGGCCGCCGAGTGCTTTTTTCGGCCGCTCCTCGTTGTATTCACGCCGCCAGGTTTCGATGACGGTACGGGCCTGCAGCAGGCCGATGAACCAGTGCTCGTTGAGGCATTCATCGCGCAGGCGGCCGTTGAAGGACTCGATGTACGCATTCTGGTTCGGCTTGCCGGGCTCGATCAGGCGCAGCGCGACGCCGCGCGCATGCGCCCAACTCACCATGGCCTTGCCGCAGAACTCCTTGCCGTTGTCGGTGCGGATCACCTGGGGCAGGCCGCGACTGAGCGCCAGACGGTCTAGGATCCGCGTCAGCATCAAGCCGGAAATCGCACGCTCCACCTCGATCGCCACCGCCTCGTGGGTGGCGTCGTCGACGATCGTCAGGCACTTGAGCACGCGCCCCTCGGCGGTGCGATCGAACACGAAGTCCATCGACCACACCTGGTTGGCTGCGGACGGCCGCAGCAGCGGCTGTCGCTCGGCAACCGGCACCTTCTTGCGCTTGCGTCGCCGCACCTGCAACTGTGCCTCCCGATACAGCCGCTCCACGCGCTTGTAGTTCACGTGCATTCCCGCCTGACGAAGCTTGAGGTGGATCATCCCGACGCCATAGCGCTTGTGCCGCTGCGCCAATGCCAGGATCCGCGCACGCAGCTCGACATTGCGGTCGGGCCGTGGTGCATAGCGATACGCGCTGGCGCTCATCCGCACCGCCGCCAGCGCCCGCCGTTCGCTCAGTCCCTTCACGATCATCTGTCGCACCACGTCGCGCCGGACGGGTGCGGTCACGGCTTTTTTCGCAGGACGTCCTTGATCACGTCGTTCTCGAACATCTGTTCGGCCAGCAGCTTCTTCAGCCGGGCGTTCTCCGCCTCCAGCTCCTTCAGCCGCTTCGCGTCCGGCACGCTCATCCCGCCGAATTTGCTGCGCCACAGGTAGTACGAGGCTTCGCTGAATCCGTGCCGTCGGCACAGGTCCTTCACCGCCATGCCGGCATCGGCCTCACGCAGGAAGCCGATGATCTGTTCCTCGGTAAAACGCTTCTTCACGTCCAATCTCCTTGGGTTGCGGGATTGGACTCCAAATCGCCGTGCTACTCAAAACCGGGGGGACGTCGC
>NZ_JAKUKB010000026.1:0-920 GCF_022436665.1 Stenotrophomonas sp. Y6
CGCTGCACCGAGGTCACGATCTCGCCCATGGTGCTGCCGGCCTGGTGGACCAGCGCCGAGCCTTCGGAAACCTTGTCCACCGAGTTCTCGATCAGTTCCTTGATCTCCTTGGCGGCGCCGGCCGAGCGCTGCGCCAGGGTGCGCACTTCCGAGGCGACCACGGCGAAGCCGCGGCCCTGTTCGCCGGCCCGCGCGGCTTCCACCGCGGCGTTGAGCGCCAGGATATTGGTCTGGAAGGCAATGCCGTCGATCACGCTGATGATGTCGGCGATCTTCTTCGAGGAGGCCTCGATGTCGGCCATGGTGGTGACCACCTGGCCGACCACCTGGCCGCCCTGCGAGGCGACCCCGGCCGCGCCCTGGGCGAGCTGGTTGGCCTGGCGCGCGTGCTCGGCGTTCTGGCGCACGGTGGAGGTCAGTTCCTCCATCGAGGCGGCGGTCTCCTCCAGGTTGGCGGCCTGCTGTTCGGTGCGCCGGGAGAGGTCGTTGTTGCCGGTGGCGATCTCCGAGGCGGCCAGGTTGATGCTGGCCGCGGCCTGCTGGATGCGGCCGACGATCGAGGTCAGCTGCGCCACGGTTGCGTTGGCGTCGTCGCGCATCCGCGCGAACACGCCCTGGAACTCACCGTGCATGCGCGCGGTCAGGTCACCGCGGGCGATGGCCTGCAGCAGGCTGGAGGTCTGCGCCAGGCTGTGGTCGGTGGCCTCCATCATCGCGTTGAGGTTGTGCACCATCTGCCGGAAATCATGCTCGAAGCGCTGCTCGTCGCCGCGCTGGCTGAAATCGCCGGCGGCCGCGGCGCCGCTGAGGCGGCGGATCTCGCTACTGATGGCGGTGAGGTTGCGCTTGATGGTGGCCATGGTCTCGGTGATCTCGGCCTTCTCGCCGGGCAGCGCCGGCATGTCGCGGGTCAGGTCGCC